>CATLFB010000001.1 GCA_949927415.1 uncultured Candidatus Melainabacteria bacterium
AATTAAAGTTTTTCACAACTTGTGCCGTAATACATGACAAGGAAATAATTCGAAAGGAAATTCGTCATGGGTATGGCTGCTTCGCAAGCTCGTTTCTTGGGGCTTACGGCTAGAAAAACTAATACCGAATATGAAGGTCAGCAGGTTAACCAGCAGAGGACTACGCTCGCTAATCAATCTTCTAACTACTATAACCAGCTGCTTGGTATGTCGGTGCCGACTCCACCATCTACTCAGGATTTCACTAAAACTATTTATACTTTCAAAGACGGGGCTCTTGACAACACCGTGACTTCGCTCATTGCACAAAAAGATGGCTCATATAAAGTCAGCTATGTTAGAAAATGGACCGATGATTTTGCGGCAGTGGCAGCTGGTTCTACGGTCGTTACAAGAACCGGAGTTGAAGGTAATTATTCTTATTCTGTAGGGTCTGTTGCGTTGAGAAAACTGGGACAAGCACCGGCTGATCCCGATAATGACCCCTATTTCAGCACTCTTAACGAGCAACAGAGAGAGAATGCAATAATTGAAGAAAACGAATATTTGAATAAACTTAACGAGCAATACGGAGAAGCTGATTGGCAGGTTAGATACACATATAACTCTACTACTTCAACATGGGCTCCATATTTTTATAAAAAGGAAGATTTGGAGAAGAAGAGCGTATTGTACAGTGAGACCGGGGCTTCATTATCCAACATCCCATGTTACACAGTTGGTAAAGCTACAAGACAGGAAGAAGTTAAGGGTGTTACTGCCAGATTTGAGCAGGATAACACAGGCAGATTCATTAGTATCAGCGTATACGAAGAGGATGAGGATGGGAATTTAAAGGAACCGGTTACATTTTCTTTGACGACAAATACGACGACTGATCAGGCGGCATACGACGATGCGATGAACCAGTATGAATACGATAAGAACGAATATGACCAGGCTATACAGGAGATTAACGCTAAGATTGAGATTATACAGAGCCAGGATAAGACTTTAGAGTTAAGATTGAAGCAGCTGGATACGGAGCAGAAGGCTATTCAGACGGAGATGGACGCGGTTGAAAAGGTTATTCAGAAAAATACCGAATCTACTTTTAAAACTTTTGGGTAACTTTTTATCCCCTTTTAAATCTTTTCCCTTTTTTACGTCTCCTCGTGGAGACTTTTTTGTTTGACATTATTCTGATTGGATACTTATATTCATTATTTCAGAGCCGTCAATTTGTTTAACACGGCCATTTTTATCGTACCAAATTGTGCTTAAAACATCATTTGTATCTTCATCGTAACATTCTACAAAATATAGAGACCCGCTATCTTCTCTATAAAACGCACGCTGTTTTAGGCTGCCATTCTGATTATATTTTAATACTTCAGTTTGTTTTCCGGTTTTAGGATTCCACTTATATAAATATTCTCTGGTTTTACCGTCATTAAAATATTTAGCATAAAATATTTTATTACCGGTTGCTCTATCATATTTAAAATGCTTATCCAAGGTTCCATTGTAACGAAACTCTTTTGCATCAATAATCTTTCCTGACTTTTTATCACGAACAAGTTCCAATTCTTTTTTAGAGCTATCAGCATAATTTATAGTTTCTTTAAAGTCTGTTTTATATGAAATTCCAAAAGGAATAAAATATGCCGCTGAAAGATTATTGATTGGAGGTGTTAGGTTGCTTGCAGCGTAATTTATACAATTTGGATTATTGTAACCGTTTTTGTATAATCGAACCGGGCATAAGCTATTATTTATTTTATGTACAAGCATTCATAACTCCATTCTTGTACATAAAATAACATAAAATTAATTAAATATTTAATTAAAATTATTATTTATTTACATTTCTTTAAAGCTTTGACATGTCAGAAAAGTTATAGTCTAATAAAGATAAGACAATTGGGTAGGATTATGTACATAAAACAACTTGAAATAGATAATTTTAAATCATTTGCCAACAAATCAGAAATCCCGCTGCTAGAAGGTTTCACAACGATTTCAGGGCCGAACGGTTCGGGCAAAAGCAATATTATTGACAGTGTTCTTTTCGCACTTGGCCTTGCAAACGCAAGCGAACTCAGAGCGGAAAACCTTTCGCACTTTATTTCAACCTACACAAAACGCAACGAAGCCTTTGTAAAAGTTACATTCGGCGGCATGGAAGGCGGTCAGGACTTAAGTATCGCAAGAAAAATCCGCAAATCCACCCAGGGATATGCTAGCACGTATTACATAAACGATTCTGTCACAACTTTAACAAACGTCCATGCCGAACTTGAAAAATACAACGTAACCCCAAACAGTTACAACGTAATGATGCAGGGCGATGTTATGGGTATTACAAACTGCACGCCCAAAAACAGAAGAAAAATTATTGACGAAATCGCAGGTGTTGCAGACTTTGACAGAAGAATAGATCAGGCAACAAATGAACTTACGACAGTTGAACAGCGCGTTGAGCGCTCAACTGTAATCTTAAATGAAGTAGATTTAAGGCTTGAACAACTAAAAGAAGAACGCGAAGTTGCAATGAAATACCAGAGACTGCGCGAAGAAAAATCCGAACTCGAAGGCCAAATAAACAAAGTCCGCTTCTTTGATATCAAACGCAGCCTTGAAAAAACCCATGAAAACATCCTCGAATTCACCAAAAAGAAAAAAGAGGAAGAAGTCAAAAACAAAGACTTAGACGAAAGATTAACCCTTATCAAGGGCAAATATCAGGAAATCTCGGAAGTCGTCAAGGAAAAAGGCGAAGCGCGCCAAATCGAACTCAAAAAACAGCAGGAAGAACTGAAAGGCGAAATTGATCGCAAAAATAACGCAACAATTTATGCTGACAAACAGATTATGGACGGCCTGCGCAGAATCGAAAACGCCAAAAACGGTATCGAAAATTACAAACAAAAAATCGAAGATTTTAAATTAAAAATCAAATTAAAAGATGACGAAATCAAGATTATTGAAGATAATATCGCAGAAAAAAATGAAGAATTGAAAAAAATTCTTGAAGACATGACCGGCCTAAACGCAACGGCAGACCAGCATATTGAGAAACGCAACTTTTTGCGAAAAACCTTAGAAACTCTTCAGGATAAAGAAAACGCGCTTATAAAAGAAAAGCTTCCTCTTGAAAACGATTTGAAAAATCTTCAAAACGAACTTGCAAAAGCAAAAGCAACCCTTGAAGAACTCGAAACACTCATAGCAAATTTCGCCTCCGACTTTGATTTGAAGAAAACTCTTGTCGAACAGCTTCAAAAAGAAATGGCCGATTTCAAAATCATCCAGCAAAACACTTTGCACGATTTGGACACAACCAAAAACGAAATCGACGATGTGAACCATGATATCCAGATGGCTTACAGAAAAGTTTCAGCAATGGAAGCGAAAAAACAGGTTGCCCAATCAAGCTTCAACAACGCAATCGACACTGTGATGAATGCGAAACTTCGCGGAGTTCATGCGCCTCTGGTCAAACTCGGAACCGTTGATAAAGAGTATTCAACAGCAATGGAAGTGGCGTTTGGCGGCAGAATGACGCATATTGTTGTGGACGATGAGCATGTTGCATCAGTTGCAATCGAACTTTTGAAATCATCAGGGGCAGGACGCGCGACATTCATTCCGCTGAATAAAATTGTCAAGGCGCCATCTAAACTTAACCTTCCGAAGGACAAAGGCGTAATTGATTTTGCCATAAACCTTGTCGACTTTGACGATCAATATATCAACGCATTTTATTACGCAGTCGGCGACACGCTGGTTGTTGAAGATATGGAATGTGCGAAAAAACTTATCGGAAAATACCGTATGGTAACGCTTCAGGGCGAAATTTTCGAAAAATCAGGCTCAATGACAGGGGGTTCACAAAGACGCACCGGCCTTAGTTTCAGCCAGAATGATGACGATGAGTTGGAAAATTTCAAAAAGAATTTAAAAGCGTTAGAAGAAAAATCCGCTAAACTTACTGCAAAAAAACAATCTCTTGAAGCTAAACTTGATGACATCCGCCAGAAATATTCCGATTCAATGAGCGAATATTCCAAATCAAAAGTCGAACTTGACAACATGAACCGCAATTACGCAAACAGTGAAAACATTCTCGCTGAACGCGCGGAATTCGTCAAAACAACAGAGCCTAAAATAGATGAACTCAACAAAAAACTCGACAAACTGGAAGAAACAACCGTAAAAATTTATGATGATATGGCGCAGGTTCAAGCGGATATCACGGAAGTCGAAAAACTCATCAACGATCAGGATTTGAAGGATTTGAAAGAAAAAACCGAAGGTGTTGAGCATGAAATCAAGCGCCTCCAGCAGAATTTGATGAATGCAAATGCGGCAAAAAATGATTTCAACCGCGACATAGCCTTCAACGACAACCTTATCGAAACCAAAACCGAAGAAATCCAAAGCATTGAATCAAACAACGTCAAACTTGAAGCAGATAAAGTAAGATTTAAAGGCGAAATTGACGTATTAAACGAAAAAGCCGAGAAGTTGAACGAACAAATCCTCGAAATCGAAGAGAAACTCGGAAAACTCTTAAAAGAACGCGACGAAATCAATGCAGAACTTATAGAACTCGAAAAACAAAAACACATAAGAACCTCAGACATTGAGCGAATCGCAGAACAGATTGAATCGTTCCGCGCACGCCGCCGCGAACTTGAACCGCAGCTTGAAACAGCCCGCGAAGAGTTGACAAATGCCGGAGTTGAGATTGAAAAATTAGAGCCTGTAGAAATTTCTATTGATGAAATCACATCGAAAATTCAGCGGCTTGAAAAAAGAATGCAGGAACTGGGAGATGTCAACATGCGCGCAATTGCGGCGTACGACGAGGTTCTTGCGCGTCAGAGCGAACTAAAAACGCAGATTGACACTCTTTCAAAAGAACGCAAAGAAATTCTTGACAGAATGAGCGGTTACGAACAGTCGAAAAAGGAAGCATTCTTAAAAACATACAACAACATCAACGAAAACTTCAAACAGGTTTTCCACCAGCTATCAGAAGGAGAAGGCGAACTAAAACTTGAAAATCCTGACGATCCGCTCTCAGGCGGCATGACAATCGAAGCGCAGCCGCGTGATAAAAAACTTCAGCGTTTAGAGAGTATGTCGGGCGGCGAAAAATCATTAACAGCGCTAGCATTCGTATTCGCAATCCAGCGTTATATGCCCTCCCCCTTCTACGCATTTGACGAAGTTGATGCAAGCTTAGACACCCTAAACGTTGAGCGTATCGCCCAAATGGTGCAGAACCAGTCAAAAAATACGCAATTTATAGTAGTTAGCCACCGCAAACCTATGATAGAATCAGCAAATAGGACGATAGGTGTGACTCAAAAAGAAAAAGGCATAACCCGCGTTACAGGGGTAAAACTTAGAGATTAATTATGAGTAGTGAGACAGCAATACTAAACTATAACAATCCGGCAATTCCCGAAGATGTCAATCTTGACAATGAAGGAATAGGAATTCTGGTATCAATGGCAAAAGCCGGCAAAATTGACCCCTGGAACATCGACATTATTGATGTTACAGACAAATATCTTGCGCACATGTGCGAGATGAAGTCGCAGGATTTGCGCCTGACCGGAAGAACGTTTCTTTTTGCATCAGTGCTTCTGAAATTGAAATCAAATGTTCTTGAAGGCATTGATTTACTGCAGTTTGAAAGCCAGCCGGAAGACAATATTGAATACGACGATGACGGATTTATTGTCGATTATAGCGAGGAAGACGATTATATCCCGACAAATAACGTTGTTTCAATAGATGATGTTCTCCAGCGCAGAACAAGCGTAAGGCTTAACCGAAACCGCGTTGTAACATTGCGCGACTTGATTCGCCAGTTGGAATTTTACGAAAAATTAGAACACAAACAATCTCTTCAAAGTGCGCATGAACGCGCAAAACGCCGCGTACAATCATATTCAAGATTCACGGCAGATGACATCATCAATCTTGCGCATGAAGAATATATTGAAGACTGCGTTCTGAGATTAAAAGAAAATCTCGCACAGATTTTCAATAAAGAAGAAAAAATCGAACTCAATGAACTGACGCTTCTCGGGATGGACAAAATCAGCGCATACATAGCGTTGTTGTTTTTGACCGCAGAAACGGATTATGAATTGGTTCAGGATGAATTTTACTCGGATTTGTATGTTGTAAGAGGTGAAAATGGAAAACTTGAAAGCCAGGATTGAAGCCGTTTTATTTACAACAGCAAAGGCTCTTTCCACAAACGAAATCGCAGAAATACTGGAAGTTGAAAATGAACAGGTTGAAGAATCAATTCTTGAACTGATAATGGATTACGCATCCCGCGACGGGGCACTTGAAATAGATGATGAAAACGGTTATATCTTACAGGTAAAAGAAGACCACATGGATATTGTCGAAAAACTTTGTCCGGTTGATTTGCGGCCTGCCGTGATGCGCACACTTGCAGTCATTGCGCTTAAAGAACCCATCAGACAGACAGATTTGAAAGAACTTCGCGGCTCAACGGCGTATGAACATGTTGGAGAACTTCTTGAAAAAGGACTAATAAGCCGCACGCGCGACAAAAACGGACGCAGCTACAATTTAAAAACGACTCCGAAATTTGCCGAATACTTCAAACTCAAAGGCGACACGCGCGCGCTAGAAAAACTTCTTGAACAGGGAAAAATGGATGAATAAACCTTTAATCAATAAAATTATAACTATCATATCGATTTTAGCAATTGTTATGATAGTTATGAATATTCCAAACTTTTTATACATAGCGGGCAAAAGCAATCTGGAAAAGCGAAATGTTGTAAAAGCCTACAAACAACTCAAACAAGCCCACACACTCAACCCCAAAAACAAAGATATCAGATACTATTATGTCAAAACAATGTGCAATCTGAAACCCGTTGAAAAAATCCAGATTGAAATGTTCAACTTTGCACAAAACCGCCCGAAAGATGCAGCCCAAAACCTTGCATATCAGCAAATTAACGAATGGAAAAACAATATTCTGAACAACATCGGCGACAACTACATTGAACAGGCGCCGTACGACAAAAACCTTCTCAGATGGGATGTTAATACGTTTCCGTTAAAAGTCAAACTTGAAGTGCCGATTTCAACACCTGATTATTACAGGGCAGAAATAGAAAAAGCATTCACACAGTGGACTTTAAGTACGGATTTTCTGAAATTTGACTTTGTTGAACAAGGAGATACTGATATTATTGTAAAATTCAACCCGCTTCCGGAAGATGTATGCAAAGACGGGATTTGCAAATATGTCGTTGCATACACAAACCCTAAAATTAAGGGAAAAGTCCTAAAATCAATGACAATCACAATGTATGACAAAGATGCAAACGGCAATTATTTTTCAGACAAAGAACTTTACAACACAATCCTTCATGAAATAGGCCATGCGCTAGGAATAATGGGTCACAGCTACAGTTCAGATGATTTAATGTATATGTCAACGCAGGCAGATTCAATGTACACCCGCTACAGACATGATTTTCAATACATTTCAAAACAGGATTTGAATACAATAAACCTTCTATACAAAATGATTCCGGATATGTCAAACGTTCCGATGTCAAAATTCAACAAAGACGGCCTAATCTATGCCCCGATAGTACTGGGAAACGAACGCGACATAGGACGCCGCAAATTAAGAGAAGCAGAACACTATATCAAATCAGCACCCGATATTCCGGGCGGCTATATTGACCTTGCAATCGTCTATGCTGATATGGAAAAATACCCTCAGGCAATTGAGGCGCTTCGAAAAGCTCTTGAACTTGCAAAATCAGATGATGACAGATACCTTATTTATTACAACATAGCAGTTGTTCACTTGAATTCAAACAGGCTTGAAGAAGCGCAGAAATACCTTGATTTGGCAAAAAGCCTGAGCGACAATGAAGAAACAACAGAACTCCAGACAAACTTAAATCACGCAAAAGCCGCTAACAAAAAGCCTTTTAAGACAAATCTTTCAAACTAAACTTTCTTCATACAATTTTGTAATTTCGTTCAGCAGGCAATATTAAATTTCGTAAACGGCACTAAATTTATGCAAAATTTGGCCGTTCCAACTCGCCTTTCTTAACAAAAACTTACAAAAGCTTTAAAAAAATAATTGTTCAGAGTAAAATTGGATGTATTTGCGAAGTTTCGGAAAATACACGGTCAGCAATCAATATGAGGAAATCAAATGAACTACAATGTAGCTATTATCGGCGCAGGTCCTGCCGGGATATTTGCAGCACTCGAAATAACTAAACTTAAACCTGAATGGAAAGTCGTTTTAATCGAAAAAGGTCAAAAAATAGAAAAAAGAAAATGTCTTTTGCGTGAAGGCTGGGAAAAATGCCCGACATGCAAAAAATGCGGACTTTTGTGCGGTTGGGGCGGCGCAGGCGCGTTTTCTGACGGCAAACTAACTCTGACCCCCGACGTTGGCGGACATCTTGTAGATTACATGAACCGCGAAAAAGTTGAAGAACTCATTGATTACTCAGACAAATTATATCTAAAATTCGGCGCAACCGACGAGGTTTTCGGAACTGATATGAAAGTTTTCCGCGAACTTGAACGCGAAGCAGCCTTGGCAGAACTTAAACTTGTCCACTCACCGGTAAGACACCTTGGAACAGAACGAAGCCTTGATGTTCTCAAAAACATGCAGGGCTATCTGGATGAAAGAATCACAATCATCAACGACGTTGCGGCTAAAAACCTTATTGTAGAATGCGAACAGGTTAAAGGCATTGTTCTTGACAACGGAGATACAATCACTGCGGAATACACCATTATCGCACCGGGCAGAGAAGGCGCAGACTGGCTTACAAAAGAATTTGCGCAAAACAAAATCGGCATGGTAAACAATGCAGTAGATGTCGGCGTCAGAGTTGAACTTCCGGCACCTGTATTCGAGCCTTTGACTGACAAACTTTACGAATCAAAACTTGTTTACCACTCACCGACATTCGGCGATGAAGTCAGAACTTTCTGTATGAACCCGAACGGAGAAGTTGTTCAGGAAAACTACAATGGTATCGCAACAGTAAACGGTCACAGCTACGCCGAAAAAACAACAAACAACACAAACTTTGCACTTCTTGTCAGCGAAAAATTCACAGAGCCGTTTAAAGAACCGATTCAGTACGGACAGCATATCGCAAGCCTTGCAAACATGCTTGGCGGCGGAATTCTGGTTCAGCGCTTCGGAGACCTTCTTGACGGCCGCCGCTCAACTCCAGACAGAATCAAATCAAGCATCATAACACCCACTCTCACCTGCGCAACACCGGGCGATTTGAGTTTGGTAATCCCGTACAGACAAATGACAAGCATTATCGAAATGCTCTATGCACTGGACAAAGTCTGCCCCGGAACAGCCTCAAGATACACGCTTCTTTACGGTATTGAAGTCAAATTCTATTCAGCACGCGTAAAATTGACGAACGAACTTGAAACCGAAGGGGTTAAAAACCTATTCACAATCGGTGATGGCGCCGGCGTAACCCGCGGACTTATACAGGCTTCGGCTTCCGGCGTTCATGTTGCAAGAACGATTTGCGCAAGATAAAAATTTTATTATAAAATTAAAGACGCCTAAAAAGGCGTCTTTTTTATGCTTATTTTGGAAGATTTTTGAAATAGTTTTTGTCAGTAAGCGCCCTGTAAGTACAGCCCGCGCCGTTCAAATCACCCGTCGAAGACGGAGAACAATATTCTTCCGTTTCACTGTAATAAGAGGTTCCGGAAACTCCCATTGGAAGTAATCTGCCTTTAGAATCAATCTCAAACATAAACAAATCCTGTCCTAACCTGTTCGGATTTTTGTTGTATCCATTGACATCAACAGAAATATAAAGATACCCTCCTTTGGGATTTTCTAATAACACAAGACTCCCGTCATTCAAAACAAATTGTCCGTCATCAAACGGAACAAGACGAATCGTTCTTTTTCCGTTATAAGTTTTGTAGACTTGGGAATTATCTTCGTTATCCAGCCCGTAATTCGGAATGCATGCATCAGGATCAAGCGAGCCCATACCGCAATCCTTAACGGTTTTTAAATACTGCATTAAAATCGGTTTTATATTTCCGATTTGACTATCTCCCCGCTTAATACGCTCGCCGTTTTGCGCCTGATACAAATCAAGAGCTTGGGAGATAACAGCATAATTTCTTTTCAAAGATGCCTCTAACGCTTTGTTTCTGGAATTTCCGATTATAGACGGCAGTGTCATTGCGGTAACAATCCCGATTATCCCAAGAGTTATAAGAACTTCTGCCATTGTAAATGCCTGCACAAATTTTCCGGCAAAGTTATCTGCGTACACAAAATCCCTGGCTAACTCAAAGGCATGCTGGTGGGAATTTTCCAACACATCTGTTTTCACAGCATCTTGCGCAAAAGTAAAACCTAAAAACCCAATAGGAGCGTTATTTTCGGGTGCCCCCCCCCCCCTGGAATCCAGTAATAATAAGACTTTTCATACTTCATGCTCCTGTTTTAACTTACAATACAATTATAATATTTCAAAAAATTTTATGCAACATGTAACAACTAATCCAAATCAACCGGCTCCCGCTGAATCTTTTCAATCGCTTCGCGCGCAGTGAAAACAAGCGCTTCCGGAACATTTTCGATTGTCGTAAATTGCCTTAACACATCCACAACCCGCTTAAACGCACGAACAATATCGCCTTCACCTATATCAATCTGGCCGCAGATAGATTCCCACTCAGCACCCTCAACCCAGAGTTCAATGAGGGACGAAAAATACGGATTTATATAAAGCGGCGCTTCAACCTGATAATTATTCTGGACTTTCTCAATTTTACGCTTGATGTTGCGGATTAAGTTCAAAGTTTTTCTGACAGGCTCAGAGAATGGAATATACGGGATTTCAATCCTCAATTCTTCTGTCGTAAGCGCACAAATGACACCTGCCAGTTGCGACGGAGTTAATTTTTCCAAAATCCCTGAAAATATAATTTCAGATATGTAAAGTTCGTTTTCCGAGCGAATTTGCGAAGTTGTAATTCCGCGTGCTGTCGGATAATCATCTTTTAAATAGCCAAATTCCATCAAAACACTTCTGTGAGCCAAAAATTTGTTCCAGAAAATATCGCGCTGGCGCTCGATTTCTTTTTCAAGTTTTTTTTGGCGAACATTCAATCGCTCAATAACTTCAATGTTTTTGGCATGTTTTTTGTACAATTTGCAATTGTCGCAGTGAAAATCATGCATTTTGGCAAGCATTGCTTTTGTTTCACGGCCAAATTGGATTGCTTCTTCTGAAAGCGGTCTGTTTTTGGCTTTTTCCTGTTTGCAAATTTTCTTATACGTCTGCCGGTTTTGAACGTAAATGTGACGAATTTTATCATATTCAAAAAGTTCTGAGTCTGAATATTTGTGCGGACAGACAAAGTTTCGTTCTGCGATTTCCCTGTCGTTCATTTCCATTTGTTTCAAAATCGGCTGGAGGCGCGAACCTGATGAAAAATAGCCGAAACTTTTCAAAATAAGTTCTTTGGCTTCATCAAGCGAAAATCGCTGTAGAAGATTTAAAACCATAGAATAACTTGGTGAAAAGCGGCTTTCAAGCGGATTTGCATCGCTCAAAACGAGTTCTGCAACTTCTTCGGGCGACTGGAAAGGCGTGCCGACAATTGTAACGAATCCGACTTCATCCATTCCACGGCGGCCTGCTCGGCCTGACATTTGCAAAAATTCGCTTGCTGTAAGCATTCTGTGACCGCTGTCGGTGCGTTTGCTGGTCGAACTTATGACAGTTGAGCGTGCCGGCATATTTATCCCTGCAGCCAGAGTTTCAGTGGCAAAAACGACTTTAATAAGCCCTTTTTGGAAAAGTTTTTCAACAAGAATTTTCCATGAAGGAAGAAGCCCTGCATGGTGCGAGGCAACGCCGCAAAGAAGATATTCTATGTGTTTGTTGTTATAAAGGTATGGATTTTCTGCGATATAATCGTCAATAAATTGTCTTATCTGCGCTCTTTCGCCCGGTGTTACAAGTTCAAGCCCTGCGCATTTTTCCATTTGTTCATCGCACTTGCGGCGGGAGAATGTGAAATAGATTGCCGGAAGCATATCTTGCGCCTGAAGATTTCTGACAACTTCTTTGACATAAGTTTTTTGTTTCATTTTTCCGTGCGCAAACTGACGTTTTTCGGGTTTAATGCGGTTATTCAAAACGCCTGAGGGTGTCAGAAGAGGCAGCAATTTTGTCGGCTGCGAACTGTCAAAGTAGAAAAATCGCAAAGGGACAGGGCGAAAATCCGTATTTACAAGTTCGGTTTTAGAATGCACAGTATTTATCCATGCGGTGAGTTCATCGGAATTAGCGACAGTTGCAGAAAGTGCGATTATCTGAACATTTGTCGGGCAGTAGATTATGCTTTCTTCCCAAACCGTTCCGCGCTGTTCGTCGTTCATGTAGTGAACTTCATCGAGAACTACGTATTTTACATCTTTCATGTTGTCTGCAACTGCGCCGAAATTCGTTCCGTAAAGCATGTTTCTGAAAACTTCGGTTGTCATAACAACAATTTGCGCGTTGCGGTTGATTGAGGTGTCGCCTGTCAGAAGTCCGACTTTATCCGGGCCGTATTTTTCACCAAAATCGTAGAATTTCTGGTTTGAAAGCGCTTTTAGAGGGGTTGTATAAAAAACTCTTTTGCCTTCATCGAGCGCGCGATGGATTGCGTGCTGGGCAATAACTGTTTTGCCGGCACCGGTTGGTGCGCATACAACTACACTTTTTCCTTCACTTATAAAATTACATGCATCTTTTTGAAATTCATCGAGTTCAAACGGAAATTCAAACATTCATACTCCTTAAAAACAAGCTGTATCTCCGGCTGTGTTGCCGGATTTGTATCTTTTATTATTATGCCCTAAAAATGAATAATTGTAAAATAAATAAAATTCTGATAACAAAAAAAAATTTTTTACATGTTTTAATTGTAATGCACGACATTAAAGGAGAATAAAATGCAGGTTAATTTTAACACAACTAAATCACAACCTGGTTTTGGAATGGCAATAAAAGCCGAACCAATTGAAAAAACTAAAGTCAGAGAATATCTATCAAGAAAATTAATCGGCAATATCAAAGATACAGTTGAATTAAACAAACTTATTGAAAGCCAACGATTAAATCCGGCCGATATTTACTTATCAACAACGGCAAAAAGCCGCGATAAAGCAGAAAAGCTTCGCGCCATTGTCGGCGGAAGAGAATTTATTTCATCGAACCCGCTAAAAGCAATCAAAAAAGCCGTTAGAGAAGCAAACCATATTTATGCTGAAAAATTATCTTTTGACGCACGAAGCGAAGGAACGCAAAAAATTATATCTAAAATAATATCTTTTACCGAATAAACAAGAAATAAAATATAAGGAGAAAACAAATGAATGTAAATTTTAACACACAACAACCCCGCACCAGTTTTGGCATGGCTGTTAAATTCGATGAACCAGCTTCTGAATATCTACAATCTCAAGCAAGCAAAAGAATGTTAAACCAATTGGCAAAAATTATGAAAAGTGAAGAAAATAAACCTGATATTCTTTTGCAAAGAAAGGAAATTATTGCTATTAGCGGACCCGGATGCGCTGACACGGTCGGGCACTATTGGAAAGCTGAAGTCGTGGACAATAAAAATCTTTACGCAACAGCACGGTGGTTTAATGCACCAATCAGAGCCCTGAACAAGCTAATAAACAAAAGAAACATTAATACAACAGCCGCAATTCAGCAAGCTACAAAAAAAACTCCTTAAAAGGAGTTTTTTTTATTAATATGTTTATAAAATAAGACTTAGATTTTATCAAATCCTGTGTATTTTCTTAGAACTTCCGGAATAATAATTGTTCCGTCAGGCTGCTGGTAATTTTCGACAATTGCCGCAAAAGTTCTTCCGACAGCAAGCCCTGAACCGTTGATTGTGTGAACAAGTCTTACTTTGCCTGTTGCTTTTTCGCGGTATCTGATATTTGCGCGGCGTGCCTGATAGTCGCCGTAGTTTGAACAGCTTGAGATCTCTTTATAAGTTCCGTAAGACGGCATCCAAACTTCCAAATCCCAGCATTTGTTTGCGGAAAATCCGATGTCAGCTGAACACAAAGCTTCGCGTCTGTAAGGAAGTTCAAGCAATTGAAGCATTTTTTCAGCATCTTCGGTTAATTTTTCATGTTCTTCCGGGCTTGTTTCCGGAGTTGTGAGTTTAACGAGTTCAACTTTATTAAACTGGTGGACTCTTATCAATCCTCTTGTATCTTTACCTGCTGAACCTGCCTCGCGACGGAAACATGGTGTGTATGCTGTCATGTATTTCGGCAAATCATCTTCTGAGAGAATTTCGCCGGCATAAATATTTGTCACAGGAACTTCTGCAGTCGGAATCAGGTACAAATCTTCATCAACGCATTTGTACATATCTTCCGCAAACTTCGGCAACTGACCTGTTCCTGTCATAGTTGCCGCATTAGCCATAAACGGCGGAAGAATTTCTTCATAACCCTGTTCGCCGCAATGGTAATCAAGGAAAAAGTTAATAATTGCACGTTCTAGTTTTGCGCCCTTGCCGCGATAGAGTGTAAATCTGCTTTGAGAAAGTTTTACGCCGCGTTCAAAGTCAACAAGCCCTTTTTCTTCGCACAAATCCCAGTGCGCTTTAAATTCAAAATCGAATTTTCGAGGCTCGCCCCATTTGTAAACTTCCACATTGTCGTCTTCTGAAGTTCCGACAGGTGTTGTTTCATCCGGAATATTCGGGATATGAAGCAGGATATCGCGCTGTTTTGCATCAAGTTCGTTTTGTTTTTCTTCCAAAGCTTTGATATCATCGCCGATTTTTCTTACATCTTCCTGTATTGCGTCAGTGTTTTCGCCTTTTTTCTTTAATTCACCGATTTTCTGGGATTCAGCTTTTCTTTTTGCGCGCAATTCGTCTGCCTGAGTTTGGATTTTGCGGCGTTCTTCATCAATCTTAATAACTTCATCTATCGAAATTTCGGGATTTCTTCTTTTTAAAAGTTCGTTAATCTTATCGGGATTTTCTCTAATTAGTTTGATATCAAGCATTTCAGACCTCTTTCATCTTATTTTTAACAGCAAAAACATTATAGTTTAAAGACAGATTATAATCAAGACAAAAATTAATCAGGAATAAATCTTTAGATGTATTGCCAAATCGGGGAAATAGTGCATAATTAGTATAGGGAGAATGTGTGTATGTTTAGAAAATTAGTTTCAAAACTTAACAGCCAAAATAAGCAAAAAGCCGTGCAGGGGATGGTGAACCCGATTTCGGCAAGTTACAGTCCTGCAAAAAACGATTTTCTTGACGGGCTTTCAAGGCGCGCGGTTGAAATGTTTGAGAAACAATGTGACATCAAAAATTTCACAAAACTTGCGCTTTCCGATATGGACAACCTCTCCCATAACGAAATCATGGAAGAAATGGTTAAAAAAGGCGTGGTTGACCCGTTTGAAGACGAAAAACTCGCTGAACTTGCGGACAATGAAAAATTTTTAAGAGATTTGGGATTAACTGAGTAGACGGAAGGAAATAAAATGACGGAAACACTGATTTTACCGAGAAAGAGCCTAAGGGGGGGGGGGCTTCAATACCCGCCAAAATCCTGTAACTAAAGGGTTTACATTATCTGAAGTCCTGATTACAGTAGGAATTATCGGAATTATTGCAGCCTTTACAATTCCCGGAGTTATTACCAATTATCAAAAGAAAGTTACTGCCGAAAAATTAAAAGCTGCATATCAAATGTTTTTTAACGCGCTTAATCTTGCTCTGAACGACACCGGGAATTACATTTCAGTCGACAAAGAGTTTTTTTGAAGGTAACAATTTTTTAATTAAATATATTAATCCATACTTAATAAGCGTTAAACAATATAATGGGAAAAATATACCTATAAATATACCCAATAAGCAAGCAATCTCACATCTGCAATACACAAAAAACAAATGGTATTGTATTGACTCAGGCCTTTGTTATATGCAGTACATTAATGGAGGAATACGGCAAGACGACGGATATACCTGGGTAAATTATGCTTATATAATTGTCGATATTAATGGTCCCCAAAAGCCAAATCGTGTTGGAAGGGATATTTTTTATTTTAATGTAAACGTATCAGTTAATGGGAAACAAAAAGCATATAAAGGGCCTATATTGTCAGGATATGTACTTGAAATTTGGCCCAAAGATCAAAGAGAAACTCTTAAACAGGCCTGCGGTCCTAAATCTAGCGGCTGGACTTCCGGTTCCGGATGTACAGCACTAATAATACACGATAATTGGAGAATTCTGGACGATTACCCCTGGTAAACTCAAGTTAAATTTTCAATCACGGCTTTAGCGAATTCTTTTGTACCGAGTTTTCCGCCCAAATCTGCAGTGCATTCGCCGCTTTCAAGTGTCTTAAAAAGAGCCGCTTCGATTTTTTCAGCATAAGCAAATTCGCCGATGTATTTAAGCATTTCAATTGCAGAAAGCAATAACGCCGTGGGATTTGCCTTGTTTTGGCCTTTGATATCAGGAGCAGAGCCGTGAACCGGTTCAAACACCGCACAATCCAGCCCTATATTCGCCCCCTGCGCAACGCCCAGCCCGCCAATCAATCCTGCACACAAATCTGACACTATATCCCCGTACAAATTCGGCAAAACAAGAACATCAAACTGATTTGGATTCTGAACAAGTTGCATGCACAAATTGTCAACAAGAATTTCGCGCGTCTTGATTTGCGGATAGTTTTTTGCAACCAGGCGGAATGAATCAAGAAAAAGTCCGTCCGAAAGCTTCATTATATTAGCTTTTGTAACAACACAGACTTCTTTTCGCCCGTTTTTCACAGCATAATCAAGGGCAAATTTTGCAATCCGTTCAGATGCTCTGCGCGTAATAATTTTGATACTTTCTGCCGTATTTTCATCAACCTGACGCTCAATTCCGGCATACAAATCCTCTGTATTTTCACGCACAACCACAATATCAACATCCGAAAAACGTGT
This sequence comes from uncultured Candidatus Melainabacteria bacterium, assembly GCA_949927415.1. Taxonomy (GTDB): domain Bacteria; phylum Cyanobacteriota; class Vampirovibrionia; order Gastranaerophilales; family Gastranaerophilaceae; genus Scatenecus. The sequence continues at coordinate 17,095 of CATLFB010000001.1, forward strand.
CTTTACGTTCGGAAGATTTTTGCACGGCCTCAAATTTGCATACAAATCAAGGCTTTTGCGCAATTGCACATTCACTGATCTGAACCCCTTGCCGATTGGAGTTGTAACCGGCGCTTTGAGTGCAACTTTATTTTTCTTTATTGATTCCAAAACCCTTTCAGGCAGCGGGCTTCCTTCTGCTTCTATTACATCCTCTCCGGCAGTTTGAATGTCCCAATTGATTTTCAAACCCGACGCCTCAATAATATCAACGACCGCTTCTGATATTTCCGGCCCGATTCCATCCCCGTTAATTAATGTAATATTATGCATTTTCATCTCCCTTTATAAAAAAATTATAGCGCGGGGAGAAATGTTTGTAAATATTTTAATTTTTCTCAGCCTCAGGCGGACCTTCAGGATTAATCTTCTCTTTCCAGGCCTTTATTATTCGATTCTCAATTGTTTTGACGTCTTTTGCACTGTATTTTTCAGAATTCCGCGGCATGTGAATATAACTCCAGGCCGCACGGATATGCTCTTCAGTATCTATCGGATATTTTTTATTCACAGAATCCGCGAATTCTACATCGCCGTATTCATGCAAACCTCTGTTTTTATATACATCATCTCTTTTTTCCATAGCCTGATTATCTCAAATGCTATGATTTCGCACAATTAGCCCGTCGGTTTGCAAAAAGTATTGTTAATATTTCGTAACAAAAATCAAAATAAAGACAATTCTTTCGGAACAAAATTTTTTATGTATATAAGGTTAGGTAAAAATTAGGCAGGTTAGTATGACAAGCACACTTTTGTCAACCGCATGGCGCTATACAAAAGCTATGCCGGGATTCATTTTCGGAACGGAAGCCGAACTTATGGGCAAAACTTTACGACACAGTTATGCCGGAGAAAAAGGCTTGAATAACGGACTTGGATTCAAGAAATTCGGAACTCAGGTTAAAGACGCGTTTGAAAAAGGCGTGACGCACCATGAATACATGGTCGATAAAAAAGGCGGATTCTTTAAAAACCTCTGGCACAGCACAAAAAGCACCTTCAGCGATATGCCGACATACTGGAAGGCAGGCGGAAAAGTTGCGGACAAAATGGGCAAAACCGGAATTGCAAAATTCTGGAAACAAATGGTCGGAGTCGGAAAACTTTTAGGCAAACGAATGCCATTATTGGGTGCGGCACTTGTTTTACTTACAGAATTGCCAAATATTGCAAAAACAACATGGAATGACGGACTTTTGGCAGGCGGCGTTGAGACAGCAAAAACAGGTGTAAGACTCGGCTGTGGTGCGGTCGGCGGCGCAATAGGTACAGCACTGATTCCGGTACCTTTGCTAGGAAGTATGGTAGGTTATGCAGTTGGTGATATTGTCGGAAGGTTCATTGTCGGAAAATCTTATACTGAAAAACAGGAAGAACAAAAACTTGCACAAAATCAAACAAATACACAAAACCCGTTTGACGCATCTCAATTTGGCGGAACTCCAATAAGCGATGAAGAATTTCAAAAAATGCAAATGATGTATATGCAGGCGGCAAATCCCGGAAATCCCTATTCTGCAACACCTCAAATGCAGCAAGGCACCGGATTTAGCGCAGTCGGATAAATTTTAACTCCAAATCCCCTTCAACCCTGGGGTAAAGTACTAAGTTTACAAAACTTAGTACTTTTCACATGAAATATGCAATTTTACAAAACATAAATACTTTATATATACACACGGGGAAATTTCAAAGGGAAAATTATGACAGACAGCATTAAAGTAAATAATGATGTTAAAATTGTAACCAGATACGCAATGGGTTTGACGCCAAAAGAAGAACGCGTCTCAATACTTGGACCGGAAACCATTCCGACAACCATTGCGCTTGAAAAAGGTATCCGCGGCACAACTTCAATTTTTCCTGACTTAATGCATCCTAAAAAAGCTTTTCAGGAGCAGAAAGCTATTGAACAAGGGCTTAAAGGTTCAAATTTCAAAGAAACATACGGAAATTTCACAAGAAACATGGACATTCAGGGACTTGAAAAGAGATTTCGCGGACTTTCGGCAAGCGAGTTGAAAGAATTCAAAAAACTTGAAGGATATGAAAAAATCAAAAACCTGACAGCAGAAGCAAAAGGTCTTACCGGCGCTGCAAGACAGGCAAAAATACAGGAACTTAAAACCGCAGTTGCAGAATTCAAAAATGCAAACGGTTTTACCACAATGAAAGATGCAGCCGCAGAGATAAAAAAACTCAACGGTCAAAGTTTCAAAAAAATCCAAAAATCATTAATTAATTTCAGAAAAACACAAATGTACGATGGTGTAAGACAGCTTATTCAAGATGCAAAAGGCTTGAAAGGCAAAGATTACGCCAACAAAATGAAAGAAATTCAAAAAGCAATTGCCGATGCCGATTTGAGGGTTTTCAAAGAAACAACAAGCGGCAGTCTGAGACCTGTTACACGACGCGGTAAACTCTGGAGCGGAGTAAAAAAAGCCACCGGCTACACAACAGCAAAAGGCGGCGTTGAAACAGCATTGACCAAATCTTCAAAACTCAGACAAATGGCGAAAGCCGGACGCGCCAATGCTTTGACAGCAGTTTCAATCGACCTTGCACTTGCGGCACCTGAAATTTACGCAACAAAAGAAACTTTCGATATGATTGACGAAGACGGAAATTACATCCATGATCAATACGACGAAGAAGGAAATTTGATTGTAAAAGGTTCCGGCAAAGAAGCAAAAGGTACGGAAAAAGCTCTTAAACAAACCGGCAGAGTGGTCACAACAGCAGGCGCTCAGGTTGCGGCTTACGCAATCGGCGCAAAGGCAGGAACAGCTGCAGTTGCGGCTTTATGGGCAGCAAAAGGTGCGGCACTGGGTTCAGTTGCACCAGGAGTTGGTACTGCAATCGGCGCAGTTGTCGGATTGGCTGTAGGTTTAACCGCAAGTTATTTTGCCGGAAAGGCTATGGAAAGCGCTTTAGGCAAATCCGAACTTGACCAGCTTAAAGACAAGACAGAAAACCAGCCGGCAGAAGAATTGGCTATAAAAGCCCAGTCTGATGATGCGATTTTGGAAGAAGTTCTTAGCGCCGCTCAGGAAAGATATTCAAAAGAGCCTGAAGAAAACAAAGTTGTTGAAAAAGCTTATGAAAACACAGTTGCCGCATATAAAAAAGGCGAAATCGGCACAAATTCACCGGCAGCAGCGGCTTTAAGTTCACAAGAAACAACAGCCGCCGGAGCAGATAAAAAAGATAAAACCGAAACAACTCCGGAAACCGGCAATACAGACGCATCCGCAGAAACCGAAACTGCAAACAAACCTTCAAAGGCAAGCACCACAACTGAAGATAAATCAAAGAAAGACACAAAAGCTTCTGATTCAGCCCAGTGCAAATATGACAGGGTTATAAGAATGCTCGACTATTACATCAACGCATTCGGTGCTAAAAGCACACAGTCATATTCATATCCGATGTGCGGATTTCCGCAGATGATGTCACCGTTTATGAACTATACAATGCCAGGTATGTATCAGTTTGATTTCACAATATAAACGCAAAACAACACTTTAGATATACTAAAGTGTTGTTACGTTGAAATCACGTTCAGATATGGATGTTGTGCATTCCAAAACACTGTTCAAAAATCTTTCAATAGCACACTCCATTGTTGAAATCTCAGATTTCAAATTCCGGTAGTTTTCTTCTCTTCTTACACGCTTCGCGTTTTCAAAAATTTCATCACGGTACATATTTAACATACTCCAATTAACTTTACATTATCCTCTACGGATATTTTGCCCAAAACTTTAAAGGTTTAATTATTTTTGTTACAAAATTTATAATTACGAGAAAATCAAAATAATTTACAGTACAATATTAAAATAATATTAGCAAAGGATGTACTATGAAAACAGATTTCCAACTAACAAGCTACGATTATTACTCAAGCCGCCGCGATATGGAAGTAATTTCTACAATTGTCGATGCTTTGAAAAAGATTCTTGAAGAAGACAAACACCAGCCTCAGCCGCTGTTTTTGAAAACTTCCGACAATTTGATTCTAAACATTGCACGAATGGTTGTTCAGGAAAAGAAAAAAACATTCCTAATCGGGATTACAGGCGAGAGCGCATCGGGAAAAACTGTTTTTGTAGACAACACCATAAAAGCTTGCGTGAAAGACAAAAAAGAAGGTATTTATACAGTAATCCGCTGTGATGACTATTATAAAGACACCTCAAAAGAACTTCAACAAGCCGGAAGCTACGAAGAACTTTTCAAAACCGGATTCAGCTTTGACACACCCGATGCTATCAATCTTGAATTGATGAAAAAACATCTGCTGGATTTGAAGCGCGGCAAAGAAATCAAATCCCCGCTGTACAACTTTGTTACATGCGAAAGCAATCCTGACGGAGAACTAAAAAAACCGGCAAAAGTTATTTTAACCGAAGGTTTGTATGTTTTAAACGAAAATATTCGTGAAGTAATGGATGTGAAGGTTTACGTATTCACACCGCTGGATGTCATAAAAGACCGGTGGTACAAACGTGCAGCATTACGCGGCAAAACCGGTGCCGCTGCGGATTTGCAATTTGCAGACGTAAACAGAACGGCTCAGGAATACATTCGTCCGGCCTACAGAATTGCGGATGCAGTAATCAACGGTATGGTAAGTCAGGAATATATCCAACAGATTACAGACAGAATCTTCAAAACGCTTGAAGAAATCGCTTACTAAAGGACCTGCAATTGACTTTGGCAGCCTATTCTTGTCGTAATCAGTTCAACAATATAACAAAAGAACCTCCAAAACACGGGAGGTTCTTTTTATATAGCGCCGGTCTTCCATAATCTCCGGACGCACCTCATGATTTAATCATAAAGTCCTAGTAATCATACATAATTCTTGTCTGGCACGGGCATGGTTTGTCCGGAAATGCTTTTACGCATTTTGTACAAGGTTTGACAACAACTTTTGCTTTACAAGGGTCGCACTCTGCTTTTTTAACTTTACAAGGGTTGCAGTTTTTGAATCCGGTAAACGGATTTAAACTAAATGAACTTGTATTTTGGCCGATACCGAGGTATGGAAGCGGATTTAACTGGCTGATTGACCATGCGTTAGCACTCTGTGCCGGAATTAAAAACAAACCAAATAAAGCAAGTGTCATAAATAATCTTTTCATACGTATACTCCTATATTTTTTACGGATTTATCTCATCCACATACTCATTGTAAAATTTTTAAATTAAATTTCGATACCCGAAAGATTATCTCAACACCCCTAAACGACTAACACAAACCGGCAGTATTTATTTATCGTCGTGAAAATGGAATCTATGCGCTTTTAACGCCGGACGCTTTACCAATTTAAAACACTATTACATTATAAAGCCCGTAAAAAGTTGATTTTCAATAAAAAAGAGTCCGGCAAATTGCCGGACTCTCAATTATCTAAAAATAGTTTATTATAAAGCTTGTTTGGCAACTGATGCATCTTCAAGAAGAATTACATAAATTTCTTCGCCTGATTTTGCGTGGTATTTTAGCCCCGGTGTAACAAGACCGGTAACAAGACCGACTGCAGCACCAACAGGAGCACCAATACCCATACCGGTACCGATTTTCACCGGATCAGGAATGAATGCAAGTCCAAGACCTGTACCTGTACCAATAGCAGAACCGCCAACTGTGTAAAGTAATAATTTGCCGGCTGTCATCCACGGACCTTCTTTAAGTTCGTAGTTTTTGTAGAAAGGTTTAGCGTTGAGAGCGGCTTTTTCACCGTCAGGTGTAACGATTTCTGTAAGTTGTACGTATACTCTTGCGTTTTTGTTAAACCATTTTTCTTTTTCAATACCCAGAACAGTTCCGTTGAATTTAGAATTAGCAGGGATTACAAGAGTTCCCTCTTCAGTGTAGATAGGAGCCTCGTTCACAAAGTAAACAGCATCGCCTGTTGCGCTTTCTTCTGATCTGAATTTGTCAGTAAATGCAACTTCCAAAACGTTGCCTTCTTTGATAACGTTTGATTTCTGCAAAACTAAAACTTCATTGTTCGGAGCATTCTTTTTAACTTTTAAGTGTTCGATAGAATCACCTTTGTACTGGCTTTTTACAAGATCAAGTTTTGCTCTCAATCTTGAAAGAAGAACAGCTGCTTCCGCTCTTGTCAGGATATCGTTAGGACGAAGTTCGTTTTCGTTCGGATAATTTACGTAGATACCGTAGTCAAGAGTTTTTGCATAAACCTGATTAGCCCATGCAGGAACAGTTCTGTAATCAGAGAAAGATTTCAAAACAGAAGTGTCAGAAACTTTGTCTTTTGTGATGTGGCTGATTACAGACTGAGTTTCAGCTCTGGTCATCAATTTAGCGGCTCTGAAAGTACTGTCAGGATATCCGTAAACAATACCGAGCTGCTGAGAACGTAAAATATCAGCATAATTTGCATCATCGTCAGCAACATCTGAGAATGAATTTTTGATAGAAACGTTCAAATTATCGTTAGATAATAATTTTAACAAAGATTTCACGAAACAAATTCTTGAAACTTTGCCTTCCGGGTTGAAATTGTTCTGTTCATCCAGATTCATGATGTCATGAGTTACAACATCAACAATTTCTTTGTTAGCCCAGAAATCTGCGCTTACATCAGCAATGTTTGCTGCCGCAAATGCAGGAATGGCACAGAACGCTGTTAAGCAGACGGCCATTAAACTTGCGAATAATTTTTTCATAAATCTCAATTCCTCATCTTTACTAGTAAACTATTTTTATTTATGATATAAAATTATAAATAAGATACAATTTTTTGTAAAGCCCCAAAAAAATTCTTAATAAATAGTTATATAATTGACATAATCAGGAGAAATTTCAAATGAATAAATTCAATATGACAAAAATCGTTGCAACCCTCGGGCCTGCAAGCAACAACAAAGATATGATAAGAAAACTTTTCAAAGCCGGCGTTACAATGTTCCGCCTGAATTCTTCACACGGAGATGTTGAGGTTCACCAGCGAAATCTCACATTCATCCGCGAGATAGAATCGGAGGAAAACACGCTTATTCCGGTGCTTCTTGATTTGCAAGGGCCAAAAATCAGAATCGGAACTTTAGAAAGCCCGATTGAACTTAAAAAGGGCGAAGTCCTTAAATTCAGACACCAGTGCGAAAAAACTGATGACATAATCCCGGTTGACTACAAAGGCATGGCAGATGATGTTCATGAAGGCGAACTTATCCTGATTGATGACGGCAAAATTCAGCTTGAAGTTCAAAAAGTTGAAGATGGTGTAATTTATGCAAAAGCACTGACTGACGGACTTTTGAAGCAGCGAAAGGGAATCAACATCCCCGGCTCCACCGGCAGCATTGAAGTTTTGACTGAAAGAGACCTGAAATTTGTTGAATTCGCCGCAAAAAATGACATAGATTACCTTGGACTTTCTTTTGTTAGACAGGCTGAAGATGTGATTCAGCTTCGCGAACTTCTGAAATCTCACAACAATACCAATATAAAAATAATTTCAAAAATCGAAAAGCCGCAGGCAGTTGAAAACATTGACAGCATTATAGAAGCCTCCGACGGAATTATGGTTGCAAGAGGGGATTTAGGTATTGAAATTTCAACAGAAAAAGTTCCGATTGTGCAAAAAACAATTATCAGAAAAGCAAACGTAAAAAGAAAAGTAGTTATAGTGGCAACCCAAATGCTTGAAAGCATGATAGAAAACCCGATTCCGACTCGTGCTGAAACTAGCGACGTTGCAAACGCTATTCTTGACGGAACAGATGCAATAATGCTTTCGGGCGAAACAGCAGCCGGCGCATATCCTGTGGAAGCTGTTACAATGATGAAAAAAATTGCAGACGCAGTTGAAAATTCATCATTCATGCGCAAAAACAAATTCCCCTGGAAAATGGCCGAAGAAGAAAAAGACAATCAGGCTATGGCAATCGGTATGTCAATTGCTGATATGGCAAAGAAAATGGATATAAAAGCGGTTGTTGCACTTACTGCAAGCGGATTTACCGCGAAATTTTTATCAGAAGGCAGATTAAGCGCCCCGATTTACGCATGCTGTCCTAAAAAAGAAGTTTGCAGATACATAAAACTCTACCGCGGAGTTTATCCTGTAACAATAGATTTTGACGGAAAAATAGACCGACCTGCACTTCAAAAAATCGACACCTTTTTAATTGAACGCTTCAATTTCAAAACTGGTGACACAGTAATCTTTACAGGCTCAGTTCCGGAATTGCTGATGGGCGAAACAAACTTCATCAAAATCCACAGAATCGGCACTGCAGACTAAAAATAAATTTTTGATTCTTATTTATAAATATCGGGATTTTAAACATAAAAAGTCCCGATATTTATTTTCATACAAAAAATAAAAAGCCCCGATGCAAAGCATAGGGGCAAAATTTTCTTTAGGAAGGAAGGAATTAAGTTTCTCTCTTTTATTTAACGGATAATCTCTCTTAATATCTCTCGTGATATTTAATGTTCTCTTGTATATATAAAGTATATAAATAATAACGAATTTCAAGAATACTTAAAATGTTTACAAAAGTTAATATAAACAATTATCTGATTTAGCACTTGCAAAATAAAAATAACTGTTCTAAAATTGATATGTAAGACATGGTTTTTGGAGGCACAAAAAGTGCCAGGTTAGTGAGGGTAAATGTTAGTTTCATCAATAGCAAGATTTAACGCGGCGCAAAGCATGAACAATGCGGCATTTGGCATAATGCAGACATATACACAAATGAATAATGCAATGTCAAACAGCACATTTGGCGGCGAGAACAGTCTTACGATGCTGCATGAAATGGACAAAAAACTCAGCCTTGATTTAACATCAAACAGACTTCTATATAAAATTGCAAGTTTGCAGGAAAAACTTGCCAGAAAACATCAAGAGCAAAACATCAAAAAAACTTTCTCAATCTTGGCCTAGGTGCTACGCACGTAGGAACATTGGAACTGAATTAGGTGGGTTGCGCTTTTTAAGGAATTAATCGTTGGACATTCAGGATTAGGACAGAAGCGCTTGGAAAGGTTAATGTCTTCTCACTGTTACAGTGAACTGTGACGCGGTTATTACGCACGTAGGTGGATTCTCGCATACGAATAATCCATAGAACATCCAATGTCTTGTTGCGATTTTACTTAATACCGCCAAAAATACTTCTGCAAACTCACCGGAATGACCTCAGGAATTTGAATTTCGCATAATTGAACCAATACAAAAACTATATTATTCCTCTACAAAGAGATATTTAACCATTTTGGAAAAGATTACCGGAACAATCGAAACCGTAATCAAAACCGGAATAATCCCTTTTGCTTGCGCGATAAAACCGATTGCCGACATAAAAATTGCAACGATTCCCCATGCAAAACCGTTTATAAAACCGCCGATTATACTTTTATACTGCGGCAAAACGCTTTGTGCCATTACCATTGTAACGGGCTGAGCAAGCATTGTAACAAATCCCGTAAATACAAAAATCACAGCAGCCAAATGCGGAAATGCTTTATATGTAAGCGCAAATAAAATCATCAAAGGCAATGATGAAATCATTGAAATATAAAACACATTTGCAGTTCCGGCTTTTTTCTCCAACGCGCGGCTTAATATTGAACCTATACCGCCCGCAAAGATAAACCCGAACAAAATCGTTCCGATATAAAACGGCTGATATCCCAAACTTTTCCACAAAAACGGAAGTAAAATCAAGCATGATGTTGTAACAAGAGTTTTGAGCATCGCAATAACAATAAGGATTTGAAGCTTGCGATTTCTCAAAATATCTTTAAATGCTTTTGTGAATTTGATATCGTTTTTTGTATCACGATTTTCATAAATTTTCGGGACAAAGCGGAACATCAAAAATGCAGTCAGCAATCCGGGAACACATAAAATCGGCATGTGCTCTAACCCGAGAAACTGCGCCACAAAAGCCGAAAGAATCGGCCCAAGCGAAAACCCGACAGAACCCATTGCAATAAAGACGCCCATTGTTTTTCCAAGGTCGGATTTAGCAAATCTTACAACAAAACCCAGAGCCTGCGGGTGGAAAAAGCTTGAGCCAAGGCTTCCGAGAATTATGCATAAAATTAAAACAAAAACGTCATGCGAAGCCGGCGCAATTGATATAAAAATCGCAGTGCTGATTAAGCCCCAGAATATAAAGACGCGCTTTACGATGCTGTCGGCAAAAAAGCCAAACAAGGGCTGAAGAAGTGAAGAAAAAATATGCGACATGCTTAAAATTACAGTGGCAAAAGCCATTGAAATTCCAAGTTTTGCTGCTATAAACGGCATTATCGGATTGAGCATTCCGGTATAAATATCATTCACAAAATGCGCTGAATTCAGCCACAATATGGGGTTTTTATTACGATTTGCAACCATAATTTTATAAAACCACCAAAACAGACAAAAATCAATTAATCAAATCGCGGCGTTTTTTGAAAAACAGCACCAAAAACATCAAAAAAGCAAAAACAAATATTACAGCCGAAATAATTTGCGCAATATGAATTCCGCCCACATTCATCGCACTGTCAAGCCTTAGATCTTCAACAAAAAATCTTGCAAGAGAATAAAGCATCAAATAAATGCAAAGAGTTAATCCCTCAAACTTTACTCCGAATTTTTTAATTACAAATAAAAGTATTAAAAATATTAGAAAATCCGCAATGCTTTCATACAAAAACGCCGGATGGAAATATTCAACATTTTCATACCCCGATGGTCTTTGAGAAAGCGGCACAAAAAGCTTTACCAACCCGTCATGGGGAGAGCCGAAAGCCTCGTTGTTAAAGAAATTTCCCCACCTGCCAAGGCCTTGCGCGAAAACTGTTCCGACAGAAAAAACATCCAACAGTCTTAAAAAAGACATCTTATATTTTTTCGCAGCAAGCCATAAACCTAAAATTCCCGCAATTATCCCGCCATGGATAGAAAGCCCGCCGCCGCGGATATAAAAAATTTCAAAAGGATTCTGAAAATAGTACGTATAATTCACTAAACAATAGTAAAGCCGTGCCCCTAATATCCCGAGAATTAACACAAACGGAGAAACTTCCCATATTAAATCCGCTCTTGCGTCCTGATAGACTTTTTCATAAACAATTTTTGCAATATAAACAGCCACAAGACACGAAAGAGCCAGAATTACGCCATAATAATACACCGGAAAATTAAATACAGTAAAAAATACATCTCCGGGCGATTTCAGAATCATAACTATCCTGCTGTATTTGAATTTGTCTGGTTGTTAGCCTTTTCTTCATTTAGCTGTTCGATTTTTTCTCTGACTTCATCACCATCCTGAGCGTCAGTACCCTTTTGAAGATACAGAGAATAATTATTAACAGCATCTGTCAGCAATTCATCAATGAGTTTAGCCGTTTCAGGTGTAAGCGTAATTTTTTCTTTTGCTTCCTGTTCTTTTTCATCCGGTTTAACCGGTTTTCCGGTCTCATCAAGAACAAGGTTTCCTTTTGCAAGGTCAACGGAAAAATCTTCCTGCGCAACCGCTAACGAATAATAAGAATCCGCAAAATCAGGATTTATCTCAATAGCTTTTTTAAAAGAGGTGATAGCATTCGGATAATCTTCTGCCTGAGTATATGCAACCGCAAGATTGTAGTGTGTTTCAAAAACAGTATCATCCAAATCAACACTGGATTTCAAACGCTCAATTGCGTTCTGGTAATCACCCTGTTCAATATAACTTTTAGCTTTATTGTTAAGCTCCTGCACGGCAAACTTATTTATACAAGCGGTAGAAACAACGGATATAAACAACACGCTGACCAGCAAAAGTGCTTTCTTCATTACTCATCATCCTCTTATATTAACTGTTGTAAATGTAATTATAAAATAAGCAAAAATATTTGGCAAATTTTATAAATTTAAGTTACAATTAACATGAAAAATATAAACCGTCCATGTAAACTATTTTTAAAATAGCAGGTTTATATAAAAATACAGCAGGGCAAAATAGGAGAAACCTGATGTCTGAAGAAAAAATAATAAGGTTAGGTGAAAAGCGAGAACATTCGCCCAAAAACGGCAATGACGCAAAAGATGATGCAAAGGGGTTTGAACCTGTATATTGCAGTTTTTGCGGACGTCCTAACACGCAGGTGTTGAAAATGGTAAAAGGCCCCGGCGTAAACATCTGTTCAGAATGCGCAATGATTGCCGTGCAATATCTGATTCTAAATGACAGAATGCCGTCGGCGGATGCGCAAAAAATTCTCGACGCGTTCTGGGGGAAAGCCAAAAGATGACAGATACTCTCAGGCAGCTCAATCCGTTTGAAATAAAAACGCAGATTTTAAATATAATCGAAAAATTTAGCAGCATTAGTGATTTAAGCACCTTAAAAAATCTTAATGTTGATATTCTTGATGCGCAAACCGATAAAAAAACAATTGTTAAGATTTTATACAAAGAATTCAACAACGCAAATCAAAAGAACGAACATATTTTAAGAATACTTCTTGAGCGCTACGCAGACAAATCCGAACTTACAGCACATCTGTGGGCAATGCTCAAAAACAGCAGGTTCTCAAATGAAACAAAAATTGTTGTTTTGAATTTTTTAAGAGACATTGATTCAAACTGGTCTTATGATGAATGCGGCCAATATCTCGACAACGAAGAAGAACTCGTTGACAGCGATACAAAATTGCTTTTGAAAAACGCGATTACAAATCCGGAAGTCCAAATAGATTTTCTCGACTTTGTGAATTCGCTTAACATAAAAGACAAAATCACGCTGATAGAATCTCTCGGAAATGATTACAGCGAAGATGCTCTTGCAAACATTTTAGTTCCTGTTTTCCTGTCAAATCCGTATTCAGACGAAGGTATGACTGCATTAAATATGCTCGGGGAATCAAAATCCCAGCTTGCATACCATGCGCTTGATGAAGCTTTAAAATACGCAAAAGAAGATATTCAACCGGCAATCAGAAAAAATCTTTCAAAACTTAAAATCGCCGGAATTCGCGAAGACAACACGCATGAATTCTACAAATCTCTGCTTATCGCAACAAAACCCTACGTATTCTGCCTTACATATCCGGATGGACATGGGCAGCAGGCACTGATTTTTACACGCGAAAAAGAAAACGAACGAATTCAGTTTGTGGCAGTTGTAATCGATGATTACGCCGGAATCCGCGATTGCTTTGGCTTTAATGACATCTCAAAATTTGAATGCGACAAAATCATTGAACGCTTTTATCAGGATGAACAGGTTTTGAAAATCACACCATCAGCGCTCAAAACAATCCTTTTGAATGCCGAAAAACTTGCGGACAAATTCCCCTATGAATACATTTGCTGGAAAAATCTGCTCGCTGACATTGAACCGGAAAACCTTAATATAAAAGAAATTCTTGAAGAAAATATAAAACCTGCAAAATTAGATTCAAATACGCTGAAAGAACTTTATAACGACGATTTCACGCAGCACTGGTTTATGGATTTCGGTTACAGCGACGAATTTGACGAAATGATTTCAATGCTGAATCTCAGATTGCAAAATCATGAATACAAACTCGACTTTGACGCAATTATAAACCTGTATTTTTCAAAAATATTTTACGCAGAAGAATACAAAATCTGGCGCGAAAGACTTGTCTTGAGCGCATATTTAAAACTTCTGACCAACCAAAAAGAACAGGCTGAAAAAATCTACGGGCTTTATTTGGACGAAGATCTCAGCACGGAATTTTTGAAAAATGTTTTGCGAAGAAGCATATATGAATACTATTTTGCTCTAAAATACAATACCGAACTAAATGATGGCAAATTCAGCATCAATGAACTCGATTACATAATAAAAACAATCGAAGACAAGTGGGTGCAAAATGTATAAAGTAATGGCGCTTGATGTCGGAACAAAAAGAATCGGGGTTGCGCTGAGCGACTTTCTTCTGATGCTTTCAAACGGTCACTCCTGCATCGCTCGCCAGCCGGAAGACAAGGCAATCGAAGAAGTTTTAAAAATCGCAAAAGAAAATCATGTCCAAAAAATTGTTGTAGGGCTTCCGATAAACATGGACGGAACAGAAGGCTCTCAAGCACAGGATTGCAAGGATTTTGCAGCCAAAATTTCAGGATACGAAATTATTTTTGAAGACGAACGCCTCACCTCAGACACGGCCGAAGAAAATTTGAGAAATAAAAAAATAGACTTCAAAAAAAACAAAGGGCTGGTTGATATTGAGAGTGCTTGTATTATACTGGAACAATACCTGAGCAGAAACCAAAAATAAAAAATAAAGGAGAACATCATGGAAAACGAAGAAAAACAGTTAATCGAAACAGTTGACGAAGAAGGCAACGTAATCAACTTTGAACTTTTTGACATCATCGAAGTTGAAGGTCAGGAATACGCGCTTTTGCTTCCGGCAGACATGGAAGAAGACAGCGAAGAAGGTGAAATCGTTCTTATGCGCTTGACAAAAGACGGCGAAGACTACCTTTTCGAAACAATCGAAGACGACGAAGAATTCAACAAAGTTGAAGAATACATCAAAACGCTGGAAGACGAAGAAGACGAGGAAGAATAATTTGTTAGAAAAATTTACGGAAAAGGCAATAAATGTTGTAAGCACAGCACAAAAATGCGCAAACGAAATGCACTCGGCAAATATAGTTTCAGAACACCTTTTGCTGGCGCTTTTTGTTGAAGCAAAAGGGATTGCGCTGAAAATCTTCAAAATGTACAACATTGCTTACGAAGATTTACACAGAGAAATCACCGAAAGTCTGAATATTGAAAAAAATATCAGTACTGATAAAACAACGCCTGTTTTCAGCAATCACTTGAAAGAACTGCTTAAAAACGCGATGGATCTTGCCAACAAATCAGGCAACCCATCAATTTTGTACGAACATTTGTTCCTTGCCGTAATCAATGACAGAAAATCAAACAACGTACGAATCCTTGAAAAACTTGGATTTGACGTTTTGAAATCAAAAATTCTTCTGGAAAAACTGGTCCAGAAAAAGACCAAACGGCTTTATCATCCGGAATTCGACGACAATCGCGAAAGCGAACAAAACAATTCCGAAAAAACAGACGCGATTTTTGACAGCGAAGAGTCGACAAAAGTATTTGAACGCGCAGTGGCAAAGCTTTCGGCCTCAAATTATGAAATTCTCGGCACAGAACAGATAATTTCTTCGATTCTGGAAGATTCAAATTCTGAATTATCTAAAATTCTTGCCCAATACGGAATTACAGGCGAAAAATTTGAAGAAAAACTTGCGCGTATTCAATCCCGTCAGGCTGAATACGAAAACCGCCAGATTATCTTCACTCCAAACGCGTTCAGAACAATGAATCTTGCCTTGCAAACAGCAAAAGAACTCGGCTCATCTGTTGTTCTTCCGGAACACATTGTGCTTGGCGTCTTGAAAGCCAAAAAAGGCATTGCCTACGACATCTTAAAAGAAATGCACATCAACGACGATGATGTCGCGCATTCAATCATCAAACCGATTGAAAAACAAATGCCCGAAACACTTACGATTCTAAGGCTTGCCAAAGAAGAAGCGCGTCGTTTGGGCAGAAATATCGTCGGAACCGAAATGTTTCTTCTCGGCATAATCGGCGAAGCAACAGGCCTGGGGGCTGAAGTGTTGAACGAACTTGAAATCAACATAAAAGATGCCCGAAAAGAAGTCGAACAGTTAATCGGATTTGGCAACGAATATTTTGACACAGAAATCGTGTTCACAAAACGCGCCAAAAGAGTTCTGGAAAAAGCCTGGGAACTTGCAAAAGCCGACAACAAAGCACGAATTGGTTCAGAACATATGCTTTTAGCCCTCACGTATGAACCCAGCTGCCTTGCAATGAAAGCACTCGAACAGCTTGGCGTTGATGCCGTTGAAATCAAAGAGGGCATCAAAATTCAAAACAGACTTGCGGCCGCAAACAATTCATAATGGACAAAATTACGGAAAAAGTTAAATATTTTTTAGAAAAATATGACCTGTTAGATTTTGAAAAACCGATTTTAATTGCATTCTCAGGCGGGTACGATTCAATGTGCCTGCTTGATATTTTGTGCAAATTTAGAAAAAACGTGATTGCCATTCATCTGAACCACAACTGGCGAGGAGAAGAAAGCGACGCGGAAGAAGAAAAATGCCGGAAATTTTGTGCAAGAAACGGAGTTGAATTTTATTACGAAAAACTGTCTTCAGACATCCCAAAAACCGAAACCGCCGCAAGAAAAGCGCGCTATGATTTTTTTGAAAAATGCGCGGAAAAGTTTTCCTCAAACGCGGTTTTGACAGCCCACAACGCAAACGATAACGCCGAAACCCTTATTTATCGAATTGCAAAAGGCACAGGGACAAAAGGCCTTTCAGGAATTGCCGAACACCGCGGAATATTTTACAGGCCCCTCCTTGAAATAACGCGCGAAGACATCGAAAATTACGCATACGAACACAATCTCACACCAAACAACGACAGTTCAAATTCGGATATTAAATATAAACGAAATCTGATAAGAAAAAACATTTTGCCGCAAATGGAAAAAATAAATCCGCACATGCTTCAGGCGCTTAATTCGCTATCCGAAAGAGCACGGCTGGATAACGAAATTATCGAAGAATACACAAAATCTATTATAGAGCCATACAAAACATCAAATTTTTCAGAATTTTCAGAGGCGCTAAAATCAAGGCTTGTTTATAATCTTTTTGTCGAGAACAATCTTGATTATGACAGACTGAAAATTCAGCGCGCGATTGATTTTATTCTCGAAAATAAGGATTCAAAAAGCGGAAAAACGTTTTCGCTTTCTGAAAATCTCAGTCTTTTTGTAAATACTGAAACTATCGAAATCATAAACACACACAAGCCGCACCTGCCTGAAATTAAAATCGGCAAAGAAGGCATGTATAAACTTGATAATTATATTTTTATTATTGAAAAATCTGATGGAAAAATCGAAAAATTTCCAAAAGATTCGGAACTTACAGCCTATGTTGATTTAAGCGCTTTCAAGGATTTGACTTTGCGCGGCAGAAAAGACGGTGATATAATAAAGCCTCTCGGATGTTCAGGCTCGCAAAAATTAAAAAAATATTTGAATGAAAAAAAAGTTCCGGCACACAAAAAAGCCGAAATGCTGTTTCTGACGTCCGGCAATGAAATTTTGTGGGCACCATCACTTGGCTTGAGCGACAAAATTAAAGTTGGCACAAAACAGACTCATGTGCTAAAATTGATTAAAAACGAGATGAAATAGGAGAGCAAAATGAAGATAAAAGAGAGCGATTTAAAAATAATGTTCAGCGAAGAGCAAATTCAAGAAAGAATTAAAGAACTAGCTGCAGAAATCAACGAACATTTTAAGGGCGAAGAAGTTTATGCGGTCTGTGTTTTGAAAGGGGCTGTCATGTTTGCAACAGACCTTGTAAAACATCTGACAATGCCTTTAAAAATGGAATTTATCAGACTTTCAAGCTACGGCTCGGCAACGGTTTCCAGCGGAAAGGTTAATGCTGTTGACATTACGCTTCCGGATTTGAACGGGAAAAATGTTTTGATTATTGAAGATATAGTTGATAAGGGGTTAACTGCAAAATTTCTGATGGATTTTATGAACTGCAACTTCAAAACGAAATCAACTAAATTCTGTTCGCTTCTGGACAAAAAATGCACTAGAATTGTCGACATTGAACCGGATTATTACGGGTTTGATGTTGATGATGAGTTTCTAATCGGCTACGGGCTTGACTTTGACGGATATTTCAGAAATTTGACATACATCGGATACGCTGACAAATCATTGCTGGAGTAGTTGTGGAAAAAGACCTGGATGAAATACTTTCAAAACTTGAGATATTTTTCAGCGGCAGTTTGAAATCTTATTCAGAGATATTCTCGACCCTGAAAAACATATTCGATTTTGAAAAAGGTGTGGTTTATTTTCTGACGCCGGAGCGCTTACGCAGTGAATATTCATATCCGGAAAATTTCACAGCTGATGATATTTTAATTTTAAAAGAAGAAAAAGAACTGCTTTACAATTGTACAGAAAATATTCCAACAGACATATTCAAAAGTTCGAATATTTTGGCAGAAAGACTTGTTACGCACAACTGTGCCTTTGGAATTCTTATCCTGAAATCAGAAAACGAATTTTCTAAAAATGAAATCCGGCTATTCAAAACCTGCGCATCAATAATATCGAATTTGATAAAGGATTTGGAGTTAAAAAAAATCGCCCAAATGCAAACCCAAACTCTTCAGGCTGGAATTCTTCAAACCGGCCGGGCATACAAAATTACAAAATCAGAAAACAAAAAAATCCTTGCTGCAGACAAAGTTAAAAGCAAATTTCTCTCAAATGTCTCGCATGAACTTAGAACGCCGCTGAATTCAATCATAGGATTTTCCGAACTTCTCCGGAACCCTGCACTTGGCAAATTGAGTGCAAAACAAACGGAATTTGTACAAGATATTCATACCGCCGGAATCCACCTTCTTGGCATGATAAACGAAATCCTTGATATTTCAAAGCTTGAATCAAACGCAATGAAGTTAAATGTGAAGACTTTTAAGATTTCGCAATGCATCTTTGAAACGCTTAATATCTTAAAACCGCTCTACGAAAAGAAAAATATTTCTATAGAAACCGACATTCAGGATTGCGCAATAAATGCGGATTACCAAAAAATCCAGCAGGTGTTGTTTAATCTCATAAACAATGCAATAAAGTTTTCAAAAAATAACGGTAGAATTGAGATTTCAACGAACCTCAAACTGAAATATCTTCAAATCAGCATAAAAGACTATGGCTGCGGGATTGAGAAAAAATATCACCGGAAAATTTTCAAAAAATTCGAACAAATTACCCCCCATGAAAATTCAACCGGCCTTGGCCTTACAATCACAAAAGAATTAATACTAATGCATAATGGCACTATCAAAGTAAAAAGTGAAAAAGATTCCGGCGCGGAATTTATCGTAAACCTGCCGATTTCATCCATTTAATGTGTTGCCCCTGATATATAAATATGCTATATTTAAAGAGCGTAGATAAGAAGAAAGGAGTAAAAGAATGGCTTCAATGAAAGACGCCTGGGATGAATGTATTACAGAGCATAACGCCATTGTAAAATACATTATCGCAGCAATCCCCGTATTTTGCGGAATATACTTTTTCAAAGCAGAACCGCAGAATATGTCAATTGTTTACACATGTGCCGTAATAACCGCAATTATCGCACTCGGCGCAATGTCAAGAATTTGTAACAACGTTATGAATTTTAGAGAAACAATCCTGCCGACCGCAAACATTTTCGTACTTTTATTTGACGCAATAAGAGCAATTATAGCAATCGGGCCGGCTCTTGCCATAAACGGCGGTATCGCCTGGTATCTGGTGACAAATTTCTATCCGATGCTTTCTGTCGACTGGATTAGAATCGCTGCAACATATATCACTTACGCGGTTTGCGGCTCTATTGTTCTTACTGTGTTTATGCTTTATTCAAAAAAATTCAATCCGCTTGATGCTTTTGATGTAAAAGCAATTTCAGATTCATGTATTGATGTATTAATTCAGACTATCTGGCTTGCAATTCAAATCGCAGTAATTGATGCGGTTTTGGCCGGAATTGTTACATATCTGTGCTGGCTGTTTATAGGACTGGACAACTTTATCACCTATATCGCATGGAGCATTACGGCCGTCATCAACATCGCTTTAATCGGAAATTACCTCGGACAGCTTAACTACGAAGCACTCCACCAGGCTGAGGCTAAAGCGCAAAAGAAAAAAGAACAGCAGGAAATTAAAGACCTTCAAAAATCTAGCGGTCCAACATCTCCCGCATCTTTTTAAGCTTATCGCGAATTTCGGCGGCACGTTCAAAATCAAGAATTTTTGCCGCCTTTTGCATATCTTTTTCAAGCTTGCCGATTAGTTTCGGCAAGTCTTTTTTATCTATGCCCATATCAACCATCTCTTCGGCAACAATATCTTCCAAATCGCGGTAACTCGCCACAAGCGATAAAAGATTGTTCTCAATCGGCTTTTTGATAGTCTGCGGCACAATCCCGAATTTTTTGTTGTGCGCCATCTGAATTTCGCGGCGGCGGTTAGTTTCTGAAATCGCTTTTTCCATACTCTCTGTCATACGGTCAGCATACATAATAACTTCTCCGCACGCATTACGTGCAGCACGCCCGATTGTTTGGATTAAACTCGTCTCGCTTCTTAAAAAGCCCTCTTTGTCTGCATCCATTATCGCAACAAGCGAAACTTCCGGAATATCAAGTCCTTCTCTCAAAAGGTTTACACCAATCAAAACATCAAATTCACCAAGCCGCAAATCGCGAAGTATCTCAACACGCTCTAACGATTGGATTTCGGAGTGAAGATATCTGACGCGGATTCCTTCCTGAATAAAGAAATCTGTCAAATCTTCAGCCATTTTCTTTGTTAAAGTCGTGATTAAAACACGTTCGTCCTTTTCAGTACGCTTTTTAATCTCGTTTTTCAAATCATTGATTTGCGTATCAATCGGCCGCACGGATATTTTCGGATCAACAAGCCCTGTCGGCCTGATAATCTGTTCTACAAGCCTAGAGGAAGTCTGCCGTTCGAATTCGCCGGGAGTAGCTGATATATAAATCTTTTGATGCACTCTTTCAAAAAATTCTTCGTTTGTCAAAGGTCTGTTATCCTTCGCGCAAGGAAGGCGGAAGCCGTATTCTATCAAAGTGTTTTTGCGCGCAGCATCTCCATGAGACATTCCTTTCAATTGCGGCAGAGTAACATGGGATTCATCCACCACGGTCAAAAAATCACCCTGAAAATAGTCCAAAAGCGTTGCCGGCGGACTTCCAGGTGCACGGCGCTCAATTATTCTTGAGTAATTCTCGATTCCTGAACAATAGCCCATTTCTTTTATCATCTCAATATCGTATTTTACGCGCTGTGAAAGCCTTTGCGCTTCAACGATTTTGTTTTCGCTCTCCAACTCCGCAAGACGCGATGAAAGTTCCTGACGGATTAAATCAAGAGTTTCTTCGGTATTTTCATCATAAGAAAGATAGTGAACAGCAGGATAAATTACAACACTGTCGGGAGTTTCCAGAATTTCGCCCGAAACATTGTCGATTCTCACGATTTTTTCAATTTCGTCTCCGAAAAAGTATATTCGCGTAATAATTTTTTCATAAGCCGGCATAATTTCAACAATATCGCCGCGCGCTCTAAATGTCGCTCTTTCAAGCACCAAATCATTTCTGGTGTATTGAACGCTAACCAGATGCCTTAACAAATCATCGCGCTCTACTTCATCCCCGACTTTGAGTTCAACAGAGCCGCGAAAGTAGTTTTCCGGCAGCCCAAGGCCGTAAATACAGCTTACCGAAGCAATAATTATGACATCATTTCTTTCATAAAGGCTTCTGGTCGAATTATGACGGAGCCTGTCGATTTCATCGTTAATCGACGCCGATTTTTCAATATAAGTATCTGTGCGCGGAATATATGCTTCCGGCTGGTAGTAATCGTAATAGCTTATAAAATATTCAACAGCATTGTCCGGAAAAAGTTCTTTAAATTCGTTATAAAGCTGAGCCGCAAGGGTTTTGTTGTGGGCAATAATAAGCGTTGGCTTCTGAACTTTTTCAATAACATTAGCTATCGTAAAAGTTTTACCGGAACCTGTTATACCGAGAAGTGTCTGGGTATCGTCCCCTTCTAAAAGCCCTTTTGTAAGCGCATCAATGGCTTTTGGCTGGTCGCCTGCGGGTTTGTATTTTGAATTAATTTTGAACTTTCTGTGCTCCATACCAAAATTTTATATCAAATATAGAACATTTCCATAGCAAAAAAGTTTATTTACATGTATTGTATAATAATATATAAGATAGTTATGAGAAAAAAGCATGCCTTCCGCAGTAACATCAACCGGCCTGACGCCCCCAAAAAATAACGGCGCAAGAGAAAAAAAATACAAAGACCCCTTGAACAACTGGGTTGTAAAAAGTCTTTCCTACACCAACGAAATCGGTGCGGGCATAAACGAGATTGCGCCAAAACTCACATTTGCACTGTGGATACCGACTTTTATGTATCTTGGCGCTGATATTTACGACAAGTACAAAAACGATCAAAACGAATACAATCCGAGCGGCAAAAGAGGGGTCAAAAGAGCGATAACACAAGGGTTGTCATCATTTATACTTCCTGCAGGTGCAATTATTCTCGGTCAAAAAGTAACATCACCCGTGGGCAAACTTATCAGCGACAAATTGTCGATAAATGCGAAAGACACTGTTTTCAGACACACAAAAGACGTCATTGACCAGACAATCGGCAAAACTTTTGATAACAAAGACGAATTCAAACAATTTATCAGAACTTCACTGGAAAACAAAGTCCGCGCACTAGAGAATTCTAAACAGACCGATAATATTTTCAAGAAAGTTTACAGATATATGACAGGCTACTTTGCGGCCTCAGATGCTGACAGGAAAAAGCTTTTTGCATTTGCCGACAAGAATGCGGACAATATTTTTGAGATAAAAGAGGCGCTCGAAAACGGCACAAAGGATTCTAAAATACCAAAAAGAATTTACAAAAAATACACATCTACTGTTCCTGCTATGCAAAAGCTTTACGGTAATGATTTTACTCATCATGCGCTAAAAACAGCGCTCAAGGAATATCAAAACACACTTATTGTAAGAAACAAGCTTTTTAAAACAATAGGCGGCCTTGTTTCACTTGTGTTTTTGATAAGTCCGATTAATTATTTTGTTGACAAAATTTTGATGCCAAAATACATTGTGCCCGGAATGGATTTGATTGGGGAGAAATTAAGAGAAAGCAATCATTTACGGCTTCATGTAAAAAGGTTTGACGATTATCACGTTATAACTAAATCCCATTCAAGCGCGCGCGAAAAGAATTTGCAGCAGGCTCTGCAATCCGAGGCTCAGAAAATTCCTGAAAATCAAAACCTCCGTCCGGATTCAAAACCTCGCCAGACTCCGGAGGCTGAATCTCAACAGTCGCAGAATCCTCGGTTAAATAAAAATCTTCCGGCAAATCAAGAACATAAAGACCGTCAACAAATTTAGCAACCTCATTTGTCACAAGCGAAGAGGATTTTGTCGATGTAATTTCCATAATTGATGCGATTCTAAAGCCGGAATCTTCGTATTTATCCAGATGAATCAAGTAATCATAAGTTGATGAAAGTTTGAGTTTTGCGAGTTTTTCACTGCTTTTAAGTGCGTTTGCGGCAACTGAGGTCAATTTAGAAACCGCATCTGAGGTATTCAACGCCCTGATACCTGTCAAAAGTCCGGATTTTGTATTATCATTTGTCATATAATATCCGGCAAATTTTTTATAGTCTTTTATTAGTGCCGCCGTATAGTCAAAATTCATATCTTCAATTACGGAAAGAATTTCTTCACAGTCAGATTCTCCGCACCGCCTTAGAGAAAACACCGAAACATTTTCATACCTGTTTGCAATAGTTTCGCAATCCTCAATAAAGCAGCAGTGCGAATTTTCATCAATTGAATTTAAAAGTATTTGCAAAAATTCAAAAACATATTTTTGCTCAAAAGATGATATTATGATGTTTTTCTTTTCAGAAAGAAGATGTTTCAAAAATTCACAAAGTTCCGGAGCAATTATATTTTTAGCGCTTAGCGCCGGCAAGTCATATTTTATATTTTTTACTTTCCGGATTATCAGTGTAATTTCAGACACCGGCGGTTTCAGGATTGTAATTTGAAAATCATTCAATCGGAATTTTGAAACCGGCCCATCCGCCTCAAAACGCGAAATAATATCTTCAAACTGAATTTTATCAAGGATTAAATCAGATTTTTTAGTCCCTTTTTCAGTTTGTACATAAACTTGCCCCGATGAAGTTACAGATAAAGCCGAGGTCTCAGCTTTTGCAAGGATTCTATCCAGAGCACCAAAACCGAAATCAGATTTTAGAAAAGCTTCAGCGATTTGTCTTTTTTCCTCATCTGATATTGTGAACCCTTCGAATTCAGCGCAAATCTTATTATCTAAAAAATTTAATATCAATTCTTCTTTTTGTTCATTGCTATACTCATACCACACAGGAACTGATGCGGCTTTAGCACTCAAAGCATCCAGCAGAAAATCATGAAGATTCGGCGGTTCCTGCAAAAAAACTTCATCACAATCAGAATTTTGCACAATATTTTCGATATTTTCAGATACCTCAAACTTTTTTAATCTGTCGCTAAAACCCATTTATCCCCTCAAAACATTATCAATACTATCTACTTTTGATGTTGAATATTTCTTTATCAGTTTATTTCTGTAAACCATATCAGAAACCGACATCGCAAATTCTTTATAACTCACGGCAACATTAGATTCCGGATTAATCTCCGAAACAGATACGCCCTTATTTATTGCAGACATAAGAGTGAAATAATTGTTCGGAATCTTCCAGTAAACCTCTTTTTCCAAAACTTTTTCAACATCCTTAATCTTGATTTCGTCATTTTCCATATAACGATTCACAACAACCTGAGTTTTTTCACGCTCGTAACCAAGTTTGTCAAAAAGGTCAAGAATTCTCTGACAATTTCTCAGTGCCGGAAGGTTCACTATAACCGGCAGAAATATCAGGTCGGAATTGTCAAGCGCCGCAACAGTCTTCTCGTCAAATGTTGAATCCGTATCTATTACAATATAAGAAAAACTCCGTTTCAAAGCCTCAACAAGCGTCACAACCTGATTTTTGGAAATTTTATCAGCCTGTTTAAAATAAGGCGGGTCAGCTATGATATACAAGCTTGTATCTTTATATTTTTCAACAGTATTCAGAAGAAATTCCGGATTAAGTTTAGCCGGATTCTGCAGCATATACGAAATATTAAACGATGGCTTAACATCCAGAAATGACGTGATATCGCCCAATTGAAAATTCAAATCAACAAGTGCAACATTCTCTTTCGTAATCTTTGCCAGTTCAAGCGCCAAATTTGACGCAATTGAGGTTTTGCCAATCCCGCCTTTATTAGAAAACACGGTCAAAACACGGCTTTTAGTTTCAGCGGATTTGTTTGCGGAAAGTTTTGAATAAATTCTTTCCAATGTTTCAAAAAATTCACTCTTTATAACAGGGGCCGACAAAAAATCCTTTGCCCCCGCACGCATTGCCCTCACAATCAAATCAACCGATGGAGTATCCGAAATTGCCAGAATTTTACAGTTCGGACAGGATGAGGCAACATTCTGTATAAATTCCAGATATTTTGCATCGTCCTGGGGCAAATCAACTACAAGCAAAGATTTTTGCAGGCTTGAAAGCGTATTGAAAACATCTGACAAATCGTCAAATTCATTCAAAAAATTATATTTTCCGAATTCTGCGCCGTACGAACTGAGCAAACTAAGCGTCTGTTCAGATTCTGAAAGAATAATCGCTGAAATTTCTTCACTCATAATATCCCTCAATTCTTACCACAATTTTAGCACAGCAAGAGCGTTTGGGCAAGAGAATTTTGATGAATTCACGGCCGGGGAGCGATTAATCCTCAAAATTTCGTCGGATTTGTAGAGTTAGTCAAAAGACGCCGACCGCTCCAAGCGTTCCTGTCCTAATTCCGGACTTTTGTGTCTAATTCATCAAAATGCGATTTTTGCCTAATTCAGTTTCAATTTCTTACGTGTGTAGCACCTCACCCGAATTTCAAACTTTCGCAGCGTTAAACGCATGCTCAAGTTGAAATTCTACCCTCTCCTGATTCAGGAGAGGGGCTGCGACGATTATCGCAGGAATTTGTTATCGTCCCAATGACGTTGCCCCTTCCGAGCGTTTTTTCATTCAGCACTGCGCCTGCCTAATTCTTTCAAAAGCGGCTCCTGTATGACAGTTCCGATACGTCTACGTGCGTAGCACAAAGAAAACCTGATTTTTTGGGAAAAATCAGGTACAAAATTTGTAGGGGAAAAATTAATTGGAGTTAAAATTTTATAGTAAGTATTGATTAAAATCTTTTCTAAATAAGATGGAGCGCCTGCTTATTAGCAATTGCAATAAAATTCATCTGTGCCAGAAGAACTTCCGAACGATCTTCATATTGTGCACCCTGTGCAGTCGTAACTTTGTCTTGATACATATCTTTCAATTTGTCATCAATCTTTTTCAAATTTGCAACTGCCATATCTTTAAGCCTCTCTTATTTATTATCGCCTTGTGTATATATAAAGTATATACAACTTTAGAAATTTCACTTTTGACTTTACTTGTTACATAACTTTACATAATGAGTAAAAATCAGCGCAAACAAGCAATTTATACGCAAAAAATGTTTTTATACTTATATAGGGGAAAAGGTTAGGTCTATGGTTAGCTCTCTAAATCAACAGAATAACATACCAATGCAGGCAATAAACGGTCAAAACGTACCGATAAACATTGACCCTGACAAGTTGAAGCAGGGAGTTGACAATTCTTATCTTGCTAACCGTGTAAAAGCATCTTCCGGCGATGAAACAAACCCGCTTCTTATGGCAGGAACAGGTGCGGCAATCTGGTACGGAATTGCGCAGGGAATGGATGTTTTCAACCGTAACTGTGCAAAAGAATATGATAAAACTATTTTCGGCAGACTTGGCGCATTCGGTGACAGAATGGCAACAAAGTGGAACGGAACCGCTTTAGGCAAATTCTTTAACAATCTCACAGGCAAGGGTAAAAGCTTTGGCCAGTGGATGACTCAAAAGAATGATATTGCATATTCACTTGCAAACCATGCGGGAAAAGCGGAATGGCATTTTGCAAAAACACCCGGAGCCGGCTTGCACGGTTTCCTTGCAATGGATATGGCTCAGGTTTTTGATGAATATTTAGCACCGATTTCTAAAAATGCAAACAGGATGTCATGGATTCGCGGAAAAGACGTAAGTCCGCAAAGACTTCAGCAATACGGCATGAAACAAGCGGATATTGACGCGTTCAAACAAGCATTGAAAGGAAAATCTTTTGCTGACAAGGCGCTTTTAATACAGAAAAAAGAACTTGAACTTCTTGGAGTTTCGCCTGCAAGACTTGCAAAATGCAAAAGCATTGATGCAATGGAAAGACTTGCAAAATTTATTAAAGTAAGACGTCTCGGGTTTGATTCAATGGAACAGTACAATAAAGTCAAATCCGACATTCTTGCGCACCCGAAAGAAGTTGTCAAAGCACTTGAAAAGGCGACAAAAAAAGGCGACATAACCGTTCCGATATGGCGTAAGACAAAATTGAGCGCGCACCTTTTCGGCCGCGAAGTTTCATTATTGGAATATTTAAACAAATACAAAGCAACGCTCGGGCTTGGCAACAAAACCGGACTTGGCAGATTTTTGCCAAAAGCTTTGGGCTGGCTTATGGAAGGCTGCACAAACAGATTTGCAGGCGGTAAGATTGCTGTTGCAATGCAGGCCGGAATCTTTGCGGATATGCTAATCCATACATTCAAAGCACCGAAAGGCGAAAAAGGCAAGACTTTGGCCGAAAGATTTGTAAACGACTTTACATACTTTATGGCAATGCCATTGGGTATTGTTGCGATGCACAAAGTCGGCGGCCTTAAATATGCAGGCATGACAACCGATCAGGTTAAAGCATACAGGGATGCTAAAAAACAATTCAAAGCTGATGTTAAAGCCGGTTTGCTTTCAGACAAATCTGCCTATAAAGCCAGAGAAAAACAATTAAAACAAATGCTTAAGGCAAATGTAAAAAATCCGATTACCAAAATATTCAAAAAGCTTGGAAGCTTAATAGAAATAGGTAACGAAACAAATCCTGCAAGAATTTCCAAGAGCAAGTGGAATTTGAATTGGCTTAGAAAATCCAAAAATTTTTTCAAAAACCTTGCCGGCGTTCCTTTAAGAATCGCAATTCCGCTTGCTATTGTATCACCGTTCCTTGCGAAATTAACAACAAAAGGCGCACATGCTCTATTCGGAAAACCCACAAAATCAGTTCTTGATGAAGGTAAAGAAGAAGAAAAAGCGCAGGAAACAACACCGGTTGAACAACAAAAAGCAATGCAGGAAGCTATTTTGAAAGCTGCGCAGGCTCAAGCTGCAGCACAAACGCATATTCCGCAATTTCAGACAAATTTGATTAATCAGTATGTCAATGCGCAAAAAACAGCCTCACAGATTCCGACAAACCCGGCATCAGGCGCACCGCAAACTTCGCTTTTGCCAAACAAACCGAATGTTAAAAATGCGGCAGACAAACTAAATACCCAAAACATGCCGACCAAAAGATACATTCCATCACCGGAATGCACAATAACAGAGGCACCGGTTGAAGTTCCCAAAAGTCATGAAGTAAAAAAGCCTAAATATATTCCGTCTCCGGATTCCGCGATTGCGCCCGGAGCATCAGAAGATTTCAGCGCAGCAGAAATGGCGCTCAGACAGGCTGATGAAGCAGAAAAAAGGGTAAACGAAACCTTAGCAATGCGCTGGTAGTCTAAAAGGAATTAACCGGCGTTTAAAGAGAATGGTGGAGCAAAACTTTCGCAACGATTACAAAAAGCGGGAAACTGCAATTAAGGCCATTCAGCCGGTAAAACCGCGGCAGCAATACTTGGATAGCAATTAAAACAAATCAAATAAGCGGCACCCGATTCAAACACCATAAAGTAAAAGGCCTTCTCACTTCTCACTTCTCACTTCTCACTTCTCACTTCTCACTTCTCACTTCTCACTTCAATCTCACTCACCCCGTCCGCCAAAAATTCCCCTCCAAGCTATTGAACTTTCTAAAACAATCTGCTATAATAAAATTAATGTACGGATGTTCAATTTTGTTCCTACATTTAACTAAATAGGGAGAGTTGACTCTCAATGGCATTGCAGTATACCCGCCGATTTAAAATCGCCAGCGGGAAACGGATTTGTCAAGGCGCTCACCCACCTGCGAGATCAGCAGGTAACAAAATCGCATTCGTACTAAAAAGCCTGACTCATTTTTGAATCGGGCTTTTTAATTATTAAAATTTGCACTCAAGCCAAATTATGTCGGAAGCAATGCTCATTAAAACTAGTTACCAACCCCTACAGGCACGTATTGCCCGTTTCTATATCCGTAATTGATGGATTTATTGCCAATGCCGGTCTGCGTATAATCGCCATTGCGATATCCGTATTGAATATTCTCAGAGCCAACCGAGGTCGGCACATACTTCCCGTTTCGATATCCGTATTGGATTTGTTCGCTGCCAACAGCTGTCGGTACGTATTGCCCGTTTCTGTAACCGTAATTTATACGATTTCCACCAATCGAAGTTTGGACATATTCTCCGTTACGATAGCCATATTCAATCCGCTGACCGTTAACCGATGTCGGGACGTATTTGCCGTTACGATAACCGTATTCAATATTTCCGGCAAACGCGGTTTCTGCAAAGAAAATAAACACAAAAAATAAAACCAATCTTTTCACAGGCACCTCCTTATAAAAATTATAACGACAAAAAATTAATTTTGTTCATTTATTCACAATAAGCCCATAATTCGTTATAAAATTTACATTTAGGACAGAATCTTATGAAAAGACCTTGAATGTTCTTTCTACATTCTTCTGGATAACGCCTTTAATGCTTTCATATTCTGTTTGAAGTGCGTTATGTTCTGTATCAAGCTTTTTCATCTGAACATCTATTTGTTTGTCTTTTGCTTCTATATCTTTTAGAGCCTGCTCATATTTTGTTTCGGCTTTTGTAATCGCAATTTCATCCTTTTGCTCTGTTACATCCGCAATTGTGTTAAATATAACAGATTTCCATGCAACCTTGCTGAGTCCGGAATCAGATTCAGACGGATCTGCAAATTGAACCTGTTCAACTGTAATAAGCCCGTTATCGACAGCATATTTAAGATAAGCCGCACTATTCATATCACCGTCTTTAAGTACAGCCCAGCTTTGTTCTGTTTTTGACTTTGAAGCCCAGCCGTCTTCCGGATTATACGCCTCGCTGTCGCCAAATCCGCCTTTGAAATCACTTGCACCATTCATCCTGTGCCAAAGATTTACATACCACTGAGCTTTGTCATTATCAGTAATCTTGCGGACTTCTTTATCAACATAAAAAGGAACATTAGGTTTCTGAGGTTCTTTTGACAGCCATTCGCCTTTGTCTTCGTTGTACAAATCATTGTTAAATACTTTTTCTCTCAAAGCGACTTTAAGGCGTTCTATTAAAGAATCTAACCCGTCACTTTCATCAGCATCGTAAAACGCAAGATTTATATCATCCTGTGACATTGCAGGCGTACCGTTGTCTGTGGAATTTATCGAACTTAAACTGCCCATTGCTTTAACAGTTTCATAATAAAGATTGACGCAATCCTGCCATAGTTCCGGATCTTTTTCCAAATTCTTAATAGCAGAACGAACTTCAACCATTATATCTTCAGAAGCCTGAGTCCACGTATTACCCTGACTTATTGAACCTCCTTGATGCCCTGCAGAACCAGCTCCGCCCGGGATTTTATGATAAGTTACTTCCTTATCGGTTCCCGGATATGCAACAAAATCAGTGTCATAATCAAGCATTTTTGCTAATAGATGTTCTACATGGCTAAATCCGACAGAACTATTTTCACCGCTCCAGCAGCCGCATTGCGCAAATGCACTTAAACATTTGTCATAAAGTTCGGTATTTGTGCTGGTGTCTTCGCTCCAATACTTTTCATCGTTCGGGTCAGGTTCCTGAGCAATCCATT
Source organism: uncultured Candidatus Melainabacteria bacterium (assembly GCA_949927415.1). Lineage (GTDB taxonomy): Bacteria > Cyanobacteriota > Vampirovibrionia > Gastranaerophilales > Gastranaerophilaceae > Scatenecus. The sequence goes on from CATLFB010000001.1 coordinate 47,936, forward strand.
CGTCATGAATCTTTTCATACTCATCCATTGCCGGTCCGTATTCGGGGTTTTTAACCTCGACCATATCGCCTTTGCCGGGTTCTGAGAGAACTCCGTAATTTTCCAAAAACTCTTCTAATGTATTGGATTTTTCGTAATTCGCACCGTCAATTTCGCTGACTAAAATCTGTCCTGCTGAATTTATAAGCCCGTATTGGTTTTTCAATTCGCCGTAATTTGTCAAAGCGGCACCTGTTAAGACTTGTGTAACTTTTTCGCCGGCTGAATTGTACGTATTATACAAATATTCAGTTCTGTTTAAAGCTTTAATGTACTCATCGCTTGCCCTTTGAGTACTGTCTGAAAGTCTGATTTTTGAATTGGAAAGCTGCTGCGACTCCAGTTCAACATGGTTGAGTCTTGCAGTAATAGTCAGCAATCTTGCCTGTGATGCGGACATTCCCATAGTGGCTTTCCTTTCATTTCCTTGTAAAAATCGACCTTTTCTCCATGAATTACGGATAATAAGGCTGTTTTCTTTAAAATAACTCCCGTAAAACGTTACAATACTTTACAAATAATCGCAAAACTGATATAATCGCACTATGAAATTGTGCATATTTTCAGGAACATTTAATCCCATCCATAACGGGCATATTTACATGGCCGAATATGTTTTAAAGAATTTTGATATAAAAAAAGTTCTTTTTATTCCGGCATACATTCCACCGCAAAAGGAAAATAATCCGGAGTTGGCGCATCACAGACTTAAAATGGCGGAACTTGCAATTCAGAATCACGAAAACTTTGAAGTTGCCGATATAGAATTTCAAATGGGCGGAACTTCATACACATATCTAACAATTCAGGAATTGTACAATAGATACAAAATCGAGGGCAAAATCAATTTTATAATCGGAACAGACGCATTTGAAAATCTCGACAGCTGGTATGAAAGCGAAAAATTAAGAAAAATTGTTGATTTTATTGTGTTTGTACGCAAAAATGATTTCGATGAAGAAAAATATAAAAATATGCGCCTCAAAGGCTACAATTTCAAATTTGCCAAAATGGAATTTAACGACATTTCATCAACAGAGATTAGAAAACGAATAAATCGCGGGGAATCTGTAAAAGGATTACTTCCGGAACAAACAGAAGGGTACATAAGAGAAAATGGCTTATACAAAAATTAGCGAACAGGAAATTCTGCATTGGCTTCAGGAAAATTTGAACGCCGAAAGATACATTCATTCTCTCGGAACTGCAGAGTGCGCGGTAGAATTGGCTGAAAAATTCGGTCAGGACAGAGAAAAAGCGCATATTGCAGGATTGCTGCATGATGCGGCAAAATGCTTTTCAAAAGAAAAACTGCGCGAGATAATAGATAAAAATCTAACTGTTGAAGAAAGCGAAATGCTAAATTACAAAACGCTTCATGCGCCTGTGAGCGCGTATATTGCCGAAAAAGATTTCGGCGTTACAGATTCCGAAATCCTGTCTGCAATCCGCTGGCACACACTTGGAAAAATTGATATGACAGATTTTGAAAAGATAATTTTCATTGCGGACAAAATCGAGCCGAATACGCGCGATGAAAAATACAGAGAGGAAATGCTGGAAATTTTAAACGGCGAAAACGGGCTTAACATGGCGCTTTTGCGATGCTACAAAGAAACTATCAAAAGCCTTGCAAAAAGAGAGCTGAAAATCTGCCTGACCACAATAAACATCTACAACAGCCTGCTTGATATGAAAAATGTTTCAGATATTTAATGAATGATTTTCGAACAGGTATTTTTATGTTAAAATCAAGACAAAAGAGGAAATTTTGATGAAAGTATTGGAAATTAAGAATAATCTTGTAAAAGTATCATACGATACAGAAGACAAACTGGTTCTTGCAGGTTTTGTAGTAATTGAAGACGAGAAATCACCATACGTGGCCCAAATCGTCAGCCTTAAAGCCGACAGCGGCATCAGTTATGCTATCGCAAGACTGATATTCACATTCGACGATGACGGCATTGTAAAAAATTACAACGGTTCAATTCCTGCGCTTCAGGCTAATGTATCATCTCTGACACCGGCTGAATTGCTTGACATTCTTCCGGTCAAAACACCAATGAAACTTGGCAGCATTGCCCAGCAGGATTTTATTCTTAATGTGGATGAATCAATTCTTGAAAACAATCTTTTAATCTGTTCTGACAATGCTCAAAACACAAGAACACTGATTTCAAACTTCACAAAACAACTGGGAAATGACGCCAAAAGTTCAATTGTATTCGACATTGACGGGAAACTAAAAGACGAAAAACGAATCGTTTTCGGCGAACACTTTAAACTCCCGCTGAATTTCGACACAATCAACTTTATCTACGGAAACGACCTGAACGACATAGATTCAACCAGCAAGGCCGTTATTCAGGATATTTTTCTGGAAGTCCAAAATTACACAAAAACAATCCCGGATAAATATATTCCGTTCGACACCTTTATTGATGTTGTTGACCAGCAGTATGCAGAATCCAATATCCCGGAACTTGCACACCTCAAAAACAAACTTCTCAAATACAAAGAAGAAAAAGTTTTTGCCCAGTCAAAATATGAAATTAACAGCCTGAAAGAATATATCAAAGACAATTACACAGTAATTCTTGATATTTCAAATGTTTCAGCTAAACTCCAGCGCGAAATTATCTTTTACGTATATAGCGTTTTGGAAGAAATGGACACTCCAATCACTTCTTTCATCAAAATTAATAACGAAAACAGTGACAAAAAACTGCTTCGCATGCTTTTCAACGAAAACAAAATCAACACAAACATAATTTGCAACCACAATTACAAATATGTTTACGAATTAAAAGAAAAAACCGGCAATTACATTCTTTTTGCGCCGGAAACAACCCAGCATGATTTTGCATCATACAATACGTTCTTAAACAAACTGAACCATGATGAATTTATTGTATGGGGAACCGCAACCCAGAGAATTCCGCTGATTGTTGAACTTGCGCCGATAGAAATCATAAAAGATGAACCGCCGAAAGTAGTTTATCCGGAGCCGCTTCCGACAGAAGAAACTCAGCAGGATTTGGAATCTTCTGTTGAAACCGAAGAAATCGAAACAACAGAACAAGACGTGCAGGAAGAAGAGCCTGCAGAAGATTTCACAGAAAACGAAGATACCTACACAGATTTAACCGACGATATAGAAAGAAAACCTGTCGAAGAAGAAGACTATTCCGCTCTCAATCAGAATGAAGAAATTGCAGGGGAGGAAGAAGATTTTGATGAAGAATTTGAAAACAATCTTGCAGAGCCTCTCGAAGAACAGGAAATCACGCTGAGCGAACCGGAAATAGTTGAAGAAGAGGCATCGACTAATGATTTTTTTACGGAAACTGAGCCTTACGCTCAGCCTGAAACATCTGCCTTGATTCAATCCCAGCCGGAATATTCCGAAAGTTTCAGCATGAATCAGGGATTTAGCGAGAACCCTCAAACATACGAAAATCCGGAAATGACAACGCATTTTGAACCCGTTCATACCGGAGCATCGTTTCTCAACCTTGAATCTTTAACCGTTCCGCAGACAGAAGTCCAAATTCCTGAATCGGAAGAATCCATGATTCAGGAAGAAATTTTGCCTGCCGAAGAAAACATTTCAGAGCCTGAAACTCAAACTTATTTTGAGCCGCTTGAAATTCAGGAAGAAATGACTCAAGAATCCGAAATCATAGAGGAAATGCCTGTACTTACTGAGGAATACCGCTCATCTTCCCCCGCCGCAGCAGCAAGCGAAGAAGAAGATGATGAAGATGAAGATGAAAACTTTATCACCGAATCCTATGACAAACTTCAAAACGAAAATAATTCCGTCATAGAACCGGAAATTACGGAAGAAGACTTTGCAGAAGAGGCTTTTTCTGAAGGTGAAGATGAAACAGTACTTCCCGAACCCTCTATAGATGAAAGAATAGCGGATGATTTGTCCGAATCTGAAGTTAACGCAGAGTTTGAAGATGAAAATTTCGAAGATGAAATTTCAGAAGAACTTCCTTCTGACGCGCCTGAAAATATACTTGAAGAAGAATATCTTGAAGTTGCTAAAGACACACAAACAGAAGAACTTCAACCGATTGAAGAGCCGGAAGAAATTACACCTTTTGAAAACACGTTGCTTCCGGAACCCGCACCTTTGATTCAGGAAGATGAATTTATAGAAGAACCGGCAGAACCGTCAATAGAAGAATCTGAATCAATAGAGGACGAATCTCTTCTTCCGCCTATAAATGAAGAAATCTTAGACAACACAGAAGAAGATGAACTAACAGAAGATGACTTAGACATAATTGACGACATAAATCAGGGGAACCTTGAAAATTCAGAACCCGCTTTAGATATAGAAGAGCAGGAAGAAATTGCTGAAGCGACAGAAGATGACAGTGCACCACAGCAGGAAACCCAACAAGTTCAACAAGAACCTGAGCCTCCGGTAGTTCCGGTATTTGAAGCAAAGATTCCGGAAGCTCAACAGAATTTTGAACAGGGCGATCATGTCACACACCCTAAATACGGTGAAGGTATTATCGAAAAAATGATTAAATACGGCTCTAAAACGCTTTGTTCAATAAATTTCGTGAATGTGGGCAGAAGACTTCTTGACCCTGCTATATCTGAAATTTCAAAACTTTAATTGCCAAACTTGCCAAAAAGGCTTATTTAATCTATACTTTAAACTAAAGAGAGGTAAAAATGGCAGTAAAAAAAGTTTTACAATACGGCGAAAAAACTTTGCGTGAACCGTCAAAAGAAGTTCACAAAGTTTCACGAAAAATAACAGATTTGGTACAGGATTTGCTTGATACAATGTATGCGAAAAACGGCGTCGGGCTTGCAGCTCCGCAAATCGGCGTAAATTTAAGAGTTTTTGTTATCGACGTATCTACAAACGAAGAACCTTTAAAACCGTTCGTATTCATAAATCCGAAAATAATCAAAAAATCCGGCGCTATCGCTTGCGATGAAGGCTGTTTAAGTTTTCCGGAAGCCTTCACCAAAGCTAAACGATATAAATATGTTATGGTCAAAGCGCTAGATGCAAACGGCCGCCCGTTTGTAATGGAAGCCTTCGACGGTTCATTACTTGCCCGCGCAATTCAGCATGAAAACGACCATCTGGACGGAATTTTGTTCATAGACCGCTGCGCAAACAGATTTGAGGCTGAAAACGTTTTGAAAGAAAACAATCTTCCTCCGCTTGATCCTGAAAAACTTATAAACGACCCTGAAATCGACAAAGAATTGGAACAGGACAGCGCGGATGATTAAAATTGTTTTTTTCGGGACTCCCAATATTGCAGTAAAATCACTTGAATATTTGCACCAATGCGACGATATCGAGGTTACTGCCGTCGTAACCCAGCCTGACAAACCGGCAGGCCGCGGCAAAAAGCTTGCAATGTCACCTGTAAAACAGTTTGCGCTTGCCAATAATCTTCCGGTATTTCAGCCAAAATCAATCCGCAAAGAGCCGGAAATTCAGGAAGAATTGAAAAAGTTAAATCCTGATTTCTTTGTAACATTTGCTTTCGGCCAAATTTTGTCGCAGGACGTTCTTGATATTCCAAAATACCATACAATAAATCTGCATGCTTCGCTTTTGCCCAAATACCGCGGCGCAAACCCGATTCAGCGCGCAATCATTAACGGAGACAAGGAAACCGGAATTTGTACGATGATAACAGAACTCGGGCTTGATTGCGGGGATGTTTGTCTCAAAAAAGTCATCCAAATTCCAGATACAATGAATTGCGAACAGCTTTTTGAAGAAATCAGCGAATTGTCGCCGGAACTTCTTGAAAAAACGCTTAAAGGAATTGTTTCAGGAACAATCACTCCAATTCCGCAGTGCGAAGAAGGAGTTTGTATGGCAAACAAACTTTCAAAAGAAGAAACTCAAATCAACTGGGCAAATTCAGCAGAAAGCATTCACAATCTTGTGCGAGGCATCTACAAATTTCCCTGCGCATACTTTATGCATGACGGAAAAATCATAAAGGTTCTTGAAACCAAAGTTAGCAAAGACGGAAACGGAAAACCAGGCGAAATCGTCAGAGTAACAAAAGAAGGCATAGATTTTGGATGCGGCAGTAATTGCGTGACACTTATCAAAGTAAAACCCGAGGGAAAAGGCGAGATGTTCGCGCGCGACTGGTACAACGGACTTAAAAACAGGTAAAATATGGCAGTAAAAGGTATTCGTGGAGCAATAACAGTTGGCGGCAACACAGAAGAAGAGATTAAGCAGGCAACGATAGAACTTCTTTCAAACATGCTGGAAGAAAATTCTATTGAAATAGAGAAAATTTCGCATGTAATTTTCACGCTGACAAAGGATTTGAACGCTGCGTTTCCGGCAAAATTTGCGCGCACAGAACTTGGTTTTACCAAAACCGCAATGATGTGTTTCACGGAACTTGACGTGCCGGATGCTTTAGAAATGTGTCTTCGCGTACTTATTGTTTTGAACTCAGAAGAGGATTTTGAACCGAAATTTGTTTACCTAAAAGGGGCATCCGCTTTAAGAAAATAATGCTCACAGATGCGATTTTTCCTAAAAATGCCGGGTGAAAGACTGAAAATAACCGATTTTTATGCTAATGCAAACAAAATCGGTTATTTTACGCGATTTTTTGAAATTCCCTGACAAAATTAACGTACAGAAAGGAATTTGTGCACCTGCGGAATCAGGCGGACATTTTTGTATTTTTTCAGGAATTTATCCAGAATTTTAACGGCAAAGACTGATGTTATACTCATGGAATCTTCATTCATCTTCGGCTGAAGAATCAGTAAAATATGATATTTTTCAGCAATCTCAACGCATTTGTCAATTTCTTCATCAGTAATATTCTCATCAAAAACTATTTTTGCAAAACATTCTTTTTCCCCGCAAGCCTCAAAAAATCTATCATGCGAATCAAACGCCTTAACCATTCCTGTCGCACTTTCAAGCTTCAAATCAGCAGAAACAACATCAACAAAGTCTCGAATTCTCTCTAACTCTTCCGGAAGCGTTGCATTTGTCTCAAGATAAATTTTCAAATTGAGTTCTTTTAAAAGCGGAAGAAATTTTTCAAGAAAATCCACTGACAAAAGCGGCTCGCCGCCTGTAAGAGAAACCGAATCAATCGTTTTTAAATCAAACTGTTTTACAACATCAAGAAGGCTTTCCGGCGTATACACTTCATTCTCGCCGGTATAATCCGTATCGCAATAGTGACATCTCAAATTGCAATCGCAAAAACGTATGAACAACTGCTTTGCGCCAATATAAGGGCCTTCCCCTTGAATTGAAGCAAAAACTTCTTTAATCTTTGCAGTGCCGTCTGTTGTGATAATTTCTTCGTTAATCATTATTCTTTTCTCAAACTTTCCTCCGAAAGCTCAGCGAGTTTTTTATAAAGCCTGATTTCTTCATCCGTAAGCTTGTCGGGAATTTGTATCTTTACAGTTACAATTATATCACCAACAAGATTATTTTTATTCAACTCTTTTGAAGATATTCTGAAAACCTGCCCCGACTTTGTATGCGGCGGCAATTGAAGAGTTGTGAAGCCTTCAAGTGTCGGAACTTTAATGCGCCCCCCAAGAACCGCTTCAGATGGCGTAATCAAAACTTCAGACAACAAATCATTACCGCATTTAGAAAAAGATGAATCCGGAGCGATGGTGATTTTCAAATACAAATCACCGTTTTTGCCGCCGTTTTGCCCGCGCTTGCCTTCTCCTGCAAGACGAAGCTTTGCGCCGTCTTTGATATGAGGCGGAATTGTTACGTTTATTTTTTGATGATGTGTAATTTCACCTTTGCCGCCGCATTTTTGGCACTTTGTGCCGTTTATGAACTTTCTGCCGCCGCATTTTTTGCACCTTTCTGTATGCACAACATTCACAAGCTTGTGCGCCCCAAGGATTGATTCTTTTAAGGTTATCGTAACATCTGTTATTATATCTTCGCCCTTTTTTGATTTAGGAGGCTTTGGAGCCTTTGGCCTTGCGGCTTGAGAAAATCCGTCGATTATATCGTTTATTATTTCTGTGAATGGTTTTTCTTCACATTTTTTGTTTTTAAATTTAATTTCCGGTTGCTCGGGCTTTTTTTCAGGCGCTTCTTCCGGTTGCGGGGCCGAATTTTTGAAAGATTTTCGATAAGTATTTTGCGGATTTTCAGTTGTTTTAGAGGTTTTGAAAAAACCGTTCAGGGTGTCGTATTGTTTGCGAAGTTTATCATCAGAAAGAATTTCGTAAGCCTCTGTCATACTTTTGAAAACGGCTTCACCATCCGGATTGATATCGGGATGGTATTTTCGAACCATGCGCCTGTATACGGATTTTAATTCTGAAAGTTCAACGTCAGGCGTGACGCCTAAAATTTCATAATAATTTTTACCGTTCTTTATCATAGAATGCTTTTTAATGATGTTAAAAAAAATTTCAATTTAATCGTTAAAAATACAAATATCTTTTCTGTATTTTTTGCCTTTGAAATTAATAACATCAACATTCTCATAGAGCAATTGCCTTGCGCGCGTCAGAGTGGATGAAGTTTTTGTAACAACAAGCGTGCGGCCGCCTGATGTCAGGTATTCAAAAAATTCGTTTCGCTTTGTGTAGAAATGATTTATATCGGCATCATCTTCGGCCAGTTCAAGTCCTTCAATAACCGCACCTGCGATTTTTCCCGATGACAAAACACATGAAACAGATGCCTTGTCAGAAACATCAATAACTTCATAGTCATCAGCAAATGAGCCGACAGCACAGGCTTCAAAAAGCGTATAAAGGTTTTCGTTAATCAAATTCAAGACAGCCTGTGCATCATGATCGCTCAAAAAAGATTTCAATTCAAGAACAGAATAGCTGCCGTCCGGTGTCAAAACACCTTCAACGCCAAGAATTCCAAGGTATGGAGTTCCGCGCCTTTCAAGATTAGAAATCACAGGTTTCACAACTTCTCTCAATATTCTTTGCTGAATATCAAAAGACAATTTATAATCCGGACAAAAAGCCCCCATGCCGGGCGTCAAAATTCCGCCGCTGCCATCTTCCATGAATTTATAATTGCCGCAGGATGTCAAAGGCAGAAAATGATATCCGTCCGTGATTACGTAATAAATGAATTCATGCCCGCAGACAAAATCTTCCAGCAAAACTTTACTTTCGCCTGACAAAAATATATCTTCCACAAACAATGAAGCTGATTGGATTGTGTTGCAAACCTGACGGTCAGCGGTTTTTGAGGCTTCATCTTTTCTGATTACAACAGGATAATTCGATTTTTTAAGGTAATCAAGTGCAAGCTGTTGTTTTTCAAAGATTCCAAAACGCGGGGTCGGGATATGGAGTTTATAAAAAAGTTTTTTGCCTGCGGATTTTGAAATCATAGGAAATGCGCTATTGGCAGACGGCGCAAATATCAACTGGCCGTTTTCCTGAAATAATGATGAAATATCTGCTTTAATGGCTTTTTCATCAGTACAAATCGTTAAATCCACCGCATTTTCCATAACGAATTCAAGAATATGAGAAGAGTCATCACATCTTAAATCTACCAGTTCACAGAATTCGCCCATCGCGTCATTGCCGGGCAATGCATAGACTTTTTCTACAAAATCGTATCCTGCAAAAACTTTAGCAAGCGCATGTTCTTTTGCGGAACTTCCGATTATCAAAACTTTTTTCTTTTCATTTTCCATAAAACAATTATAAAGAATTCGGCCTATTATTGCAACAGGAAATTTTATACAGCAGAAGAATGATTTTTATTAAGTTATATTAAAAAATTATTTATAAATATGCTATAATCATGACAGTTAAGAAATAATTATTAATATTATTTTGTTAGTAAGGTAACAGGTATAGTAAATGGCAAGTTTAGTAAATATTTTATCAAATGTATTCGCACCGCAGCAGACAGCAACGCCTGCAGTAACGGCGCCGACGGTTACGACAACATCAGGTAATCCTTTCAGCAACAATCCTTTTGTAAACTACAACGGAAACCGTTTCTCAAGTGCAACTTACGCCAAAAACCAGCCGGTTAAAGGCGGATATTTTGCCGGATACTACAACGGAAAGCAAAATATTGTAGGTCAAAGATTGTTTGTGGAAGTTTAGTTTTCTGAAACTTCGCTTATCTTTTCAGTGTTTTCTGCATAGACATCCGTACTAAATGCGTATCTGTATAGCGCATAGAATGTTGCTGCACTCACTATAATTGTGCCGGCCATAACAACATAGCTTTCTTTTATAAGGTAACTGCGCGATATTTTCATAAAATCATCGCTTGAGAGGAACACGCTTATCACAGATATAAAGATATATGGAATCGCAATTATTTTCCAGAATATTTGTTTGCCGAATTTTATATTATACGCATAACCAATCATAAACATTACATCAATAACAATCGTAAGAAGCGTAAACCAGTCCCAGAAGTTGAAGTTCTGCCCGAAAGATTTAAACAATATATATATAGCATTAATTACGCATGTAACAGCCATATATGTCAGGAATAATTTCCAGTAAGGTCTTTTGACGTCAGTCATTTCATGGTAATATTTTTTATACTTAAAGTAAGCCGCGATTGCCGGCGAATACATTAAAGAATAAATAGAAAAAGAAATAACCGATAAAATAACAATTCCGCCCAAATATCTTGTATGGTCAGCATCTCCTGCGGTTTGTATCATCAGGCTTGGCATCATAGCAGAAAGTGCAAGGCCTGTTGATAATAATATCAACAGGATTATTGCCGTCAGAACTATGTTATTTGCTTTTAATGAATACAATTTTTTCTTCCAGCCAAGTGCGAAAAACCAGCCGGCTATTAAAATATATACAGCGCCCAATACATATCCGAGTGCAAGATTAACCTCCGTCAAAGGCAATGTCGAAGTGATTCCGTCCACTTGCAAAAAAGCAAATAACAGCGCGAAAAGTACAAAAAATATTTTCCAAATCATAATTTACTCCTTATTTATATTAAAATTAGCATATTTATCACAATTTGTAAATTATGAAACATAAAACAACTTTTCAGTAACAAAAAAAATATCTTTTAAGTATAATTAAATTAAATGAAAATTAATAATAAACAAATTAGTTTAATGAGAAGGGAAACAAATGATAGCAAAAAATTTGATTGATAAGTTCAAAAACTCACAGTTCGTTCTGAATTACTCAAGAATGTGGCCTTTTGTAAAACCATACTGGTTCAGAGCGTTGCTTGCGGTATTAATTTGTATCCCGATAGGTTCATTAGATGCAGTTATCGCACTTTCTTTAAAACCCTACATGGATTTGGTAATGGTTGAAAAAAGCGTTCAATCGCCATGGTATATTCCTTTCGGGATTGTTGCTTTTACATCCCTGCAAGGCTTTCTGAATTATATGGCAACCTATCTTAACACATGGGTCGGTACAAAAATCACCAATGATTTGAAATATAAACTCTATCAGAAAATGCTTACATTTGAAACTTCATTCTTTGATACAAGACAGTCAGGAGATGTAATTTTCAGGTTTAACAACGACGCTGATATGGCATGCGCAGGACTTTTGAATAACCTGAAAACATTTGTATCAAGACTTTTTTCATCAATTTCTCTTATCGGAGTTTTGATATACAACTCATGGCAGCTGGCTCTGATTGCAATCGTTGTCCTGCTTTGTGCGTTCCTTCCGCTTACAAGAATCAGAAAACGTATCCAGGATGTTATGAATAAAGCAGTTGCGGCCGATTCAACAATTATTACGGCCTACAATGAAAGTTATTCAGGAAACAAGACTATTACGGCTTACAACCTGAAAAATTATCAGGAAAATAAATTCCGCAATATTCTTAAGAATATATTCTCGTTAAGAATTAAAATGATTCAAAGAACAAGCTGGCTTTCTCCAATGATGCATGTTATTGTCTCAATCGGTATCGGGCTTGCGATTGGTTACGGAAGCCACTTAATCCTTACCAAACAGATTACAAGCGGTAACTTTGTTTCATTTATCACCGCATTAATCATGCTCTACACACCGATTAAAAACCTCGGAAACAACTTTAACGCCGTTCAGTTCTCATTTATGGCAATTGAACGCGCATTTGATTTGCTGGAAAGCTCACCGCAAATTACAAACAAACCCGATGCAATCAATCTCATCGGCATAAATTCAACAATTTCATTCGAAAATGTAAATTTTGAATATATTCCGAACAAACCGGTACTTACTAACGTAAACCTAGAAGTACAAAAAGGTGAAACCATTGCGCTTGTCGGAAACTCCGGCGGCGGAAAAACAACTATCGTAAACCTTATTCCGAGATTTTATGATCTTAAATCAGGTTCAATCAAAATCGACGGAGTTGATATAAGAGATTTGACACTTGAAAGTCTTAGAAACCAGATATCTGTTGTATTCCAGGATAACTTCCTTTTTGCAGGAACCATTCGTGAAAACATTTTGCTTGGCAAACAGGATGCAACTGATGAAGAGATTCAAAAAGCTTTAAAAATGGCATATTTAGATGAATTCGTATCAACACTTGCAGCAGGGCTTGATACGGAAATCGGCGAGCGCGGAATACTTCTTTCGGGCGGTCAAAAACAGCGTGTCGCAATCGCAAGAGCGTTTATCAAAAATTCACCGATTGTAATTCTTGACGAGGCAACTTCAGCCCTCGATAACAAGTCAGAAGCGATTGTACAAAAAGCAATTGACAACCTGATGATTGATAAAACTGTTTTTGTAATCGCACACCGCTTGTCAACAATCAAAAACGCAGACAGAATTGCCGTAATTAACGAAGGCGTTCTGGCTGAACTCGGAACGCATGACGAGTTGATGCAAATTGAACATGGCAAATATAAAAATTTATACGAAATGCAATTCAGAGACCAGAAACATCCGACAACAGTTTAAAAAACTAAATACTGATATTTATAAATACACGCCAAAACACATATCATTTGGCGTGTATTCTTATTAAATATATTTCTAAACCTCACAAAAGGTATCACTAGTCATATTAGCCACATGGCCAATTGTCTAAAAAAAATTATACGATAAAATATACTAAACAAATTAGAAATATCTTAAGATTTTCGTTCTCTGCATCATCCAATAAAACAAAAAATTAACAGATGAAATTATCCAAATTTTGTTTGTTAATTTTTTGTGGATATCTTTATAAAACTTCATATTTTAAGAAATATAGCAAAATTATTTTTGTCCGGAATTATAATAGTATGATTAAAATTACCAAACTTAAAACTTATTTTACGGCACCATCGCAATGTTTTATCCCAAAATGCAAAGCGAGATGCTGCATAAATGCACCGCTTCCTGAAGATTTTCTTCCAAAACACACCGATAAAATTCAACGGCCAGTCTACAGTGCAGTAAACATCGGCGTCAATGATTTGCGCGACACATATAATTCGGTTATTTATGACACAATCCCGGGCCCGATTCAATTTATCGGATATTCAGCAGACCACAAAAAACTCGTCGGAATCCGAAAAGAAGTACTTCAACAAATGCAAATAAAAAGCATGGAACAAATCAGTGCATTAATTGAAGAGTACGAAAGACACAGCAACTATTGTCCGTTTATAAAAAACGATGCCAGCTGCAGTGTGTACAGCGAGCGCCCGCCAATTTGCAGAGAATTCGGCACATTGCCTGATAAAATCAATCAGTGTCCAGAAAAAGCTTCCAGATTAGGTATTGCAAAAATATTTGCTAAAGCATTAATTAATCAATTAAAGAAACAAATCGGAGCAATCAAACAAGCATTCACAATAGGTGCAGAAAAGCAATAAAAATATAAATATCCACTTATAAAACGGTCATTAAAATACATTTACCAATCAGCCGAACTCACCAAACCGGCCGAAATCCTTGCAAATAAAGACAAAAAAATATGCCGCGTCTCGGAATCGAACCAAGGACACAGGGATTTTCAGTCCCTTGCTCTACCAACTGAGCTAACGCGGCATACTTGCTATTTCAAATCTATTTAATTTTCACTACCCTCACACACTTTGAGGAATTGTTTGTAACCTTTCAGCCACATTTTTTATTGTACCTGCTCAAAGTTGAAAGTCAAGAGATATTTTATAAAATTAAAAAAGCCCTTTCTGTTGCGAAAAGGCTTTTCAAATTTAATTAGATGCCTGCGGAGCCAAGTATAACGTAACATTACGCCCTTCAAGCATTGGTTTCTTCTCTATCGTCAAAGGTTCTGACTTCAAATCCTCAATAAACCTGTTTGCAAGGTCAAATGCAAGATTTGAATGCTGCATTTCGCGTCCGCGCATCATTATAACAACTTTTACCTTGTTGCCCTGCGCAATGAACTTTTGAATATTCTTGATACGAACCTGATAGTCATGCGTGTCGATTTTGTAACGGATTTTAACCTCTTTTACTTCAACCGTATGCTGTTTTTTCTTGGCCTCTTTAGCCTTTTTTTCCATTTCGTATTTATATTTGCCGTAATTTAAAATTTTTGCGACAGGCGGAACTTGGTTCGGGCTGATTAAAACTAAATCCAAATCAGCATCATAAGCCATTTTTAAAGCTTTTGAAGTTTCCACAACTCCGTGATTTTCGCCTTTATCGTCTATTAATCTGACTTCGCGCGCTCTTATGCGTTCGTTCATAATCGCCTGATCGCGGTCTCTGTTTCTGTTATCGTTTGCTATTGTCGTGTCTCCTTATATTATTTACAGTTTAATAATACCACAAGTTACCATTTTTTGCACGTTTCAGGGGTAAAATTTTTATGTTACAAATTGTTAAATCTGTTTTTTAAGCCCCAAACCCTTATCATTAAAGGATTTTCAAAATCCGCATAAAAACATGTGCTAAAGTTTAATAACCCAAATGCCGATATATATTTTGTTAAGATTACACAAATTTATAGGAGTATTGATTATGAGAAGAAAAAAAGCTAGCATGATGGCACTAAAAGAGAATATGTCACTTGCGCCGGTTAGGAACGTAAAAATTGATGAGGAGGTAACTTTCTCGGTCGAAATTCCTTTACAAATTCTATTTGACCAGTTTACAACATTTATTTCAAAAACAGATTTCAAAGATATCGCATAATTAACTAAAAGCCCTTTTTATGAGGGCTTTTTTAGTATAAATGGTTACAATATATTAAATTGTATTGCCGGATAGTTATTTGTCGGTATACATAACCCTTTGCTTGTATTAAAATTTTCTCATAAGATGAGGGTATGTAACTGATGAAAAAAACAGTGATAACAATTTTAGGTATTTTAACATTGTGCCAGCCGGCATGGGCAGGATTCAAAGAGCATTACGATCTTGCACAGCAGTATCTCACCAATTACCAGTATTCAAGCGCGATTTCGGAATTCAAAAACGCGCTTAAAATCAATTATCTAGATAATTCAGCAAGAGTCGGACTTGTAAATGCTTATCTTGCACGCGGAACTTATCATGCTAACACATCATCAGATTATAACAAAGCCGCAGACGACTACAGAAGCGCCCTGTTTTATCTTACAATGTATCCGAATGCAAATTCGGTAAAAAATTCTTCACATGCAATTACGCAGGTTAGCGGAAACCTTGAAAAGTGCCTTGAATTTACAAAAGCCTCAAGAGCACCGCAAGCTAGATTCAATAAAGCAAAACAACTTAGAGCAGAAGGGAATTTCTCAGCTGCCGCCTATGAATTTTCACAGGCCCTGAGCGGAAAAGAATACGTAAAAGACAGTCTTGAACAAATTGGCGACATCATGAAGCTTTTGGGCAATGACCCGAAAAGTGCCGAATATTACAGAAAAGCTGTCGCCGCGGCTCCAAATGATGTTCCGCTGAGACTTTCTTATGCTAAAGTTCTTGATAAACTCGGAAGTGAAGACTTGGCCGTGCAGGAATACAATTTTATCCTAACCAGAAGCGTTGATAACAAAGAAGTCTTATATTCTTTAGAGAGAATTTACAAGAAAAAACTTGAGGCAAACGAAAAAGATGCCGATACAATAGCAAACTTAGGGGCAATCCTGCAAAAGCAGGGAAAACTTGAAGATGCCCTTTCCTACTATCAGAAAGCCGAATCAATAGATCCTTCAAACATAAATACACGCCTGAATGTCGGAACACTTTATCAGCAAAAAGGCGATTACAAAACAGCAATCGTCGCTTACGACAGCGTTTTAATCCTTTATCCGGATAACGTGCAGGCAAACCTTTATAAAGCGCAATCGCTTGCCGCACAAGGCGACAACAAGGGCGCTCAGAATTATTTCAAAAAAGTCCTGAGCCTTGAACCTGACAACGAAATTGCGCTCAATGAAATGTTCAGCAATGCAAAAGCCTCAATGACCCCAATGCAGTATGTTGACTACGTCAAAAAGAACGCAAACGCAACTGTTGCCGGCGAAATGCTTTACAATTACGCGCTTGATTTGCATAAACAAAACAAACTTGAAGATGCAATAAGCGTCTATTCAGAAATCACAAAAGCCACAAATAATCCGGAAGTTTTCGTAAACCTTGCAATTGCACAGGGACAGATGAAAAATTACGACGGCGCATTGACAACTTTAAACAATGCAAAATCAAAATTCCCCGAAAACGCACAGATTGCCGATGCGATTAAAAATATTCAAAACGAAAATATCGCAACAAAATTTGACCGCGCGGCAGAATATTTCAATAACAAAGATTACGAAAACGCGATTAAAGAATATGCAAAAGTCCAGCCGCCGACAGCAGAATCAATGCTTGGTATTGCATCGGCTTACCAGAATTTGGAAAACCGCGCCAAAGCAATCGAATATTATCAAAAAGCGCTTTCTCTAAAGCCGACGGATTCTGATATTGCTTATTACATCGGCGTTTTATACGCAGAAGAAGAAAATAATACCGCGGCCGAAGAATATTTAAGAAAATCTCTTGCACTCAACAAAAACAACAAAAAGGCCTCTGATTATCTCAAATCTCTTCAGGATCAGAACAATTCAAACATGCTGAATCAGGCAATCGCGCTTTATGACAGCGAAAAGTACGACGAAAGCTTAAAATTATTCAACAAACTTCTTGTTGCAGACCCGATGAATGCTTACGGGTACTATTACCGCGGAATGATTTTCGATGTAAAAGAAAACAAAGCCGATGCAGTTAACAACTTCAAAAACGCGCTAAAATTCGGCAGTGCCGAGGAATTAAATATCGTAAATTACCTTATCGCAGTAGATTTAGACGGAATGGAAAAATACAAAGAAGCATACCCGTATTACCGGAAATATTCAACATCAAACGCCCCCGATGATGAATACAAACAGTATGCAAAAACACGGCTGGAAGAATTAAAACAATATGCAAAATAAAGTTAAAAACTTGATACAAAGCAGGGTATCGCTTGCGCCGATGGCCGGAATCACAGACTATGTCTTGAGAAGCCTGGTCAGAAGATATTCTCCTGAGGTTTTGCTCACAACAGAAATGATAAGTTCGGAATACCTTGCCCAGACTCTTCACGGGCGCTCAGGTACGGAAATTTTCAAACGCGACAACGACCACAGCCCGATTTCATACCAGATTAGCGGTCACAAGCCGGATATGATGAGAAAAGCGGCAGAATTCCTGAATAATTACGCAGACATGATTGATATAAACATGGGATGTCCGGTAAACAAAGTTGTAAAAGGTCAGGACGGCTGCGCTTTGATGCGTAACCCTGAACTTGCCGGCACTCTCGTAAAAGCCGTAAAAGAAGGTACCGATAGACCGGTAAGCGTAAAATTCCGCCTCGGCTACACTCTGGATGAGTTGAACTTCGTTGACTTCGGCGTAAAAATGCAGGAAGCAGGCGCAAACTTTATCACAATCCATGGACGCACGCGATCGCAAATGTATTCAGGCCATGCCGACTGGGCAAAAATCGCACAATTAAAATCTGCAGTTGATATTCCTGTTTTTGCAAACGGTGATATCGTTGATATTGAAAGCGCTGAAAAATGTCTTGAACTTTCAAAAGCAGACGGGATTGCAGTGGGGCGCGGAGCGCTAGGCGATCCGACCTTGCTTGGAAGGATTTCGCATTATCTAAAAACCGGCGAAAAGCTTGACGCGCCGACACTGGAAGAAAAAGCCGCAATGCTTCAGCGCCATCTTAATGAAGAAATTGCTTTGCGCGGAGAAAATGTCGGTATTAAATTTATGAGAAAATTCTATCCGTATTACTTTGCCGGATTCAAAAATGCTAAACAACTCCGCACACAGCTTGTTGTTGAAGAAGATTATGAAAACATTATAAAAATGCTGAAAGAGTTAAGATTTGTAACACTATAACATTAACAAGACAAATTTTAGAATTCACCCCCCTTAAGAATAGCAAAGGAGAAAAATTATGGCCATCGGATTAAATATCAACGGACAAACAGCTTCAAAACTAATCAAAAAGAGTTCAGAATTTGCCTCGCCTAAGTTTGACGGGCTTAAAATGATTCATTCGCATTATCACAAGCCAAATAAAAGTCCGCTTAATCCTGAAATTGAAACCCTCCAATTTATTAACAGCGGGAAGATTCAGTCGGAATTTTCGACACGAAAATTCCAAAACGGAGACCGTTTTGAGGTTTACAGACTTCCTGATGAAGTTATAAAAGTTTTGAAAAACAAATTTGGTGAAATCAAAGCATTTAAAAGTTCAATAGCACAGCACAATCATAAACCTGCGATTGCTTATGAAAATGCAAAAAATGCTATGCGCTCAAAAACCCATAACTTTTTAGCATAGGGTGTGAATTATGAACCTGAGCAATCTTACATATATTCCGCAAAAGCTAAAAATAACGACATCAAGAAATCCGGTTGATTATTTTAGACTTTATAAGCTTTATTCAAAGGAAAGAAATGCAGATCTTGTAAATTTCAGAGCTTTTATATATAGTGCGGATTCATTACTTGTAAGACGCGGTCTGCGTGTTATAAAAGATGAAGATGGCAGTATTCTTGCAGGTTATACTTACAAATTAAGAAAAAACAAACTTGAGCAAAAAAGCATTTACATAGAAGGACTTGCAAGAAACAAAAGCAAGAATACTAAATCGTTTATGCATCAAATATACAGCGACATGAAAAACATTGCGATAAAGAAGAATGCTGAAGAGTTAACTTGTTTTTCAATGACAACGGATCATGCACTCAGAGCAAAATACGAAAAACTCGGATTTAGAATAGACCATAGGGTGGACATTGTTCAAGCTTATCTTATGAGAAGTCCGGTAAACAATTTTTTAAACTCAGCATGGTTTAAACTTGAACAATACAAAGGGGTTCTCGGAATCAACAACCTGCTGCAATCATGCAAAACTAAACAATTAAAACCATAAAAAAACCTCTCTTTTAAGATGGAGAGAGGTTTTAAATACTTTAAGTTTTGCTTGAATAAAAGCGCAAATGTAAAAATCCGGCTTGACATTTAAGCCGAGGAATTACATTCTCTCAGGCGCCGTAACTGCCAGAATATCAAGCGCATTATTCAATACCTGTTTAACAGAAATCACAAGCGCCAAACGTGATTTCATCAACGCTTTGTCTTCCGAAATTACGCGGTTGGCATTGTAGAATGAGTGGAATTCAGCCGCAAGTTCCTGAACATAGCGGCAAATCGTATAAACCTGACGTGTTTCAGCCGACATTTTTATCATTGACTTGAATTCTTCAAGCTTCAATATAAGCTTGCGAGCAGTGTCAAGAGTCGGAAGCACATCTTCTTGCTTGTAATTGTTTTTCAACTCTTCAAACTCTTTTACTGACAATGGCGCAGGAATTGTATTTCCGGATTCGGTGTCAATTTTTTCTTCAACAGCGTTTCTCAAAATTGAACAAGCCCTTGCATGCGCATATTGCACATAAAATACCGGATTTTCATCACTCTTTGTTTTCGCAAGTTCAATATCAAAATCAAGAGTTGTGTCGATATTTCGCATAGACATCCAGAAACGTGTCGCATCAACTCCAACTTCATCAATCAAATCCTCAAGCGTTACCATGTTTTTGCGCTTGCCCATCCTGACTTCGTTTCCGTTGATAACAAGGTTTACCAACTGTCCTAAAAGCACTTCAAGTTTATCAGGGTCATAACCTAAAGCCTCAATTGACGCTCTGACACGCGCAACATAACCATGGTGATCCGCGCCCCAGATATTGATAAGTCTGTCAAATCCGCGTTCCAATTTATCAATATGATAAGCAATATCCGCTGTCAGATAGGTGTTTGACCCGTCGGCTTTCTTAATAACACGGTCCTGATCATCTCCGTAGTCAGAAGATTTGAACCAGTCAGCACCGTCTTTTTGATAAATCTTTCCGCTTGCTTTTAATTTATTTACGCATTGCTCAACTTTTCCTGAATTGTGAAGAGTTAACTCTGAATAGAAATTGTCAAAATGCACGCGGAAATTGTCCAAAAGGTTTCGCTGAACTTTTTCTTCGTAATCTTTTGCATAATCACAAAGTTTTTGAAGCGGAATATTTTCTACCTTAGTTTTTGGAGATTTTTCAGCGTCTGCAAACAATTCAGCGTTTTCTTTAACAAAATCCTTTGCAACCGGAATCAGATAATCGCCCGGATAAAAGTTTTTACGTTCAATTTCATCAGTCGGGAAATCAACATCCTCGCCAAGAACTTGACGAATTCTTATGGCTAAAGAATTTCCAAGCTTTTGAATCTGGCTTCCGGCATCGTTAATATAAAATTCTTCATAAACCTCATGCCCGTAGAATTTCAAAAGATTAGCAAGAGCTGAACCCATAGCAGCCCATCTGCCATGACCAATGTGGAAAGGACCAGTCGGGTTTGCCGAAATATATTCGAGCAGAATCTTTTCTTTTGAAATATTTTCAGGTCGTCCGAAATTTTCGCGTTTTTTGAAAATTTCATCAACTGCGCCGCACAAAAGACTTTTGCCGGCCTTGAAGTTTATAAAACCGCCAATCACTGAATATTCATTATCTTCAAAATCAATATGCTCAAGAATCGCATTAGCAATCGCGGGCGGAGCAATTCTCGCTGAGCGCGCAAGCGAAGATACATTAACCGCAAAATCTCCGAAATCCGGATTTTTAGGCTTTTCCGCAACAAGCGTTCCTTTTGTGTATTCGCTCATTTGCCCGAGCATTTTTTCATCAATTGCCGCCTGAACGGCTGTCTCAATCTTTTCTATAAAATAATCTTTAATCATCTTTTTCTCTCCGTAAAATTGCTTATATGAAAATTATACAATAAAAAGAAATTTGCCAATCATTTAACACCCATTTTGCAAATCAAATGTAAATTTTATCTTTACATTTTGCGCAGGAAAACATATATCAAATTTTTGTCCCCAAAACTTATATTTATAATATAATACTAATATGATGAATGTCTCAAACGTTATTGAAAGATTAAGGGAAATAATGGATGATGAAACTCTCGACCAGTTGAAAGAAGAACTGGACGGATTTCACAGTGCTGATTTGGCAGACATTTTTCCCGAATTAAAACCTGAAGAGCGGCTTGAATGCTTCAGACTTCTTGATATTGAAAAAGCTGCAGAATTGATGGAATATCTATCTCCGCAGATGCAGGTTGAACTTTTAGGCGACATTGATCAGGAATCAGCGTCAAAAATCCTTACAAAACTTCCGCACGACGCGGCCGCTGACGTTCTTGGCGATATGGAAGAAGATGAGAGCGAAACTTATCTCGACAAATTGCCGCACAAGTTTTCGGAAGAAGTCAGAGAACTTCTGACCTACAACGAAGATACCGCAGGCGGGATTATGAACCCGATTGTCCTTACCGTGAATTCAGACATGAGCGTTCAGGAAGTCTTGAATTACATCAGAGTAAAGGCTGAAAAAGACAATCTCGAACTTTATTATATATACGTAACAGACAAACAAAACCATCTTCTTGGCGTTGTTTCTTTGAGAAAACTTTTAACATCACCCGCCAATAAAAAAGTCGAAGATATCATGATTTCAGATATTGTAAAACTTCATGTTGACGATTACAGCGACTATATAACCGATGAATTTATGAAATACCAGTATAATGCCCTGCCTGTTGTTGACTTGTACAACAGACTAAAAGGTATGATTACATGGGATGACGTTCATGACCTGTTTGAAGAAGAAACAACTGAAGAAATCTACCAGTCATCAGGTATTTCAACCGAAGTGGTTGATGAGGATGAAATTCTTTCAGGAAACATCCTGAATGCAATTCGGGCAAGAACTCCATGGCTTTTCATTACGCTTCTTGGAGAATTTGTTGCGGTAAATGTTGCGCATCATTTTGACCATACAATTGCTGCAATACCGATTGTGGCAATATTTATGCCGCTTCTGGCGGGACTTGGCGGAAACATCGGGACTCAGAGTATTACGCTTATGGTGCGCGGGCTTTCGACAGGTCAGGTTACTATGAGTTCGGCTTTTCACCATATTATAAGAGAAATGAGTGTGGGATTGGTCATCGGAACGATTTTCGGGCTAATCGTAACTTTTGCGACATTCGGCTGGCAGCACAGCATTGAACTCGGTGTTGTTGTCGGTATCGCAATGACAATAAATATGACAATGGCAACGATTATCGGCACTTTCACACCATTTGCCCTCAAATCACTCAACATAGACCCGGCTGTCGCCTCCGGCCCCGTAATCGCAACGACAATCGACGTTGTAGGTCTTGTTGTGTATTTTACACTTGTTTCAACTTTTCTTGTAAAAGTTTTTTAAGAAAATCATTAAATTATTGTATATGCAAACAGAGAATATATAATATGATTATTAATATAAACGTGAATCACAAGGATATTTTATGAGAACAGATATACAAAAAGGCCCGAAAAGAAGTCAGGGCAGCAGAGATAACAGTTATATTAAACAGGCAAAAATGAGAAGGCAGGAAAGTTCAAAATTCTTGCGGACCGTTCTTGTGCTGACAATTTTAATTATCGGTGCGGCATTAAGCTTCTTTATACTGGCCGACAATCAGGAATTTTTAGAAGAACATCTCGGCAAAGATAACGTTATAACTCAATTGTTCGTAAAGCTTTCTAAAGAAAACGACACAAAGCACAAAGCAGATTTTTCACTTCCCTTTGGAACCAAACGAAAAAATATTCTCCTGCTTGGCGTGGATTCAAACGGAGAAGGGTCTGACCCGTGGGAAGGCACAAGAACAGACACAATAATTTTGTTAAACGTTGACCCTAAAACAAAATCACTGAACGCGCTTTCAATCCCGCGCGACAGCAAGGTTTACCTGCCGGACGATCACGGAGTTCAAAAAATCAATGCGGCTCACGCCATAGGCGGAATCGGCATGACTATCCGCACAATTGAAGAAACTCTTGGCGTCAAAATTGACCGCTACATAATGGTTCATGATGATGCCGTAAAAGAAATCGTTGACGCACTTGGCGGAATCGATATTTATGTTGAAAAAAATATGCACTACAACGATTACTCCGGAAAACTGTTCATTAACCTTAAAAAAGGCACTCACCATTTGAACGGAAAAGAAGTTGTCGGATATTTAAGATTCCGCCATGACCCGATGGGCGATATCGGAAGAACCCAGCGTCAGCAATGGTTCTTAAGAGGAATGATGGAGGCGCTCAAAAAGCCAGAAACTATCACAAAACTGCCGGAAATCGTAAACGTCGCAAGCAAATACATTAAAACCAACATGTCTTTCTATGAACTTTCGCAATACGCAGGATTTGCAAGACATCTGGATATGGACAAAATCGAAATCGCAATGGTTCCCGGAGCGCCAAACAAAAAAGGCTACATCAGCTATTGGATTCTGGATCCGGAAAAAACTCAGGAAGTCGTAAACCGCCTTATTTACCGCGAGAAAATCAATCCGGAAAATATGACTGAAATTAATGCCGGAATAATGTATTCAACAGGCTTTGAAGAAGAAGCGAAGCTTATAAAAGAACAACTCACAACACTTGGCGTAAATGTCGCCTGCACCGGCAATGTCAACAAAACCCACACCCAATTCATTGCCCATTCAAAAAACATCACAAACGATTACTTCAACTGGCTGAAAAAGAAAACACCGTCAATTATAGGTTATCAGTTTGTTTATGAACCCAATAATTACTATTGTAACGGAACTGACTTCACAGTTGTCATTGCAGGAAAATAATTATATACTTGTTATATAAAAAGAAGGGAGCCGGCATGGTCTTAAATGCAATTACAAACAGAAAAAGCGTTCGCACCTACAGTGAAAAACAGGTAGAAGACAGCACAATTAAGGAAATTCTGAAAGCCGGCCTTATGGCTCCAAGCTGGGTAAATGTTCAGCCATGGCATTTTGTGGTTGTAAAAAATCAGGAAACAAAAGAAAAACTCTCTATTGCTGCCAACAATCAGAATATGGTGAAAAATGCATCTGCCGTTATATGCTGCATTGCGGATATGAATGCATGGGATGAGAAGAATTTTTCAAAAGTAATGGAAAAACAGGGCAGGAATGCTGATGTCAGAAATTATATTCTCTCAAATCCAGTTCTGAACCCATCGCTTCTAGGTGAATATGAAACACTTTTAAGAACAGTTGAGCAAATGTCCTATGCAATAGGTTACATGACGCTTCGCGCAGAGGAACTCGGCGTTGGCTGTTGTATTGTCGGCGCAATCGCAAACGAACTTACACAAAAAGACGGCGAGGCTTCAATTACAGCAAAAGAACTTCTCGGACTGAGCGACAAACAAATTTTACTTTCGCTTTTGACGCTTGGTTATGAAAAAGAGCATACGCCAACAATTAAAAGCCGGAAAAATTTCGAGGAAGTGGTTTCTTTAGAAAAAATCGGGAAAAATTTTTAGTTACAAAAATTTCAAAAATATGTTATAATAAGGAAAGCGAGGGAAAATGAATAACATCGTTAATGGTAAACAATTTGCTGACGCAGCAGGAGGTAGCGGAATGTCAATAGAATTATGGGTTTTAGGAATAATCGCGGCTATTTTAATTTACATTATAGCACTTTACAACTCACTTGTAATGAAAAGAAACAAAGTAAATGAAGCTTTTGCAAGTATAGATGTTCAATTGAAAAAGCGTTATGACTTAATCCCCAATATTTTAACAATCGCAAACAAATTCATGGAACATGAAAGAGGCTTGATGGAAAATATTACAGCCTTAAGAGCACAAGCATTAAAACTTACATCAGGTTTAGACAATGTTGGCGAAAAATTCCAATTAGACAGCCAGATTTCGCGTCAAATGGGCCAGTTAATGGTAAATATGGAAAACTATCCGCAAATTAAATCTGACCAGACAATGCTTCAGGCAATGCAGACATACAACGAAGTTGAAGAACACATTGCCGCAGCAAGAAGATTTTACAACGCGGCCGTTCTGGATTTGAACAATGCAACAGAACTGTTCCCGAGTTCAATAATTGCCGGAATGTTCAACTTCAAAAAAATGCCGTTCTTCAAGGTAGAAGACGAAAAAGAGCGTCAGGCAGTGAATGCCCAGGAATTTTTCAAATAAAAAGAAAAAAGCAAAAGCCGCTTGCGAAAAAGCGGCTTTTTTATTATGATAATCAGAGCGGGCACACGCTGAATCACACGGCTAATTTTCAAAAAGCGGTCTACACTAAAATAGTTCCAATATGTAGAACCGGACTTTGTCAAGAAACCGCGGCAAACGCACTGAAACAGTGCCAAAGCAGTCGCCCATTAAAAGCGAAAAATCGAACATTTATAAAATTCTATAATATTTTCAAAAGCGGTCTACACTAAAATAGTTCCAATATGTAGAGCCGGACTTCGTCAAGAAACCGCGGCAAACGCACTGAAACAGTGCCAAAGCAGTCGCCCATTAAAAGCGAAAAATCGAACATTTATAAAATTCTATAATATTTTCAAAAGCGGTCTACACTAAAATAGTTCCAATATGTAGAACCGGACTTTGTCCGGGCCTGTAGCTCAGCTGGATAGAGCGTTTCCCTCCGAAGGAAAAGGTCGTGCGTTCGAATCGCATCAGGCCCATATTTTAAAATAATATATTACGACAAAAAATTTTATGTTCGGGTTTTTATACTAAAAAACGGAGACTACCATGCTGAATATTACCCCAAAAACACAAAACCCAAACTTTAATGGTACCTTTTTAATCAATTACAGAAAAGCCCTTCCCGGCACAAAGACAAAACTTGAGGAAGTTGTCGGCAAAAACGGCAAATTGATTTTCGAAAATTACACAGGAAATCCCAATAATGTCTTATATGTGCTAAAAAACAGTAAAGACTACGATGTTGCTCATTTTGTAAAAAGAAACGAATTGTCATTCAAATATTTGCCCGGCATTAACACTCGCCTAAGATTTGAGACTGAAGATGAGGCTAAAAGATATATCAAAAATAACAAACCTCAAATTATTGAAACTTTAAAAGACATGCTTGCATTTGTAGAGCAAAACAGGCTGAAAAACCGTGCAAGAAAAGATTCTAATGTAAGTTATGTGGATAAAATTCTAAAAGCCATTAACCTTGATATAAAAGGCTCCAAAACAAGAAATGCCTCGGGCATGACAACAATATGCGACAAAGAAAATGAAGGTTTGGTTCTCATATCTCCGCAAAGTAAGTTTAATATAAATTATGTCTATGTTGACCCGCCAAACAAATACGAAGATGCGAAACGCTACGCAATAGACGCTGACGGAAATATCCTTGCAACATTTAATACGCCTGACGGTATAAAAACCTTTAACGAAAAGTTCAAAAAAGCAATCAACCATCACCTGCATATTCCTGAAAAGAAATAACTTGTGAAAATGCAGACGTACCATAGATTTGAAAAATTATCCGCGCAAAGTTTTTTCATGCTAAAATAAACATGCAAAAAGGCTTCGTAGCTCAGCAGGATAGAGCAGCGGTTTCCTAAACCGAAGATCGCGCGTTCGAATCGCGCCGGGGCCAATTACTTTTTCTTTAAAGAAAAGAACACCGGATGTTCGAATGGATTTGGATTTTTGAAATATTTGTTATTGCTTTTCTGAGGCAGATTTTATTTTGCAGATAAAATGGGGATTGATATATTTAGATTTCAGTCAACTGACTTTTAGTTGAACCATTCTAGCATAGGCCGGACTTCGCCAAACTCTATTCCGGCAAAGCCTTTTAGCAAATCTTTTTCAAAAAAGTTTAAATCCAATGGATGTTTTATCGGAGAATCAACGCCGAAGGCTTTAAATCTTTCCATACTCACACTTTCTCCGTCAAAAGTTTCTGAATAATTCAAGCCCATCCTGCTGCATTCGGGAAGCTTTACAACCTTTTGCCCGCCGACTTCTTCAAAATATGCAAGCCCATGCGCGCGGCAAATAACTCCTCGCCGCTCATATATAAAACATCGTTTTTCAGATGATAAAAAAGGACACCTGTGAAGAAAACGCCCCTCATTTTTAGATTTTAGCGCTAATAAATTTTTTATATTCTCTTTGATTTCATTTTTCACAGAAAGCGGAAGGCTCAAAAACCCTTCCATCAAATATTCCATCTCAAGCCGCGAAATAGGGTATTCACCGATTTCACAGCAATTGGCGCAACCCGCAGAACACTTTATAAAAGGCTTTTGGCCGGAAAAACATTTTTCCAAATATTCATCCACTGCCTCAAGATATTTTTCATAAAGCCTAAGCATTCAAAAGCGCTTCTTTAGTCTTCATCCGACCGCAGGATTTGTCTTCATCACAAAATCCTAAACGCTCGCATTTTGGCACAAGATAAGGTTTTAGCCAGGGTTCTTCCGCGACAAGCGCATCACACATTTTTCTAACCAAAGTTCTGATTTCATACTGCGCTCTTGTGCAAAGTCGAAGATTTGCAAGGTGAATCATTTCACGCAGGTTTAAACTGGCAACAAGCGAACTTGCAGCGGCATTCGGGAGAACAAATCTTGCATCTTCCGCAGGAATTCCGGCCTCTATAAATTCCTGATACTGTGCAGAAATTTTTCCCATAAATTCTATGTATTTTTCTTTTAATTCAGGATTTCTTTCGATTGTCGGCGGAATAATATAATCAAACTGGCCTTTTTCTTTCACATATCGCTGGGATTTTTGGGAAAATGACATGTGGCGGTGGCGCACAAGCTGGTGCGTACATGCTCTTGAAACGTTCGATATGGCAAAACTGATTTGAATATGCTCAATTGTCGAATAGTGTCCGGAAGAAATTACGCGTTCTATAAGTTTCAGCATTTTTTCGCTGTCGTCGGTACTGTTGTAAATATTTATCGGATAATCCGCACTGTAGCAGGTGCGGCATGCCGTGTAAACTGTTTTTAGCATATTTTCCGGCTTTGAAATAAGATTTACTACCGGCTGATTATTTTCTGTCATAAATTCCTCCCAACTGTATTTTTCAGGCCCAAAACGGTATAAACTTATACAATAATAGCCCTCTTTTTACAAAAGGGCTATTATTTAAATATTTTTTAACAAAACAAGTCAAACTAGTTTTTTTTGCCGTAACGTTTGTTAAATCTTTCAACTCTGCCTTCAGAGTCAAGAATTTTCTGCTGGCCTGTATAGAACGGGTGGCAGTGGTTGCAAATTTCAACAGTGATGTTTTCTGAAACTGAACCTGTTTCGATTTCGTTGCCGCAAACGCATTTGATTGTTGTTTTCTTATAATCCGGGTGAATTCCGTTTTTCATTTCTACCTCTTTCTGTTTTCTCAAGATTCCAAACTTGACAAATAATTTCGACTACAACAACATTATACAACAAAATAAAAATAAGCAAGCTTTTTTTAATAAATGTTTACCCTGAAAGCTTGGAGAATCAAATTCATGCAAATATATGAGAAAAATTTCCAAGTTCAATACAAAAAGTTGATGTAATTTATTCTCCGATTTGAAATAATAACAATACACAAACGGTTGGCACATTTTATAGGTAATTTAAACAGATGAATCTGCATGAACAATGTCTTTTGAGATATCTTCAAAACCCTGACGAACTTTCATATTCCACTGAAATCTTAAAGCTGAATAATTTTATACTTGAAAAACAATTTATTGTTAAAAATTTTATTGCCAAAAATCCTTCATTCAATTATACTGAAAATGTGAAATAATCACATAATTTCAATTTAATTAGGGATGCAGAGCATGTTAAAGAAAATATTATATACGATTTGGGTTGTGTTATTTTGTGTGGCGGCATTTTTCGGACTTAAAAATACGAACTTTAATTCCTTTATCAATATGATAGAGAACAGGACGTTTGACTTGCGCCAGAACATTATGATAAATGCGCAATCCAAAACGCCCGACAAAAATATCGTAATAGTTGCAATTGATGAGGCAACTTATGAATACACACTTGACCATTATGGCGAATGGCCGCTTCCGCGCGATATTTACGTGAAACTTATTGATTATCTCGAAAAACAGAATCCGAAAATCATCGCATTTGATTTAATGTTTGTAAAATCATTCAAAAGCGCCCCGCAAGCGGACATGGCGCTCATCAATGCAATGAAAAAATACAAAAACGTTTACACTGCAATGAATCTTGACAATCAGGACGAAGATTTGCGAATTCCGCCGGAATTGCCGGAAAAACTTTCCGTGAATGTCGCAAATTATTCCAATATAGATTTTGAAGATTTAACCTTCACCAATTGCAGAAAAATACTGGACGGAATTTTAGACAATACAGAAAACATCGGCATGATAAATGTTTCGCGCGCAGACGACGGAATTTTGAGAAAAATGCCGCTCTTTGTAAAATATAAAGACAAATTTTATTCTCAACTTGGCCTGAAAGTCGCAATTGACGCGATAAATTCAAGCGAAAGCGCTCCTGTCGACAAACATAATTTTGTAATCGACAAGGATTCAAATCTTCTTTTTGGAAAAAGAAAAATCTTTTTAGACTCAGACGGAAGCGCCATTTTGAACTGGTACGGCGCAAGCGGAACTTATGAACAGGTTCCGATGTACAAGCTGATAAAAGCCGTAAACGGCGAAATAAAAGATACAGGCTACGATTTCAAAGACAAAATAATTTACTTTGGAACAACAGCCTCAGCGCTTTTCGACATAAAAACAACCCCGACAGACAAAACTTTCCCCGGAGTAGAAGTTCAGGCAACTTTTGTGAACAATATTCTTGACAACAACTTCATCACAAAAGCAGACAAAAGCGTCACAATCTTTACAGGGCTTTTGCTTGCGCTTTTAATCGGGTTTTGCACAATGCGAATTACATCAGCCTTTATATCTTCGCTTGCATCAGTTTCGATTTATTTAATCTATTTAATCGGCTCATATTACGCGATGAAATATTTCAATATCTGGCTTGAGGTGATTTATCCGCTGATTTTGTCGATTCTGGCATTCATATCAGCGTTTATTGTAAAATATCTGATAAAATCCCGCGACTTTGAACAGCAGTACAAACTCGCGACAACCGACGGTTTAACCGAACTTTACAATCACAGATATTTTCAGGAGCAAATGCAAATGCTTGTCGAAAATTCAAAACGTTACGGAACAGAATTTTCACTAATAATTCTTGATATCGACTTTTTCAAAAAATTCAACGACACTTTCGGCCATCAGGCCGGAGATGCTGTGTTAAGACAGGTTGCGCACACTCTGAAAAAGAACGTCCGCGCAACAGATATCGTATGCAGATACGGCGGCGAAGAGATGAGCATAATTCTCCCGAACACACCAAAAGACGAAGCCTACACAACAGCGCAAAAGATTTGCGAACGCGTTGCCTCAAACAAATACAAACTAAACAGCGAAAAAGAAAGTTCCGTCACAATAAGCCTTGGCGTTGCAACCTTCCCGCATGACGGAGCAACCCCATCTGACATTATTGACTGCGCAGACAAACGGCTTTATAACGCAAAACACAATGGCCGAAATCAGGTGGGAGAATAGGTTGTTAAAAATAGCAGACAAAGGAATTGAAACTGTTGAATACTATAACGCTTAAGCAACCAAGTATTGCAAAAGAATGATAAATATCCGATACGACATATTACTGAGCAACAAAACACTAAGGTGTAAAATTATGTTAAAAAAGCCCGCGACAGATTTATCGCGGGCTTTTTTATATTAAAAATTAAAATCTAAATAACCGGAACATCAACAGGTTCAACAAGAATCACATGCAGAACTTCGCCGGATTTCAAATCAACTTCAGCGCCTTTTCTAACCATATCGCCGATTGTGTCGTAAACGAAATATCCGGTGCTTCCAAGCGCACCGCCAACAGCCGCAACAGGAACTGTCAGAATTCTGAAATATCCGCCTGCAGCATCTTCAAAAGTTTCATTGCCCCAGTCGACCGCATTTCTTGTAATATCACCGCTTTTTTTCATCGTTTTTCTAAAAGCATCGCCAAAGCCGCGCCCGTTCACAATTCCGCCGTCATAAGTCAAATCTTCCCGACCCGTAATAGATAATGTCAGCGGCAATTGTCTTCCGTTTGGAGTGACCACATGGTCAAAATCCATATACAGAATCGCTCCCTTTGACATTCTTTTCGGAATCTCAATTTTGCTGATGCTTCCGCGAACTAAAGACCCCGCCGGCAATATAACATCAGAATCAACAGTCTGATCGTTAACTATCATTGCCGAAAATTCAGCGCCTGATGTTCCGCCAACAGATGTAACAGGCGTTAAAAGCTCTAACGACAATTTAGTTCCTGCCGGAATCCTTTTTGTTCTGGCATTCGCGTTAAATGGACCTGCCAGAGCTGCTCCGGCAAATATTATTAAAGATAATATAACAGTTAAAATTTTAGTTTTCATAAAACCCTCCTTAGTTTAAATGTATTTTAATCTTTTTAGAGAAAAAATGCAAGTCCGCACAATACAGCCTTACGAAATAATATGTAAAGTTGTTGATAAGCTAGTAAAAAACTGCTATCATAAAATTATGTCAAAAGCTGAAAGAATAGAAGAATTACAGGAAATTTTACGCGAAGACAACACAAATCTTCCGGCACGCCGCGAACTTGCGGTGCTCCTTCTTGATACCGGTTATCCAAAAGAAGCGTTAGCGCATTTTATTTACCTTTCAAAAATCATCACGGACGACAGCGGGATTTTTTACAATTTAGGCATTGCCTGCGAAAAATTAAAACTCTATAAAGAGGCAAAAGAGGCGTATTTAAAAGCTATCGAACTATCACCGGCTGAACTTGATGCAACATATAATCTCGGCCTTGTTTTGACTGAACTTCGCGAATACGACCGCGCAATCGAGTGTTTTGAAAAAGTTCTATCGACTGATAAAGATGATTCAAATTCATATTTTAACATGGGAATCTGCTATCTTAAAAAAGGCGATTTAATCAACGCAATGACGAATTTTCAAAACACAATCGACATAAATGATGAAGATATTTACGCGCATTTTTATATCGGAAACATTTACAAAGAAATGGGCGATATTGATTCCGCATCTGAAAAATTCAATAAAGTTCTGGAGTTGTCACCGGATTACAGCTGGGCATATTACAATCTGGCTGTAATTGACAGGGAACGCAGAAATTTTACTGAGGCGCTTCAAAAACTGGACAAAACTCTTGAACTTAACCCAAAAGATATTGATGCATACATTATTTATGCAAAAATACTTTCTGACAACGGAAATTACGAAGCGGCAGAATCAAAACTTTCAGAGGCACTTGAGGCTTGCGGCAAAAACGGAAACCTTTTCTACATAATGGCGCAAATCCAAAAACACCTTCAAAACCGCGACGAAAGCCTCAAATACTTCAATCTGGCACTCGAAAACAGCACTACCCTCAATACCAATATTAAATTTGTTAACAGAGAAATCAAAGCGCTTGGCTAATCTCGTCTTAAATTCTTTTTTCATGCTAAAATATATATGCTGAAATAAATAAAATGAGGAATTAAAGATATGAAAATGTCAAAATTATTTGTACAGACGCTCAGAGAATTTCCGTCTGATGCGGAAGTTGTTTCGCATAAAATGCTTGGACGTGCAGGTTTCATAAAAAAACTCGCTCCCGGTATTTACACATACCAGCCTTTAATGTGGAGGGTATTGAAAAAAGTTGAAAACATTGTCCGCGAAGAAATGGACAGAGCTGGCGCACAGGAACTTTTGATGCCGTTTGTTCAGCCCAAAGAACTCTGGGAAGAATCAGGCAGATGGGAAGTTTACGGACGCGAACTTATGCGTCTGAAAGACCGTCATGACAGAGAAATGTGCCTTGGACCGACACATGAAGAAATTATCACATCAGTTGCGCGCGACGGGTTGAAATCATACAAACAACTGCCTGTGAACCTTTATCAAATTCAATCAAAATTCCGCGACGAAATCAGACCGCGCTATGGCTTATTAAGAGGCCGCGAATTCATCATGAAAGACGCATATAGCTTTGATATTGACGAAGCCGGACTTGATAAGGAATATCAAAATATGGCGCAAGCTTACAAACGTATTTTCGAACGCTGCGGGCTTGAGACAAAAATGGTTCAATCCGATTCAGGCGCAATCGGCGGAAGCGTTTCGCATGAATTTATGGTAATTACAGACACAGACGCCGGTGAAAACGATGTTTTCTACTGCCAGAATTGCGATTATTCGGCAAATTCAAACCATGCGGTTTCAAAATTACCGGAAGCTGTTGTTGACGGAAAAGATTACTTCAAAGAAACAAAAGTTATCGATACGCCAAACACGCATTCAATCGAAGAGTTGAGCAAATTTTTGAATATCCCATCAACCCTGATTTTGAAAACGTTAGTCTACATCGTTGACAAAAAGCCGGTTCTGGCCTTAATCCGCGCAGACAAAACAGTTGAAGAAACAAAATTAATGAATGCCGCAGGCGGCATAGATATCAGAATTGCAACCTCAGGCGAAATTGCCGAATTTATGGCAGAACATGGCTTTGACGCAGTTCCGGGCTTCATCGGGCCAAAGGGTATGTCTGATTTAAAAATCATAGCTGATGAAACGGTAAAAGATATGAAAAATTTTGTTGTCGGAATCAACGAAACAGACAAACACCTTGTGGGCGCAAACCTTGAAGATTTAGGCGTTGAACTTAACTTCACAGACATCCGTCTGGTTGAACGCGGCGAACATTGCCCTGATTGCGGAAAACCGCTTTTTGTGACAAAAGGTATTGAAGTCGGAAACATTTTCAAACTCGGCACAAAATATTCAAAACCAATGAACGCAGTCTACACAGATGTTAACGGCAAAACTCATCCTTATGTAATGGGATGTTACGGAATCGGTATTTCAAGAACCGCAGCAGCCGCTGTCGAAGCGCACCATGATGAACACGGAATCAAGTGGCCGCTTGCGATTGCGCCATATCATGCAGTGATAGTTCCGGTAAATATTCAGGATGAATTGCAGATGAAAGTTGCAAACGCGCTTTATGAAACATTGAAAAATTCGGGCGTTGAAGTTGTTCTTGACGACAGAGACGAGCGGGCGGGTGTAAAATTCAAAGATGCTGATTTAATCGGCTTCCCGTTCAGAATTACGGTTGGCAAAACTATTTCAGAAGGGCTTGTTGAGTGCAAAATCCGCGAAACGGATGAAGTTGTCAAACTTACACCGGAAGAGGTTAAACAGAACATTATTGATGCAGTTTTGAGCCTTGAGGAATAATTGTTTTTAATTTAATAACAAAAAATGGCGGAATGAAATTCATTTCGTCATTTTTTATTAAATTAAATCTGCCGGAAAAGCAGACTTTCTGTTAACCAAAAATTTCACATTAAGATTGCTTTTTATCAACCTTGAACGCAAAATATTTAAAAAGCGAATAAGTCAGCGCAGCAACAGAAAATATCGCAAGAATTTGTGCCAGATACACATTTATATGCAAAAATCTGACAAAAACCTCAAGTATAACAACATTAAACACATAACTCACAGCCCATGTCGTGCAGCATCTGAAATATTCATTTACCCAGTTGCCTTTTGTGCAAAAAACAAAAATTTTCTGGTTCGCAAACGACACGAACGAAGACAAAATCCACTGAAGTGCAACGCAAATCTGGTAATGTTCATGCCCCAATAAAA
The DNA here is from genome assembly GCA_949927415.1 of uncultured Candidatus Melainabacteria bacterium. GTDB lineage: Bacteria > Cyanobacteriota > Vampirovibrionia > Gastranaerophilales > Gastranaerophilaceae > Scatenecus. The sequence goes on from CATLFB010000001.1 coordinate 83,114, forward strand.
ACAGCGCTATTGCAAAAACAATATAAGATAATCCGGCATTTATGCCGCCAATAATCAGAAAACGGATTTTATCAGGAATTCTGCACCATTTTTCATACAGGCTTAAAATGTTTTCCATATTAATAAGCCTTTTCAAGAACAGATTTGTGCGCTGCAAATTCTAATGAATCATCAAGCGGCGCAAGCTCAACATTTTCGCCATATTTGTTTTCAAGCGCAAGCCTAATCAAGAAATCTGCAAAATGCGGATTTTTAGGCAAAAGCGAGCCGTGAAGATACGTTCCGAAAACATTTTTGTACCTTCCACCCTCAAATCCGTCTTCGCCATTGTTTCCGTTTCCGACAGACAAACGCGCAAGCGGTTTTGTCTCACCCTGCAGATACGTTAAGCCTGAATGGTTTTCAAATCCGACAAGAGTTTCGGGCGCCAAAAAATTAGTGTGCGCCGTAACATTTCCGATAAAACGTTTTTTGCCGGCAACTGTATAAGCATCCAGCAAACTTACACCCAAAAGCTTTTCACCCTCAAACGGCTGATAGAAATGTCCGAAAAGCTGATATCCCCCGCAAATTCCAAGAAAAACCGCACCTTCATCCCGTTTTTTAATCAGAAAATCCTTTTGCGCAAACATTTCCTTCGAAACTGCTACCTGCTCCTTATCTTGACCGCCGCCGATAAAATAAAAATCAGCATCACAAATTGTCTCACCCGGATTGATTTCAAGGTATTCAAACTCAATGCCGCGCCATTCTGTGCGCATCTTAAGCGTTGTGATATTTCCCATATCTCCGTAAAGATTCAATTGTTTCGGGTAAAGATGCCCGATTGTAAGCTTTAAATGACACTTTTCCATGGCTTTAATTATATCATAAATTCCATTCGTGGTATAATTCGTAATATGAATGAAACATATCTGATTGACACCCACTCACATATCAACATGATTGAAGAAATCTCTATTGATGAGATTTTGAAAAATGCAGAAGAAAGCAATGTGCGACAAATTATCGTTCCCTCAGCCTATCCTTCTGATATTGATGTGGTTTATAATTTGGCGCAACAGCATAAAAATATATTTTGTTATCTTGGCGTTCATCCAACTGAGGTAAAAGATTGGGATGACAGTTTGATTGAAAAGATAAAAGATTACGCAAAATCACAAAAAGTTGTCGGAATCGGCGAAATCGGGCTGGATTATTACTGGGACAAAAGTTTCAACGATTTGCAAAAAGAAATTTTCATAAAACAGATTAAACTTGCAAATGAACTAAATTTGCCGATAAATATCCATGACCGCGAGGCGCACAAGGAAACTTTTGATATTCTGAAACAACATAATAAGGGTTCAAAAGTTATAATGCACTGTTTTTCGGGAAGTTCTGAATTTGCGAAAGAATGCATAAAAGAGGGCTGGTATGTGGCGCTTGGCGGCGTTGTGACTTTTAAAAACGCAAAAAAAATGAAAGAAGTCGCAGAAGAAATTCCGCTAGAATATCTTCTCCTTGAAACGGATGCGCCATACCTGACGCCGGTGCCGTTCAGAGGCAAAGAGAATCAGCCGGCTTACGTCAAATTTGTAGCCGTAGAAATAGCAAATTTACGAAAAATAAGCGTTGAAGAAATTATGCACACGACAACAGAGAATGCAAAATTTTTATTTCCGGCGTTGAAAAATTTTTAAAATTGCGGTATAATTTTAAATAAAAAGAGAAGTATAAAATTTTGGAGGAATCGCTAAAATGCAGACTATGACTACCTTACAGCCAGGGGGGCTTAAATAACCTCCAAACAAGGATTTCAACTGACTTTGCCACCGGAGTTAAAAACTTTCGGATGGTTAATTTTGCCAAAGGTCAAACATTGGAAGGCAGTTTTGCCGGCAAATACGCGGGCGCATTTACGCTTGCAGAAGTTCTTATTACACTTGGAATTATCGGAATTGTTGCGGCCATGACGCTTCCAACTGTCATTAACAATCACAAGCGCGTTGAGACTGAAACACGTTTAAAAAAAGCTTATTCAACAATCAGTCAGGCTTTTCAGGCTGCACAGGCAAAACATGGTGAAGTAAAGGATTGGCCGGAATGGGATGAAAGTGCTGAAAAAGTTTTGAGAACATACATTCTTCCTGAACTAAAAGGAGCAAAGTTATTTCCTTCAAATGAAAACCCATCAAACTTGATGTGCCATGAAGGGAAATTTATAACAGGCGGTTACATAAACGGAAACAAAGAATCCACACAATACGGTTGGATGAGCAAAACTTACATATCATCACCTTTTATAAAAAACGACACAGCATCTGTAAAATTAATGGATGGAACATGCATTGGCTTGAATTCAAATAAAGCAGAACCTATTTTTGCTAAGAATTTATTTATTGATGTAAACGGAAGCTACAGAGCGCCGAATATGGCAGGAATGGACTTGTTTTTCTTTATAGTTGACGAAAATATGATTCGTCCTTGGGGATATGATTGGGAAACAACAAAATTATTTGATGCAACTATAAAGAACAGTTGTCACAGGCAGGCGCCTTTGGGCGGAAGGGTTTGCGCGGCAAAAATAATCGGAGACGGCTGGACAATCAAATACTGGTAAAAAAAGCAGGATTATGCTATTTTATACCTATGAAAAAAGAACGACTTGACAAATATCTGACGGATTTAGGCTATTTTGAGACAAAAAGCAAAGCAGCCGCTGCGATTTTGGCAGGACATGTCAAAATTAATGATGAATACATAACAAAAGCAGGCTTTCAGATGAATCCCGCAAAAGAATACGACATTATTGTAAAATCAATGCCGTATGTTTCACGCGGCGGATTTAAGCTACAAAAAGCGCTTGAGACCTTTTCAGTTCAGACAGAAGGCCGTATTTGCCTTGATGCAGGCGCATCTACCGGCGGCTTTACGGATTGTCTTTTGCAAAACGGGGCGAAATTTGTTTATGCGGCAGATGTCGGATACGGACAGCTTGATTGGAAAATTCGCTCTGACAGCAGAGTTAAGGTAATTGAGCGGACAAACCTTAAAAACTGCGAGTTTTCGGAAATTTATTCTGATGGTGAGCCGGTTGCGGATTTGTTGGTGAGCGATTTGTCGTTTATTTCTTTGACAAAAGTTTTGGAAAACCTGAAAAAACTTTTATCTTCAGAATTTCATGAAATGGTTTTGCTGATAAAGCCGCAATTTGAGGCCGGAAAAGAACTTGTTGAAAAAGGCGGAGTTGTCAGAGACAAAAATGTACACAGGCAGGTGATTGAAAATGTTTCGGAGTTTGCCAAAACCCTTGATTACAGTATTAAGGGACTGACGTATTCCTCAATCAAGGGCCCATCAGGAAACATCGAATATCTGCTTTGGATTACAACAGAGAAGCTGGAGCCTGTGAATATCGACATAAAAGCGATTACCGATGACGCTTTTGAAAATTTGAACTAAATTTTTACAATTTATAGCGCAAAGTCAAGCCGGGAACATTCGATTTTGCATAATGCAAATTACACAAAAGCCAATCCGTAAAACAAAAATTCCTGAGTTAGCCGCCTTTCGGAATATTTTGCAAATGTTCTGATGCATTGACTTCAACATATTTATACATGTTCAAAACAATTCCGGGAGCAAAAAAATAGTTGTTATTTGCAGGCGTAATTTTCAGCATCGAACGGTACTTGTCGATGGAGACAACACTTGCAAGGAATTCTTTTCCAACGGCAGAAAACAGGACATAACCGGTTTTTGCCTGAACTTCTCTTATTTCAAACCTGTTTGCATTAACTGCAGCCAGCGTCAAATAGAAAAGTCTTTCGGCATTCATATTGAATGTTCTTGTGCACTCTTCAAATGATACATTTTGCGGAGTTACAAGTGTGCTGAGGCTTTGCATAGGTTCAGCAACTGCCGCAGGCGAGAGTGCAAAAAACATTACTGCTGATAAAATTACAGCTAAAGCCCTTATTCTTTCCATGATGCACCTGCACTAATATCAACCAGAAGCGGCACTTCAAACGGTTGTCCGAGTTCCATTGCCTCTAATACAAGAGTCTTAACCTGTTCCAACTCTGACTTTTTCACTTCCAGAACCAATTCATCGTGAACCTGTACAATCATTTTAGATTCAAGATTGTTATTTTTAAGTTTGTTATTCAAATCAATCATCGCAATTTTAATCAAATCAGCTGCCGTTCCCTGCATCGGATGGTTAATCGCAGCACGTTTAGCAAATTCTCGAACCTGATTGTTTGAACTTGCCATCTCGGTTTCAAGGTGGCGTTTGCGGCCGTAAATTGATTCAACATAGCCGTTTTTGTCGGCAATTTCAACAATTTTTTCCATGTATTTTTTGACACCGGGATAGGTTTTGAAGTATTTGTCAATAAAATCTTCTGCTTCTTCCCAGGTGATACCGAGCGCTTTTGCAAGCCCGTAGCGGCTTTGGCCGTAAATAATCCCGAAATTGACAGCTTTTGCTTTATAGCGCATTTCTTTAGTAACTTCTTCAACCGGCACATCAAAAACTTTTGATGCAGTAAGCGTGTGAACGTCAGTTCCTGTTTTGAATGCATTGATAAGCCTTTTGTCGCCGGAAATATGCGCCAGCAATCTAAGTTCAATTTGTGAATAATCCGCGGATAATATCATATAATTAGCTCTGTCGCGCGGCACAAAAGCATTTCGGATTTTGTTGCCTTCTTCTGTTCGGATTGGAATATTTTGCAGGTTCGGATTTGAAGAAGAAAGTCTTCCAGTTGCAGTAATTGTTTGGTTGTACGAGGTATGAATCCTACAATCTTTCGGATTAATCAGGCCCGGAAGGGCTTCGGTGTAGGTTGAGCGCAGTTTTGTATATTTACGATATTGCAGAATCAAGTCTGCGATTTCGTATTCCTGAGCCAATTCTTCCAGAACTTCAGCGCTTGTCGAAAGTTTTTTGCCTTTTTTCTTCTTTTTAGTGCCAAGCTGAAGTTTTTCAAAAAGGATTTCGCCGACCTGACGCGGAGAATTCACATTAAAACCTTCACCAGCAAGCTGGTAGATTTTACGCTCTAACCTTCTGGCAACATTTTCCATTTGACCTGAAAGTTTATTCAAATATTCAACGTCAATCGAAACGCCTGTAAATTCCATATCCGCAAGCACCAAAGACAGCGGCAACTCAATAGTTGCAAGTAAATTCAGCTCTTTTTCGTCCAATTCTTTGCACCAGAACTGCGTTAAATCAACAATTGTCGCAACAACATCAACGGCATATCCTAAAACGCCTTCGCAGGTTGCGGCAAGAATTCCGATTCTTTTTTTACGGCTTGCCTCAAACGGCGCAAATTCGCACATGATGTGATTTATGCGCTCAATTGCCTGAACATCCAAATCATGGTTTCTGGCAGGTTCATTAACGTAACTTGCAAGCATTACATCGAAGGCAAGCCCGTTTAGCTGAATATCCAGCGCCCTGAAAACATTGTACTCTATTTTTGCATCATAGGTAATTTTTTTAATATTTTCATCTTCGATAATCGGTTTTATTGCCTCAAGAACTATCTCCGGCGCAAGCTGGTCTTCTGCGCCTACAGGCACATAAAAAGTTTTTGTTTTAGCATCCGGATTATCTTTGATTTCAAGTTTTTCGTGAAAGGCGATGTTTTCATTCACGGCAAACGCAAAGCCGCGGAGTTTAACTTCAACCGCACTTTGAACTTCTCCAATAGCTTTCAGCGCAAAAACGCCGCTATTTTTAAGGGTGTCGCATAAAAGTTTTAAGCTTTCTGAATCCTTAATTTCAGTTTTTTCATATTTCAATTCAAACTTATTCATCTCAGTTTGCACAGCTTCGCTGAAAAGAGCAAGCTGGCCGTTTGTCTGTGCGCCTTGAGGCTGAATAACAAAAGGCTGATCTGATGCTTGAGCACGAATCGTCTGGTCAAAAGATGTCAGAATAGAATTGATATTGCGCAAAAAGCTATAGAATTGCATTTTTGTCAAAAATTCGGTCACAGCCTTGACATCAGGCAGTTCGATATTGGTAAGAGAAAAATCGAAATCAATATCAACATCACGAATTATGGTTGCAAGGTACTGGCTCAATTTAGCAATTTCCACCCCGTTACAGATTTTATCTCTGAGAGCTTTTTCAGGGATATTTTCACAATCTGCAAGGATTGCTTCGAGATTTTTATATTTGTCGAGAAGTTTTTGTGCTGTTTTTTCGCCTATACCTTTAATTCCCGGAATGCAGTCTGAGGTATCGCCTCTGAGAGCCTTATAATCAATTACCTGATTCGGGTAAACGCCAAGTTTTTCGTGAATTTTGGTCCAGTCATATTCCAAAAGTTCGCCTTTTGATGGGAGAATAACTTTAACACAGCCCTGTTCATCCACAAGTTGAAAAGCATCCTGATCGCCAGTGAGGATTAGAACTTTGTGCCCGAGTTCACAAGCTTTTTTAGAAATTGTACCGATAACATCGTCCGCTTCAAAGCCTTCTTTTGTATATATAGGGATGTTAAAAGCCCTCAAACCTTCATAGATAAGACCCATCTGAACTTTCATCGGATCCGGCATTGCTGCGCGGTTGGATTTATATTCCGGATATTTTTCAACACGAAAGGTCTGGTGGCTGACATCAAATGCAACAGCAATCGCATCGGGATTTAAGGTTTTATTTTTCAGCAAGTCGAAAATCGCCTTAAAAAAGCCGTAAACAGCCCAGCTTGGAGTACCTTCGGTCGTTTTCATATTGGTACGCTCAAGCGCATAATATTGTCTGAATGCAAGAGCATGACCATCAATCAAAATTAATGTTTTTTCATTTCCCATATAAACATTTTTTCACAAATATAAACATTTGACAAATATGTTAAGCAATTATAAAAAATTCACAGCATTAAAAAAGGCGGATTTGAATCCGCCCTTAAAGTTTTAAGCTATGATTTCTTTATCGCTCTCACCGTTTTTTGTCGGGAGTTTTATCAACTCAGCTTTATTGCGGTTTCTGACCATATCAGCGGTGATTACGAACTTGTCTATATTAGCCTTTGTCGGAACATCGTACATAACATCCAACATCAATTCTTCAACAATTGAACGAAGTGCTCTCGCTCCGGTTTTGCGTTTCATTGCTTCCTGAGCAATCAAATCAACTGCTTCAGGTTCAAATTCCAACTCAACGCCATCCATTTCCATCAGACACTTGTACTGTTTAAGAACCGCGTTTTTAGGCTCTGTCAATATGTTTTTCAAAGCTTTTTCATTCAACTGATCAAGAACCGCATAGATAGGAACACGGCCAATAAATTCAGGTATAAGTCCGAATTTTACCAAATCATCAGGCTGGAGTTTTTTAAGAAGTTTGACAGCATTTGCATCTTTTTCAGCCTGAGAAACAGGAGCTTTTGCGCCGAACCCGACAGATGAGCCGTCATTTGTGCGTCTTTCGATTAATTTTTCAAGTCCGACAAACGCGCCGCCAACAATAAAGAGAATATTGCTTGTATCAATCTCAATAAATTCCTGATGGGGATGTTTACGTCCACCCTGCGGCGGCACATGGGCAACTGTTCCTTCAATCATTTTCAGCAATGCCTGCTGAACGCCTTCACCTGAAACATCACGTGTAATTGATGTGTTTTCTGATTTTCTGGAAATTTTATCAATTTCATCAATATAGATAATACCTTTTTCCGCTTTTGAACTGTCAAAATCAGCGTTTTGATAAAGACGGAGAAGAATATTTTCAACATCATCACCGACATAACCGGCTTCTGTCAGAGTAGTTGCATCTGCGACCGCAAACGGCACATCAAGCATTTTTGCAAGAGTTTGTGCAAGCAAAGTTTTTCCGCTGCCGGTCGGACCGACCAGAAGAATGTTTGATTTTTGGATTTCAACATTTTCTTTTAAGTTTACGGTTTTGTTATGCTTCAAGCGTTTGTAGTGGTTATAAACCGCAACAGCAAGAACTTTTTTAGCATCATCCTGACCGATTATATACTGGTCAAGATATTCTTTTATTTCATGCGGTTTCGGAATCGGTTTTTCTTCTTTTAAATCGGTTTCGGCTTCGCTTTTTTCTTTGCCCTCAAAGAATTCTTCATCCAGAATCTCATTACAAAGTTCTACGCATTCATCGCAGATATAAACTTCCGGACCTGCGATTAATTTCTTAACCTGATCCTGAGATTTTCCGCAAAATGAACATTTTAATCTGCTGTCATCGTGTTTAGGCATTTTTTCTCCTTTATTAGCCCTTAACTACGTCACGTGTAATAACTTTATCAATCATGCCGTATTCCAAAGCTTCGGCAGGTGTCATGATATAGTCTCTGTCTGTGTCTTTTTCGATTTTCTTCAAAGACTGGCCTGTATTGTTTGAAAGGATTTCATTCAAGGTCTTTTTGATTCTGATAATTTCAGCAGCCTGAATTTCGATATCGGTTGCCTGACCCTGAGCGCCGCCAAGAGGCTGGTGGATAAGAACTCTTGAGTGCGGAAGCGCCATTCTTTTGCCTTTTGTACCGGCAGCAAGAAGGAATGCGCCCATAGATGCAGCCTGACCCAGACATATTGTTGAAACATCAGATCTGATGTGCTGCATTGTATCATAAATCGCTAAGCCTGCCGTAACGCTTCCGCCAGGGCTGTTAATGTAGAGCATAATATCTTTTTCAGGATTTTCGCTGTCCAATAACAACAATTGCGCAACTATCAAGTTTGCAACCATATCATCAATCGGGGTTCCCAAAAAGATGATTCGCTCTCTCAACAATCTTGAAAAGATGTCGAATGAACGTTCGCCGCGGCTTGATTGTTCAATTACTACAGGTACAAAGCTCATGTTTAGTTTTCCTTTCTTATTTTCATTATAGTATTTTTATATTTTATTTCCAATTATTTTTTAGCAGGAACCAATTCTACAGAATTTTTTTCCATAAGGAAATCTCTGACTTTATCGTTCAGCGCCTGCTGGGAAAGTGAAGCCAGAACTTCCGGATTTTTGCCTAATTGTTTCATCAAATCAGTTTGGTTCATGCCGTAAGCCGCACCAAGCTGAGCGAATTTTTTCTGCAAATCCTGAGGATCAAGCTTGATATTTTCAGCTTTTGCGATTTGGTCAATAACAAGAGAGTTTTTGATTCTTGTTTTAGCGTCTTCCTTAATTGATTCGGAAAGACTTTCGGCACCCTGAGTCTGTTCTAAAGATTCCCAGTTCAAACCTTGAGCCTGAAGTCTTTGTTTGTAATCATTTGTCAAAGATTCAGCTTCTCTGTCAATCATTGCCTGGGGAATTTCAACTGATGCTGCGTCAATAACTTTTGCAAAAACTGCATTTTCAGAATTTTGTCTGTTTGTATTTTCTTTTTGAGTATCCAAATATTTTTGGATGTCAGCTTTCAATTCATCAACAGTTTTGAAAGGTCCTACTTTTTGCGCAAAATCATCGTTCAATTCAGGAACTTTTCTTTCTTTAATTTCATTCAATTTAATTTTGAAAACTGCCGGCTGGCCTTTCAATTTTTCGTCATGATATTCTGCCGGGAAAGTTACGTTGATATCAAATTCATCACCGATATTTTTGCCGACAATCTGTTCCGCAAATCCCGGAATGAAGTTTGAATTACCCAAATCGAGCGGGTAATTTTTAGCTTCGCCGCCAACGATTTTTTCACCGTTTACATATCCGTCAAAGTCAATAACCGCAATATCAGTATCTTTAGTTGCTCTATCTACAACAAGTTCCTGTGTTGCATACTGATTCAAAACATTATTCAAAGCTTTTTCAAAAGCATCTTCAGCAACTTCAGCACTTTCAACTTCGACTTTTAAATCTTTGTAAGCACCAAGCACAACTTCAGGACGAGTTTCAACCTTAACTTCAGCCGTCAAATCCTGCCCTACTGTAAAATCGAATTTTGTAATGTAGGGTTGTGTGATAACATCAAGATTGTTTTCTTTAACCGCTTCCGCAATTGCTCTTGGCATAAGAGATTCGATTGCTTCCTGTTTAATTCTTTCAGTACCGACATGTCTTTCAACAACAGCACGCGGAGCTTTGCCTCTTCTGAATCCGTCAACGTTAACATATTGAGCGATTCTTTTAACAGCTTCGTCATAAGCTTTTGCGGCATCTTTTGCCGGAATTGTAATATCTATTTTGTAAATGTTGTCATTCTCTTTTTCTACTGCAAATTTCATAAAATTTTCCCTTTTACTATTTTAATAATGTATCTCTTTTCAAATTATATCCCAAAAAAGTTTTTGCGCAAGTCCACCGGATACAGTAAAATTTCGAACGGGAAGCTTGCCAAAATATAATTTGTGTGATAATTTTAACTGTATGGTTAGATTAATGAATAAGCATACTGTAAAGTATTTTGCAGGCGCTTTGAACGGGATATTAAAGACACAGGAAATTTTCACACAACTCAAAAGTTTCGGACATCCGAATGTCGGCTCATGCATTTATGCAATGTGGCACGGCAATCAATTTTGCGTTTACGGAATTCCCGAAAGATACAAGGTTAACATTCTTGTAAGCAATTCGCTTGACGGGGATATTATAACAACCTGCCTTTTGAATCTCGGCTTAAAGGCAATCAGGGGTTCTACAGGCAAAAAAGGCTCGGTTGGCGGAACCATGCAGATTTTGGATGCGCTAAAAAATGGCGAATCTGTTGCAATTATGGTTGACGGACCAAGAGGACCTTTGAAAAAAGTTAAAGGCGGGATTATAAAAATTGCACAGATGGCAAATGTTCCGATTGTACCTGTTCACTGGTATTCTCCGCAATATAATTTTATAAAGCTTCCAAGCTGGGATAAATTGACTTCTCCCGTAGGATTCACAAGAATAATAAACATTTACGGAGACCCGATTTACATCCCGCAAAATACAACGGCCGATGATGAAAAGATTTATCAGGAACAAATCAGGCAGTCATTATTGGATTTGGAGAAAAACGCTCCGCAAATTTTCGAAGAGGTTAAAGGTGAAATCCCATGGAAACTAAATCTGGACTTAAATTATCCGCGCTTCAAATGAATTCCGTGACAGGAAACAAACAGGCAAATCTTGAAAAGGTTTACACGCTCGTCAGTCAAAATCTTGAGGCAGGAACCGATATTTTGATTCTTCCCGAAGTTTGGACTGTCGGATGGGATTGCGAAGAATTTGCCAAAAGTGCCGAGAACATAAATAACAGCGGTGTTATAAAATTTTTATCCAAACTCGCAAAAAAATACCACATGTATATTATCGGCGGGAGTTTTATAAGACAGGCTGATGACGGCAGACTGTATAACAGCTGTCCGGTGTTCAACCGCGAAGGCGATTTGATTGCGTTATATGACAAAAACCATCTTTATTCATATTGCGGATGCAATGAGGGAACTTACATAACCCCGGGCGACAGGGGCGTAATTGTCGATATTGACGGGATTAAGACCGGACTTACAATTTGCTATGATATAAGATTTCCGGAAATCTTCAGAGAATACCGCAAAAAAGATGTAAAGCTTCTGATTAATGCTGCAGCATGGGGAGCGGCAAAACCGATTCCATGGGAAGTTTTGACAAAAGCCCGCGCAATAGAAAATCAGGCGTTTATGGTTGCGCTCACACAGTGCGGCCCGATTGATTTAGCAAATTGGAACATCGGGCATTCAAGAATTATCAATTATCTTGGAGAAACCATCGCTGAAATTAAAAACCAGAAAGAAGGGCTGATGAACTGCAGAATTTCTTTTGAAGAAATGGAAAACTACAGAAAACAATGCCCGATTCTAAACGACATAAAGGAAAAATACGAGGTAAAAACTTATGAAAAAACTGTTAATAACACTGCTTGTTCTAACGGGTGTGACGGCTCTTGCGGCACAAGCCAAAACTCCTGATATTAACAGTGCATTATCAGGCATCGGAATAAATAAAAATGCCATTGCAATTTCCGTTAAGAATACATCCGGCGGAAAGGTGTTATTTTCACACAACCAAAACCTTCCTATAAATCCCGCATCCACGCAGAAAGTTATCACTGCAACGGTTGCTCTTGATACTTTAGGGAAAGATTTTGAATTTGTAACCACGCTTTATAAAACAACAAACAACGAACTTCAATTAAAACTCAGCGCTGATCCGGGTTTTACAAAAGGCAACTTATCAGACTTGATGAAAACCGCTAAAGAAAAGAATATTATTGAGCCGAAAGCCTTTTACATAGATGATTATGTTATGGACAGCGTTGAATGGGGCGAAGGCTGGCAGTGGGATGATGATTTGAATCCTTTGATGCCGAAATTCAGCTCTTACAATATTGACAGAAACCTTTTGACAGCAGTGATTGACCCGAGTTCAAAAGGGGCTCCCGCTAATATCAAATTGACAACATTTTATCCGGTTACATTTATGAATATGGTGACAAGCGGAAACGAAAACAGCATTGAACTTTCACGCAGCAACCATATTTCGCCCGACATAATCAACGTGAGCGGAACAATTAAAGAAAGAGCCTCTTATATAATCCCCGTGAATTCTCCAAAACGTTATTTCTTTATAAAACTGGACGAAGCAATCCGTTCTGCCAAAATCGAGTATTACGGTCAATTCATTCAGCGGAAAACTCCGTCAGCGAATATTTATCTTGTTGATGAGATCAAACATCCGATTTCCGGAACCCTCAAAGACATTTTCAAAAACAGCAATAACATGGCGGCTGAAACTCTTTTTAAAGTTGCAGGCGGAAAGTATGTGAATAACACGGGCGCGTTGAAAAATTCGCTGAAAATGTTTGATGAATACTGCAAGAAAAACGGTTTAAAAAGAGATGATATAAAAATCGTTGACGGCAGCGGTGTTTCAAAAAACAATCTTATGACAGCAGATTTTATGACCGACTTTCTTGTTTTGCAGACAAAAAAAGAAGGATTTGATGATTACATAAAACTTTTCCCGACGGCAGGAGAAGGCACTCTGCAAAACAGAATGCTTTATTTTAAAGATATTATCCGCGTAAAAACCGGAACTTTAAGTGATGTAAGTTCAATCTGCGGCTATATTAAAACCAGAAACGGAAACCTCGTGGCATTTGACATCATGATTAACGATGCAAAATCCGCTCCATCTGAGAAAAAAGCCGCAGAAGAACAAATAATCAGAGCAATTTATAACAAATATTGATTATGAATGCTTTTGATAAGAATAAGCATACACGCCTGCAATTAAGCCTGTGATTCCGGCGAGAATTCCGCCAAAAATTGCTGAAGTTGTGCGCGCTTTCGGAATGTATTTTTTGATTGCGGTGTAATCCTTATTCAATTTTTTATCTTTTGAAAGCGTTGCAAGTTTTTCATACATGACATTTGCTCTTTCCGAAAGCGCATGTTTCACTTTATCCCACTGCGCATTGATTGAGCGGCCTTTGTCAGGAAGTTTTCGAATAGCGTTTTCTCTTGCAATACGCAATGACGCCACCGAATCACGATAAAGCTTTGCCGGAGCTTCCAGTGCAATCTGCGCCCTTGCAAAATCATTTGCGGCAGCCTTCATTTCAGCATTAAGATGTGCGTTTTTTGGATTTTTGAGCGCATTCGCCTGCGCTGCACGGAGTTTCGTTCTCAAATCAATGTACTTTTCTTTTTGCAAAGCCTCAAGATACGCTTCTTTACTCTGAGTGACTGCTTTCACAAACTTGTCTTCTACCTCAACGCTTTTCACCATCTCATGCCAGAGTTTTGCATTCGGAACAACTTCATCTTTCAGAATTTTAGAACCAGCTCCGGCGTATACTCTTGAAGCATCGTGGATATTCGCAACCGAAACTTTTTCCAACACCGATGCTGTCTTCATTTTTTCAGGCGAAAAATTTCTTTCAAAAGATTTGGTATTCTGCATCAAAAGCCTTTCAAGCGAATACTTTCTCGGTGCAAAAACATACCCGGCACCAATTCCCAAAACAGCAGACCCGACACCTGCCGACGACGGAGAGACAATAAAAGAATCAACACTCATAAAGACACTCCTTTACCTCGTTATAACACTAAAAAACCTCTGATATATTATTACTCATAACGGGAATTTTTGTGGGTTTTAACAGTAAAATTTTACAACTCGTAACAATTGGGAAACAACAATAAGTTATGGTATATTAAAGATAATGAGAGGAATTTTATGGATCCGCTGGTAAGCATAATTACACCAACATACAATATAGTCGAAAATGACCATGCAGATGAGTTCAATCTTCTGGTGAGCCTTCTGGAACTCCAGACATACCCCAGAATTGAGCATATAGTAATCGACGGGGCTTCAAGTGATGAAACCGTTGAACTTTTAAAAGATTACAAAAACAAAGGCTATATAAATTTTTACACAGAGCGCGACACCGGAAAATTCCATGCCCTGAACAAAGGCGTTATGCGCGCCAAAGGTAAATATATTGCGTTTATAAGCTGTGATGACTTTTATCATGATATAACAGCGATTTATGATGCGGTTAACATTTTAGAGGCAGAAGGTGCGGATTTTACATTTTCTCCCGCATACTGCAGGCATCCTGAAAATTATACCTTCCTATTTATGCCGGCAATGTACAACGCTTTTCAGGTAATGCCATGCGCAAGGCAGGGGATGATTTTCAAGCGCTCAATGATTGAAGAAGAAAAATACTTTGATGAAAAATTCAAACTCATGTCCGATTTGGATTTTATAATCCGGATTTTGATGAAAAAACGCCGCGGAGTATTTTTTGACACTAATTATACAACCTACAAGCTTGGCGAAAAAACTTACAGCAACGAAGACAAATGCGTTAACGAAACAAAACTGATTTATCATAAAAATTTCAGGAATTTATATCCTCTGAACGATGAAACTTTAGAGGGTATGGCAAGGTTTTCTGATTTTCCGATGCCGCTTCTGGAAAAATTGTCATCATGTTTTGCGGCAGAAGACAAAGAACTTTTCCTTGAACGCTGCGAACAGATGCACCAGCTTCGTGTAGATCATTACAGAAACGCTCAAAATCAGTAAAACTTTGTAAAATGTTTGCAATAACTTTTTACTGTAATATAATTAGAAAATAATACAAATAAAGGGAATAAGAATGAGTCAACAAAGAATAGCCGTTATAGGATTCGGGATGTGGGGCAGAAACATTGTCCGCAACTTTTATAACTTAAATGTACTTGATACAGTCTGCGATATTGATGAAGAAAACCGCAAAAAAGTTCAGGAACTTTATCCCGGCGTAAAAGTTACAAGCGACTTAAACGAAATCATAAACAACAAAGAAATCACTGGCGTCGCTGTCGTAACCCCGAGCCATACTCACTTTAAAATAGTCAAAGCAATGCTTGAGGCAGGCAAAAACGTTTATGTTGAAAAGCCGATTTCAACAGTTGCGCAGGAAGCAAGAGATTTGTCAAAATTGGCACATGAAAAAGGGCTTGTTCTTATGGTCGGCCACCTTTTGCTTTACCATCCGGCGGTTAACCGCTTGAAAATGATGGTAGAAGAAGGCGCTTTAGGCGATATTGTTTATGCGCAAAGCGACCGCTTAAACGTTAATTTCCACAAAAACGACCGCAGTGTAATGTGGGATTTGGCGCCGCATGATGTTTCAATGATTAGTTATGTAACCGGAAAAACACCGCTCAGAGTAATTTCAGCAATCGGCTGCTCTTCAGAACAAAACGACATTATGGATATTACTCATATCGGAATTCAGTTTGAAGACGGCGTTATCGGACACATTTCAGACAGCTGGATAACTCCGAAAAAACACGTAACGTTACTTGTCAGAGGAACAAAAGCCACAGCAATTCTTGATGACACGGTTCCTGAAAACAAATTGACCGTTTACGACAACTTTGTTCAGAGCAATTCCCAAAACATTACAACACCGGATGTTTTGGAG
The DNA here is from genome assembly GCA_949927415.1 of uncultured Candidatus Melainabacteria bacterium. Taxonomy (GTDB): domain Bacteria; phylum Cyanobacteriota; class Vampirovibrionia; order Gastranaerophilales; family Gastranaerophilaceae; genus Scatenecus. Next base: position 99,022 of record CATLFB010000001.1, read on the forward strand.
ATTGAACCTTTGAAATTGGAATGCCAGCACTTTGTAAGCTGCTGCGAAACCGGCAAAAAAGCACGTTCTGACGGTGATAACGGATTTATGGTTACTCAGATTTTGGAAGAAGCCGAAAAAATCATGCTTGGCGAAAGAGTCAAAAAGCTTGATGAATTAGACTTTGCACTATCTAGAATGAAAAAGTAAAAGAGGATTTAAGGGATATGGATATCAAAAATAATACTGCAAATATAGTCTCAATAAGCCGTGTTTTTATTGCATTTATTGCGATTGGCCTGCTTTTTGTTGAATCAAAATCAGCATACCTGTGGGCAACAGCCTTAACTATTATCGCATTTGCAATGGACGGAGTTGACGGATATATTGCAAGAAAATACAACCAATCTTCAGAACTCGGGTCTGTTCTTGACATTATGGGCGACAGAATTGTTGAAGCATCATATTGGATTGCGTTTGCAGTTATGGGATGGCTGAATATTCTTTTTCCGATTATTTGTGTTACAAGAGCATTCACAACCGACAGCATCCGAAGCGTTGCCTTATCAAAAGGTATGACCGCATTCGGAGATAAATCAATGCAATCAACGGCATGGGGCAAATTCATTTGTTCTTCAAAATTTATGAGAATAAGCTATGCGGTTGCAAAAGTTTTGGCATTTATCCTTTTGATTTTTGTAAACACGCCGGATTGTGAATTCTGCACAAAATTTTATCTTCCGCAAATCGCAGTTATCTTAGCCTGGGCGGCAATTATATTCTGTGTAGTGAGAGCAATTCCCGTTGTTGCAGAAAGCGGTAAATTGTTCGATAAATAAGAATTTCTACAATAAAAAAAAAAGACCGGACTATTCCCGGTCTTTTTTAGTTTATTTTACGGATTGCCCTTTTGAATAAGTTTGATATTCAAGTTTATCCGTTCCTATCATTATGTTTTTTAAAGACTGTTCACGCGGATCAAGTTTGTTTCTGTAAACCCAGACCCAGTAATTGTCCCTTCCGTACTGATTCGGATTTTTTGCACCGTTGACATCAAAAGAGATATTAGCACAAATTGTTGAACTGTAAGTATAAGTTTTGTTGGTACCATCAGGATTTTTTAGAGGTCTTCCTAAAGCATCAGTACGGGTTCCCGTATACATTTTTTCCGCACAACCGCTTCGGTTTGTTCTAACCGTAATAATTACACCGTTTTGGAGAATAATTTTAGGTGAGATGTCATCATTATATACCGTTGCTACGTTGTTGGTATCTGCTTGTAATTTTTGATGTTTTACATCGTAATAGAACTGCGAACATCCCGACTGAGATTTAGACGAAAAAACTATTGAGCCGGTGAAGTATTTTGCCCAGTTTTTGGCAACAGTAAGAGCATCATCATTTGCATTAAACAATAATCCGTTATCGCCGATTACACCATAATCTTTTTGTGCAAGCAGGAGTGAATTATTTATATCCGCATGAACTTTTTTGTTCTGGATATAATTTCTCTGTCCTGATTTTTTTGAATCAATGCAGGCAGTGTCATAGCTGCGACTATCCCTATTATGCCGAGGGTTATGAGCACCTCTGCAAGCGTAAATGCGGCTTTTTCGAAAATCCATAGCTCAATAAGTGAATAATTCATTAATTCCTTTTCATTTTTATTATTCATAACTTAACTCCTTCCACACAATTATTATACAGGCAAAAATATACAAATAACAAGCGTTTTGTTACATTTTTGCAATATTAATATTACAGAAATGTTAATATTATATGAAACAATATATTTTATGGGTATAAGAAAGCTCAGAAATGACATTGGCAGAAAACTTAAACATTTAAGGCTTGAAAGAGAATTGTCTCAGGAAAAACTTGCCGAATATGTAAATATGTCGCGCGAACATATTTCCTGCATCGAAAGAGGCAAAAATCTCCCGACCGTAGAAACTCTTTATAATCTGGCAAAATATTTTGAAATAAGTATTAAAGATTTCTTTTAATATTGACTTAAAATTCACAAAAGGTATAATTTCTTTATGGCTAAATTAAATATTGTTTTATATGAACCTGAAATTCCGCAAAACACCGGAAATATTGCCCGACTTTGCGCATGTACCGGAGCATCCTTGTATTTGGTCGGCAAACTCGGATTTTCGCTTTCCAGCAAATACACAAAACGCGCCGGCTTAGACTACTGGGACAGCGTTGATTTGCACAAAGTTGACACAATGGAGGAATTGCTGGAGGCGAACAAAAATGCTACATTTTATTATCTGACGACCAAAACAACGCGGAAATACACTGACATACAGTTCAAGGACGGCGATTTTATTGTTTTCGGGCCTGAAACAAGAGGTTTGCCGGATATTTATGTAAAAGATGAGCATGCTCTGACAATTCCGATGAAAGAAGGACAGAGAAGCTTGAATCTTTCAAATTCAGTTGCAATTGTAGCTTATGAGGTTATAAGACAAAATGGACTATGAACTCCCATTACGAAATGAAAATTCCAACAAAGGAACTTTCGGAAGAGTTTTAAATATCGCAGGTTCTGAATATATGCCCGGAGCCGCTTATTTATCAAGTGTTTCGGCGCTGACTGCCGGATGCGGATATGTTTTTTTGGCTTCAAGTGAGCGAGTAATCGATGCAGTTGCCGCACAAACTCAAAATGTAGTTTTTGCACCGCTTTCAGAAATAGAAAATCTTTTAAGAACGACAGATGTTCTTCTTATCGGGTGCGGAATTTCCACAAGCAAAAAGGCTGAAAATGTTTTTAAAGAAGCGATAAAATCCGCAATTAAAATTCCAACAGTAATTGATGCTGACGGGTTGAATATTTTAGCAAAATGGAACAATCCCGAACTTCCCGAAAAGTTAATCTTGACCCCGCATGTTAAAGAAGCCTCAAGACTTTTGGATGTTGATGTTGAGAAAATAATTGAAGATATGGAATTTTTTGCAAGAGAAATTTCTCAAAAATACAACTGCACAACTGTTTTAAAATCCAGTGAAACAGTTGTTTGCGGAAAAGATTTGCAAATATACAATAACAAAACCAAAAACAGCGCGCTTGCAAAAGCAGGAAGCGGCGATGTTCTTTCCGGCATAATCGCGGGTCTTATGGCGCAGGGGCTGGATGAATTCAACGCTGCAAAAACAGGCGTTCATCTCCACAGTTTAGCCGGAGAATTCGCAAAAAATGACCTGACTGAATTTGCGGTTCTTGCAAATGATCAAATCAGGTACATTTCTTGTGCTTTTAAAAAATTATTGAATTAAGCAATATAGTTAATGCTGTTTTCAGGAACAATTTTTTCTGCCTTAGCAGCAGCCGGCATATCAAAAGGTTGTTTTGATGCAAGATAAGATGCAACTCTTCTTTCGAAAGAATTGTCTTTAGGTGCAAATGCTGCTTGATTAGCCATTTGGGTTGCGAGCATTTTATTAGATGTTCCATCCAAATTCATACCTGCTTTAACGACTTTAACGCCAAGGTTGTAAATTTTCATTTTTTTCTCCTTTAATTAATTTTAATGGGGTAACGTATTCAACACTACCATACAAATAACTTCTAAAGAAATATATTTGCTTATATTTCAAATATTGTTACAAATATTAATCTAGTACAAAAAGATAATTTAACAATTAGTCAACTTACCTAGTACAACCCGAGATTTTGCACCTGTGCATTCAGGAAGATTGTTCGGGATACCGTAATTAGCGCAGTAACCTAAAAGAGCAAATGCCATGACTTCTTTAAAATTATTCGAAATCCCGTATGATTCATGCGTTTTCAAATCAATATGTTTCGGCAAATAATGACGTAAATATTTCATTAATGTCGGATTGTAAGCGCCGCCTCCGCCTATAACAACCTCATTAACATCAATTGAAGGGTAAACAAATCTTTCATAAGCCTGCGTTATAGATTTCGCAGTCAAAGCAGTGAGCGTTGCAATAACATCCTTCGGCTCATGAGGTGCAAAGCGAAGCGCGTTTTCCGTGTATTCTGCAGAAAAATATTCGCGGCCCGTGGTTTTTGGCGGATTCTTAAAATAATATTCATCCTGCAAAAGACATTCAAGCCAGCTTTCTGAAATAGAACCTGAATTTGCGATTTCGCCATCCTTATCATAAGGCATGCCGAAAAACTTTCTGACACAATAATCAATCATCATATTGCCCGGTCCCGTATCAAAACCGAACGTTGAATTTTCTCTTGAAACAACTGTTACATTCGAAATCCCGCCGATATTTTGTATGCAAAAATTTTTCTTGAAAGGCTTGAACCACTTTTCATCCGCAAAACACACAAGAGGTGCACCTTCACCGCCGTTTGCAATATCTGATTCTCTGAAATTTGAATACACTGAACAGCCTGTTTGGGCAGCAATAACTGAACTTTCGCCAATCTGAAGCGTGCTTTTTAAAGAAACTCCGTCTAACTTTTCATTAAACGGGAAATGATAGATTGTCTGACCATGGCTTGAGATAAAATCAGGTTTTCCATGCTCTGAGATAATCAAATTGGCAGCATCCGCAAAACACTTTCCAACCGCAAAATTCATCCGGCAAACATCTTTTACGGAAGCCTCGCCGTTAAATAATTGAAACAATTTTGCCTGAATATGCTCAGGATATTTGTAATTAATCCCATGTATAAGTTTGCAGCTCAAATCCGGATTAACAACACAAAGACCGGCATCTATACTATCACAAGATGTCCCGGACATTAACGCTATAATCTTTTTTGATTCCAATTCCTGCATTAATTATATTTTACAGGCATGCTTTTCTTTAAGCAACTATCACACATACTGTTACAAATTATGTAACAAACTATTCCCAAAATTTCCTCTAAAAAACTTTTTTATAATTTTATAAATTAATAAATAATAAACTTTAAAACCCGTCCGGATAAAAAAATATCCCTAATCTTTTTCTCTATTAACACCTCAATCGGACTTTTTTGCCATCACCTCTTTTTCTTTACTATCCGTTATGTCTGACCACTGACCCGTTTCCGGGGTTCCTCCGCAATGCCCTTCGGCAGCCATTAATATTAAATTCTTTTTGTGAACTTTTGTCCTGTCCACTTTTATAATGTAACTTTAAGTTAAATGTTTGACAAGCGAAAAAAAATTAATTAAATTTTACAATTGACCATGCCCCTAGTTTTTATGCGGAAAAATTCAAGTTCTTAAATCTTAATGAAGAAATCTTAATGAAATTACGTAAATTTTGTGACAAATTTTAATTGACAATTTAAAATTAGAAGAGAATTTATTTTTATAGTATAATCATGCTATTAAGATTGGAATTTCTAATTTGTTTGTATTAAAATTAAGAATTAAAATATAAAATCGGTATTTATATGAAAGAATTTATAAAAAATAACAAGATAACATATAATCTTATGTCTTTTACGGCATTCAAAACTTTGCTGATATTTTCACTTCTTCTTGAAGCCCCGCGCTCCTATCAGGACATTATAGATTACTTTGAAAAACACGACTTCATTAATGAAAAAATCTCAATTGATACCGCACGCGTGTATATTAATTCACTAAAACGCGCAGGATGCGTCATCACAAAAACCAAAAGAGCCGAAGGCTCTAAATTCATTCTTGTATCGCACCCGTTTGAACTTTCAATTTCGCCTGAACAAATCAAGACAATATCAAAAGTTTACAAAACAATAATAAAAACCGTATCGATTTATGAACTTGTAATACTTGAAAAATTCCTCAGAAAAATTGCCTCAAACACAAAGAACGAAGAGTTGCAGAATCTGATTGAAAAGACATCAGTTCTTTCCGGAATGGACACGAATTTACTTGAAGATTTGCTAAACTGTTGCAAAAACAATCAGCAAATTGTTTTAAACTACAATTCGCCAAGGTCCGGCAAAACCAATTTGGAAATCATTTGTGAAAAAATGGGTTTTGAAAACGGAAAATTATATTTGTACGGCACAAGCCTCGATTACAGTCAGGCTTCATATCTTCTTGTTGCAAGAATCATCGGCATTGAACAAATCAAACCGAACAAGACAACTAATATTGAAATCGAAGAAATAACGGTAAGATTTGAAGTTAGAGCGGATTACAGGGAGCTTCAGCTAAAAGATAACGAAAAGATTCTAAAAACAGACAACAACAAATCTCTTCTTGAGGCAAAATCTTCAAATAAATTCGCACTGAAACAAAGAATTTTATCTTTCGGAAGCGCATGTACGGTTATTGCTCCCGAAGATTTCAGACAAGAAATTATTACAACTTTGAAAAAAATGAGAGCGGAATATAAGTCATGAAAAAATTAAGTGAAAAATATAACGAAGCATGTTTAAAAATCTTTGAAATGCTAAAACTCTTATCAAAGGGCACCGCGCACTACAACGAAATAATCGACATTTTCTCAACGGATGAAAACAGTCCGAATGCGGCTGCACCCGTCATACTTAACAAGTATCTGAACACCTTGAAGATTTTCGGGATAAACATTTACAAATCAAAAAATGTTTATCACCTACAAAACTCATTTTTCTCGCTTAACCTTGACAAAAATGACATAAAAGTTCTGCAGCTTATGAAAAGTTCGGGATTAATTCTCACAAATTTCAAGCAAAAAGAATTATACGACTCATTCATAAACGATATTGAAATGCGCCTGACAAGTGCCTCCAGAGAAATGCTTTACAGCGCAAATGACAAAAACAATATTCGCCGCAGTGAGTATTTTGTAAAATACAGAGACATAATAGAAAAATGCGAAACATACTGCTTTGAAAACCAGAAACTGGAAATAAGCTTCACTCTGGACAGAAAAGAATACAAAGTTATATGCCACCCAAGAGAAATCACCTACATCAACAAAAAGGCATATTTATCAGTATTCAATCACTTGAGCCGCCAGATTTTCGATGTTCCTGTCGATGCAATAACAAGTATCAAACAAATGCCAGTAATCTCAGGCGGACGTGAAGTTCCGATGACAGTCGTCTACAAAATCCGCAACAATCTTGCAAAAGCATACCGACTCAGAGAATGGGAAACAACAGACGGCAAAATCGATGAAGACGGATGGCTTACAATTGTCAACAACAATGAAAATTTTGACGTTCTCATAAAAAGATTAATGCGTTACGACGTATCCTGCCAGGTAGTTTCTCCGAAAAGCTTTAGAGAACGCATGATTTCCACTCTTGACGATACGCTCGCAAACTATCAATAATAAAAATTTACAAAAAGTGTTTTTCCATTTGGTGTGTGCTACCATAAAATTATGAGCGCACAACCATACGTACCATTACATATACACAGTGAATATTCACTATTAGACGGAGCAATCCGTATTAACGACCTTGTAAATTTTGCCAAAGAAAACGGCATGCCGGCAGTTGCCCTGACAGACCATGGCGTAATGTACGGCGATATGGAACTTTACACAACAGCAAAAGAAAACGGCGTAAAACCGATTGTCGGCTGTGAATTCTACGTGCATGACGGGGATTTGGAAGAAAGAAACAAGCTCCACAACCCCTGCTATCACCTTGTTTTGCTTGCAAAAAACAAAGAAGGCTATCAAAACCTGATTAAGCTGACATCAGTTGCATGGTGCAAAGGCCGATATGTCCACCCGCGTATAAATTTCGAGTTGCTAAAAGAACATAGTGAGGGTGTAATCTGTCTTTCCGCATGCCTCGGGGGCGAAGTTCTTCAAATGCTTTTGAAAAACGATTACGAAGCCGCAAAAGCATGCGCTCAAAAATACAAAGATTTATTCGGCGAAGACTATTACATAGAACTTCAAGACCACGGAATCGACGAACAAAAACGCACAAATCCGGAACTTATAAAACTAGCAAAAGAACTTTCTATAAAAATGGTCATCACAAACGACTCACATTATTTGCGTAAAGAAGACGCCGATATGCATGACACTCTTCTTTGCATGCAAACCAACAGCGACAAGGATGACCCGAATCGCTTTCACTTCCCGGGCAACGAATTCTACGTAAAAACCGCAGAACAGCTTAGAGATGCCTTCAAATGGATGGATTCTGAAACATTTGATGAATGTATTAAAAACACGGTTGAAATCGCCGAAAAATGCCACTTAATACTTGAACTCGGAAAAAGCCCGCTTCCTGATTACAACGTTCCCGAAGGATACAATATCGAAACCTATCTGGAGCACCTTGTTTATGAAGGCGCAAAAATGCGCTACGGCGAAATTTCTAAAGATTTGAAAGAACGTATTGACTACGAACTCGGCGTTATCAATCAGATGGGATTTGCCGCATACTTTTTGATTACATGGGACTTCATACATTACGCAAAAACCAACGGGATTCCGGTTGGACCCGGCCGCGGCTCGGCTGCAGGTTCGGTTGTTGCCTACACGCTTGGAATTACAGACCTTGACCCGATTGAACATAAACTGTTGTTCGAAAGATTTTTGAACCCCGAACGTTTCACCATGCCCGATATTGATATTGACTTCTGCATTGAACGACGCGGCGAGGTTATCGATTACGTTACGAAAAAATACGGCGAAGACAAAGTCTGCCAGATTATCACATTCGGTACTTATGCGGCAAAAGCAGCTTTGAAAGGGATTTGTCGAATCCTCAAAGTTCCTTTTTCAGAAAGCAACAAACTTGCAAGTTTAATAGAACCAGCAATTGAAATTGCGCAAGCCACCAACCCTAAAGCAAAAACGCTTAAAGATGCAATGCAGGTTGACGGGTCAGAACTGAAAGCGCTTTATGACAAAGATGAACAGCTTCCGGCAGGAGACCCTATGGAAGGCAAAACTGTCGGCGTTAAAAAGATTGTTGATCTTGCAATCGGAATTGAAGGGATTAAAAACAACACCGGCACACACGCCGCAGGCGTCATTATTGCGCCGGAACCGCTTGACCATATTCTTCCGGTTCAGCCTTCAAAGGACGGCATTGTTCAAACAGGTTATCCGCCGCATGACGTTACAGAAGTCTTAAGCCTTTTGAAAATGGACTTTCTGGGACTTCGAAACCTTACAACAATTTACAAAACAGTCGATTTGATTAAAGAACAGCAGGGAATTGAACTTAAAATCAATGACATTCCGCTCGACGACAAACCGGTTTATGATATGCTGATGACAGGCGACACAGACGGTGTTTTCCAGCTGGAATCGCAGGGTATGAAAAACCTTGTTAAAAGATTGAAACCTGACGTTTTTGAAGATTTAGGCGCGCTTGTTGCACTTTTCCGACCGGGTCCGCTGGATTCCGGCATGGTTACGGACTTCGTTGAAAGAAAACATGGCCGTCAGGCAATCACATACGCGCACCCGCTTCTTGAACCTGTATTGAAAGACACATACGGAACAATTGTTTATCAGGAACAAATCATGCAGGTGTTCCAGACTCTTGCGGATTATTCGCTCGGACAAGCGGACATGGTTCGCCGTATGATGGGTAAGAAAAAAGTCGATGAGATGGAAAAACAGAAAAGCAAATTCATCGAACGCTCAGCCCAGCATGGCATGACCTCTAAAGATGCGGAAGCTTTGTTCAACCAGATTCTGGCATTCGCATCATACTGTTTTAACCGGTCGCACTCTGCAGCGTATGCGTTTGTTGCATACCAGACTGCGTATTTAAAATGCCACTATCCTGTAGAATATTTATCAGCACTTCTTTCAAGCGTATCAAGCGATCAGGAAAAAACACAGCTTTATATAGAAGAAGCCCTGAAAAAAGGAATAAAAGTTCTTCCGCCTGATATAAACCACTCAATGGCAACGTTTACGCCTGACGGCAAAAACATCCGTTTCGGGCTTGCCTCAATCAAACAGGTCGGAGAAGCCGTAATTGAAGAAATTATCAAAGAACGCAAAGAAAACGGGCCCTTCAAATCGATTTATGACTACTGCAAACGCCTTGATTCAAAATGTTCAAACAAGAAAACTCTTGAAGGCCTAATCAAAGCCGGCGCGTTCGCGAGCATTGAAAAAAGCCGTAAACAGCTGATGGATAACATGGATTACATTACGGCAACAGCCTCAAAAGAAGCAAAAGCCAAAGAAAGCGGCCAGGGAAGCCTGTTTGATTTGCTCGGGGATTCAGCGGAAATTGAAGAAGCGAAATTCAAACTTGCAGGAAGTGACGAAGAATACAGCCAGCGCGACATCCAGCTGTTTGAAAAAGAATTTCTCGGATTTTACGTAACAAGCCATCCGCTTTCAACAATCAGGGACAAGCTGCCATTTTTAATGACGCACAAAATTTCAGAGATTCCGGAACTTCCAAACGACAAAGTTGTAACTATTTGCGGGCTTATAACGGCAGCAAGACAGATTCCGACAAAAAAAGACCCGACGAAATTCATTAAATTTGTGACGGTCGAAGATTTGAGCGGAAAAATTGATGTAATCTGTTTTAACCGACAAATTCAGGAATACGGAAGCTATCTTGAAACGGAACAGCGAGTAATAATTTCAGGAAAAGTCAGCCGGCGCGGGGATGATGAGGCACCGGTGCTTCTAATTGATTCAGCAAAGCCTGTAGACAACTCAAACATTTTTACAATTGAGATTCAGGATGATTTCAAATTTGAAGAACTGGTTTACATGAAAAATCTTTTATGCGGGCATGCCGGCTCAGACCCGTTGATGCTAAAATTAAAAGATGACAGCGGGGACGTGAAAATTTTAACGGCCTCCATGTTCTGGGTAAATTCATCGAACGAACTTGTAAACACACTGAAATCAAAATTCAGCGGGCGTCTGGATGTTACAATCAAATCGCTCGACGCGCAGGAAGAAAAAAGCGAAGCCATTGCATGATAAATCATGTTTCTTAGTGTGTATTAAATTATGAGCATGCCGGAGAAAATGCCAATATCAAGGAGTTGTATTAGAAATACAAAACGCCGGATTTTACGTCAAAACAATAAGTAAAAAAGCGATATTTTAAGCATTTATCCAAAAATCAAAAAAAATTTATAAAAAAAGAAAAAAAACACTTGCAAAAAAAAATTGTCCATGTATAATAAAAGAGTACCCAATGCGGGGGTAATTCAGTGGTAGAATGCTTCCTTGCCAAGGAAGATGTCGCGAGTTCGAGCCTCGTCTCCCGCTCCATAAAAGACAAGAGTTTCAGACTCTTGTCTTTTATTTTGTGAGTATTTATGCTCACATTTTGCTCACAAATTTTATTATTTGAGTATGCCATTCATTTTCTCCAATGCGTCATCAATCATATCTTGACTAGTTTTCATATATACATCTAGTGTTGTCTGAGCCTTAGTGTGTCCGAGTTGGTTTTGTATGAACTTGATACTTGCTCCTTTGGTGTCTGCAATATCTGCGTAAGAACCTCTTAGGTCGTGAATTCTTACTCGGTCACTTATTTCTGCATAGACCAACAATGGTTGCCAAACTCTTCTTCTAAAGTTATCTACATTTATGTAGCCATTAACTTGACTAGGGAACAAGAGCTTTGTATCTTCGGATAGAGATTTGATATGTCTTTTTAAAACTTCAATAATATCATCAGTTAAATACACATCTCTTTCAAGTACTGATACTTTTTTTGCTCTGTTCTTTGTACCGTCTTTGAATTTCCCTTTTGTGAATTGCTTATTTACTCTTATACTCTTATTGTTGTAATTGATGTCTGTAACTTCAAGAGCTAACAACTCACCTATACGCATTCCTGTCCTCATTAAGGTGTAGAGCATAGCATAATATTTGGGGTATAGTTCTTCACAACCTTTTAATATTTCTCTTTCCTGAGCTTCGGTCAAATGGTGCTTATCCTGTGGAGATACGACGACATTGTCAACAGCAATAAACTTATTCTCTTTTATGAGCTTGTGTTTAATTGCAAAATTACATACTGCTCTTGCTATTTTCAAGCATAATTGAGCTACAAATGGGGTATAGTCTTGTTCTATATCGTCAATGAATTTCTGTAATGCTATTGAACTTACCTTGTCGTATTTAAGGGGGTATAACTTACTAAAATGTTTCTCTAAGTACAGTTTATAAGTTGCCCGTGTAGTATGCGAATACTTAGGTAACGCTATGTTAATGTAGCACTTGAATACCTGTTCAAATGTTATATCTGTAATATCTGGAGAACTTTCTTCTAGTTTCAATCCGTGTTTAAGTGCCTCTGATTTTGTTTTAAACCTTCCGTCAGTATGTTGTTTTCCGTACATATCACGATAGGTAGCGGTATAGTATGAAACTTGTTTGCCGTTCTTGTGTCTATAAGATTTTTTACTTGCTCCAGCCATTAGTTATTACCTACCCTTCTTCTAATCTTAGCCAGTTTTTGTTCTTTCTGTATCCTGCTAAACTCTTGGACTTCACTTTCACTAAGTTTCCAAGCTCCTCTGTAATATACAGGTATAACCCCTTTAATAATCGACCATTTGTAAAGGTAATTGTAGTCATAACCATGTTTTAGGCATAATTCAGGAATAGACATTAAATCTATGGGTTCTTGTTTGCCTTCATCTGCTGCTACATAATTTACGTTTGTCATTTAAATCTCCTTTTTTTACACTCTTTATTCGATTTATCGAATATATTATATTTTTAAGGCAAAAATAAATATTTGTCAACACCTGTCGAATATATTATTTTTATCGAATAATGTTTGTGTTATAATTCAGAAAAAGGAGATATTATGACTGAGGTTAATTTCGACGGAATACTCATTGGTATTGGTAAAATGGTAAAAATGGCTCGCACAGATATGAAGTTATCTGTAGCTGAATTATCAGAAAAAGCTGGAGTTAGTGTTGGGGTCATTTCAGACCTTGAAAATTTCAAAGGAAGAGTTCCAACTTTAATTAACTTTGTTAAGTTAGCAAATGCTCTAGAGTTACCAAGTACAATGTTTATAGATTTATTTCAAGATAAGATACGAGCTTCAAACAATATAGCTACCCCTGAAAAAGAACTAAGGACAGCATTACTTAACTATGGTGTCGATTTGTGCTTAATTCCTCATATCATTAAATACGTAAACATGATGAAAGAGTCTGGTATGACAATGGATACAGAAGGAGTTAATAAAAGAAGAGATTTATTCTAATTCTAGGATGTTAGTAGGTAAAAGTTTTCAGAAAATCCAAAAATTTCTGTGAGCCATTTATTAAGGCTTACTCTTTATTATTTCCTACCCCCTCTATCGGGTCTTTAGTGACTATTTTTAATTCATATCCAAATAAGTCAACAATTTGCATTACTTCGGTTAATTGAAACGAGGCTCTTGCCAGCTTGTTTAAAATATTAGTTCTTGAGTCTGAGCGTTTTGGGTCAAGTGCTTTCAACCTGCTTGCTAACTGCGAGGCATTCACATTATGCTCTCTCATAAAGTTCTTAATAAAGGTTCTAGCTTGTTCTTTTAACTCCTCAGGTACTTGATACTTACCTGAGGTAATTTCAGTTTTCTCATTTTCCATATTTAGATAATATCATTATTTTTAGCTATTGTCACCATATTGTAACAAATTGTGTTGACAATCTACTCAATTAGTTGACAATGTCACTATATCATGACATCATGTAAGAGTAGACAGTAAACGAAAAGGGGAAACAACATGACAAAAGTTATCACAACAAACATCAACTTAGAAAACAACGCAAAGGTTATCAAGTCACTTGACGCTAAGATAGCTGAATTGAAAGAACTCAGGGAAGAAAAAGCAAAAGAAGTTAAAGAAGTAATGAATGAGGCTAATGTTACAGAATTAAAAGTAGGGGCTTTCACCTTTACTCTAAAAGAGATTACAAGAAACAATATTGATACAAAGACTCTTAAGACTAAATATGCTGAACTCTACAAAGCATTATTAAAAGTCTCTAGTTACACAAAATTTGAGGTTGCTTAGGGGATATCTCCTAAGACCTCAACTTAACACAATATCTATTGTGTTAAATTGGTTCAAATCGTCAAAAAGACCACCAGTAAAAGGTAATAAGCAATATTCAGTAATTAAACTATAGTTGAATTTAACATACTGTTTTGAATATGTAAATTCAATTTAACATAATGTTAAAAAGAGGTACTCATGGAATTCGTACAACCAATAAGAGACAAGAACAAAATTGAAGAGGTTAAATCTATTCTTAGATTGAGTGGAACTAGAGATTTACTTTTATTTTGTTTAGGTATAAACTCCGCTCTAAGAGTCTCTGATTTGCTTAAGTTGAAGGTGGTTGATATAAGAGACAAATCACATCTTGAAGTTAGAGAACAAAAAACAGGTAAACTCAAAAGATTTCCCCTTAGAGGCAAGCTTCAAGTTCTGATTGAGGAGTATACTTTAAATAAGCATGATAATGATTATCTCTTCCAAAGTCGTAATGGTGAAAATAAACCAATTTCAAGGGTTATGGCTTATATGATTATAAATCAAGCATGTCGTAAGGCTGGAATTCAAGACCATATAGGAAGTCATACTCTACGTAAGACATTTTCATATCATCATTATCAAACATTTCATGATGTTGCTATACTTCAAGATTTACTTAATCATTCCAGTCCATCAATTACCCTTAAATACATTGGTATTACTCAGGATAATATAGAAGAGACCCTTCAAAATTTCGAATTATGATTGAGTTGTTTCTCAATTCGTTTGTGTATAAGTGAGTAGTCAATCAAGGACTACTCTTTTTTGATTACATTGTTGTCTTAAACTCTTTCCAATCCTTTACAGGTTCTGCTGGGAAGTTCACATCAAGAGCATTGAAGTGTTGTTTGCCACAATGTATTTTAAGTTGTTCTGGACTTCTTAAGTCAAATAGGCTTGTTGTACCTTTGCTTTCAAGAACAAAATAGAGTTTTTGTTCTCCGTCTTTTTCCATAAATACTGCCCAATCAGGATTGTATGAGCCGATTGGAGTTTCAATCTTAAACCTTGAAGGTATCTTGAAAAACATCTTAACATCAGGGTCTTGGTCTAAACTCTCTGCAAATCTGCTCTCAACTCCACTATCATAGATTAGATAATCATACACGCTATGATTTACTGAAACGGCATTCTTATCTAAATTTGCTATTAGTTCTGAGGAGTCAAATATCTCCTGAACATAATATTCTTCTCCTGCAAGTTTTACATACTTAATACCGTCAATAGCAAGCGAGTGCCTGTTTCTTGAGATAATTTCAAGAGCTTTTTCATAAAATCCTTGAGGATTGTTTAAAAAGTCTTGTATACGTCCACTCTCTTCTATAATTCTGATAATTGTAGAGCGTTTCAATAGAGTTTCTGTTGAGATTAGTCTAATAATATCAGGCAATGTTTCATAAGTCTCTGTTAAATCCTGAGTTTTAAGATGTTTCTCTGTATGATATACTCCAGCGTTTTCAATTTCTATATCTGCTGTTTTAGAGACTAATCTTGCTTTAGGAATTGCGTCCATGTCCTTTAACTCTTTAACACACTTACTAACAAGTTCATTAATATTAAAATCAACTCTGTAAGTAGTTTTTTGTTTGATTTTATCCCATAAATCTCTAAATTCAGGAGACAAGATTGCTTGTTTTTTCAATCTAACTGTAACTTCTTTTGAAGCGTCTCGGATGACAGGTCTGTTATCAGCTTTTTCAAGAGCCTGAACAATGGCTCTTGCCTTTGCGTCTCCCCAGCGTTTTACTAGGTCTAACTTACCTGAGGCAAGCTGAGCTTTCATTGTATCCTTGATTTTTCCTTCTTTAGATACAACCTTGTATTCTTTTAACTCTTCCATAATTTCAGTAGCTTGCTCGTGGGAGATTGTTTTTTCTTCGATAACGGTTTCAACACATTTAACTTCTTTTAAAGTCTCAAAAGTCAAAGGCTTAGCTTCCTTAACCATTTTTTTGACTTCATTCTTTAGAGGTTCTGCAATCTCAGGTAAGTCGAGTTCTTCTAACTTACCTTCATCTTTAACTGTTCCGTCAAAGTCAATAACATCATTCTTAATCAAAGTATCAAACACATCAAAAGCGTCCGACTCGTTCATTGTGTGTTCAACTTCTGTCTTTTCTTCATAAGTTAAGTCCATTAAAGCACTTAGTTGAAGTGTACCGAACTTCAAGCCTGTTTCTTGTTCAATCTCTTTCTGCAAGGTTTCAGCGAATTCAGAGAAACTCTCGTTTGCCATAACATGAAGTATGTTGATATTTCTATCTTCAATCCGCTCACCGTCTTGGTTTACGCAAAGTCTTAAACCTCTTCCGACTTTCTGCCTGCATGTAAAAGTTGATTTCTGCTCAATCAATGTACAAACTTGGAATACATTAGGATTATCCCACCCCTCTTTCAAGGCTGAATGTGAGAAGATAAATCTCATAGGGCAATCAAAAGAGAGTAAGTATTCTTTATCTTTCATGATTGTGTTGTAAGTGTCGTCATCAGCTAAAGTATCGCCTTTTGTATTTTTGTAAATACCTTTTTTATCCTGTGAGAAGTAGCCGTTGTGTGCTTTTTCAATATCAGGATTAAACCTGTCTTTAAGCTCTGCATACTTAGGTTTGTTAATGAGTTCATTGTAACACTCTTCAAACATCTGTGCATATATACCTTTTTCGCCTGTTTCTGTTCGGTATTTCTTTACCTCATCAATAAAGAACAATGAAAGTACTTTAATTCCTTTCTCATAGTATCTAAGTTCTTTGTCTAGGTGAGCCTCTACAGTACGGTAAATCTGAGCTTTTTTCATAATGTTCTCGTCAATACTACCTATTGCCTTACCCAGTTGGACGGTATCAGAGTTTGAAAACTCAATGCACTCAAAACCTTTTGTACAGTCAATCCCCTCAATAACATAATCCTGATATAAGTCTCTTTTACCTGATAATACATAGAGGTCATCTCCAGCTTTAACGGTCTTTGTAGTTCTTTCTACCTTGCCGTCTTTGCCTTGTATATCCATTTCAATTTTAGCGGTAAAACCGTTTTGGTTAGAGACTGATTTCAAGTATATGTAAGGTTTGTTGAAGTCATTGGCTACAGAATTTGATGACACACAAATCTGCTTAACCAATCCCATTTGATAAGCGTCAACAGGGGTTAGACGATAGAGAAGGTTAATTTTTTCTCTGTGAGTTGCACTATATCTTAGAACACACAATGGATTAAGTGATTGAATTGCCTCTTTAGCTTTTGGGGTATTATCTACGGACTGAGGCTCATCTATTATTACAATAGGATTGGTATCCTGAATATATCTCATAGCTGTTTCGCCGTTGAGTTTATCTTGCTCTTGGTTAATGATATTTTCAGCCTTCTTGAAGGCGTCAATGTTTATAATCATTATTTCAATGTTGTTTGAAGTTGCAAAAGTTCTAACATCTGAGAGTTTTGAAGAGTTGTAAATAAAGTAACGATAAGGAACTGAGTCATAAAGGTTCTTAAAATGTTCTTCTGTAACCTGCAAAGACTTGTAAACCCCTTCTCTGATTGCAATAGAAGGTACAACGATAATGAACTTTGTGAAACCGTATCTTTTGTTTAATTCAAGCATGGTTTTTGTGTAAACATAAGTTTTTCCAGTCCCTGTTTCCATTTCTATTGAATACTGTTTTGAGTCAAAATCTCTTGATATAGGAAGTTTATGTCTACGTTGAACTTGGTGCATGTTAGAGATAAGCGTGTCATCATCAATCATGAGACGATTTCCAAACCCAAACTCATTTTGTAGTAGCCTAATTTGCCCTGCATTATCATCAATAGAAAATGTCATACTTGACTTTTCTTGCCCTGTAAATAGGTCTGCAACTGAGTTTACTGCTTCTGTTTGAAAATCTTGATTTTTAAACTTTAATTTCACTACGCTTGTCCTTTGTTTTTTATGTCTTTATACTATACGATTATTTCGTACAGTTCAGATGACTTCATTTTGTAATCAACTGGTATTATTTTTTACAGAATAACTGTTTAATTCTGTAACTAAGTAGTTTTTTCTTTTGTCCTATATGTTTAATAGAAGGTATCCTACAAATCAATGTATCAGGTTTCCCATAAACCTTAAATTCAATGTATAAATCACCCTTTTTTCGTTTTATTCCATAGAATTCTTGAATATACTTTTGAAAATGGTCATGCTTTAATAAAGTATTAATCATATATTGGCATTGACGCTTGAACTCTTTTGGGTCTTTAACAAGGAATATAGTTTCAGCTTGTTCATTACCATATTCTTTTGGATATATAACATATTTTCCTCGTTCAGTATGTATAAATTTAGTAAGATGTTGTTTAAAGCCAGCTTCCCCTTCAACAAATTCTTCAAAAGATATTTCATTATACTCAATATCCCATTTTATATCTTTTGGAAAGTTGTCAATACTATCATATTTTTCTCTTTCATTCTTTAATGAAGGTTCGGGATACCAAGATAAATCTGGAAACAAAAGTTCCTTAATCTTCTTAAATAAAGAATTAGAGCAATTATCTATTGTTAAATGAAAGATTTTTTTTATAATTTCCCAAATAACAATTACCAATAAATAACTAATAAGTAATAAACAAGTTTCCATATTACAATAACTTCATCTCCACATTTCTGTCTTTTAAGATGTAGTGAGCGTTTGAGAGGGCTATATCATCTTTGAAGGCTTGTTCAGAGGCTACGATTTTGGCTGGAATGTAGTCGTCACACATGGCTTTGATGTCGTCAGCTGTTATTCCGTCTTTGCCGTAATCTAAGCATATCAACACAAGACAATCATCTCCGATTGAATAAGCCTTTTTGTCATTAACTTCAACTTCTGTAACTGAGTAGTCTAAAGGAATTCCCAGTTTGAGCATTGTTTCATAAACGACATCCAGGTCGTTTCTATCAGGCTTAATGGTTTCTTGTAACAATGACATTCTTTGGTAAACTTCGTCCGTGTTCTGAGTTGGGGTTGAGTCCCATTTTACAAGGTTAGATGTGTCGAGTTTGAATACTTTGAAACCTGTATCACCTTTGTCAATCTTAGCTCCTGCTCGGCGTATACGTTCTTTGCCAATTTCACAAATGTTCTTGTAGCCAGCTTTGTAAGCCTCAGACTTTTCATCACAAATCTCAGGGAGTTGAACCATGATAAATTGTCTATTACCAACATCCTCAGCGTTCAACTGCATAACTGCATGAGCCGTAGTTGCTGAACCTGAGAAGAAGTCGAGAACTATGTCGTTACCTTTTGTTGTTGCCTCTAAAAATACCTTAATCAGTTCAAGTGGTTTAGGATTTTCAAACATATCTTTACGAGAAAATAAACCTGTTAGTATATTAGAGCCGTCGCCTGTATTAGCAACATCATATAAAATACTTCTTTGTTTGATAACTTTAACTTGGTTAGCAAAATACTCTTTTTCATAAGGTATCCACTTACTGTCTTTGTTTTCCCAATGTATAAGTTCATTTAAGAGTAACTCTTGCATTCTATCCCTACCTACTCTCCACCTTCCATCATTACCGTCAGGTGCTATTGGGAATGCCTCAGTGCCATCAGGTGCTGTAAGTGAAAAATACATTGAAGGTCTATCTTCTCTTCGAGCTGTATTCCCCCATTTTGCAAGTTTTGTAATCTTAAAGTTACCTCTTTCATCCACTTTATTATAAGATGATATATCTCTTTCTTCTTCTTTGTTATACCACATAAATCTAGCACTTTTCTGATAAACAACTATGAACTCATGCTCTATAACAAAATGTTCTTTAGCTTGTCCTCCACCATCTTTTTTTCGCCATACAAATGAGCCGATATAATTTTCTTCCCCAAATACCTCATTGCATACTTTTTTCAAATTTGTTATCTCATTTTCATCAATCGATATGAATATCACTCCGTCGTCTCTTAATAGATTACTTGCAAGCCTCAAACGTGGATACATCATATTCAACCAGTTTGTATGATATCTTCCCATTGTTTCAGGGTTTGACTTTGTTGTTTGTTGAGTAATCTCTTTGTACTTTGCCATTGGGTCGGCAAAATCATCTTCATATACAAAATCATTACCAGTATTATATGGAGGGTCTATATATATCATCTTAACCTTACGATAGTAAGAGGTCTGCAAGAGTTTCAATACTTCAAGGTTATCACCTTCAATGTACATATTTTTTGTAGTATCAAAGTTCACACTTTCATCAGGGCAAGGTCTAAGCGTACCAGTTGAGCGTTTGCCAGCTATTCTGTAGCACTCAGCTTTACCCTTCCACTCAAACTTATACTTCTCAAAATCTTCATCAATATACTCCCCGCAAAGGTTGAGGAGTTTATCAATATCCAACTTTCCTTCACTAAAACATTGGGGGAAAACAGACTTTAATTTTTCTCTTTCTACTTCTTCAATATCTAAACTTTGACCTGATACTCTAGCTATATCTTCTACCATATAATATCCCCTTTTGCAATAATTTTAACATAAATATGCTAAAAGGGTTGAAAATTATTAAAAATCGTTTATAATAAAAGAGTAGGGAGAGGTCTTTCGACCTCTTGTCCAATCCCTACATTAGACTTGCAAAAGTAAGTATCAAATGTCCTAATACCACTAGGACATTTTTTACTATTACAAGTACTTCTTGTTTTGTCATGGCTACCTCCTTTCTCTACACCTTTGTCCAACAGAAGATTTGTCGTGTATGAGT
This sequence comes from uncultured Candidatus Melainabacteria bacterium, assembly GCA_949927415.1. Lineage (GTDB taxonomy): Bacteria > Cyanobacteriota > Vampirovibrionia > Gastranaerophilales > Gastranaerophilaceae > Scatenecus. Next base: position 119,647 of record CATLFB010000001.1, read on the forward strand.
AAAGGTTTCACCATCAAGGAATTGCCCTACAAGGCTATTGTATCATGAATTTAAGGAAGGTAGAAGTCTTAACTTGAACTTGCAAGATGTCAACACATTGAAGTTATACGAGTTTGTAAGCTCCTCTATCTCTTTTTCTGTTTTAACATCCACTTCTGCCTGTGCAAAGAAAAGGTTTTCTTCTTTTTGCTTAAGTTCTTTTTCAATCACTTTCAATCTTTTAGTAACCTTAAGTTCTTCCAGTCTATCTGTCATTTTACTTGAGAGTAGTTTGTTCAACTCTTTAACTTCTGTCCTCAGGTCATTCAAGTTGGTTTCAAGTTTAGCTTTCTGTCTGCCAGCCTGTAACTTTATTCTTTCTACTTCATAAGCAATAGAGCCTTCTTTACTCTTTAAGTAGTCTATTAAAATATCATTTGCAATGACTTTATCGTCAAGCTTTCCAGTCTCTTCAAAGTCATCAAAGAGTTTAAGTTCAGGGTGACAAAACTTATCTTTTTCTTCTATTTTAACGACAGGAAGGGCGAGAAGTTTTCTACACTCTACGTCACTAAGTATCCGTCCTGATTGAGTTTGTCCTATTAAAAGATGTTGAAACATTTTATTAGAGCCGACTTTGCTTGTTGTTATTGAATAATTGTATAACCCTATGTCACAAGGTTCAATACCTGAGTTAACGTACAAGATAGCTTGCGTTGTGTCGACACTATCAAGCTCTTTCAATATTCCTTTTACAAGTAATGAAGTAAAAGTTATTCGTTTAAAACTTGGTTTAAAATCAGGACTCATGCCGTATTCAGAATATCCTTCATAAGCCTTTTGTCTCATGAGATTATCTTCTTTATAGCTGAATAAATATGGTCTGCCATATCCTTCAATAAGTTTCAAAGTCCTGTTGTCGTCGTTAATTTCGTACCAATCAGGTTTTTCATAGGTAAAATAATATTTAACAAGCTCCCAAAGGTCATTGTTGAGTTGTTCTTTTTGCTCCTCGATGTATTTAGGAGTTACTGTTACTTTATCCGCAATAGACTTTGTAAATGTTGTAAACAAAATATTCTCAGTATTCTCGATAATCTCTGTATTAGTGGTCTTATGTTCTTCAAGGTTCTGTTTGAAAGACACCGCTACTTCCGCTAGTGGTCTGAACTGTGGTAGAACTTCCTTAAGTTTTAAATCAAAGTTTCCGACAATATCATCAGACATCCCAAATATACCGTTGAATTGAAGAGTACGTTTATTTATAAGCTCTAGCATACGTACATCAGCAAGATTTTCTTTACTCAACATATTGATAACAAGTACATCAGATTGTTGTCCTTGTCTGTGACATCTGCAAATTCTCTGTTCCATTTCAATGGAGTTGTAAAGTAAGTCATAATTCACAACTACAGGGCAATACTCAATATCTAATCCTTTCGCTGAGGCGTCTGTCGTGACTAGAATTTGTATCTCATCATCATTCCTGAATTGCTCAAGGCTGTTGTTATCCTTGTATTTGAGTGTGTTGAACCCCTCTTTTTTAAGTAAATTATTAAGAACTTCAAGTGTGGTGTTGCTTGTTACAAACACAATCGCTTTTTCGTTTACCTTGCATTGTTTCAGGTGTTTAAAAACTTGTTTCATAATCTTGACTAAGCTCAAGGTTTTAGAGTTTATCTGAATACTTGAAGCTAAGTCATAAATCTTCTGCAAATATGCTTTTTCAATACCATAAGTTCTTTGTATCGCTGGTTGTAACATTTTAGTAAATGCTTGAGGAGATGAGGAGAGCTTATTGAAGAGCATTAGAGCTAAGTTATACTCATCCATTTCATAGGCAATTTTGTTTTCAGACTTAATATAAGTGTTGAGAAGAGTATAGAGTTCTTTTTCTTCCTTAATCAATGGATAGTCTACCGTAAAAGGAATTCTGTTTGAAAATGAGACATATTCGCATGCCTGTGCTTTCAATGTTCTGAAACAAAATTGAGAAACCCAGCTTGTAAGTTCAGGATAGTTTTCAGGTTTGCGAAAATATCTTTTGTAAAACTCATCAGAGTCAGGCAATACGCTTTCATCAATAAAGTGAATAAGTCCGTAAATATCCCTAATATCCATAGTAATAGGAGTCGGGGTAAGAAGGAGTTTATATGCCTCTCTTACAGAGTCCTTAAGTGTTTGAGTCATCTGCTTATCAGGTTTTGATAAACAGTCAGCCTCATCAAAAATCACCATGTCCCAGTCCCGCTCTTTGATACAGTCAGAGTATTTGAGAGCCACTTCATAAGTTGTAATAACAATTCCTTCTTCATCAGGTATCTGAGGGGTATTATTCCAAAAGATATGAGGTAGCGTAAAGTCTTTATTTAATTTACATAACCATTGAGGGATTAAGTTTGAAGGCAAAACAATAAGAATATTCTCTTTCCCTTCATACCACTTTTGTCCAGCTATCAAAAGAGCCTCGTAAGTTTTACCTAAAGAGCCTTCATCACAAAGAATACAGCCTTTTAGGTAATCTGAACGTAATGCAAATTGAGCTGAGGCAATCTGATAAGGGTAAACCTTAGCATTTGATGAGGCATAAATGGGTAGGAAGTTTTTATCATCTACAAGAGCCTGTAATCGTGTTGACTCTGCTATTGCTTGATACTTATTTGTAAGCTTTGAAAATACTTCCACCATGAGTTCATTTTACCATGAACAAATAATCGCCAGGATACCTGGTTTATAGGCTCGCTGCGCCTGGTTAAAGTTATTTTATGTATAAATCCTCATCTCGGTCAACTATCATCAATAATAGGTACTTCATAAATCAGAATGAAGTATTTGAGGTTAAGTGAGCTATATGGCTTGCAAGTTCTTATAAATACATTCTTTTCGGCTGTCTTATCACCCGCAAAGAATAATTTATTACATAGCTCTTTGTAAAGTTCAGAGTTAGGTGTTACTTTTCTAATTATTGTACCTATCTCTGAAAACTGATTTTGTAATCCTAACTCATCAGCAACATTTTGATAATCATAAAAGTGTGAACTCTCTAACAGGAGTTCACATGCCAGCTTTCTGATTTTAGATACCTCAGCCGTTGCTGTTTCTAAGGTCTCTTTAGTATTAAATATAGTTCGTTGTAAAATTGTTGTGAATATTTTTTCAAGGTCATTGCTTAGTGTGCCTTTACGAATAGAATTAAGAAGTAAATCAACTGTAAATCTTTCTTTATCTTTATGTGATAGGAGATTAGTTAATGGAGAGAGTTTATCAGCTCCCTGTAGTTCAATTTCAACTCTTAGCAAGTTTAAATCTTTCAGATTAAGCGTATTTGTTTCAGGATTGTAAGCTTTTCCTAATAGTTTAATTTCGTCCTTTGTTAATGGTTCATATAAGTGACAAATATATGTTTTGTGTTGTTTGTAGTACTCTTCTGCTTTATTGTAGAACTTAATAACAAAATTGATACCATTTAAAGAGTCGTCATTATGAGAATACTTAAAGTACAAACTATAAATCCCTTCCGACTCGATAAGTTCAGGTTCAATTCGGCTGTATGACCTTTCTGCAAGCATTAAGAGATAGTCATTTACTGAATTAGTAAGCAAAATATCTTTAGCTAAATGAATAATACTAAACCACATTTTAGGATTTAAGTGATTAAGAGGTTCTTGGAACTGTTTTAGAGAAGGCATTTGAAGGTTGTGTTTGAGGTCTGGCATGCCATATCTTTTTTGTTTTGTCGGTGTAAAAGTGTTTAAAACAAGTCCAGCCTTATTAAACAGAGAATAATCAGGGTAATTTTGCCTTAAAATGTTATCTATTTCAATCCTGTTCTCTTGTAAGACATCCTTCTTTTTATAGATGAGCCTGAGCTTGTCAATCTTAACTTTATTAAACATTGTCAATCCTTATAGCTCACTGTCTTGTAGATACTGTTAAGAACAGGCTGTTTGGGTTCTAAGTTTAATTTTTGAGCATATTTAATCATCTTGCGAATTTGAGCTTGTTGTTTACTTCCTAGTGTTTTAATCTTTTTAGAGATAGTCGCATTGTCATACTTTGCTAATTCAATTGCTATGATGATATAATCAACTCCTTGTTTTTGAATAGGGAATTTGTTTTTTAGTTTTTCAGCAAGAGAAAGTTTTGTTTCTGGTTTCAGGTTAGTGAAAACATTGTTATACAAAAGATGTCTGCTATAGGAGTCAATCACATCTTCTTTATTAAATAAGTTATGTGTATGCTGTAGATTGCTTAAGTAATACTTAGCAGTCTTTGTCTTAGCTTTGTTAAGTATGGTTTCATGTTCTTTCGTATGGGATAACATATACTTTAGGACTTTATACCCAATATATTCCATAGTAATTTCTTCGGTTATGCAACTGTAAAAACTCTTTTGAACAGCCTCTCCTGTAATATCTTCGAGGACTCCTAAGCCTACAATATCAATTCTCATAGTTAGGATATTGTCTTGCCCTGCAACTTTTAGTTTAACAAGTCTATTGCCGTTGTTATCGCCTCTGTAAGTGCTTTTTTCGCTATCATTTAATGCACTATGAAACGTGCTTCCTAATGTTGTATAAACAAACTCTATGCTATTTAAATGTTTATTTTTATGTATTTGTAAGTAGTTTCCTTTAGAGTGCAATTGCATAAGTTCGTATATAATTTTCAAGGCTTTAATCTCTTTCGTATTGAAGTCTAATGTAGATGTGAAGCCTGTAATTATTGGATTTAATTCAAGCATACATCTTGTTATAAAATCCTCAACACTTGTGAGATAAGGTCTTAATATGCGATATAAATTACCAATCACAAGCAAGTAAAACATACACAACTGATATGTCCAGCCGTCAGCACTAGTATTAGTATCCGATGTATATTTACGGTAATTGTGAAGATAAAATTTACACATAATACTGTCATAATTGGGTAATGTATCATCCAGTCTGTTATATTTGTCGGGTTCTTTAGGCTCAAATTTTAACCATAGGTGTACTTTTGCCTTTTTTCTATCTTGTATAAACTGTTTATAGACATTCTTTGCATGGTAAAACAAATAAGAATAAGAGAATTCCTCATCATCTAGCCACAAGTCTTTTATCAGTTCATTTAATCTTTTGGAATGAATAAAACTATATAATTCTCGTGATAATACAAATTTGTTTATCTTATTCTTATCAGCAATACTATTAACAAAGTAATCAATCTCTCTGTAGCAATCATTTGTATCATTAAATCCCTTAAGGAATGAATGAGCAATATTATACAAGTATTCCTTACCTAATGAGAGAGTAATTATATTTGTCTCAAACTCTTTTAGTGTGAATGAATTATCTCTCATCTTTCTCTAAGCTCCTCAAGTCTCCACTATTATCTACATTGATAAAATCATTTAATTTCGTCTTAAGAGCCTCTCTAATCAAACCACTTAGATTAAATATGTTTTTATTTTGTATTTGTGAGAGGAGTTTAGATAACTCCTCATCCAGTCTTACTGTTATTCTTGTATTCATCTTGTTATTTCTCCGTTTGTGTTATATAATCTAAATAGTTTGTCGGACGAATGAGACTTGTCAGACATCTGTACATTGAATTGAATTTATGCTCACATTTTGCTCACAAATTTTTGTAAAACGAGTAAAATCGAGTAAATCAATAGAACTGGTTAATCGAGGCTTAGCCAGTCAATGTGGTAGTTTCAGTGGGAGGGTAAAACTCGTAAAACACATCAAATTTGGCATAGGTATTCTTGCCAAGGAAGATGTCGCGAGTTCGAGCCTCGTCTCCCGCTCCATAATTTAAAATTGAGCCATTTTGGCTCTTTTTTGTTGCTATAACTGCGTTTCCAGAGTTCGAACCTTCATTTTTTGCAAATCGCCGATTTTTGGGCGTTTTTTCAGAATTTTCAAGATATGATTGGTTTTCGGGGAGTTCTAACCTGTTTTTATAAATATTACAAAGTTCTAACTTCGATGAATGAGGGCTCCATAAAGAAGAGTCCTGAAAGGGCTCTTTTTTATTACTTAATTTTCTATGTGTAATCTGTGGGTAATGAAATTTTTAAATAATACAAAAATATAGATGTATATATATATTTGTTTATTTCAATATGGAAAATTTATATAATACTCAAACCTCCTGTTCTTAATTATCAACCAAGGTGTCAATTTACAATAGACATTTGGATATTTTAAATTCTCTCTCTCTATTTGATAATTTATACATGCACAAATTATCAATCAAACGCGTATATGAAAAACCGGAAAAAGCAGACGGCTTCAGAATTCTAGTAGACCGCCTGTGGCCCAGAGGAGTTTCAAAATCAGAAGCCGCTGTCGATTTATGGCTGAAAGATGTTGCGCCAAGTACAGATTTGAGGATTTGGTTTAACCATGAACCGGAAAAATTCAAAGATTTTTCGAAAAAATATACGCTCGAATTAAAACATAACCCTGCTGTCCATGAAATTGAAAAAGAACTTCAAAAGCATAATGTAACACTAATATATGCGGCAAAAGACCCGAACATAAACCATGCCGCAGTTCTGTATAAATTTATAACAGACTCTATAAAAAAACGTTTATGAACAAATATTAATTCAAAAATTTTAATATAAAGTTGCGGGAGAAATGTTTTTTATATAATATAAAATAATATATAGAAATAAGCTGAAAATTAATCTTAAACTACATGGAGTATGGAATAATGAAAAGAACACTAAAAAGTGCGCTTGTCGTCGCAGGTTTGATGTCCTTTATTTCTTTATCTGCTCATGCCGCGGAAAGAATGGATTTAACTTCTGACACGACAATAAACGGTTTATCAGGGATTACAACAACTCAAAACGTAAACGGCGGTGCTATCGCAAATGCCGCTCATCACTTGACGATCACAGGAGATGTAAGCAATAACACTCTTAGATTAACAAACACTTCCGCTATTGGAGGTGCATTATATCAGGAATTCGGAATTTTAACAGTAGGAAACAACGTAAAATTCGAAAATAACAAAGCAATAGGAATTAACATTGCCGGAGATGAACCGTCTGCCGGCGCAATTTATATGACAGGCACGCAAGCCTCATTTGGAAGCAACGTAACATTTGCAAACAATTCCGCAAGCACAATAACAGGTGTAGGCGGAAACGGCGGGGCAATGTATATAAAAGACAGCAATGTCACAATCGATAGCGCTGCATTTAATTCAAATACAGCAGGAAGCCGCGGCGGTGCATTTTATACAGAAGACAGCACAATCACAATCACTAACGCAGCATCTTTTGACGGAAACAGCGCAGGCAAGGGCGGCGCAATCCACATGTGGGACAGTTCGAATGCCGGGGATGCAAAATTAACCCTTGGCGACGGCTCAAGCTTCACTAACAACCGAGCAACAACATCCGTTGGCGGAGCAATTTCAAGCTATGACGGAAATATTACGCTTGGCAAGAACACAACCTTCTCAGGCAATAGCGCAAAACAAGACGGCGGCGCAATTTATAACGTAAACTATGATTTAAACAAAGCAGAACTCAATATCAAAGGCGGAACAACCTTCAGCGGCAACACCGCCGGCAGAAAAGGCGGTGCAATTTACACTGACGGCACTGCAAATCTTGATTCTACTGACGGCAGTATAACTTTCACATCAAACAAAGCCTCAGGCGGCGGGCTTGATGTTTATCTTGACGGTGCATCATCTAATTTAAACATCACAGGCTCAAATGCAGCCAACAAAGTATCTTTCGGCTCCGGAAGCAACTCTATTGCAGGCGCAGGTACAATTACACAGAATAGTGCCGGAACTGTTGAGTTCATAAATAACAAAAGCGTTAACGGATTCAGCGGAAAATACATCCAAACAAACGGAAAAACATCTTTGAATAACTCCGCAATGTTCAACAATTTCGACATTCAGAGCGGAAAACTTGAATTACTAAACGGCTCAACTGCAGCAATAGACGGCGCAAACAAAAAATTTGCAGGTTCTGAACTCACCATTAACGGTCAGGGAAGCGCATTAGATTTAAAAGCATCAATTGCGGATTCTACTGTAATAACTCTTCAAAACAAAGCACAGGTTACAATTAACCAGAACGGAAGCCTCGGTTTTGATTCCAATGATACGTGGGAAGATTCAACAGTTAAACTAAACGGGGGAAATCTTGTTTTCAGCGGACTTAAAAACGCTAAAAACGGAACATTAACCGCTGCCAGCGGAAATTTAAACGTATCAGGCGGCACCTTAGTTCTCGATAGCGGAAGTTCCATTGCAAAAAATACAAATGTAACATTAGCAGACACAGCAGCATTCGATATTAATGGCGCAACTGTCTATCTTGATTCAAATGACAACTGGAACGGCTCAATTGATATGGAATCAGGAAGCCTGACATTAGATGGTATCAGCCACAACACATCTAACGGAAATTTCACCCAAAGCGGCGGAACTTTAAACCTTAATAACAATTCAAATTTAGATTTAACCTCTTCTGCAAATACAATTAGCGGCGGTCAGGTAAATATTAATGCCGGAAACACTCTTAATATGACAAACGGCGCTTCTATGAGCAACACAACTGCGAAAGTTGACGGTCAAATGTCAATTACCGGCGGCAGCTTAACTAACACAACAACAACCGTCAACGGAAGTTTAAACGTCAGTTCAAGCACCATCACAGGCGGTTCTACAACAATTTCCGGCACTTCCGTAACAAGAGCGGACAATACAAGCTCTATTATTGACAGCACAGTTTCTGACCACACAATAAATGTCAACAACGGCGCACAACTTGATGTCACCAACAGTTCAATCACAAACGGTACAAACACAATTGACGGAACTCTCAATCTTGAAAACAACTCCTCAATTGCAGGCGGCACAACAACAGTTAACGGAAACGGTACATTAAACGTAAATAACAGCAGTATTAATGCTGATACGGTTCTGGATTTAAAAGAAAACTCAACTCTTAACATAACAAACGGCGGAAGTGTCGTTATTAACGGAGAAAACGGAAGCAAGTGGAATGGCTCAATAATCAACAACGACAGCACATTAACTCTTAACAATGTCATTCATAACACTGTAGACGGTTCTTACAACCAGACAAACGGAAGCTTAATCCTCAATTCATCAGAACTCACTATCGGAAGCGGAAGCTCAATCACAAACGGCGACATAACTTTAAACGATTCTGACTTCACAGTTGCAAACGGAGGAAATGTATCAGGCGGAACAATAAATGTTGACGGAACTTCTGATTTTGTAGTAGAACAGGGCGGTGTCGTTTCAGGAGGAACTATAAACTTTGATGAAAACACCACCGTAACCGTAAAAGGAACAGTTGAAGAAAAAGCTAAATTCGACATAAATACAGATGTACTCGTTGACGGCGGAAGCTTGACTCTGAACAAAACCAACGGCGAAAACCTCGGTGATAGCTGGACAGACGGAGCACTCACCCTTCAAAACAACGGCGTTTTGAATTTTAAAGGGCTTGAAAACGATAAGAACGGACAATTCTACGGCGAAAGCGGCAAATTAATCATTGACAGCAATACCAATGATTTTGTAATAGAAGGCGGAAGCTACATAAAAGAAACCGTAAATACCGAAATTACAAACAACGGCACGCTTATTATAGGTGCGGCTGATGATACGGTTACAGGAGCAAACGTTGTACTAGGTCAGGGCACAAAATGGAACGGGGCAGTTAAAAATCAAGGCGGCAACCTTGTTTTAAATAATGTCACAAAAGGAACAGGCACTGAATCAATCTTCACGCAAACAAGCGGCACAACAACCGTAACCGGAAACTTTGCAATGAATAATGACGCTGACCAGATAGTTGGCGGAACTTTAAACATCGGAACAACTTCAAATGCCGGCCGCATAACACAAACCGGCGCACTTAGCGAAATCAGCGAAGAAGTTTCCGTAAATCTTGAACAAAACAGCACACTTGATATTCAGGGAGGTTCTGCGACTCTTAACGGAAGCGGCACCGGAACAGATTCATGGAAAGGTTCCGTCCTGCTTTCAAAAGACGGCTCATTAAATCTCAAAGATATAACTCAAAACGGAATCCTGCAGGCAACAGGAGGAACTCTTAATATTGCAGACAGCAGTCTTGCAATCGGTCAGGGAAGCATAATCTCAAAAGATGCAAATGTTGATTTTGCCGCCTCAAGCAGCCTTAATATCACAAACGGCGGAAGCGCAGCTTTTGATAATGATGAATGGAAAGGTGACATTACGCTAAACGGCGGACGCCTCGACCATTTTGGAACAACAAACGGAAACTTAAAAGCTGAATCCGGAATCTTAAACACAGCTGCAGCAAGCAAACTCACAATCGGCACAGACAATTATATTAAAGATGACGTTGCTGCAAATATTCTGGGCGAACTTGATATAACCGGAACAGGTTTTGTTTCTCTGAATTCAGGCGATACTCTTGCCGGAAACACAACGATTAATGATACAGGTATTCTGAATCTCGGCGATTATGTAAATATGTCCGACAGCGGCCAGTCTATTACATTCACCGGCTCTGATGCTACAATGAATTTATTAACCAATGAAAACTTAAATCTTAAAGCTGATTTGATAGGCACAGACGGTCAGATTAATAAAGAAGGCTCGGGGGATGTACTCTTCTCAGGCTCAACAGGGCAATACAGCGGAGATTTAACAATCAACAACTCCGGCAACCTCACTTTTGTTGACGCTGAAGGCTTTGGCGGAAACCTTATATTCGGAGATATCGCCGGCAAATCTATCGGTATTATAGCCGATACGGTAAAAGGCTCCACAACACTGGATGAATTTGCCGAAATCACTTATTCAACATATAGAGATGTAGATTTGGTATTCGGAAAAGAAGTTTCAGTCTCAAAAGGTACAATCAATGCATTGGCGAAAAGCGGACAAAACGTAATATTTAACGAATCAGTTAAAGCTTCAAACGGCGGCAAATTCTTTGCTCAAGGTGAAAGCGTTTATTTCAATAACCAGGCCTCTATTACCAAAGACGGATATTTAACGGCAAACGGCACAAATGTAAGCTTCCTCAACGGAGTCACAATTGACGCGGAACAAAGAGGCGGAGCCGTTTTGACAGTTAATGCAGCCGAAACAGCCTTCTTTAACGACGTATCAGCTAATAACTCAATTATTAATTCATCAGCTGACAACACCCTGTTTAATTCACTGAATATGGCGAATTCCGATATGTTTATCGCCAGAAACGGTTTTGCGGCAAATTCAATGAACCTTTCAGGCTTAAACAACATTCACCTGATGAACGGAACAATCACAGACAATTACGTTCAAAATCTGACACTTGAAAACGGCGCTGTCGGAAATGTTTCAATTGATATTTCACCAAGAGACTGGACTTCTGACAGAATCATCACAGCCGGAATTTCTACAGACGGCACAGGAACATTAAATGTCAGCGACTTCCAGTTCCTGAATAAATGCCCGATTGACAGACATATTCCGCTTCAAATATTCAGCGCACAAAGCGGAAACTTGAATAATATAAACTTCACAGCAACTGACAAAACAGTATTCACACCAATCGGCTGGTACAAACTCTTCCCGCATCCTCAAGGCGGTGCGACAGGACTTTATAACGCCTCACTGGTTAAATATAACCCGCAGGTATTCAGAGGTCAGGTTGCAACAGTTGCGAACTACCAAAACCAGCTTGTTGTAAATAACATCCTGTTTGATCACATGCAGGAAGTAAACCTTCGCTATATGACAGCACAAAAAGATTCGAACAAATATGCGGCGGCATATCCGCAATTTGCTCCTTATCAGTACAGCATGAAAAACGGAGGATTATGGTTCAAAGCATTCGGAACATTTGAAAAACTTTCAATGTCGCAGAACCTTAATGTCAACAACAACTTCTACGGAGGTTTGGTCGGAGCAGACTTCCCTGCAATAGACCTTGAAAACGGCTGGACATTAATGCCGACCGCATATATCGCATACACAGGTGCGCATCAGACATTTGCCAATATGGGAATGTATCAAAACGGCGGTCAGGCCGGCGGTATGGCAACATTTATGAAAAATGACTTTATCGGATCCGTACTAGCTTACGGAGGCGGATATTTCAACCAAATGGATGTCGCCGGATACTCTGATGACACAGGAAACTGGTATGCTGGAACTGCAGCTAAAGCGGCTTACAACTTCCACCCGACAAAACACTTTGTAATTCAGCCGACAGTACTTGCCTCATATAACTTGTTTGGCGAACAGAGATGGCACACTGATTTTGGCGACATGAGCATGCGCGCAAACATGCTTAACGGCATTAACGTAGCACCGGGCGTCAATTTCATTTACGGAAGAGAAACCTGGAGTATTTATGCGACGTTCCAGTACTTCTACAACATAATGGGCTATTCAAACGGACGTGCAGGCAACGTTGCTTTAGAAAATGTTGATATGCGCCATGGCTTCTTAGAATATGGTATCGGGGCAACAAAAACCTGGAAAGACCGTTTCAGCGGCTATGTACAGGTAGTCCTCAGAAACGGCGGAAGAACCGGTGTGGGCTTCCAGGGCGGCTTGATGTACAAATTCTAAGCAATTCAAAATTATTTCTTTTCAAAGGCAATCCAAAAGGGTTGCCTTTGTTGTATTATTGTATTATGGAAAAACTATGGCAAAAAGTTAATAATTATATGACAAAAAGAATGGTTTTGCTTTTTATAATATTTTCACTTATAAACCTAATCGCGGTGATTCCGGCAGAAAATCTCATTACAGACATATTTTCCCACTTTCTTTTGCAATTTTTTGTGATAAATATTCTTTTTGCGGTTTTATTTATATTTTTTTCCTTTAAAAACAAAAAATTTATTATATTGTTGATATTGTCTTTTTTGCTGTGCGGTCTGAATTTCGCGTTAATATATTCTGCAAAAAACAACGAAGATTCACAACAGCTCCAAACCTCAGATATAAAAAACATTTCACTCGGAGTGATAAATGTTTTGACATCCAATAACAAATATTCTGAATTAATGCAAATAATCAGGAATGAAAATCCGGACATTCTGATTCTGCAAGAAACCGATGATATATGGCTTTCCAATATTGAAGATATAAAAAAAATTTATCCGTACAGAATTGAGCATACAAGATTCGACAATTTTGGAATGGCACTTTACTCAAAAATTCCGCTAATCAATCCTGCGGTCGTAAAATGGACAGAATTGGAAGTTCCGATAATAAAAACACAAATCAAACCGGGTAATGAAATTTATACAATTTACGCGATTCACACACTTCCGCCGACAAGCCGCGATTATCTTGCAAAACGCAATGAAATGCTTGCTAATATCACCAAAATCACCGCAACTAAAAAAAACATAATTATTGCCGGAGATTTGAATACTACAATTTACTCACGAGCCTATCGGAAAAATATATCCGGCGCGGGATTAAAAGATTCCCAAGCTGAAACTTCAACCTTATCCGGAACCTGGAACAGTCGCCACTTACCATTTTTCAGAATATCTTTAGAACACGTTTTAACTTCACAAAACATCAAAACAACCTCATTCCGGCTAGGAAAATTCTTTGGAAGCGACCACTTTCCAATTTTTGTAAATATTGAATTAAAATAAGTGCGCAAAAATATTTTTTTACAGGTTTTCATTTATCAGCAACTCAAGGAGTTTAATTAATGGAAATTCAAAACAATAACTGCAGAACAACTTTCGGCAATGTTTATGTAACGTCAAAAGAAGCCGAAAAGCTTCTGAACAAAGCTGACAGAATGATGAAAGCAATTCCGAATGTCACATACTTAAATGTTAATATTCCCGAAGGCCACTCTAAACCCTTATGGTCAGTATATTCAAAGCTAATCAAAGAACGTCAGCTAAAAAATCCTAATAACATTATAATCGACATCGCAAACAAGGCTAAACAGCTTCTCTCTGTTAGAATTCTTGATGCAAAAGGTTATACTCACAATTCTTACATGGTTTCCGCCATGCCCAAAATCGGCAGCCTGAATGAACTTGCACCAACCAATGATTCTTACAGAACATACTATCAAAGTCTTGATTCAAAAAAATACGGAACAAGCGAATTTTTAGATGTGCTTGACCGTGCAGAATATGAAGCGGATTCACTTTTAGAGGCAATTCCGGAGCGCAAAATCAGCCGCAAAGAACTTCCAAAACAAAAGAAAGCACCGAATGAAACAAAAATTCTAAAAAGACAGGAAAAAGAAAAGCGCAAAATCGTACCTCACACCCAAAAGCCTTTTGAAAAACTGAGAAAACTGCTGGCACCGCAAGAAAAACCGGCAAAACCAGCACCAAAAACAAAAGATAAACTTCCCAGAAAAGCTAAAAAGGAAATGAAAAAGCTTTTCGAAAACTGATTTTAAAGGACAATGCACAAAAGGTGCTGAAAATTCTAAAAATTCGGAATTTGATGTAAAAGAAAAAGATATTATACTGTTATTATGCATTTTATAGTTATCAAAAACGATTTCGAAAAACAGTATTTTGTCTTAAAAACGCCTTTTTTGCCTGAATTTTACTCAATTATCAAAAGGAAAAACAGCAGCCGCTTTAAACTGAAAGTTTTCGAAAACACTTACGCGCAACGGGTCATGAAAATATTCTACGTAAAATATCTTCTGACTCAAAAATACAAGTATCGCAGAAAACTGCTTGCAGACTTTTTAAGCGAGCCTGACTAGGCTAAAAACAGAAACAACAACCCAAATTCAGGGTATTGTGGAAATTATTTCTACCACTTCTTAAAAATAAAAATCACGGCAAGGATTATGAAGAAAAACCCGACCAGATAATTCCAGCGAAATTCTTCCTTCAAATACAATACGGAAAACACGCTGAAAACAACCAGTGTAATGACTTCCTGCATTGTTTTCAGCTGCGCAGCATTAAAAAACTCATGCCCGATTCTGTTTGCCGGCACCTGAAAACAATACTCAAACAACGCAATTCCCCAGCTGATGAGAATTACAAGCACAATCGGCGCGGACTTGAATTTCAAGTGCCCGTACCATGCAAATGTCATGAAAATATTAGAAATCGTTAATAACAATATAGGTAAAGCCTGTCTCAGCATAGGGAAACCTCCGTATTTCAAAACAATTATACATGAAAATAAAACTCTTGACATTCAGTTTTTTTCTTAATAGAATAATAAATGTGAATGCCGACTTGGCTCAATGGTAGAGCAACGGTTTTGTAAACCGTAGGTTGTAGGTTCGATTCCTATAGTCGGCATTTTTTATTTTAATTAGAGCAAAACGCTTGGTTTCAAGCGTTTTTTCTTTTGTCAATAGCCGGCATTTTAACGCAAAATTTCTTGTAAAATTTAAAAAGAAAATTACGACAAAAAGAGAACAAAACTATTGACATAAAACTTTTTTCTTGATAACCTAGTTAAGTAACTGAAAGCCTTTAGGCAAAAGGTTATTGACAAACAAATAATTTGACGGTACATTTTAGCCTTTGTGGCGCAGGGGTAGCGCACTCCCTTGGTAAGGGAGAGGCCACGGGTTCAAATCCCGTCAAAGGCAAATTAATATGGGTAGGTGGCCGAGTGGCTAAAGGCGACAGACTGTAAATCTGTTCCCGCGAGGGTACGGTGGTTCGAATCCACCCCTGCCCAATCTAAAGAGAGGTAATTAATTACCTCTCTTTATTTTTACAAACAAAAATTATGAATGCGATTGACGAATTACTAAATTTAAAAAATGAGGAACAAGCCGGACATCTTATGCGCTTTTTTAAAACCGGCAAAGGCCAATACGGCGAAGGCGATTTGTTTTTAGGAATTAAGGTGCCAAAAACACGCGAGATTGTGAAAAAGCATTACCGAAATGTCTCTTTTGCAGAACTTCAGACCATGCTTAATAATCCTTACCATGAAATAAGACTTTGCGCGCTTTTGATGATGGTTTCTATTTATGAAAAATCTGACAATAAAAATCTCAAAAATCAGATATTGAAACTTTACCTCCGTAACGTAAATAACATAAACAACTGGGATTTGGTGGATTTAACGGCGCCAAAAATCGTCGGCGCAGATTATATTGAGAGCAAAAATCCTGAAATTATTATGACTCTCGCTAATTCCGGCCATCTCTGGTCTGAAAGGATTGCGGTTGTTTCTCAATGGAGCGTTATCAAAAGCGGCGATTTTTCAATAATTTTAGAATTAAGCGAAAAATTTCTCACCCACAAACATGATTTGATGCACAAAGCAGTCGGCTGGATGCTCCGTGAGGCAGGCAAAAAAGATGAAAAAATTTTGCATGAATTTCTCAAAAAACATCACCGAAAAATGCCGCGCACAATGCTTAGATATTCAATCGAAAAACTGACGAAAGAACAACGACATTTTTACATGTATCCGGATAAGAAGAATCCATCAAAAGATTTTTAATACTTTACCGGATAATCTTTCGGAATTGTCCAGCCATTCATTTGGATTATTTTTGCATAACGTCCGGTTTTGTACAAATCAGCCAGAGTTGTGTTATGCGAATTTCCGTCTTCGTCTTTATAAATAGTTGAAACATACGGTTCAATGCCTTTTCCTGCATAAAGACTTTTTACATAGTCATTGTTTTCTTTATAGGTTGGATAAAAAGCAAATGTAAAACATTTTGAACCATTAAATTCATCATAATCATCATGATATTTTTCTCCCAGACAGTAATACCAGTCATGCCCATACCAATTAATGCGCACAACAGAGCCATCCTGATAATAAATTGTGAATCTTGTTTGTCCATTAAAATCAGTAACACCAAGACGCAAAATTTTTACATAATCTTTAAAATACCTGTCCCAGAAGACCTTTGTACTTTCCGGGGAATTCTCGGCCGGGAATTCCCAGTATTTCGTTTCTCCGTTTTTTATAGTTGACTGAAGAATTGCCTGATTCATGATTGTATAGAATTTCTTCAAAGATGTTTCAATAACTGTTTTGCGATGATGTTTCAAAAGAGCCGGAAAAGTCATTGCAGCAACGATTCCGATTATCCCGAGAGTAATCAAAACTTCTGCAAGCGTAAACGATTTTTTCATATTATCCTCCAAGTGTTACATACGTGTAATAGATATAACAATTATATACATATAATTACATGTATGCAACAGCAGAATAAAAAATTGTTACAATTATTTGGCCGGCATATAAAACAGCTAAGAATGCAGAAAAAAATGTCACTAAATGAATTTGCATTCAAAAGTCTTTTGATTACATCGGCAACACAAAGCCGCATTGAAAACGGACTTGTGGATTTAAAATTTTCAACACTTATAAAAATTGCAAATGCACTGAACATCACACCTGCTGAATTGCTGGAGGATTTCGATTTTCATTTTGAGCCATAAAAATACAACCGTTTTTGCTAAAAACGTCTTTCGGCAGTTCAGATTTATTAAATATCCTAAAAGCGTCTGCCGACGCAATAATACTCAAACCCGCGTTGAATCATACGTTCAGCATCATACTGATTGCGTCCGTCAAAAATCACCGGCTGCTTCATTAGCGTCTTCATTCTGTCAAAATCAGGACGGCGGAATTCGTTCCATTCAGTAAGCAAAAGCATTGCATCAGCGTTTTCAAGCGCATCGTAAGAATTTTTTGCATAATAAATCTTGTCACCCCAGAGATTTCCGGCATAATCGAAAGCCTTCGGGTCAAATGCCTTGACAGTTGCGCCGAATTCTAAAAGGGCATTTACAATCGTAATTGCCGGCGCCATTCTCATATCATTTGTTTTTGGCTTAAACGCAAGACCCCAGACGGCAAAAGTTTTGCCTTTCAAATCCAGCCCGAAGCGTGAAAGAATCTTCTGAATAAAAATCACTCGCTGTTCTTTGTTAACTTCATCTGCCGCCTCAATAAGCCTGTGGCCGCAGCCGTAATCTTTTGCGGTTTTCAACAAAGCCTTAACGTCTTTCGGGAAACAGCTTCCGCCATAACCAAGCCCCGGGAATAAAAACTGCGTTCCGATACGTTTGTCAGAACACATGCCGCATCTGACCATTTCCGCATCAGCCCCGACTGCTTCACAGATATTTGCGATTTCGTTTGCGTAAGATATTTTGAGCGCAAGGAAAGAATTTGCAGCGTATTTTGTCATCTCAGCCGATTTTACATCCATTATGACAAAACGACTTGCTGTTCTGAAAAACGGCGCATAAACTTCCTGCATAATCGAAGTTGCCTTAGCCGAATTCGAACCGATTACAACACGGTCAGGCTTTAAAAAGTCATCAACTGCAGCGCCCTGCTTTAAGAATTCCGGATTTGATACAACATCAAATTCTCCGTCATAATATTTTTTTATAGTTTCAGTAACTTTTTCGGCAGTCCCGACAGGAACTGTAGATTTATCGACAATAACCTTGTATCCGTTCATTGCTTTACCGATGCTTTCGGCAACTGACATTACATACTGCAAGTCCGCAGACCCATCCTCGCTTTGAGGCGTTCCGACAGCAATAAAGCAAACTTGAGACTTCTGAACGGCAGATTTCAAATCATCTGTAAATTTCAGGCGGCCTTCAAGAGTGTTTGCCTTGATAAGTTCTTCCAAACCGGGTTCGTAAATCGGAATAATGCCTTTTTCAAGCTGTTCAAGTTTTTTCAAATCGTTATCAACGCAGATAACATCATTTCCCATATCTGCAAGACATGTCCCTGCAACCAGCCCTACATATCCCGTTCCAATTACGCAAATTTGCATGATTATACTCCCTGTTTCATTTTAACTTACTCTTATGCCGCTGCCCTTTGCGGGTTTTGATTTTGCGAAAAATATCCGCAAAATTTGCAAAAAAAGTTTATTCTGCTTTTCAATATACATTAAAAACATTTTTTTGTAAATTTGAAATATTTATGAAATAATATAAAGCATGGATTAGAAGGGATTAAGGGGTATAAAATGGAGTACAAGTTAAAAGAAACAACCTCAAAAGATGCGTTTAATTACAGCTATTTGCTGAAAAGAATTTTTCCGTACATGAAACCTGTTATGGGAAGGGCTGTCATAAACCTTATTATTGCCATACCGTTAGGGCTTTTAGACGGGATTGTTGCGCTTTCCCTTAAGCCTTATCTCGACTTTGTTGTAAACGGAAACCCCGAACACACCTGGACATTTTTCGGCTTCACTGTTCATTCGCAAGTATTTTTAGCCTCGATTATCCCGTTCGGCATTGTTGCATTTGCGCTGTTTCAGGGAATTTTGAAATATTTAAGCAGTTATTTTACAGACTGGACAGGAAACAAAATTTCAAACGCTCTAAAAGTCGACTTGTTCCACAAATTGACCGGACTTGACCCGCAATTTTATGATGTGAATTCATCCGGAATTGTTTTGACAAGATTTTTGACAGACCCTGAAAACGCATCAAAAAACATTATCGACACATTAAAATCCTTTATTGCAACGATTTTCGGGCTTGTCGGACTTATTGCGGTTCTTTTGTATAACTCATGGAAACTTGCAATAATCGGCGTTACAATTATGGCAATCGCGATTACGCCCGTCGTTCTAATCAGAAAGAAAATCAAAAAAGTTTCAAATGCCACAATGGTTGTCGGCTCTAACATGACGACCAATTTTAACGAAACTTTTGCCGGAAACAAAATTATGGCGGCATACAATCTTCAGGACAGGCAGAACAAAAAGTTTGAAGAACAGATTCATGAACAATTCAACCTTGAAATGTCGCTTTCAAAACGCATCGGCTGGATGTCTCCGATTATGTATTCTGTTTGCTCAATCGGGATTGCGCTTGTTATGGCGTACGGAAACCACCTGATTTTAACAGGAGAAATGACAGCCGGAAGTTTTGCATCGTTTGTAACGTCGCTCCTGCTTTTGTATAAACCCACAAAAACGCTCGGCCACAACCTTTCAAACCTTCAAAAAACATTCGTTGCAATGGGAAGAACTTTTGAATTGTTCGATCTTATTCCGCGCATCGAGTCAAGACCAAACTCTTATAAGATGAACGGGTTTGAGAGAACAATCGACTTTAAAAATATTTGCTTTGAATACGAAAAAGACACACCCGTATTAAAAAATTTCAGCCTATCCGTTAATAAGAATGAGACAATCGCGCTTGTCGGAAATTCCGGCGGTGGCAAAAGCACTGTTGTTAGTCTTTTGCCGAGATTTTATGATGTAAAATCAGGTTACATTGAATTCGACGGGGTTGATATCAGAGAGTTTGATTTAAAATCTTTGAGAAACAACATTGCATTTGTTTTTCAGGACAACTTCCTGTTTTCAGGCACAATTCGCGACAACATAATGATGGGCAATGAAAACGCAACTTCAGAAGAAGTTGACAGAGCGATTGAAATGGCGCATTTGGATGAATTTATCGACGCGCTGGAAGACGGGCTTGATACGGTTGTCGGAGAGCGCGGAGCAACGCTTTCGGGCGGCCAGCGCCAGAGAGTTGCGATTGCACGTGCGATTTTGAAAGATGCACCGATTGTAATTCTTGATGAAGCAACTTCAGCCCTTGACAACAAATCCGAAGCCATTGTTCAGCGCGCGCTTGACAACTTAATCAAGGACAAAACGGTTTTTGTCATTGCGCACAGGCTCTCGACAATCAAAAACGCTGACAGGATTGCGGTTGTAAATGAGGGAGAACTAGCTGAACTGGGTTCTCATGAGCAGTTGATGATGCTGCCTGACGGGATTTACAGAAACCTTTATGAAATGCAGTTTAAGAAACAGGAAGAAGCGCAGGTGTAATATGACAATAGAAATCAAACCTTTAAATGCAATTTTGTACAATCAGGAAAAAGTCGGGATAAAAGATGTTATCGCGCCTCCGTATGACGTTATAGGCGGAAAGTATCGTGATGAACTTTATGAAAGAAGCCCGTTTAATATCGCACGTTTAATTCTTTCAAATGCCGAAAATCCTTATGAAGATGCGGCAAAAAGTTTCAAGAGCTGGCTTGCGGAAGATATTCTTGTAAAATGTGAGAAACCTGTTATTTTATACATTTTGCAAAAGTACAAGACTAATGGCAAAGAAGTAGTGAGAAAAGGTTTTATTGCGCGCAACAGGATTGAAGATTTTTCAACAAAAAACATTCTTCCGCATGAATTCACAATGAGCGGCCCAAAAGAAGACAGGCTGAAACTTACAAAAGCCTGCAAAGCCAATTTTTCACAGATTTTTATGGTTTATTCAGACCCTGAAAAACAGATTGAAAACGCTGTTGATTTGAGCGGAAAACCTTTTATTGATGTCACGGACGACAACGGCGTTCAAAATATTGTCTACAAAATCGAAGACGAAAAAACAATTCAACTTATTCAAAATGTTTTGCAAGACAAAACCCTTTTGATTGCAGACGGGCATCACAGATACGAAACGGCGCTGAATTACAGAAATTTTCTCGGAGAAAACGCGGGAGAGGCTAATTATGTGATGAGTTATTTCACAAATATGGATGATGATTTACTGATTTATCCGACACACCGCATTATCACAAAATGGATTGAGCCTTATGTTCTTTTAGAAAAGGTGAAAAAATACTTTGATATCAAGGATTACACATTCACAGGCGCAGACAAAGCGGCTGTCAAAAAAGAGTTTTTAGAAGCAATTGAAACATCAGCAAAAGAGAGGATTTCAATGGGCTTGTATATGAAAAACGTAAACAAGTTTTATCTTTTGACACTTCGCGAGGATGTAAATTCAATTCTTGATGAATATGAAGTGCCTGAAGTATTAAAAAGCCTTGATTTGACGGTTCTTCACAAAGTTATCCTCACAAAAGAACTTGGATTCACCGAAGAAGAACTGATGGCGCAAGACGGCATCAAATACATCAAAGTTGAAAATGAAGCATTTGATATGATTGATTTAGGAAAAGCCGAAGCCTCATTTATTATGGCATACCCTTCAATTGAGGATATCAGGCGGATTTCTGCTGCGGGATTTCGCATGCCGCAAAAATCAACATATTTTTATCCGAAACTTTTGTCAGGAATTGTCATAAATCCGTTACAAAACTAAACAATCAGGCAATTTTTCCTTAAAAATTTTCTTTATATTAATAAGAGGAAATTAAGGGGATATTGTTTTGAGTATCGGATTTATGACATTGGATAAATTAGACTTGCCGGCAAGAAAATCTACTGCGGCAAACTTAACAATGCCGTCATTTACAATTGACTTTCCTCCGCTGTTTTCATGCGGGAATTTTTTCAACTTTGCATTTCCGGCATTCAAACCTTTTGATTTTCAATTTTTCACAAAATCATCAGCTCCGCAAACTTCATTCACACCGGAATTTTCCGCACTAAAGTTTGACAGTTCAAGATATATGAATTTTGACATTGACTTTGCGCAGGCTTATACACCCATGCCGGCGCTTCCAAAACTTACATTGCCAAAATTTGAACTGCCTTCAATTTCAAAGACAAATCCGGTCAAAACCGCAAAAACAAACAGAACTGCAACTTCATCTGTAATCAAGCCGAAAACCACAACAACGCTTGCAGAAATTGCAAAAATTTATAATCCTCAAAAAGGGGCAAAGCTTGCACAGTCAACTTTAAAAGGCTTAGGCAACGCTCAAAAAGGATACTGCGCCAGAGCAGTCAAAAAAGGAATGGTTAATGCCGGACTTATGGGGCAATACGAATACGGTCATGCAAACGAAACGCCAAGAATCTTAAGCCACAATAAAAACTTCAAAGAAGTTGCTGTTGCAGGCAGAGATTTGAACAAACTTCCGGCAGGATGCGTAATCTGCTATCCACCGGGAGATTGCGGATATAACAGCGAAGTTGGCCATAACACCACTACAGACGGAAACGGTCATGGAATCCATTTTCAGGTAGACAATATCAAAAAATCCGACAATGTCAGGGTTTTCGTACCCGTTTAGGTCTGTAATGTTTGTATTCGTTTAAAAGATATGCTATACGAACCTTCAATTCACTGATAGTTCCGTCATTTTCCAAACAATCATCCGCAAGAAGAAGTTTATCAACCTGCGGCATCTGTGCGTTGATTCTGACAGAAGCATATTCTTCCGTGTAGCCGTCGCGTTTTAAAAGCCGTTTATAACGGTATTTGTCTTCTGAAAATACCAGCAGAACTTTATCAAACATATACTGCATTTCAGCTTCATACAACTGCGGAACAGATACAAAAACAACTGTTTCATCTTTATGTTCTTCAAAGAATTCATAAATCTTCAAACGAACAAGCGGATGGATGACAGATTCAAGACGTCTCAAAAGTTTTTTATCATTAAAAACCAGTTTGCCAAGCTTATGCCTGCAAATATGTCCTTCTTCATCTGTGATATCTTCACCCTTAAATGCGCGCAAAACCTCTTTTCCCGCATCGACGAAAAACGGAAAGGATTTGAAAACATCAGTTTTCCCATCCAAAAGGTCATGCCCCACCTCATCTGTATTTAATACAGAATAACCTTGTTCTTTTAAAATTTGCTCAACGGTTGATTTTCCTGCGGCAATATTGCCTGTGATTGCGACTTTAATCATTTTTCTTAATCCTGTTCATGAAATTCTTCAAATCTTTTATCTGCCTTGGCTTAATAGGTTTGAACTCCCCGCGCTTAAGCCCGTCTAAATTTATTATAGCATGCTGAACTCTTTTCAAAGTTTTTACTTCATACCCGAAATGTTCAAACATTTTTCTAATCTGTCGGTTCATCCCCTGAAACAGCGTAATCTGCATAAACGTATGCTGTTTATCAGCTTCTAATACAGAAATCGAGGCATAAGCCTTTTTGCCCGGCTCAATTTCAATTCCTGCAGCCATCTGCTCTAATTCATGAGGATGTATCACAGATTCGACAGAAACCAGATAAACCTTTGGAACCTTAACTGAGGGATGAGTCAACTCATTTATTAAATCACCGTCATTTGTTAAAATCAACAGACCTGTTGAGTCCTTATCGAGGCGTCCGACCGGCCTTAAGTGGTACATGCTTTCCGGAAGAAGGTCGTAAATGGTTTTTCGGCCCTTTTCATCGTCCGCAGTTGTAATATATCCGGCAGGCTTGTAGAATCGGTAATACTCCAGCTTGACGGGCCTCACTTGCTTTTGATTTACAAAAACCTTGTCCTTAGGTCCAACAAGAAATCCGAGTTCCGTAACTTTTTTCCCGTTAACCGAAACAACTCCGCTTTCTATGAGTTCATCAGCCTTTCTTCTGGAGCAAAGCCCTGAAGATGCGATAAATTTGTTTAAACGGGTTGCAGACATTCTTTCTCCTTTTTCTCTGACGAGTCAAACTCGCGCGAAAACGCATCCGCCAAAACTTTTGGCATACGTCTGTAAAGCTTTCCGGCATTGTTAATCGCAACAACATCAATGTCCGCCTCAATAAAAGTCTTTGAGGTCTCTAAAGACTTTATTGCCTGACTAAACGTGACCGACAAACCGTTGTATTTTGTGATGGAAGTTTCAATAATCAGTTTGTCATTAAGTTTTGCAGACGCTTTATACCGCACATTAAGATTTACAACCGGCAGGGCAATATCATTGTTTTTCAAATCAATCAAATCAAGCCCCATACGCTCGCAAAGTTCGACTCGCGCGGCCTCAAGCCATCTCAAATAACTTCCGTGCCATACGACCCCGTAAGCATCCGTGTCTGCATAATAAACTTTTTGTTCCATAATATGTAATTTCTGATTTTCCATAAGTTAATATTATCATGACATATAAAGATAAGCAAAGGAGATTAACAAAATGAAATATTTATGCACAATCTGCGGATATATTTACGACGAAGAAAAAGAAGGCACAAAATTTGAAGATTTGCCCTCAGACTGGACATGCCCCTTATGCGCCGCGCCAAAAGACGATTTTGAAGTGCAGGAATAGCCGGACGAGAAAAAATTTTGTGTAAAAATTTCTTTAAAAACTGGCAAATATTTTTTATCAGTGGTTTTATATAAACCGTGGAAGGCATTACAAACAGATATCCGAATTTTCAACAGCGCACTTATTATACGCAAAACCCGTATGATAATACTTACAGGCGTGCCAATTCTGAATCTTCAGATGATTTAAAAGAAGTGAAAGCTGTTGCAGGCGCCGGAATTTTGCAGGGCATCGCGCTGCTTCTTTCTAAAGCTTCAGACTGGTGCGGAAAGAAGCTTATGCAGGGCGAAGAATTCACCACGGCTGAAAACGTCGAAAAAATAGCATCTAAAATGCTCACCGACAACAAACTCGAAAAAAAAGTTGCAGTTGAATTCATTAACGAATCAAATGCCGGCGCCGTTGCTGCAAAATACCGAAAAAACGGACTTGATATCCTTGGAGAACTGGGGCCTGTTGCAAGAGGCGAAAACGCATTTTACACAGACCAATTGAAACTTGCGGTTGCGCCCAAAAGCAAACCGTCACTGATTCTTCATGAACTCGGCCATGCAATCACGGCTCACAAAGGTAAATTCATGAAATTCCTCCAAAAGTCACGAATGTATGCGGCCTCAATTCCATCGGCTCTTGTATTTTTTAACAATACCACTCAAAAGCCTGACGGGGAGAGAAGTTTCATTGAAAAACATGCATTCAAACTTGGATTTCTGGCATTTTTGCCGACAATAATCGAAGAAGGCATTGCTTCACTTCGCGGAATAAATGCGGCGCGACAGATTAAAAAGACAGTTGACCGTTCAATTAATTTAAAACCATTGAGATGGAATTACGCATTTGCCTGGATGACTTATGTAATCGCAGGCTTAGGTTTGGGAATAGCGGCGAAACAAAGCGTTATGACAGATGGTCGAAAATAAGCCGCTTGACTTAAAAATTTGTTTATCCTAGCATTGAAATATCAAGATGTAGCAGGAGCCGATGAGGTAAAGCTGCGCAGGTAATTGAAAAGTTAATACTAATTTCGGGATGTAGCGCAGCTTGGTAGCGCACCTCGCTTGGGACGAGGGGGTCGCACGTTCAAATCGTGTCATCCCGACCATTTATTTAAAAGGCTTTTAGAGATTTCTCTAAAAGCCTTTTTTAGTGCCATTATGTAATTATTATGTAATTGATAGTTTGTTCGTTAAATGTAGTTTATGTTACTTCTTGTTCTTTTGTGTTGATTTAAAGTCTATATATTTGATAAAGTCAATAATTTCAGCGATTTGATTTTTATCATAGCCGTATCTTGCAATATCCATTGCTAAATCAGTTTTATTAACTTTATAGAAGTTTATATCTGTGCTAATTTTATCTGGCAAAATTAACGCTCTAAACACTTCATTAAAGTCTATTTCTAATGCTAATCCTAATCTTATTAAGGTTTCAACTCTTGGCATACTACGAGCCTTTTCTAAGTCATTAATAACAGCCAAACTAACTTTTGAACGTTCATTAACTTCTCTTACTGATAAACCTTTTTCTTTTCTTATAGCGGATATGAAAACGGCAAGTTTTTTTAAAACGCATTTCTCTAAATAATCGGTTATTTCTGATACTTTTTCTGCGTGGTTTTCGTCTTTCACATTGTTAAATTGCTCTGTTATGTATTCTAAAGATTTGAATTCTATCATGATTTTCCTCTTGTGCTTATCGTATCATTACTTCCTTTTTCTGTCAACACGAACAGGTACGTTATTTTGATAGTTATTAATTACGTACTCGTTCGTTAAGTTGACAATTTCAAAACTATGTGTTAGTATTAAATATAAAAGACGTACATGTACGTAGAAAGGAGTAAAAGTGAAAGTTATTACAACAGAAGAAGCTGCTAAACTTCTAAGAACAGACATCAGAACACTTCAAAAACAGGCACAAAATGGGAATTATCCCACTAATGTTTGCGGAAGAGTCGGTAGAAAGTATTTGTTCAATGAAGAAGCATTGATTGAATTTATCTTTTCAAAAAAGGATGTCGCATAAGGTATTGTTTATGAGCGTATTCAAACATAAGAACGGTTACTATGGTTACAACTTTATGTATAAAGGCAAACGATATTGCCGAACCTTCAAAGGTTTAAACAGTGATGAAGTAGCAAAACTTGAAACAGTACATAAGGCAGAACTTATAAAAACGGGCTATGACATAACAAAGAAACAGGTCTATAACCTATCGGAACTTATTGTAGATTATAAAGAATATCGTAAAGCTCACTATACGAGACCTGATGAATTTGATTATGTTATAGATGAGTTTTATAAACTAGTTGGTAACAAAGATGTAGAGCTGATAACTGTTTCAGACCTTGAAAAATATATCAACTCTCGGTTAGGTAAGATAAAAAATTCCAGTATTAACAGAGAAGTTGATAATATTCGCCGGATATTTTCTCTTGCTATTGAAAATAAACGTATATCTGTAAATCCTTGTTCTACATTAAAAAAGTTACGTATAGAAAACCCACCAGAACGCTATTTGACAAAGGAAGAAGAAGTCAAATTGCTTGCAGTATGTAATCCTACAATGAAAGCAATGACAATAACCGCTCTGCACACGGCTATGCGGACAAATGAAATTCTTAGTTTAAAATGGCAAGATGTATTCTTTGAAGAAGGATATCTTATCGCCTTAAACACAAAGAATAATAAACCACGCAAACTCCCTTTAACGGCGACTCTTAAAAATGAGTTATTAAATCTACCTCGATTAAGTGAGTATGTTTTTACATCCCCTGTTACAGGTACTAGATATACAGAAGTAAAAACAACTTTCAAAAGAGCAGTAGAACGTAGCGGTATTCCGTATATAACTTTTCATAAGTTAAGAAATACCGCCGCATCAAGACTTAATGAAGCAGGGGTTGACATAGTAACAATACAAAAAATACTTGACCATGCAGACTTAAAAACAACTTTACGATATACGCATAATTCAAGTGCAAGTATTGAAAATGCTTTTAAAATACTGAATGACTATTAAACATCTAAAATAGGTGATACGTATTGCCTTATTTTAAAGAAGAAAATTATAAGACAAAAGAAAGGAAAGTAAAAATGCAAGACAAAATTTTATTATTATCAGAAGATGAAAAAAGTATTGAACGTACAAAAAGAAGAGTTCTTAAGTACCTAGCAGATATAGATAAATTTTCAAATCTTTTATCAAAACTGTATAAAGGTAAATCTCATATCTTGCGTAGGTATCCAATGCCAGAGAGGCTAACAGTAGATACAAATAAGACTACTAAGTTAAAACAAAGAATTAGAAAAAGACTCCATATAATAATATCAATGAGTAGTAATGAAGTTAAAAATATGAAAAATGGTATAATTGTTCCTGATAGTTTGATTTCATTGATTACACACAGAAATACAAACAATATAATTAAGTTTATTAAGTATAGTAACAATATTCAAGACAAAAAATATCTAAAATCACCATTGGTTATATTACTCTGCAAACGTTACAGAGTTACTTAGGGTTATATACCCGAGTAACCGCAAATAAGATATTTCAATATAGGGGATACATACAGTAAAAGAAAAGGTCTAAGAGCCTTAATATAACAACAAAAGGAAGGTATAAAATGAGAAATAAAAATAGGAAATTCAATAAGAAAAAATTTTTAATGAACATAAAAAGATTATCAGAGAAGTATATTATGCTATCTACATGTCTTTCAAGACATAATATAGAAGAAATACTATTTAGGTCTATAAGAGATAACAACATATTAACTGACTGTATTAATGGACTTGACAACTGGTTAGGAAGTATTAATAGATACAGAATAACCAACATAGAAGAATATAGACAGCTATTAAGTTATTATAATACTCAATTCCTCAACTATCCTACAGCATACATTGATGATTTTATTAACTTCTGTCCCTCTGATTTAATTAAAAAAATAGTAGAATTAAGCTACATCGCAAGTGGAACAGGCAGGAAAACAGTACCTCTTAATAATGCTGATGTTAGAAACAGGAATCTTATTTTTACCTTCAATAGTAAAACATTTCTTGAACATATCCCTGATGAAAATGAAGTGCCGTTTTATGCTAATGCTTTTTGGCATTTTGTAATGCTTATCTTACTTACTGAATATGTCAACAGTTTTACTGATGAAGCTATTACACTTTATCTACCTGCATTTCATAATTTTATCAGCCTTAATATACTTACAGGTCTAAAGATGTCAGCAGAATTTAAGACGGAAGTCTTGTATGAAGAACTATTTGAGGAAATATCTCAATTTATTCCTTCAAATAAACATAACTTAGCTATTACTGTAAATGAAGAAAAACAAACAATTTTATTTAGGGTAAAAAATAATTTTATTCTCGTAAAAGCCTTTGAAAATGAAGGCTATAAAAGAGTTAAAAGAGTATTTAATTCAACATTAGACAGAAAATCAGAAGGTGAACTGCGAATAAAACGAGGAAATACTCCTAATTCGATTGAATTTATCCTTTACATAACAGGTATGAGAACTATTAGTCGTATTCTTTCTCTGGATTGCAACCCTTTGAGTAAAGTTTATTTACGTAATTTTTTTGAAAAAGGTGGAACATTTATATCCCTTATTATCAGCTTTTATTTCAGAGCAATAATACAGAATTGTAGCCTTAAGTTCTATAAATCTCACTATACGACTTATAACAAATTTATTACGAACTACAAAGGGGAACGTAATACAGCTTTAAAAACAGCGGTTATTATTTTACTATCAGAATTACCTGAAAACAAAAGAAAAAGATTGATTGATAGATATTTCAAAAAATATGATTATAGAGTAAAAAACGATATTTATAAGGATTTAGAAAATTTAGGTAAATCTTTAAAACGAGATAAATCTTGTGCTACAGCCAGATTGCATAATGCTTTAAGGCGGTATTATGGCTGGTAGATTATTCAATGCCTTATTTCTTGATAAGTTACGTTTCTATATAGATGATAGGGTCTTTAATAATGCGAATATATCTAATTTTATTGCAAATATAGAAAAGGTTATGTCTGGATATTATCCTAATAACGCATATCTGATTGATACTAGCAGACATAGAATAAGCCTTGAATTCACGCCTACAAGATATAGAACAAATGAAGGTCAAACTGACACTAACCTTATTATGCCTACAGAAGAGGATTTATATAAGTTATTTAAAGAACTTGGATTTTATAACCTGCCCGAAAATATTTATAATAGTTTTGTTGTAAGCAAACTACATATTACAAAGAATTTTTATACACAAAATGCCGTACCACGTTATATTAAAATGTTAAAAAATCGAAAGTATAGAGCAGGTATCAAGCCTATTCAAAATACTTCTAATGTTACAAATACCAGTCTTATTCTAAGCACTTTAAAGAAGGATTATGCGGATAAAAATATAATAGGTAATAAAGTGATTCTATTCTATGACAAAGTACAAGAACTCAAAGACAAAGCTGCACTTAATGAGATTTATTTACGTGAACCTTTACTATTAAAAGACGTGAACCTACTACCGAAAGGGGCTTACAGCAATAATCCGCCTTATTTATCTCTAAATAACCTTCATATAATAAGATGTGAGTTGCAATATGCTACTTCTGTTAAGTTAAAAAAGATTTCTGACTTTATTTTCGATACAAAAAACAGTCATGATTTAAGGTTATCAACCTTATTAAATCTGCTAAAAAAGCAAAATCTATATAGTACATTAGAAAAATTTTACACAAATGAATTACGAAATACTGTATTTTTTGACGAGCCTTTAACTTCAGAAGTTAAATTAAGCAAACATGAAAAATTATTAGCTGAATTAATTAAGGGTAAATCTGCTACAAGGCTGCTTGGAATGTATAAAGGCTCGCAAAAAGATTCTTTATCACGTGTTTTAAGGAAATTACAAATGGCAGATAATAGTAATTCGCTATATACAGAATTGTATAGAAAATTTATTGAAGGATAAAATACCTGATTTTACTGAACATTTTTAAAAGCTTCAAATTTGAGGGTAATTTTATCTTTGTTAAATATAAAACACTGCTTAACGAGCCTTCTAGTAGCCTTAAAATAAATGTTTATCATAAGGATTTAATAAGTAACTTTAAGTAACAAAAATCGGCTAAACACTTGACAAATAGCTAAATATAGTGCATAATAATAGTGTATGACCCTAGCGACTTCCATTAAGTTGAGTTTCTAGGGTTTTTTCTTTGCGATAACGTTGTTAAAATCACATATTCTATCAAGATACAATAAACTATCTTTTGAAATATATCCTAAAAGCCTTCTTAAATCGTTATAACAGTTAATTATACCGTAAGGGTAGTTTATAATAATTTCGTGGTGAAATATTCTATTTCTCAATTTTAACATTAATTGAAGACTTGGAGAAATTTTGCCCAGTTTATCAAATTCAGAGAAATTAGGATAATCAGCAAATACGGTTTTAAAGAAACCTGCCTTATGCCAGAGAGTGTTTTTGTACTTCCTGCCACATAAATAAATCCAAAAACCTAAAGAGAGTTCCGCAATTAGGTCGTCTTTTGTATAATTTTTATGTCCTTTCTTTAAAAGTTTTTGTTTAGCATCCTGAAGCTTATTAAATTCACCAGTTTGCAAAATGTTTTGGCTATTAAGTTCATTCATCAGCCAATCTTTTTGGGTTGTATTTTCAATAGCTTGATTTATCCTGTTTCGCAAGGATATTTCGAGTATTGATAACAGTGGATATAAAGACTTTGATACTTCAATATTGAACAAATATCTTTCAAGAGCAACAGAATCCGTATCGTTAATGTCATATTTATAAGAACTCAAGCGATTAGAGCTGAATAAATTTACTAAATTGTTTTCTAAAGTCTTTGACATGTCTAAATAATATCACAAACAAGCGATTTCTCAGGCATGTTTCAAAATTTTAATTCTCTGATTACATTCTTAAATGCACCGTAAGTGTAGAAAGGAATGTATATTATGAAGAATTTAGTAGAGCCAATAAAGAAAAAGAAAGATGTAGAAGCGATTGAAGAATTTTTAGCGAGGCACAGTCGCAGAAATCAGCTTATATGGACATTTGGCACAAATACAGGGTTACGTGTGAGTGATATTCTTAACTTGAATATTGAAGATGTGGAAAATAAAAGTTATATTGAAATTTATGAGCAGAAAACCGGAAAATACAAACGGTTTCCGCTTAATAAAAAACTAAAAGTCCTTATTAAGTTATATCTTGTTGAACGAGCAAGAACTTACGCAATCGGGGATGATGAGCCTTTGTTCGTGGGTAAAAAGCATTGCAGGCTTGACCGTTCGCAAGTATACAGATTTATAAATGAAGCGTGTGAACATCTTGGAATTACAGCCAATGTAGGTACTCATACGATGAGAAAGACATTCGGCTACTTCTTTTATAAACAAAATAATGATGTGGCATTGTTGCAAAAGATTTTAAATCATTCAAGCACAGCGATAACACTTAGATATATTGGAATTGCACAAGAAGAAATAGACTATTCTTATAATAATTTTGAACTCTAATACACCGTATAAGTTTGCAACAGAATATCTATACAGGTGTAAAAGTTCCACAACAAAATCATACCACAAACATTTTTTTTACAGTAACGGTGTATAAATAAAGTTTAACAATAAAACCGTATAAGTCTTTCTCTAGACTTTATACGGTTTTTCAATGTTATACATCATTTTAGATATTATGATGTATAACCTCAAAGAAAGAATGGTAAAAATAAATGCAAGGTATAAAAGAAACAGAAGAAAAACTATCAAATTTATTCAAAGCAAGATTTCCTATTATCTATGTTGAATCATGGGAAGAAAATCGTGTTACTGATACTATTCAGCGTATATCTGAAAATGTAGAACTTATTAAAACCATAAGAAGTGTTTATATGTGGAGTTCTACATCGGGGCTTATTAACCTAAATAGTATGACAACTGTAGATAATTCTTTTAATGCTATTGATGCGATAGAAAACTTTAGTGGAATGGAAGAAAACGCAATACTTATTCTTAAAGATGTTCACAACGATTTATCGACAAGAACTATAAGTTTGTCAGAAAATAGAGATATAAAAAGAGTTCTTAGGGATACTGCTAACAGTATAAGAGGTTCAGAATTTGTAAAGAACATTGTTCTTGTTGCCCCTGTATTAGAATTACCTGTAGAACTTCAAAAAGATGTTACTGTATTTGATTTTGCATTACCTAATGTTTCAGAAATTAAAGAGTTACTGGATTCAATGATAGAAGCAAATTTAGGTGAAAATTGTACATTAACAGAAGATGAAAAAAATATTTTTGCAAAAACTGCACAGGGGCTAACATTACAAGAAGCCGAAAATGCCTTTGCCCGTGCAATGGTTGAGAGAAAGCATCTTACACTTGATGAACTCGATATTATTATGGATGAAAAGTGTCAAGTGATTAAAAAAACAGGGATACTTGAATTTATAAAATCAGACTTAAAAATTGATGATGTTGGAGGTCTTGAAAATCTTAAACATTGGTTGATAAAACGAAATAATTCATGGTTAGATAAAGCACATGATAAGTATAATTTGCCTGCTCCAAAAGGGGTATTGATTACTGGTGTTCCTGGTTGTGGTAAAAGTCTTACAGCTAAGGCTATGAGTAGTTTATGGAAACTGCCTTTACTTAGACTGGATGCGGGTAAAATATTTGATAAATGGGTTGGTGGTTCCGAAGAAAATATCAGAAAAGCTATAAAAACGGCAGAAGCTGTAGCTCCATCAATTCTTTGGATTGATGAAATCGAAAAAGGATTTGACCAAAATGAAGGCTCAATAGGCAAAAGGATTTTCGGAACATTTTTAACTTGGATGCAGGAAAAGACAAAGCCTGTATTTGTAGTAGCTACAGCAAATAATATTAGTTTGTTGCCACCAGAGATGTTAAGAAAAGGCAGGTTTGATGAAATATTTTTTGTTGATTTGCCTACTTCTATAGAAAGAGAAATTATATTCAAATTACATCTTGATAAAATGCTAAAAGGCAGTATATCAGAAGCTTTTGAGATAACTGATAAACTTATCAAAAAATTAGTTGATATAACAGAAGGTTTTGTTGGGGCAGAAATTGAACAAGTAATTATTTCTGCTGTGTTTGATGCTTACTCAGAAGATAGAATATTACAAGAAGATGATTTGTATCGTGCTGTGAAAAATACAGTTCCTTTATCCGTAACACAACAAGAGCAAATAGAAAACATACGGGAATGGGCTAATGTAAGGGCTGTGGCTGCTACATCACATGAAGATAATGAAATTAATACCAACAAAAAAGGCGATACAAAAGTTGTAAAATTACGCGGTGGTAGAAATGTGGATTTTTAAAAACCATAAGGGGATAATTCTATGGGCGGTCTAATAATTTTTATGTGCGGTGTAATTGCATTAGTTATAAAGTTAACAAGCAAACAGAATATTGAAAACGAAGATAAATACTTACCAAGAAAAACAGAAAAACATACAAAATATGTTGCTTATAATAATGTTGATGATTATGAAAAAGAAGCTATGTCCTACTACAATGAAGGTACGTACTTAAGTTATAAAAAAGCATTAGATTTGTTTTCAAAAGCAATAATTTCATCAACAAAAGAAAAACATAACCTTTATTATTATCGTGCTAATACTCAGTTAAAACTAAATATTTTACAAAATGCTCTTGAAGATATTAACACAGCACTAAAATATCTTGATGATAATGATACTGGGAATATTACAAAATACTTATATACAAAAGGATTAATTATACAAAAAACGGGTTCACACGAAGATATAATCGATTTTTGGAAATATCTCATATCCTTTAGCAAATATAAATGTAATGATTGCGGGAAGATTCGTAATAAAAACCTGTCATACTGTACTTGTGGTAGTCGTAATTTTACTGTTATTGATAATGAATATATAAATAAAGCCAAGATAATGTTGGAAAATGCTGATACTAATACTATAAAAAATTACATACAAAATATTCATGATGTTGTTTACAACAAACATTTTATTGCAAAACAAAGTATCTACAATGTATTTTTTGCTTTTTATACAAAGAAAAAGTTAGAATTAGCGGAAGAAAATTACGAATTAGGTTTACAAGAATTTTATACAGAAAATTTGGATAAGGCAAAAGAGTATTTTGAATATGCTTTATCCTTAGCACCTTATAATAAAGAGTACAAAGAGTGCTTAAAACAAATTAAAAAAGAGGAAAATAAAACTATAGCAGAAGAAAAAATTATGTTAGGTATTGCGGAATTAAACAACGGTAATGCAAATAAAGCCATTCAGTACTTTGATGATGCTCTAAACATTTATGAATGTGCAAAATACTTCTTCTTGCGAGGCAAAGCATTCTTAACTCAAGGAAATATAACCTTGTGTGAAAAAGCTATTTATAACTTCAACAAGGCTATTAGTTTAGAGGCTGATAATTCAGAGTACTATTTTTATTGTGGTAAAGCACATTTTGAGCGATACAATTATAATGAAGCTTTAGAATGTTTTAACAAAGCTATAAATCTTAAAAAAGATAACTGGGAATATTATTATCAAAGAGGATTAGCCAATAATGAAGTTGGTAATTATGCTGATTCTATTGAAGACTATTCTAAAGCAATATCCTTGAACTGTGACATATTACAAAATGAAGACATTTTATATGATATTCAAGATTCAGTAAATAAAGTTGAAAGCATATCAAGTAATAGCGAAAAAGTAAAACATATAAAAGCGTTAATGACAGAAGGAAATGAATATGTTGAGATAGGTTGTGATTATTTAAATAAAAATAATTTTAATACTGCAATAGAATATTTTAATAAAGCTATAGAAATAAATCCTAACTATAAATATGGTTATTTTAATCGTGCAACTGCATATGCAAAATTAGAAGATTACCAAAATGCAATTAACGATTATAACAAAGTTATTGATTTAGATGTTAATTGGGCTGACGCATATCGTTTTAGGGGTCTAACTTATTATAATATGAATTTATATAATGAAGCCATATCGGATTTCAATACTTTAATTAAATTCAATATTTTAGATGCTCAGGCATATTACCTCAGAGGTAGTACTTATTATTTAATGGATAATATGAAAAGTATGGCGATAAAAGATTTTGCTTCTGCATCTCTTATTGATACCTCTTACGTTAATAGGATAAGTGAGGAGACTAATATTAACCTAATGCAAGTTATGGATACATTAGAGAAACTTTCTTATTTATCAGAGGAAGAAACAATCAATGCAATTCACCTAATACAAGGTATGCCTGATGAAGATTTAGGACAGCAAGAACAGTCACAAAATAACAAATTATCAAGTGAGAATCTATCAATAATAAAAAGTTCTATACGAAAAATTGATTTATAAGGTGGTAAAACATGGCACGAAAACCCGATTACAGAGATTTTTATAATTTAGTTACAATATTAATAGCTTTAATTGTAGGCACAACAAAATTCTTAATTGAAGTCAATAAACACGGCTTATGGAAAGAATGCGTTTTATCTGTTGGTTTTGTAGGGGGATTTAATTATTTTCTTTATTATTTAGGTGATACTAAGGTTTTGTCGTTTTCTGTTTTCTGGTGGAGTTGTCTGGTAAGTTTTATAGTTTTTTGCGTGTATTGGAGTCACCTATTTAATGGTAGTCCATATAGACAGTTTTCACATAATCAATTAAAACGTAATTCAAGTTACTGGGCTGAACACTCATGGTGGTGGAATCTTGACGGGTGGCAGTTTGAACAAGAGGTAGCAAAAATCTTTATTTTAAACGGATATAAAGCTACAGTAACAAAAGGTTCTGGTGATGGCGGAGTAGATATAATCCTAGAGCAAGAAGGCTACAGGGCAATAGTTCAGTGTAAACATTATAGAAATCCTGTACCACCAGAACCAATAAGAGCATTATGGGGTTGCAGAGAGGATTTTCGAGCTAATGAAGTAATCTTAGTTGCTTCATCTGGAATAACGCAATCCGGGGCGGATTTTATAAGTAACAAACCTAATTTTAAAGTTCTAAACTTAGATGACATAATAAGAATGAGTCAGCAAGTAAATCAAGAACCGCAAAATGATTATGTTTCAAACGGTAGTAAACATGGTAGAAGGTTAGATATTTAATTAATTATTAAATATTAATATTTAACCTTGAATAAAAAAATGTTTTATAATTACATTATGTACAGCAACAAAATATTGAATAATAAACCAGCTATTTTTTATAAATATCTTACAAGTGAAGCTGGACTTAATGTCTTAAATAATGGAACTATAAGATTTAGCAATCCTATATGTTTCAATGACCCTTATGATTCTAATATGCCTTTCATAATAAAAAATTCAAAAGAGCTTACTAATAAAGATTTTTTAAAATTAATTAATCTATTAAAAAAACGTTCTGATTTAAAAGAATTTTTACCTATTAATTTTGATATAATTAAAGCTGAGGAAATAATTAAAGAAGCAAATAATTATAAAATTAATCCTTATGAACATTTAAATAGAATTTTAGCACCTATGAAAGATAAAATGCGAGTTTTATCTTTATCTAGTAAAAATGATAATTTATTAATGTGGGGACATTATTGTCATAATCATGAAGGAATAGTTATTGGGTTTAATTGTAATTGTTTTACTTTTAAAAATATTGTAAAAGTTCCTTATAGTGAGAAAATCCCTGAAATTACAGGTAAATTACTTGAAGATTTTGAATTAGAGACTAATGAAGCTTTAGATGAATTACATAAAATCCTTCAAACCAAAAGTAAAGATTGGTCATATGAAGAGGAATGGAGATGTACCATCGATGTAGAAAAATCTTATGAATTTTTTAAACATCTATCAATAAACCAAAAAGTTAGCACTCAATTTCTTAATGAATTAAAAAGGCAAGAGAATTATATTCATTATCCATTTCCTTTAAATTCAGTACAAAGTATATATTTAGGAGTAAATATCAATATTATTGATGAATTTCGTATTATTAATTTAAAAAAATTTAAGTATCCACAAGCTAAGATTTTTAAAGCATATTTAAGTAAAGATTGTTTTAAAATTATTTTTAAAGAAATTAATTTATATTAATATTTAACTATCTTATAACTCAAACTGCTGTAAAGTCCTTTCAACATTATCATCAGTAATGCCAATGTACCTTAATGTAATTGATGGGCTTGAATGATTTAGTAAATATTGAAGGATTGCAACATCATGGAATTGTTTATAATGGTGGTACGAAAATGTTTTTCTTAGGCTGTGCATGCCTATTCTGTCTTGAATACCGCATTTACGGCAAGCCTTGTTTAATATCATATATGCCTGTACCCTTGTAATAGGTTTATTCTCGCCGTTCCTGCTTTTAAAAAGGTATTCTGATAAATCCTTGTTACGTGTATATTCTTCTAACATTGATTGTAAATTACCCAGAATAGGAAACCGTTTTACCTTACCTGTTTTCTGTTCTTTGATTTCAACATGCGATTTCCCACGAACAGCAATTACTTTCAGTTTAAGTAAATCGCTGATTCTTAAACCAGTATTGATTCCCATTGAAAATAATAATAAATCCCTTGTCCCATTTTCTTTTAGAACTGATTTTATTTCTTCAATTTTTTCTTTGCTTCTTATAGGTTGCACAAATTCCATGATTACCTCATTTTCTATTGTTTTGTTAAGTTGAACTTAACTTTTAAAACCGATGTGTTAAGCTCAAATATTAACTTTCTTTTGTTCTTTACCTCAATTATTTGCCCTGTAAGGATTAGAGCCTATTTTGTCGAACTTTACACAATATACATTCTGTTAAATTCAAGTCCGTCAAGGTTTTGATAGGCGAAGGGGGAAATTCCCCCTTGCCTATGAAATACTAAATTTTCTGTAAGTACTTTGTTTTATAAAAGCGTTGTAAAGTTCAAGGTATTTCTTTTTAAATGCGGAGGTGTTAAACCCGTTTCTTACGACATTTGTAAATCTTACTGTAAATGCTCCAACTTGCAGTTCTTCAACTCCGGCATCGTCAAGAACTTTTTTAATAAGCGTTTCTTTTTCTTCTTTAAGTTCTTTCAATTCTTCTAACTTTGATTCCAGAGTCTTAATAGTTCTGATTTCTTCTTCAAGATTTGTGTTTGTGTAAATTACTGTTGCCATTTTGACCTCCTTTTGTTATGTCACACTTTCATGATGTATCACATTTTCATGAAAGTCAACGGGTTACTTTATTGCTCGACACAAAAATTTACAAAAGAGTGATATATTACAAAATAGTGTTATAATAGATACAGAGGTAATAAAAATGACAGAAATATATAAAGTATCAGATGAGCAAAAAGAACGCATCAGAAGGCTTGTAAAGGACTTTTTACAAGAACAAAATACATCAGTGTACAAACTTGCAAAAATGCTAAATGAAAAGTATGGACGTTCAGGCTCTGTTTCAAACCTTTTAAATAAATTAGCACGCTCAACCTTCAAAATATCCGAACTCATGGACATAGCTGATTTGTTCGGATATGAAATAAAATTTGTTAAAAAACAGCCGATAGAGGGTCATGAGAATGGTACAGAAATCCCTTAGATAAGTGACAGACATTGGCTAGAGCTTTTATATATTTTTTGCACCATAATATTCTACAGAGTGCAATTAGAATTAATTATGCTATAATAGCTCTATGAGTATTAACCAATATCAAAATTCTTTAAATCAAGTCGATAAGGACATTGCAAGTTTAGAAAAGAAACTTGCTAATTATGCAAAATCTGAAGCAGAAAAAACAAGAAGAATTAGTTCTATTGAAAAAAGTATTACAAAAAATACATCTGTTTCAACTTTAAATTCCAAGTTAAAACAAATTAGTACTTTAAGAAATGAGTTATCTCGCATAGTTACACAAAAAGCAGATATTAACAAAAAAATTGCTGAAAAACGGTCTAAACGTAATGATTTATCAATAAAAGTACAGAAAGAACAAGAAAAACAAACTAAAAAAGAATTTGAAGCTAGAAAAAGAATAGAAGAAACATATAAAAAGCAAATAGCGGATTTAACACAAGTTGTTAATTCAGGATTATCACTAGTTAAAAACAGTTCTAATTTATCAGTTTATGAAAATGATACCAATGAAGAATATGATGTTTTTATTTCTCATGCGAGTGAAGATAAAGAAAGTTTTGTTAATGAATTTGCAGATGTTTTAAAAAATTTAGGATTAAATATATGGTATGATGATAATAATATAAAATGGGGCGATAGCATAAGAACAAGTATAGATATAGGACTTAAAAAATGTAAATTTGGTATTGTTATTCTATCAAGACATTATTTATCAAAACACTGGACAAATTATGAATTAGAAGGGTTATTTCAGCGAGAATCAACAGATGGTAAACTAATTTTACCTATCTGGCATAACATTACAAAAAAGGAAATTCAAGATTTTAGTCCGGTGTTAGCTGGTAAAATGGCAATAAATACAGCTATAATGACTCCTGAAGAAATTGGACAACAATTATTAGAATTAGTAAATTCAACAAAAGTTAATTAATCCACTTAATTATGGTGTCTCCTTTGTAGCCTTTAACCCATACATACCACGCATAAGCAATAGCACTTGAATTGTAGATTTTAAAATCACCATTCTTTGCACAGTTTATACGACTACTTGATATATAGATTGTTTTAGGCGGATATTTTATAAAAAGTTCCTTACGTTTCTGTGTTTCAAGAAACAAAACTTTAAGAAACATACAGACTTTTCTCTCGTCATCAACCTTACTTAAAGCGAGTTCAACAAACTCATGAGCGTATTTGTACGGCGGATTAGTTACTATATCCCCATTGTGGTAAACTCCTTTGTTCAATAAAAAATCTTCTACTGTTCCATAATTTCTGTCAATAAGGTCGGTGGCTTTTCCTAATTTTCCTGCTTCATCAAATACTTTTGCTAAGTGTCCTTCACCGCAGGCACATTCCCAGATATTATTTAGGTCGGGCTCAACTTCTAATAATAATTTAGCAGCAATGGGAGCGGTGGCGTAATAATCCTCTGGTTGTCGTTCATATTTTGAGTGATTACTAGCTCCTAGATTTATAAATAAACTTTCTTTCATGATGTACTCCTTCATGAAAGAATTTATGTATTAATTATTTATTCTTATTGTTCATTACATTTAGTCAAATATTATAGCAGTCTAAAATATTTGTTATAGAATAAAAATAACAGGAGTAGCTATGATTAAAAGGATTTTAATTAATAAGCTTGGACGTTTTAATAACTTTAACTTTAATGGAGTTGATGATTTTAAACGCTTCAATGTACTATATGGTTGGAATTATTCTGGAAAAACAACCTTATCGAGAGCTTTTATGGTTTTTGATAACAAAGAAATACCAGAACATTATGATGATGGATTTGATTTTACTCTTGAAAAAATTGATGGGAGTATCTTAAATCCAAATACTGAAGCTGATAGAAATAGTTTACAAACAAAAGTCTTTAATTCTGATTATGTTGAAGATAATCTATTTTTTAAAGATACTGGAGCAAGTAATATTCTGGTTTTAGCTGATAATGCACAAGAAACAATGAGTAAAATTGAGCAATTAACGACTGAAATTAAATCTAGTATCGCCAATATAGCTAAATTTAAAACCCAACAGGCAGAAAATAAAACTTACTTAGAAGATAGACGTACCGAAGAAGCTCGTAAAATTAAAGAAAATCTACATTGTACTTTTACAGCAAGTACTTTCTTAAAATATGAAAGAAAACTCAAAGAAGAAAATTCTATTGAAACTCATATAATAGAAGATGATGATGAATTATGTAAAAAAAGAAGTGTTGCTATTGCAGAAAAAAACAAAGAAAATATTGAACAAATACCACTTTTACCAGTAATTGATATTGAAAAACTAAAAGAGTTGCTGAATGAAACCGTTAGTATTACAGCTCCTTTAACACGGTTATCTAATAATAAAGAAGCTGAAAAATGGGTACGAGAAGGACTAGTTTTACATAATGATGCTGATGTTTGTTTTTATTGTGGACAACCATTAAATGAAACTATTATAAATGAACTCAATGCACACTTTGATAAAAGATATAATGATTTTATAACTAAAATTGAAACACAACAAAGTAGCATCAAACCAATATCATCTTTTAATGATATTTTACCTGATACTGCCAAATTTTATGACCAATTCGAAAATAAATATCTTAAAGATAAGGAAAATCTTGAAGAGCTGCGTAAGCAATATAATAAAGTGGTTAAACAAATACAACAATTTTTAAGTAATAAATTGAAATCCGTAACGCAACCAATCAACTTTGATATAGATTATGATTTTACAAACCTTAATACTCAAATTCAAAAAATTAACGATGGTGTTATTAAAGAACATAATACGTTTAATGAAAATTTTGATAAACAGAAAGAAATAGCATTAGAAGAATTATGCAAGCATTATGTAGCTGAGATAATTGTAGGAAAAGATTATACCAGTGCTGAAAAAGCTATGAATGATGCAGGAATAGGAATTGAAAAAACAACAAAAGAAATAGATGAAAAAGAAAAAGAAAAGAAGTCATTAGAAGCAAAAATATCTGAAAGCGTTGCAGGAGCAGAGAAAGTTAATACAATTTTAAAAAGGTTATTCATGGGTAAAACTGAAATTGAGTTAGCACAAAAATCACCTATTGAAACCAAAAAATATATACTCAAGAGAAATGGTAAACCGGCTCACCATTTAAGTGAAGGTGAAAAAACAGCAATATCATTTGCTCATTTTTTAGCAAGTCTTGAGTCTAAAGACTTAGTAGATAAATATGGTGAAATAATCTTGTACATAGATGACCCTATATCAAGTTTAGATAACAACCATATTTACGCTGTATTTGCTGAAATAGATAGACTGAGACAGGAAGACAACAAAAGAAAATACAAGCAGTTATTTATTTCTACACATAATTATCATCTTTTTAGATTACTTACAGAAAGAGATGAAAAATACATTGGAGTTTATTATATTAAAAGAAATAAAGATGATTCAGTTATTGAGAATTTTTCTAAAAGCATA
Source organism: uncultured Candidatus Melainabacteria bacterium (assembly GCA_949927415.1). Classification (GTDB taxonomy): domain Bacteria; phylum Cyanobacteriota; class Vampirovibrionia; order Gastranaerophilales; family Gastranaerophilaceae; genus Scatenecus. The sequence continues at coordinate 162,742 of CATLFB010000001.1, forward strand.
TTACAACAAAAGTCAGAATACACATTTTTATTCAATCAGATAAAAAAATATATAGATAATTCCAATGAGGATGATTATATAATAGGACATTTTTTAAGACGTTTTTTAGAAATTTTTGCAACTTATAAAAATCCAACAAAATGTGAATTAAGAACTAGAATACAGCAGATTGTTGATTTAAAGCCAGAATATAAAACTAATGAAACATTATTACAAGCTGTTTATAAAACTGTTAATGAGGAAAGTCATACATATATTACAAATGAAGTAATAAATAATGGTAGTATTAAAAATACAGCAGAAGCAGTATTAGAATTTGTAAAGATTGTTGACCCAGACCAATATTCATTCTTAGAACAGAATTATACTCCTTAGTTAACTCAAAATTTTATTATGTAATTATTATGTAATTGACATTAAAACTTTTAGATATTCATAAACGTAATTAAACGAATTAAAACTCTGAAAACCATTATACTGATTGCGTTTAAGTACGTTAATCTATCCCTGTATAATATTTCAAAATCTCGCTTGGGACGAGGGGGTCGCAGGTTCAAATCCTGTCATCCCGATTTTGTGTATAGATTTAAAAAGACTTTAGTAAAAACTAAAGTCTTTTTTTGCATTTATCCAGCATTCGGGAGTTATTATTAATTTCAAAGCTTGATGTAGAAGATTAATCAATTATAATACCACGTGGCGCAGTGTTGTTGTTGTTGTTGTTGTACTGACCCACAAAAAACTAAATAAATAGTTTTAGTTTATAAACAACCAGTCTATTATATTTATTTGCAAAAACACATATTATACAATATATGGGCATTCAAGAATTAGGAAACTTTAATATTAAACGTTTACGAAAGAAAGCAGGCATAACTCAAGAGGAACTGGCAGAAAAGATTGGATTGACGCCGCAAGGGGTAAGTAATCTTGAACGTAATAAATATATGGCAAATGCAGAAACTCTTGATAAAATTTGTGAAGTCCTTAATATTACACCGGACGTTTTGTGTCGCAAATCCATCTCAAAAAGTTCTAAATCAGACTTATTGCTTCATATAAACTCAGATTTGGAAAAACTTTCTCCGGACCAGCTTAAACAAATCCTTAAAATAATAGAAACTTTTACCGAATAAAACTTACTCATTGACGCCCTATTTTTTTGTTATACAATAATTTATATACTTTTTAAGATTAGAAGAGGATTAGGGAAATTGGATTTTACAACTTTAACCATTGATGCATTAAAAATGCTCGCACACTTTGTCGGAAATTACGGATTAGCAATTATCGTTTTAACTATAATCGTAAGACTTTTTTTGTGGCCGCTTAACGTTTCACAACAGCGCTCAATGCGCCAGATGCAAACACTTCAGCCGAAACTGAAAGCCATACAGGAACGCTACAAAAACGATCCGCAAAAAATGCAGATGAAAATGATGGAGTTCTATAAAGAACACAAATTCAACCCTATGGGCGGATGCCTTCCGTTGTTGGTGCAAATGCCGGTTTTCATATTGCTTTATTCAGCATTGATGAGCCCGCAGTTTATCCAGATTGCGCATGACACTCAGTTTTTGTTTGTAAAAAGCCTTGCTACAACTCTGCGCGCAACCGCAGGAATCTCAAACGACGGCGTTATGGGAACTTCCAAATACGACACGTTTATTTTAGGCAAAACCGCAACAGTTTACCTTCCGACAGAAACTCTGGAAAATGTTAAAGTTGACAAACCGAACAAAGCGCTTGAAGTTCAGGGCGAATTGGTTCCGGGAGAGCCGATTGACTTTAAAGTCAGCCTTGACCAGCTTGATTTAAAATTCAGCCAGCTTGACCAGATTGAAAAAGCTGATATGACAATAACAGATGTAAACACAAAAGAAACCGAAAAAGTTACTTTTGAGCGCAAAGGCGGACTTTTGACAACATCCGTTCCTTCTAAAGAAGTCGAACACACATTCCATTGGGATGTACTTGCGCTTATTGCACTGTTTGGGCTTACTATGTGGCTTTCACAAAAACTAATGATGGCGCAGAACAAAAATGCGGCCTCAGAAGATCCGACACAGCAGGCTATACAAAAATCAATGGGAACTTTCATGCCTGTTATGATTATTGCAACATTTGTGATAATCCCGATTCCGGCAGGAGTCTTGATTTACCTTATTGTATCAAACATAATTCAGGTATTGCAGACAATTATCGTCAACAAACAGATGGATGCTGAAGAAGCGGCGAAAAAAGTTCAGGCAACTGACGGTTCAAAAGTTATTGAGGCTGAAATTGTTGATGAAAAGAAACCGGAAGTTAACGGGTCATTGATTGATGTGTTAAAAAACAAGTTCGGACTGAAATAGTTAGCGGGAAATAAAAATGCTTGTATCGGAATTTGATTACGAATTGCCGGAAGAACTTATCGCACAACTTCCTGCGGACAAACGCGAAAATTCAAGAATGATGGTTCTTGATAGAGAAAGCCATGCGATTTCGCACAAGCATTTTTACGACATTGTTGAAGAAATCGAGGCTGACACGCTTCTTGTTTTGAACAACACAAAAGTTATGCCGGCGCGGTTAATCGGACACAAGGCGACGGGCGCTAGAATTGAAGTGTTCTTGTTGAAAAATATTAACCCCTCACCCGCCCTTCAGGCACCCTCTCCCAAAGGCAGAGGGGATGAAGACATTTGGGAAGTTCTTATAAAGCCTTCAAAGCGGATTAAGCCGGATACAATAATTGAAATAAGCGAAGAACTTTCCGTAAAGGCTCTTGAAAGAACAGAGGAAGACGGCGGCTGGATTGTGGAACTTCTTTACAGCGGAAATCTTTTGGATGTGCTTCACAGAAACGGCAACATTCCGCTTCCGCCTTATATTGAAAGAAAACTTGCTGATGATGAGATAAAAAAACTTGATTTTGAACGCTATCAGACTGTTTATGCAAAAGATGAAGGCTCAGTTGCAGCGCCCACTGCAGGCTTACATTTTACTGAAGAAATTTTGCATAAATTGAAAGATAAAGGCGTTGAAATAGCTTATGTCACTTTGAATGTAGGTTTAGGAACCTTCCGGCCTGTAAAGTGCGAAAACATTTTGGAGCATAAAATGCATTCCGAAACTTTTGAAATCACTGAAGAAACCGCTCGAAAGATTAATGATGCTAAAGCAAACGGCAAAAAGATTACAGCCGTCGGAACAACGACCGTCAGAACGTTAGAGACGGCATTTCGGCAATTTGGAGAAATCAAGGCCTGCAAATCAGCGTCCGAACTTTTCATTTACCCGCCGTATGAATTCAAGGTTATTGACAATTTGATTACGAATTTTCACCTACCGAAATCAACGCTTTTAATGCTTGTTTCTGCGCTTGCGGGCAAAGAATTTATATTCGAAGCCTACAGAGAAGCTGTTGATAATAAATACCGATTTTTCTCATACGGCGATTGCATGTTTATTAAATAAATTTTTCAAGCCGTTTTTTATCTTTAGTCCACGGCCTGAAATCAGTTCCGCGATTAAGCATCACAAAATCTTCAAGCTCATCTCTGTATTTTATCTTCAACTTTGAAACTGATTTCGGAAAAACACAGATTTCACCTTTCGGAAGTTCTATCCCGTCAACAAGCGGATTTTCCGATTCAAAAAACCTCTGGGTCTTTGCAATACTTCGGGCTTCAAGCAGAGAAACTTTTTTCAAATTCAGAGATTTCAATCCGGAAACTGTATAAACATGCGGATTTGCATTTTGCAGCCGGCTTGTGCAGCCAATATGCGGCGGGGCGTCCTTGCTTCTGATATTTGCAAAATACGGGGCAAAAGATTTTGTTCTGAAAAGATAAATTCCCTTGCCGCGCTTGGCACAACCTTCTCCAGTGCCGATTTTTGAACAGTCGAAAGCGTCGAATTTAAATGGCGAACCATGATATGCAATATCATCTGCAGATTTCGCTCCTGCAAAAATTAGTTTCTGAGACTTTAGATTGTTAATTTTAGGCGCCCGCGTGAACAATATGCCCGATTTGCCGGCACATCTCACATAATTAAGAGTAAGCGCTGCAAGTTTTGATAGAACCATTAAAATTCCCCTTATATGTATAAAGTATTTTTGTTATGAAAAATTGCGGGAACGCAAATATTTTTGACATTTTCTTAAAAATCATTAATTCAAATAGAGGATAACAAAAGTAAACGGAAAAGGTAGAATAATTATGAAAAAAGTATTGGTGCATGCTGAAATTCACCAAAAAGACAAGGGGCGGAAATTATGTTCTCGGAAATGATACAGGGATTACTAAATTCAGGCGGAAAAGCACAGGCTATGCAAAGATATGCACAGCTAAACAATCGTGTTGCAAATTACAGAAACGAAATTACCCAGCCGCAAAATCCCATCGACACAATTTATCCGGCAGACCGCAAAAATGTGCAGTCTTTTGAAAATATTTTGAAAGCCTCAACAAAGGCCGATTTCGGCTCACTTTTGCTTAACCCCCAATCAATGAAAGTTAATGCAAATATTGTCAAAAACCAAAATCCGTCAGCCTCTTTGAATAATGCACTCAAAGAACTTCAAAATACGAAAACAATTCAAAGTGCAGAAAATCTTTCTCTGAATACAACTTCCGCAACACCTGCCCAGCATCAGATTTTAGGCCTCATCTCGCAGATTTCGCAAAAACACGGGATCGATGAAAATCTTATAAAAGCAGTTGTCAAACAGGAATCCGGCTTCAACACCCGTGCAAAATCAAAAGCGGGCGCAATGGGCTTAATGCAGCTTATGCCTGCAACAGCCGCAAGCCTGGGCGTCAAAGACCCTTACAATCCTGTTCAAAATGTCGAAGGCGGTGTAAAATATTTAAAATCAATGCTTAACAAATACAACGGCAATGTTATTTTAGCCCTTGCCGCTTATAACGCAGGCCCCGGTGCCGTTGACAGGTACGACGGAGTACCGCCGTATGCCGAAACACAAAATTATGTAAGAAATATTCTCGCAAATTATATTCAATAAGTAGCAAAAAATTTTTATCACAGTTTTTTACTGTACAGCAGGAGTTTAAAAATGATTAGAAATATAAATTACAGTGCAGTAAATTATTCATTTTGTTCTAAAAAAGCTTTTGACGAGGCAGCTGAGCGGGGGCAGGTTGAATATTCCCATAAATTTTTCCTTGATCAGGAAAGAGAAGCCGCAAAATCCCATATTCAGCACTACATCGAAAAAAGCGAGGCCGATGAAGTTTTAAAACACAAAACAAAAGGCATCTTTTCACAGCTTGAAAACTTTGTAAAAACTAAAATCAAAAAGATAAAGTAATCGCTATTATTAATTCTTTGCATTAAATAATTTTTTCTGTTACAATAATCCTGTCTATTGCGTAAAAGGAAAGGTTATTAATGAAATTTTCATCATCTTTTAAAGTAGGGCTTTTGACTCTTCTGTCATTAATTCTTCTGTTCGGCGTTGTGCTAAAAGTAAAGGGGCGCGCGCTGACTTCCGCAAAAAGAATTGAGATAAACTTTAAAGATGTAAACGGCATGCGCACAGGCTCCGGCGTTCAAATGATGGGGCTTAAAGTCGGTCAGGTTGAAGAAATAACCCCGATTATTGACAGCGAAGACAGCTATGTAAAAGTCAAATTCGTAATAACAGAACCCAATATCGAAATCCCGAAAGCGTCAGTATTTTCAATCCAGCAATCAGGACTTATAGGAGAACTTTTCCTTGAAATTACCCCCCCGAGAACCAGAACTATCTACATTCCGATGGAAAACAAAAACGTTCTCTATAAAGACGACGCTGTTCAAATGAAACTTGACGACGATTTATATGATGTCGGAAAAATTAAAAATATTGAAGTTGTAGCAAGAGAAGTTATTCCTTTTAATATTCAGGATTCAATTAAGACAAAAAATGCCTATAAAGTTGATTATATTGTAAATCTTCCGGGCTTAATCCTTCCGGAATTTTTGAAGGGAAAAGCGGTTTCGGATGAAGGCAGGAAAAAGCTTTTAATCTCAACGCTTGATAATGTAACTCTTCCTTACCCGACTCAAACGTCTCCTTACACGGTAGTTGAGCCGATGAGACTTTCAGACTTTATGGAATGGCAGTACAAAGCCGCTGAATCGCTCACAGAAACAAACCAGAAAGTTAACGAACTTCTATCTGATGAAGTTATTGCAGAGTTGAAAAATTCAGTTAAAAACATCAACAATCTGACCAACCAAACAGCCGCTACAATGAGTAAAGTCGACAGCCTTGTAGATTCTTCTCATGAAGATATCAAGACATTGATGGCACTTCTTGACAGAACATCAAACGATTTTAATTCGCTTTCTACCAACATCAACGGAATTCTGGGCGATGAACAATTCAAGACAACAATGCTCTCGACCGCAAATTCAATGGACAAACTGGCACAGAATATCAACAAAATCGTCGGAAACGAAGAGGAAGCCGAAAAACTTGCCGCCGATATCAGAGAAATTACACACAATGCAAACGAAATCAGCGGTTATATAAACGGCATGACCAAAGACGACCAGCTGAAAAAAGATTTGTCATACACTGTTGCAAACGCAAACAAGGCAATGCTGAATTTGAACACAGCACTTGCCTCCGTCAACAAAATGACACCTGAAAAGAAAACCGAATTGCAGTCAATTCTTGATGATACGAAAGTTACGACATGCAATTTAAGAAAATTCTCGGAAAAACTTAACAAAAGATTCCTTCTTTGGAGATTGATGTTCTAAATCTTTTTCTCACGCCTTTGCCGGTCTTTCGCAAACACCCCTGAGCGCCGGAAATGACGGGGAGAAAGTCAAAGGAAGTTATGAATATAAAAACAGAAATTACAAAAATTCACTACGATAAAAATGCAACAGGCGCACTTTTCAAACTTCTGGAATTCGCAAGCCTGTTTTACGGAGCCGCAAGCACATTTAAAAATCTTCTCTACGACAAAAAGATTTTAAAACCGAAAAAAGTAAACGCGTTTGTAATTTCAGTCGGCAATCTCACAACCGGCGGCGTCGGCAAAACACCTGTTGTATCTGAAATTGCAAAGTATTTTATTTCAAAAGGCGAAAAAACCGCAATAATTTCGCGCGGATACGGCGGCGCTCTATCGAACAAACAAATAAATGTAATTTCAGACGGAAAAGAAATTTATCATAACGCAAAACTCGCTGGCGACGAACCTTTCTGGCTTGCGAAAAACACAACAGGCGCAATCGTCATAACTTCCAAAAACAGAATTGTTGCGGCTGAATATGCGCATGAAAAATACGGCGCGACTAAAATCATTCTTGATGACGGCTTCCAACACAGAAAACTACACAGGGATTTGGATATCGTGCTCACGGATAGCGACAAAATGTACGGCAATGAGCATCTTTTGCCCGCAGGCCCCTTGAGAGAAGGAAAAGAAGCCTTCAAACGCATAGACAAACTGGTTCTGGTAAGCAAAAACACAAATCATACACGCGCCGAAAAATTGGCAAAAATTACCGCGAAAAAAGGCGGAATTCCAACAATTGTCTGCTATACGGAGCCTGATTATGTTTACAATATTAAAAACGGCGAAATCTTAAAAGAGGGCTCTTCTATCACCGCAATGAGCGCAATCGGACAACCCGAACAGTTTTACAAATTCCTCGGCAATTACAAAACGGAAAAAACAATAACCTTCGACGACCATCACTGCTACTGCCCGGAAGATTTACCCTCCGGCACAATCGTCACCACGGAAAAAGACGCGGTTAAACTTCTATCATTCGCCCGTGATGATATATACGCACTGAAATTAAGAACAAAAATTGATATGGAAAAGCTCTTTGAAAATACCAAAGAGCCTGTAATTTAGAAATTCACTTTATTTTCCGAGCCGAGGGAATTTACCATGGATAATCATCCGTAAACTTCCAGTTGTTCATTTGAAGAAGCTTACAGCAAAATGTTCCGGCAAATTTGGTTGTACCCTTATCGCAACCGCGATCAGAATGGGTTTTTAATTTTTCGTATGTTCCATCCCACTGATAAGCATAAGGCTCGACGCTTGTTTTTCTGTTTAAGGAGCGTGTAATCGTGTTGCCGTCCTCGTCCATGCCTTCTACTTTGTTGAACTGAAAAGCAAATACATTTCTTACACTTACATCTTCTAATTTACCGTTGACAAAATAAAATATATCTCCACCCATGCTGTCATATCTGAAAATAAACATCCCGCCGGCCTGCATGTAAACACAAATCCCCTCTTGATAACAGTTGTCAATGCGATTGTATTTGATATGCTTTCCAAAATAAGTTTTGAAAAATTGCAGATTTTCTTCATAGGTCAATCTCTTTGGCTTTCCCATCCAATTTTCTACATCGCCATGTTCTGCAATCGAAAACTGCACTGCGTTATTCATCGTGTTGTAAAATTTGTGAACTTTTTTTGCTGTGGCTTCTTTCTGAGCATTGCCGATTACAGACGGCAGAGTCATCGCCGCAACAATTCCGATTATCCCAAGCATAATAAGAACTTCAGCTAAAGTGAACGCAGATTTTTTATAAGCTGAAAAACGTTTTAAAAATGCTCCCGGCGCAAATAAATAATTTTGGGTCCAAAACCTTTCAGGAAGGCTATTTCCAGGTACCCCCCCCCCCCGCAAAATCAAGAATAGTCATACTTTTACCTCCTTTTTTCTTCTGCAATAATTATAACATAATTTTGCACATTCTTCAAGTAAAAAATCTTGAATAAAAATAAAATTAGCGCTAAAATCATTTTATGATAGAAAAAATCGTTCAAAAACTTATTGAAGCAAACCAGCCACGACGGGAATTCGTTTTGCTCATGGAAGAATTCAAAGACCCGTATCTGGTTTTGATTGCCTGCATCTTAAGCCTTAGAACAAACGATTTGACAACATATCCGGCGACCTTGCGAATGCTTGAAATCGGCAGAGAACCAAAAGATTTTGCCTGCTGCGATGTTGAAAAATTAGCAAAAGCGATTTATCCGGTCGGTTTTTATCAGAACAAAGCAAAACAAATCGTCGAACTTTCAAAAATTATTGTTGAAAAGCTTGATAACAAGGTTCCAGATACAATTGAGGAATTAATAAAATTCAACGGCGTCGGCCGAAAAACCGCAAATCTTGTTCTGGCAAAAGGTTTCGGAATTCCGGCAATCTGCGTCGATGTTCATGTTCACAGAATCTGCAACCGCCTTGGATACGTTAAAACCAAAAATCCTGAAGAAACAGAATTTGCACTGCGCGAAAAATTGCCGAAAAAATACTGGCTCGACATAAATACGCTTTTAGTAACCCACGGTCAGAACGTCTGCAAGCCGATTAAGCCCAATTGCTCAATCTGTCCGATTAAAGATTATTGCGCAAAACTCATTTAACAAATTGACTTGCTGTTGCCATGCCTGCTATCATTAAACTATCAAAAATCGGAGGGAGATATGGAAGAGTTTTCAATAATTATTTGTTCATGGCTTTTTGCACTTGTTGCAGCACTTTTTATATGGATGATATTCATCCAGAGCAATGTTTCAAAGCTCACAGAGGCTGTAAAAGATATCAAATCCATCCTCATAAAATCCGGTAAAATTACAACGTCAGACAATGAAGATTCTAAATCCGAAACTGACGATTATCCGGCTCATATTGATGAAATCTCTGACAGCATCTTTTTTTCAGGTCCAAACAATTTCTCAGAAGACATAAAGCCTGAAACAACTGAAATTTTACCGGAACCAATCCCTTCTGCAGAATTAAGTATTGAAAAAGAAGAAAAACCAGCTTCAGATTTTGAAAAAATATTTTTAGGAAATATTTTCAACAAAATCGGTGCATTTGCAATCCTTATCGGCATAATTATTTTCATAAAATTAATTTCACCGTTTATAATTTTTACACCTGCAATAAAGGCCGCACTCGGATATCTGGCGGGATTTGCAATGATTGGCGGAGCATTAAAACTCCATGCGAATAAAAAGCTTCAAAACTATTCGGAAGTTCTCCTTGGAACAGGATTTGGCGCACTATTCATTACAACCTACTGCGCAAGCACAATTCTCGCACTTTTCAGCCTGCATACAACCTTTGCCGTCGCAACGGCACTATTGCTTGCATCCTTTTATCTTGCAGACAAATTAAAAACAATCTCAATGCTTGCAATAAGCCTTGTTGCAGGGTATTTGAACCCGTTTTTCATCCACCATTCACCAAACTTTTTATTCGGCTACCTTGTATTCGTAAACCTCCTATCAATTGCATACACTTACAAAAACAGAACAAGAAATACGGTTAATATAATAAATCTTGTTTTAACCTGTATTACAGCCCTGATTTTCGTAAGAAACCTCACAATTGTTGACCTATCAATACTTTTTGCAATATATTTCGCTTACGATATTTTAACTTCATATAAAAATAACGAGGTTTCAAACAAAGCCCTAAATTACACAAACTTTATCGTGTTTTCGATAATGCTGATTGTAATATTCCCTGACAATTACAATGCAGTCGGATACACAGAATTAGGCATCTTTGCACTTTATGCAATAACAGCAGCGATTAAAAAATCAAATGCCGACGCCTTCAAAAACTACATCTATCTGGCACTTTCAGCGCTCAATTTGTTTGTGTACTTTTTATGCCAGAAATCTCCGACAACAAAATGCATTGCATGGTCCGCTGAAGCTGCAATACTTTCATTTTACGCATACAAATTTAAGTTTAACACACTTGCCAATTGGGCAGTTGCAGTCTGGACTGCGGCATTTTTATCAATAATCCCGATTGATGGCGTATTCGGCATAAAATCAATCGGTAATTACACACCCGTATGGAATATCAGATTAGGAATGTTTGCACCTGTAATTTTATCTTCTGCCGTAGCGCATTTCTTCCTCAGAAATTCAGACGAAAAAAAAGTGCAAAATATCGCGGAATTTTTCAGGCTTGACTGCATTTCTTTAAGCTATTTGTACATCGGTCTTGAATCCAATTCAATAATAAACAAATGGTTTGTCGCTGAAAACACATCCGCCCGCTTTATCAACAGCATGATAAATATAATACTCGGATTTGCATACACAATCAATTTCGAAAAATTATATAAATCAACAGAATTCAAAACTTTCAGAGTATTTGCTTTTTTAATCGGAATTTATTCAGCCATATATTTGATTTTTGCAGGAATCCACTACATACCGCTGGCGGCATTCATTCCTCTGATTAACCTTCGCGCCGCTGCATTCTGCGCAGCAATCACTGCCGCCGGCCTTCTTGCAAAATGGAACGGAAAAGAATTCTTTAAATATCTTGCTGTATTTTTCGGATTTCTATTTATTCACTATGAAATCAATGACGTAATCACAAAATTCTCGCTGACAGATGCAGAATATTTAATTTCGGTGTGCTGGGTTCTGTACTCAGGCGCAATCACGTCAATCGGAATATTCAAAAACAAACAGTTCTTGAAACTTTCCGGAATCTGGCTGTGCATTCTTTCAATTTTGAGAATCTTTCTCTATGACCTTGCTCAGGTTGATATTCTGTATAAATTCATCGCATTCCTGACTCTCGGCATAATACTTCTGGCTTTATCATATATTTACAACAAACGCAGGAAATAAGCCTTATAAAGCTTGTAAAACAATGATACAAACTTGATTTTTTTGCGGCTATATGCGATAATTTTCTTAAGATTATGTAGTAAAAACAACATAAATCGGGGTTAATAGTAAATCACAATAGGAGTTCTAAAATGACCGTAGAAAATCCTCATGGTATTGCTACCGAAAAGCTGGACCATATTATCACCGAATGCGGAGGTAAAAAGTCTAACTTAATCGCAATGCTGCAAAAAGTTCAGGAAGTTTACCGGTATCTTCCCGAAGACGCAATGATCTATATCGGAACAAAAGTAGAAGGACTTTCACCGGCAACAGTGTTCGGCGTTGCAACTTTTTACGCACAATTTTCGCTGGAGCCTAAAGGCAAATTTGAAATAAAAGTCTGTGACGGAACAGCCTGCCACGTTCGCGGATCAATGCCTGTACTGAACGCAATCAGAGCAAAATTAAATTTGCAAGCCGGCCAGTTGACAAGCGAAAACGGGCTTTTCTCTCTTGAAACCGTAAGCTGTCTTGGCGCATGCGGACTTGCTCCGGTTGTGGTAATCAACGATAAAGTTTATCCTCAAATGACATCCGACGCTATCACAATAGTTTTGGATACACTGATGAAGGAGGAAAATTAATGGAAAAAACAGCATTAAATATTGATATAAAAGAAGAACAGAAAAAAGCTCAGGAACAAATTACACAGCAGGGCTTGAGAGTTCTTGTCTGCGCCGGCACGGGATGTGTTGCAAACGGAGCATTGAAAGTAATCGACAAATTCAAAGAACTCGGTGCTGATGTTTCTGTACTTTCTGATTACGACAAAATGACAATTGTTCCGACCGGCTGCCACGGATTTTGCGAACAGGGCGTTCTGGTCGTAATTCCGGACAAACACGTGACTTACGTAAAAGTAAAAGAAAAAGATGTTGAAGAAATTTACGAAAGCCACATTAAAAACAACAAACCGGTTGAAAGGTTAATGTATGTTGACCCGAAAACCCATGAACACGTTCAGGATGACGAACATATTAATTTTTACGCAAAACAAACAAGAACTGCACTCAAAAATTGCGGAAACATCAACGCAGAATGCATTGACGAAGCAATTGCAGTCAGAGGTTATGAAGCTTTGGCAAATGTTTTAGCAGAAAACAATCCGGACGCTGTAATTGAAACGATCGAAAAATCAGGTTTACGCGGACGCGGCGGCGGCGGTTTTCCGACAGGCCGCAAATGGAGATTTACGGCCGCAAACAGAGGCGGGAAATCTTACATTGTCTGCAACGGTGATGAAGGCGACCCTGGCGCGTTTATGGACAGAAGCGTTATGGAAGGCGATCCGCACAAACTTCTCGAAGGTATGGCAATTGCAGCCTTCGCAATAGGCGCTGATGAAGGTTATATTTACGTTCGCGCAGAATATCCGCTTGCAATTAAACGTCTTAGAAAAGCAATTAAAGATGCTGAAGCAAGAAACTTTCTCGGAAAAAACATCATGGGAAGTGATTTTTCTCTGGAAATTCATATTAAAGAAGGCGCCGGCGCATTTGTTTGCGGCGAAGAAACAGCTTTAATCGCGTCTATCGAAGGTGAGCGCGGAATGCCAAGACCGAAACCGCCATTTCCGGCAAACAAAGGGCTTTTTGGCCGACCGACCCTGATTAACAACGTTGAAACCTTAGCCAATGTACCGGTTATTATGCTTAACGGTGCGGACTGGTTTGCGCAGATGGGCACGGAAACTTCAAAAGGTACTAAAACTTTCGCGCTGACAGGAGATGTTAACAACACCGGTCTTATTGAAGTTCCGATGGGAACAACCTTACGTGAAATCGTTTTTGATATTGGCGGCGGCATGCGCGACGGCAAGAAGTTCAAAGCCGTTCAAATCGGCGGTCCGTCCGGCGGCTGCTTAACAGAAGAACATCTTGACATTCCGATGGATTACGACAACCTTATTAAAGCCGGTGCAATGGTCGGGTCAGGGGGCTTAGTTGTAATGAGCGACAAAACCTGTATCGTTGAAGTTGCAAGATTTTTCATGAACTTTACACAGAACGAAAGCTGCGGAAAGTGCGTTCCATGCCGCGAGGGTACGAAAAACATGCTCAAAATTCTTGAAAAAATCGTTGCCGGCAAAGGCGAAATGAAGGATTTGGAAACACTCGAAGAACTCGCTCAATCGGTTAAAGACGGCTCATTATGCGGGCTTGGAAAAACTGCTCCAAATCCTGTACTTTCTACGTTGAAATACTTTAGAGACGAATATATCGCACACATCAAGGACAAAAAATGTCCGGCAGGCGTTTGTACGGCAATGAAGAAGATCGTCATTCAGGAAGATCTTTGCAAAGGGTGCACAAAATGCGCTAGAACCTGTCCTGTCGGAGCGATTACGGGAACCGTTAAACAGCCGCACCACATTGATCAGGAAAAATGTATCAAGTGCGAAGCTTGTCTTACCAATTGCCCGTTCAGAGCGATAGTTTTAGAGTAAGGGTAAAGTGAAAGTGAGAAGTGAAAAGTCCGTTACGTTCGCTTCACTCAGGTTAAATAACGTGCGTAAGCACCTATAAGGTCTTTTCACCTTTCACATCTCACTTTTCACAATAACAAAAAAGGAATTACAAAATGACAGATAAAAAAACACTATTTATAGACGGCCGCGAAGTCGAATTCACAGACGAGCCGAACCTTCTTGAAGTAATCAGAAAAGCCGGCATGAATGTTCCGACATTTTGCTACCGTCCGGATTTAACCTCGTTTGGCGCATGCAGAATGTGCGTTGTGGAAATCGAAGGCCGCGGAATTCAATCTTCCTGCACAATGCCGCCGGAAGCCGGATTAAAAGTTCATCTTAACACAGAAAAAACAAGACGAATCAGAAAAACAGTTCTTGAACTTCTTCTTGCAAACCATGACAAAAGCTGTTTAACCTGCGATAAATCCGGTAACTGCGAACTGCAACAATACGCCGAAGAATACGGAATCAAAACAATCCGCTATCCGGATAAAGCTCCGGATGAATATCTTCCGGTCGACGACAGCTCGCCGTCATTAGTCCGTGACCCGAACAAATGTATCCTTTGCGGGGCATGTGTTCGGGCTTGTACAGAATTTCAGGGGCATTCTGTTCTCGGATTTGCAAACAGAGGCTCAAAAACAGTCGTACAGCCCATGAACGGCAGACCGCTCGGACAGGTTGACTGCGTAAACTGCGGACAGTGCGCAGCAGTGTGCCCGACGGGCGCTTTGACAATCAAATCCGACATTGAAAACGTTTGGAGAGAAATTACAAACAAAGATAAAAAAGTCGTTGTTCAAATGGCCCCTGCAACACGCGTTGCAATCGGCGAAATGTTCGGGCTTGAGCCGGGCGAAAATTCAATCAAAAAAATGAATGCCGCTCTTAGAAAAATTGGTTTCGATTTAATTTTTGACACCAATTTCAGTGCAGATTTGACGATTATGGAAGAAGCAACCGAGTTTTTGGAAAGACTAAAATCAGGTCAAAATCTTCCACTCTTCACTTCCTGCTGTCCGGCATGGGTGAAATATCTGGAAGACCAGCATCCAGATATGCTTCATCACTTATCAAGCTGCAAATCGCCGATGTCAATGCTTTCGCCGGTTCTGGTTGAACTTGTGCCAAAATATTTCAATGTAGAACGTGAAAACCTGACAGTTGTAGCGATTATGCCTTGTACCGCAAAAAAATACGAATGCAAGCGTCCGGAACTTTCACACAACGGACGGCCGGATACGGATTTTGTCCTGACTACTCAGGAACTTGGCCGAATGATAAAAGAAGCCGGCATAAACTTCAACGCAATTGAAGGAGAGGACGCCGACAGCCCGTTTGGAGAATACTCCGGTGCCGGAACGATTTTCGGGGCCTCCGGCGGAGTTGCGGAAGCGGCTGTTAGAACAGCTTACGAATTTGCAACCGGCGAAATTCTTCAGGATGTTGATATTAAAGACATGCGCGGAACTTCAAATAGAAGCCGCGACATCGAACTTGACCTTAAAGGCACAAAACTTGTTGTCCGTGTTGTTTCAACTCTTAAAGAAGCTGAAAAGGCAATCCGCGAAATCAAAGAAGGCAAAGCGCCTTTCCAAATGCTTGAAGTTATGGCATGCCCCGGCGGATGTATAAACGGCGGCGGCCAGCCAAGAAGCTGTGATGACAGCAGAATTAAGGGTGAACGCGCAGAAGGCTTGTACAGAGAAGATTCTGAACTCGGCCTTAGAAAATCGCACATGAATCCTTCTATTCAGAAGCTTTATCAGGAATATCTGGAACATCCGAATTCCCATAAAGCCCACGAAATTCTGCACACAGTTTACACCAATAAATTTGCAGGCTCATACAAAGATATCTAATACCCGAAAGCACTCTCTTAGCGGGAGTGCTTTTTTAAAGGAGAAGAAATGAAAAAGAAAATTTTAATATTACTAGTTTTTGCTTTTCTTGCCTCTATTCCGGCATTCGCAACAGACAAACCGAAAAATGCATCTAAACTCCAACTCAGTAATCTTGCAAAAATAAAAAATCTGGCATACGAATATACAAGTATTAATTTGCAGGAAAAAGACGGTTCTTCAATAAAAATTCTTGATGAAATGACGGGACTCGGTGCAAAAAACTTAAATGTCCGAACATATTCCCCCTGTTCATGCCGCGGAACAATCACAATCAACGGCAAACAAATTGATGCAAAAAACAGACGCTGTGCAGTTCTAAAATATTCCTACAAGAACAAAGATTATGAATTTGGCAGATGCTCAGAGCCTGTCAATTAACAAAAAATCCCTTCTTTAAAGAAGGGATTTTTTAAGTTTTCACTTACACTGAAATTCTACTTAACAGCTTTAATCACAGCCTGTGTAATATCTTCACCGCCATGAAGCACCACATTTTTTGCAAGAACCAAATTATATCCGCCTGCTTTTGCCTGCGCATTTACAGTTTTTGAAATGCTGGCATCAATTGCTGACAATTTTGCAACATATTCCTTTTCCATTTTTTCTTTTCTTGCCTGAAGTTCTTTTGAATATTTAGCTTCTAAGTCTTTTTTCTTTTTCTCATCTGAAGATGCTGCGATGTTCTTTCTTGCATTTTCAACATATTTAACAAGTTCCTGAGTTTTAGCTTCCTGCTCTTTCTTAAGGTTCTTAACCTGTGTAGAGCTGGAAACAACCAACGGAACATCAACAACTGCAACTTTGAAGTTTGATGGTACGTCAGACATAGCAAAATTATTTACAGAAAAACCGATAACAAATGCAGCCAAACTTACTGTTAAAAATTTCAAATTCTTGTTCATAATATCTCCTTATCTTACCGAACATTTCTACACCTCATGTATGAAATTTTAAAAATTCCTAAGCTAAAAGTGTGAACTTTATTTAAGCTTCTTTACACGGATGTCAATATTTTATATAATAATAACAGATGAATAAAGTATTTCTTTAAAATATTAATTTTTGTAAAATTATTAGCAAAAATATTTTAGGAAGTGTTTTTATTTCTGTATTAAGTAAGACAATATAGGTATGACTTGAGAATTTATTAAATTAATTTATAAAGGTGAATGATGAAAAAGACAGAAATTAATAGAAGTGTGCTAAAAGCAGTTGTGTGTTTATCCGCATTTTGCGCAATTGCTTTACCTGCGTCTGTTACTGCCGCAAGCGCCTATGACGGGGCGCTGCCTGTGTCTATCAACCAGATTATGATGGAAAGCGGCGGTAATATAAAACATGATACAGATATGTTACGCTACAAACGCAACGAAAAAGATATCCGCGAAGATTATTTGAAATACGACCAGAACAGAAACTTTGAAGGAAACCAAGGGCAGGTTATTAAAAACAATGACACCGTTGATTCAAGCTTCATGCAAGGTCAGGTTCAAGACATCGACACAAAAGGCGTGTTCATAAATTCGATTGAAGTTGCGCCCTCAGAAGTTCTTTCAGCTGAAGAAGTTAACAGTATTGTTCAGCCTTTGGTCGGAAAAAATGTCTTCATCAGTGACATTCAAAATGTAATTGATCGTTTGAATAATTTATATGCAGAAAAAGGCTTTGTAACAGCAAAGGCATTTTTGCCCGAACAAACAGTTGAAAACGGCCATATTTATATTGAATTAATCGAAAGTAAAGTCGGAAACATTTCTGTCGAACAAAACAAATGGACAAGAAGCAAATACATCACAGACAGAGTTGAGCAAAAATCAGGCCAGCTTTTTGATATTGTTGAACTTGAAAAAGATATTCTTGACTTCAACAGATACAATGAAGGCGTAAATTTAACCGCAAACCTGACAGCAGGCACTCAGCCCGGCACAACAGATATCCAGCTGACAGCGCATGAAAACATTCCTTTCCATGTTGTCGGAATTATGGATAACGCGGGCCGTTACCAGACAGGACGTTTAAGAGGCGGCGCAATGATTTATGCGGACAGCTTGTTCCATAACAGAGACCGTTTATCATTGGGTTCATACTTTGCCGGAGGTTCAATAAGCCCGTTTGCAGATTACAACTTCCCCGTAAACAAAAAAGACGGACGCGTGGGCTTTATGTATTCATCCACATTTGCAAAAATCAAATGGGGTCCGTTAACAGATCTTGATTTAAAATCTAAATCATATATTTATTCATTGTACTATTCACAACCGCTTGTTAGAAAATCAGGCTTAGAATTGAAAAGTTATGCCGGAATCAACTACAAACGTGCCAGAACAAGTATTTTTGACGATTGGATTGATATCGGCCTTGATGAAGTTACCAGTGCTGATGTAGCTTTGAACTTAAGAAAAGATACCAGATACGGTATCTGGTATGCAAACCAGGGTGTGTCAATGGCTCTTCCTCTATTCGACAGCCAGTCAAGCTATGTAAAAATCAACGGTGGCGCCGTCAGATTGCATGACTTTTCACACGGTGTAATCGGTCAATTGAAAGCAAATTACCAGATTATCCCGAACAACAAACATATCCCGTATCTTGACCAGTTACAAACAGGTGGTTTGGCAACAGTCAGAGGTTACTCGGAAGGTATCTTGATGGGCAAAAACGGATACTACACAAGTGCAGAATTGATGTTCCCGCTAATGCCAAGAGAAGTTACAAGCCCGAGATCAGGCGAAAAAGTTCCGTTTGTCGGAAAATATGTTAAAGGTGCAGTGTTTGCAGACCATGCAGGTGTTTTCCCGACAGCAAACGAAGATATCTATAACGGAAGTTACTTCCTGATGTCTTTAGGTATGGGCTTGAGAGTTCAATTGCCGGGTGACTTGAGCGCAAGACTTTACTGGGGTTATCCTCTCGTAAACAATGCGTATGAAACAGACAGAAAATACGGTCGTTTCCACTTCGAATTGACTCTGGAACCGAACCTCGATGCTCTGTTAAGACACCGTTCAACAGCAGTTGCACCTGCACCGTACAAACATGTTGAAGCAGAATTCAACTATGATGATGTCAGACACTATGACTACTTCAACGACGGCAGCGGCGGCGCATTATAAAAAACGCGCAAATACAAAATAAAACTTGAAAAATAACACCTTTGGTTCTAGACTAAAGGTGTTATTTTAATAGCGGAGAAAAAGATGACTAAAGGGATTTTCATAACAGCAACCGGCACAGATGTCGGCAAAACATATATTTCAGCACTAATTGTAAAAGCTATGAGAGAAGAGGGGCTAAACTGCGGCTATTACAAACCGGCTTTGAGCGGGGCGGAAGTGGTAGATGGTAAAATTATACCCGGCGACTGCAATTACGTCTTCAATCGCGCAGGAATAGCCGCAAATCCGTTGAATTATGTATCATACATATTTAAACCTGCACTTTCACCGCATCTTGCATCAAAAATAGAGAACAATCCCATAAAATTAGACAAAATCAAAAAAGATTTCAAAAAAATTTCAACGGAATTTGACTTTCTTCTGACAGAAGGCGCAGGCGGCATAGTCTGTCCTTTCAACATGGAAGAAAACCTGCTTTTGCCGGATGTAATAAAATCTCTTGGCCTCGACATTATAATAGTTGCACAGGCCGCACTTGGCACTATAAATTCTACTGTTTTGACAGTTGAATATGCAAAACACCACGGCATAAACGTAAAAGGAATTATCCTGAACTGTTATGATGAAAAAGACATTATGCAAGTTGACAACAAAATTCAAATAGAAAAATTAACAGGCGTAAAGGTAATCGCAACAGTAGGCGAATCAGCAGACACAATTAATATTTCAGAAATTCTGCCGGTCTTTGCAGAACCCAACCCGAACGCTTGAAATACCCCATAGGAGGAACATTATGAATAAATGGATAGAAAAAGATTTAGAATATATTTGGCACCCATGCTCGCAGATGAAAGATTATGAGACGCTTTCTCCAGCCGTAATCGCACGCGGGGAAGGGGTTTACCTGTACGATACCGATGGTAAAAGATATGTTGATGTAATAAGTTCATGGTGGTGCAACCTTCTCGGCCACTGCAATCCAAAAATCAATCAGGCTGTAAAAAAACAGATTGATGAATTGGAACATGTTATTTTCGCAAATTTTACCCACAAACCCGCAATAACTTTATGCGAAAGATTATCAAAAATTTTGCCGGAAGGTTTATGCAAATTTAACTTCAGCGACAACGGCTCATCTGCGATAGAAGCTGCGATGAAAGTAAGTTTTCAATACCATGAACAAACCGGAAACCCGCAAAAAACACGATTTATGGCGCTCACAGACGCCTATCACGGAGAAACAATCGGTGCACTCTCCGTTGGCGACTGCGACCTTTATACAAAACTATACAAACCGATTTTAATGGACATTGTCAGAATCGAAGGCCCTGACTGCTTCCGCTGTCCTTACGGAAAAGAGCGCGAAAACTGTAATTGCGAATGCGCCCAAAAAGCCGCAGAACAATTCAAAAAATACGGTAGAGAAACATCCGCTCTTCTTGTAGAACCGCTCTTGCAAGGTTCTGCAGGCATGAAGATTTATCCTCCGCTATATTTGAAAAAACTTAGAGAACTTTGTGATGAATACAATGTTCATTTGATTGCAGACGAAATCGCAACAGGATTTGGCAGAACAGGCAAAATGTTCGCATTTCAGCATGCCGGAGTTTCGCCTGATATAATGTGCCTTTCAAAAGGCCTCAGCGGCGGTTATATGCCTTGCGCAATGTTTGTTACGACCAAAAAGATTTACGACGCGTTTTATGATGAATACAACAGCGGAAAAGCGTTTATGCACAGTCACACCTATAGCGGCAATCCTCTGGCTTGTGCGGCGGCAAATGCGGTTCTTGATATTATGGAAGACGGTTCTGTTTTAAGAAAAGCTAATGAAAACGCGATTTACTTTAACAAAATCATCAAAGAGAAGTTTTTATCTCACAAAAATGTCGGCGAAATTCGTTCAATAGGCCTTATCAATGCGATAGAACTTGTAAAAAATAAGGAGACAAAAGAACCTTTTGACGGCAAACTTCGAACAGGATATCAGATTTATAAAAAAGCTCTTCAAAAAGGCGTAATTCTAAGGCCTTTAGGCGACATTATCTATTTCAATCCGCCGTTAATAATCGAGCGCAAAGACATGGATTTTGTGACAGATGTTGCGCTGGAATGTTTGAATGAGGTTTTACCCGAATAGGTTTTTATTTTATAAAAAGCCCGAAAAGTTATCACATAAATGCGTTAACAATTCGGACACAGAATTAAATTATATTAAAATTTAACCGGATAGTCTTTCGGGATTTTCCACCCGTTTGACTGAATTAGTGCCCCGCAATATCTTCCGGCTAAAGACCCGGTGACATCTGACGAACATCCATCCCTTGCATCATTTTTTTGCTCATCGATATCCAAATCAGATCCGATTAGATAAACTCCTTTTGTGCCTGAAGAACTGTTCACAAATCGTATTATAAGCCCAAATACATCACTGCCCAATATGTTACGTCCCCTGCCCGGGCCATCCAGGTCAAACCATAATTGGGTATGCTTTGTCTGATAATCAGTCCCGTCAATCCCTGCCCACATATAATATATTGACGAACCATTCGCTAATACTGCAGAAATATACTTTGTACCCGTATTAGTTAAATATGTGACATTTCCGCGCAGATTTTTGGGCGGCTGCCAGCAAGAATCAGAAGTGGGTTTGCAAACATTTAAAATCTTCAACTCAGGCGCAAAATAATTATCAAAATAATTAGCCGTACATTCATCAGTTCACGTATCATCGCAAACCGGCCACTCATCAGTAAATCCATGCTTTGACTCTGCCATTTGAATTACGGAACTAATTAGCGCAAATTGAGCCTTTAATTTGTTTTCAGTCACAGATTTCTTATAATTAGAAATAAGATTTGGAATTGTTAAAGCGGCAATAATCCCGACTATTCCAAGTGTAATTAAAACTTCCGCAAGGGTAAACGCAAAAAACGAACCACCTAAAAACCTTGAAATGAGGCTGTTACCGGCTGCCCCCCCCCCCCGCTAATTCAGTCATAGCAAGCTTTTTCAGCATAATAAATCTCCTTATAAATTTATTAAATAATACATTATTAATATAACATATTTAACTTTGATTCGCAATATTATTACATCTTTAAATATAAAAACCGCCTTAACAAATTTTGTCAAGGCGGGATTTGAAGGTGAAAAGCAAACTAAAATTAATCACGCTAAACATTTAACGTAATTCATACACTTATCAAGACCTAAACTCCTCTATATGGCGGTCTAAAATTTTTAAAGAAACTTTTATCCACACACGACGTCTATAAAAATTGTAAAAGGTTCACTTATCGAAAATTCTGTAATTAACCTTCTGTTGTGAGTTCTTCCCAGATGCTCGGAACAACGATTAATGCAGTGTAGACGATAAAACCGAATAGAATTAAATTAATAGCTTCCATATAAACTCTCCTATAGCTTACACATGTATATTATGCCCGCATGGAGATAAAATGTAACATAATTTTACAAAAGAAATCAGAATTTTTTGTATAATAGAAAAGAGGAAAATATGAAAAAGAAATTGGGGATACTGTTTAAAAACCTTTGCTGTTCAATATGTAAACACGAGTTCGGTGAAGATTCCATTATAATTAAACGCGAAGAAAACGGACTTCTTGTCACAAACCTTCATTGTCCGAATTGCGGGAAAAATTACGGGATAGCATTTTTAGGATTTTCGGATTTTGAGGTGAAAGATGAAAGCAAACTTCCTCTTGAAGCTGTGGAGGGGCCGGATCCGATAAGTTATGATGACGTTATTGACGCGCACAGGTTCATCAAAAATCTCGATGAAAATTGGAGTAATTTTATAAAAAAAGAGGTTTAGCACCTCTTTTTTATTTTGAGAGGCAAATTTATTTTTTACGGGTTTTATATTTTATAACAATAGTTAAAAGGAGATTTATGCAAGCGCTCAGACAAAACCCCACCCCCAATACACCTGCGTTTCAAGCCAGAAAAATCGGAACCGCAATTACTAAAATCAACAATATAAAAAACGAAATTCAACTATACAAACTTGATTCATCAGACATTCCGTTTGCACGCAAAATGTATATGAATATTGACCTGGAAAAATTGCATCCGAATCTGGATAGTTATAAAGATTTTACAAACTGGAATTTGCTTATCAAACAAGCTGTTGATTCTGTAGGTTCAGAAAAATATACAACAATTCTTGCTGTACAGAATAAAAGACCATGCGGAATTATGTCAATTTTCCAAAAAGCACCAAAACATTCAATCCTTGACAGAATTGCAACCTGGCCAATAAAACCTGATAAAAAAGTAGAGCATGCCGGAAAAGTTTTGATGCATAGTTTATTCAGACACGCAATTAACAAAAGCAATAATTGGATATCTCTGACTCCGGCCGGCTGCAAACCCAGATACAAATCCTGCATTGAATTTTATAAAAAACTCGGATTTGACTTTGTAGAAACACCGTACAACGGATTAGAATGCCGTATGGGCAAATCAGATTTTGCAAGAAGAGCCGCTCAGGTGGAAAACTTCTTTGATTTTAAAGAAGAAATCAACGCGCAAGATGTTGATTTAAGGAAAATTCTTACGCTCAAATTCGACGACACAATCGGGGAAAAATGCAAAGCTTTTCTGCAAAAATTGAGACAGAATTAACCCAGAAGAATTCCTGCAATTGCGGCAGACATATAGCCTGTCAAAGTTCCGCAGATTAGTGCGCGCACGCCCAATCTTGCAAGGTTTTTTCTCTGGTTCGGAGCCAATTCTCCGATTCCGCCAAGCTGGATTGCAATTGAGCCGAAGTTTCCAAAACTGCAGAGTGCAACGCATGCAATCACAAAGCTTTTGTCGGAAAGCGTTTGCGGTAATGATGTCAAATCAACATAAGCAACCATTTCATTCAAGACGAGTTTTGTGCCCATGAGGCTTCCGACAGTGGTAATTTCATTTCCCGGAACGCCCATAAGATATGCAAATCCGGCAAAAACTTTTCCTAAAATCATTTTCAAAGAAAGCTGGCTGAGGTCAAAGCCTGTGAAATTTATATGCGCATAATTCACAATAAAGTTTCCGATACCGCCTAAAACCCAGTCAACAAAAGCCACAAGTGCCACAAGCGCCAAAATCATCGCAACAACATTAATTGCAACCTTCATACCCTCTGATGCGCCCTGAGAAATTGCGTCGAAGAGGTTTGTATAAGGTCTTCTGCGTTTGCTGAAATGGATTTTGATATCTTCACTCGTTTCAGGCGTGCCGGTTTCCGGATAAACTATTTTCGAGATAACAAGAGCGCCAGGCGCTGCCATAATTGATGCTGCAAGAAGATATTGCGCAGGAATTCCGAGTCCGATATAAATCGGCATGGTGGCGGCCGAAATACATGCCATGCTTCCTGTCATTGAGGCAAGAAGTTCCGAGCGGGTAAGTTTTGCAAGGTAAGGTCTAATCATAATTTGCGCCGCAATTTGTCCGACAAAAGAACTTGCGACATTTGATAAGGCTTCTGCACCGCTCACAGACATTATTTTGTTCATAGCTTTTCCTAGAATCGGAACGATTCTTTGCATAATTCCGTAGTAGTAAAGGATATTCACAAGAATCATCATGAAAATCAATGAGGCAATTAGTTGAAGGGCAAAAACATGTGAGCCTGCACCGAAAATTCCGCTTAATTTTTCAGAATTCATCAAAGGTCCGAAAACGAAACTTCCGCCTTCTTTGGCAAAATCGAGGATTTTTGTAATAAAAACACCCAGTGTCATAAAAATTGTGCGGCCAATTGGAACTTTGAATATAAAAACAGCTAGTCCTATTTGGAGAAGAAATCCCGTTATGATTGTTTTGTAATTAATAGCTTTTCTGTTATTTGACATCAAAAACGCTATCAAAAATATGAATATTATCCCAAAAATCCCAAAAAATCTTTCCATAAGTCCTCAACTATTTTCTACAAAATAATTATACAAAAAAGGAGTATAAAATATACTCCTTTTTATTTAAAATGTGATAAAAGTTAACTATGCGTTGTTTTTATTTGATTTCCTTGATTTTTTAGGTTTTGATATTTTAGGAGTTTTAGAAGGCTCTTTAACTGCATCTTCAACAATCGGAGCAACTTTTCTGCTTTCGGCAAAAGCTTTTCTTACATCAGCATTTGCAATCATCGGGAAGTCATCAAGGTTGTAGCCCAAATCTTCCAAATGTCCGATAAGTGAGCCGCCCAGAATCTTGCCGTCTTTATCTTTGATAAGCCAGCTTTGGTCGCCATCTATTGAATGTCTTACCATTTGTTTCCATTTATCTTTATTAAAGAAATCATCACATGCGCGATAAATAGCCTCTTTAAAGTCATACACCATTGTTTCAAAGTAATCATAACCTTTTTCCATGCACTCAGCTTTAACTTCAGGGACTGTTCGAGCTGAAAGGTATCCATTGTAACCGTCTACAATACTGTCGACATGTCCGCCAACTCTTGTTGCGACAACAGGAGTTCCTTTGTTAAGAGATTCCCATTTCGATCCGTCCGGTTCAAACCAAGAAGGATATAAGGTTATATCGGAACCGCCCTGGTAAATGTTATTTGGCGTATAACCGACCATATAAGGAACTCTTTCGGCATCTTTACCCATTGAAGATTTGAAACCTCTCATCAAGGCTTCAAATTTTCCGCCTTCTCCGTCCTTGCCCCCTACCGGGAATATCGGTTTTGGCTTGCCCGGGTATTTTGTCGGCCATTCTGCATAAATTTGCTTCATAGTTTCTGCCAGAATATCTACGCCTTTTTGACCTACAAATCTTGTGCCGCAGTCCAAAACAATCTGGTTTTCCAAATCGTCAAAATTAATTCCCGACAAATCTGTTACGCCATCTTCTGCCAAATTGAAGAATTTCGGATGTGTTTTATTATATTCAGCCATTGATTTCATCAAATCAAGGAATTGATGTTTGTTATTCAATCTTGCTTTCATTATTGTTTCAATATCATCTGTATGAACTTCCGGCATAAACAATCTGATTTTTGTTATACCTTCGGCATCCAAATTTTCCATCAATTTTGTTACTTTCGGAATTCCCAGTTCACGCAATGATTTCACCAGTTTATTGAAATTATCTTCAAAACTTAATTTGTCAGGATTTGAGTTATAAATACTAAAGACGGCGTCAACATCTTTTCTGTCCTTAATATTCAACTCAAGTGAATTAAACCCGGCTTGAAGGATTTCAAATTTATCTGAGTTTAGATTTTTGTTGAATCCGTCTAAATTTTTAACGCTGATTTCATTAACAACTCGGTCCCAGCCATTGCTCTGACCAACCATAGTTCCGGCTTCCAGACGTCTTTGCATAATGTGCTGCAGAGAACGGCTTCTGTCAAATTCTTTACCTAATTCCTGAGCATAAGTGAATGAAACCGGTTTCAGCTTATTTGCTAAAGATGCTGCTACATTTGCAAGATTTATATTTCCGTCAATAAAATGCACATTCTGCAAACCTGCCGGCGCTAGGCCTGTTTTTGCATTTGTATAAACGTCATAAGCATATTTGCCGTAAAGCGTATTCATAATATCGGCTCCGTGCATCCAGTCAGAACCCTGATAGTCCAAATTGTGGATCAGTTCAACCTGATTCATTTTCTTTAACTTTGCAGCAGCGGTTTCAGAAAGTTCTCCTGCTGCGGCTTCAATAGGCGCCAAAATTTTTGCTAAACCTGCCATTGCCGCTGTATGCCAGTCATTCAAAAGCATTACATCCGGCGCCTGGATTTCATTATAAATTTTTTCATTAAAAATTCTGTATGAAGTTTGCGAATTCGGATCAAGCTTCATTTTTGCAAATTCATATACGGCTTTCGGGAAGAATGCAAAACGCTCTTTTTCAGATGCACGCTGTGAATCCTTGTAAAGCCCGCTTGCGCCAAAGAAGTCTTTATTTCTAAACATCAAACGCTTGAATCCGAATTTTGGATCAATACCATAAAAAACTTCTACAGGCTGTTTTTCAGTGCGGCCGTTTCTGAACGCATAAATATCAAATTCCGCAACTTTATCAACTTCCATGTTCAAGTCTTTGAATCTGTAATGCCATTTGCCGTCTTTTTCAACAAGCGTTGAAACTCCCGGGATTTCGTTTATCGGGCGAAGCAAGAAATTGTTCATTTTCAATTCATGTGTCATGTTTTTTGCGATTTGAACAGGAACCTCGCCAAGTCCGCCTTCTTTTTCGGGAATTGATTCGGCTGTCAAAGACCACGTTGTTGCCTTCGGGTCCAGTCTGGGCGGTAAGGATTTCTCATTAATAATCTTATTTGCAACGGTTTGGATTTCTTCAACAACTTTTTTGTCAAGCTGGATTCTTGAGCCGTCAGAATTCAAATTCGCAAGAAGGTTTAAATTATCAATTGTGACGATATTTCTTTCGGTTGCAGTGTTTTCGCTAACTCTTGCTGCTACATTATTTATGCGATTTTCAAGTGTTTTCATCCAGCCTGAAGAAAAATCAGATTTCTCTGCAATTTTCGAGTCCAAAGCCTTCAACCAGCCGTCATTCCACTCTCCGATTGATGTAATTCTTCCTTCTATACCTTTAATCAAATCATTAAAGCCTTGAATCTTACTGTCAATATCTGTTCTTGCCTGAAGTGTTTGAACCTGCGCTCTTAGCGAATTAAGCCCTTGTTCAACTATTCCAAGAGCATTACCGGCATCCTTTTCCGGAACTACCGATTTTTTACGCGACTTTAGCGCTATTGCAGCCGTAACGCCCAGCGATGCCAGGGCAATCGCAGATGACACATACGCGATGTTTCTGGAATTTGTATCCGTCATTTTGCTGTTATTATTTTCGCTGTAGTTTTGAGGTGTTGACACATTGCTCGCACGGGTTTGCGAAAACATAAACTGATTTACCTGACTATTCCCAAATGTAACTTTCTTGATGACGCTCATAACACCTCACTACACATAATATTTACTTCACTATACAATACCTTGTGAAAGTTTGTTTTTGCTAGTGTCAAAAACAAATTTCACAAATTGTTACATTTATTTAGTATTCCTCCTGAGAACAAAAAATAAACAAACATTAAAAGAGATAATTTATTCTTAACATAAGAAAAATCGAATGTCTATAGCCGGAAGTATTATTTATAATAAATAAGGTGATATATTCGGGTTTATTTTCTTTCAGATTCAGGCTGGTTGCGAATATTTTCAATAAGCTGTTTTATGGCAAGAAGCGTGCGCGGAAAATATTTTACGATGGTTTCTGAAGACTCATTTGAGCCGGTTGTTAAGAAGGTATAACATTCCGCAAACATTTCGTCTTTATTTGTTGTACAATATGCACCATTCTCCGATTTTTTATTACCGTCAGCCAGATATGCACTCATTTCTTCATTAAAAATTTTCATGAATTCTTTATTTGCCGAATTTGTGCTTGGAAAATCTGATTTATAATCGACAGCATGTCCTAGTTCATGCACAAGAACTTCTAAAGATGTTGCAGTAGTAATATTATTAGTGAGCTTGTTATACTTTCCAGCGGATTTGCCCTCTGCATTTCCACCACGAATAAGCCACTTAGTTAAAAACTTATCTATTTCGCTATTTATGAATATATCATTATCCAAATGATATATTGAATCCAATTCAACAGCAAGATCCATTAAGTTTTCACCGTTCATTTGTTTTATTACATTTGCAACTTCTTCTTTCTGCTTCGGCGACATATTTTTTAGAATATTATCCAGGTTTATCTCTTTAGCCTGGCCTGTTTGTTGATTTTTTACCGTCACCATATTTTTATTAATCTGAATATCGTAAGAAATCCCATTATTAGTAGTAACAAAGTGGTTTTCTGATATTTCTTTTCTTGTTGGAAATGTTAGAACCGTTTCGGTGCCATTTTTGTTATAGATAACCATTTCGCTAAC
Source organism: uncultured Candidatus Melainabacteria bacterium (assembly GCA_949927415.1). Lineage (GTDB taxonomy): Bacteria > Cyanobacteriota > Vampirovibrionia > Gastranaerophilales > Gastranaerophilaceae > Scatenecus. The sequence continues at coordinate 191,853 of CATLFB010000001.1, forward strand.
TTTTTGCTCTGAAGGCATCAGATGTGAATCCTGAATATATGTAGCTTTAGAAGCTAATTTTCCATTGCCGTTATATGAAAAGATTGTACGGGTGCCGTTATTATCAGTATAATCTTTAACAGTGACAGTTCTTAACCGGCCTTTTACATATCTTTCTTCTGTAACATTTTCCATTACAGGATCAGGATATTGGCCTTTTATATCACGAATTTGGATTTGTTCATAGTCATTATTTTTATCATAAACCTTCAATTGTTGAAGAGTTCGATTTTCTCCATCAAAGTTCTTTGTTTCAGTAATGCCTTTTCGCCCATTTCCAAAAGGCGCAACTTCAATTGTCCGAACTCCGTCAGGCTCGTTGTATGTATATTTTACACAAAGAATTGTGCCGTCTTCATCTCTTTCATATTTAATTTCAGGGTTCTTCAAATTCCGGTTATTCTTCATCTCATCAGACATTTTGTCTGTATTTTCAAAAGCTTCTATAGCAGAAGTCATAAGATTGATTATGGAATCAAGTTTTTTAGTATCCATGCGGCCAGTGCAGTTCTTTTGAGCATCTAATTCTTTTGCGAATTCTTCATTCAGAACTTTTGTATCAATTCCCAGACTTTCTGCTTTTTTGAACAGAACATCTTTTATTTTATTAATCAGTTTAATTCTATCCTTTAAAGAGAGACCGCCGACTTCATATTCTCTAGAAATATCATGAATCAGAGAATTGCCATAAGATTTTTGATAATTATTTAAAATATCTGAAATATTATCCGGATTAAGCTCATCAATATGGCTGAATATTTCCTTAGAGGTACCAACGCCTTTTATATCTTGATGCAGTTCATGCGAAATTTTACCGGAAGGACGTGATGGAGCATAGGTTTCGGATGCAGAGGCCGTTTTAGTTTTTGAATTTGCAAAAACACTGTTTCCTGCACGTGAAGTTTGCCCGTTAACATTACCGGCGGCAGCACTCATAATTGAGATTTGTTTTTCAGGTGAAAGTGCGTCGAATTTTTTAAGTTCTGCAGGGCTTAGCGTCGATCTGTATTGTTGTCGTTGTGCTTCGGTAAAATTTACTGTCATAATAAAACCTTTCTACTTTATGAGATAGGTGTTAAATCGGATAATTGGCTAAAAAAATTCAATATATAAAAATTTTTGTTACAAAAGTTAAACTTTGAAATAAAGATAAAAAAACTCTTACCAAAGCAAGAAAAAGAAAAATTTAGACAAAATTTAGACAAAACGCTAAAAATAGCAAAAAATAAAAATGGCAGAAACCCTTTATTTTTATGGTGTGCTTGGCGCGATTTGTCTTGGATTTTTGCGTTAAACGAGTCTCCGGATTTTGCCTGCAAGAATTTTATTCTTTTGGCAAAAGTCCTCCGCTCTCTGCAAAAAATCCGCCGAACGCAAAATCCGTTTTCATCGCTACCTGAACAGCAAAATAAAAGAGAGGTAGGAACCTCTCTTTTATTTTGCGCTTGGCGCGATTCGAACGCGCGACCTATCCCTTAAAAGGGGAGTGCTCTACCTGCTGAGCTACAAGCGCAAATGTATTTATTTTTCTCAACTCAATGAGTGCTATTCATTTCGTCAGTAAGTTTATATTAGCAAGAACATTTTTTTATGTCAACAGTTTTTTTAAATATTTTTCCTAATCAAACGAAAACCGCCTTATGTCAAGCATAAAGCGGGCAGAGAAAATTATTATTACGGAAATCTATTGCAAGTTAATATATTTTTTTGCACAGTCAAACATAGCATTTACAAGTGCGGCGTTTGAATAAATATTCATGCCGTTTGTCTCTAAGACCTGTTTCATGCGCTTTTCCCACATATCGTAAACTTCGTCTTTATCAATATCAAGAACCTGACAAATCATGCTTAATTCTTTATAATCAATCGGAATCGGAAGGCTTCCTCGAAGGATATCAACAATTTCGAGTCGTTTTTTACGCGGAAATGATTTTAGAAAGTTCACTGTTGTCATGCGCTTTTCTTTCATGACATTTTTCAAAAATTCAACTGTGTCATCAATCAAAACCGGCTCTTGAGGGATTTTGTACTCTTCAAATTCTTCGGGCGCGATTTCCATGACGGTTGCAATGCGTTCTAACGTTGTACCGCGGGTTGAGAATGGAATTGTATTATCAATAAGGTTGTACACATAAGACAAGGTGACACCAATCATTTCGGCAAAATCTTTTTTATGAATGCCGTTTTTGTCTAAGAATTTGGCTACTTTTTCGGAACTTTTTTCATGAACTATAGATTTATTTCTTGCACTCATTTATTTTTATCCTCATATTAATTTATTTTCATATTTAAAATAAGTTTTTTCTTTCATTTTGTTAAGCGAAAGCATGGTAAACAAGTGTGGTAATATTTATTTGCGTTAAAATTATAAATATAAAGGATAAAATAAGATGAAACTAATCGCAGGACTTGGAAACGTCGGGGATAAATATCTTTTCACAAGACATAACGCAGGATTTATGGTTGTCGATAAACTTGCGTACGAAAAAAATGTAGAATTCAGGCAGGAAAGCAAGCTCAAATGTTTTCTTGCAAAATTCAAAATTAACGGTGAAGACATAATTCTCATCAAACCCACAACTTTTATGAATTTGTCAGGAGAAGCCGTGAGTGCGGTTATGAATTATTATAAGATAGAAAAAAAAGATATCTTGATAATTTATGATGATATTTCGCTGGATTTAGGCAAAATCAGGTTTCGTACAAACGGGTCTGATGGCGGGCACAACGGGATTAAATCAATTATAAAGCATTTAGGCACAAAAGATTTTGACAGAACAAAAGTCGGAATCGGCCCGCAGCCGCCAATTCCATCTGAAGCGTTTGTCCTTCAAAACTTTTCAAAAGAACAGATGGACGATATGAAACAAACAATTAAGCGCACAGTTGAAGCAGTCGAATTTTATCTTGAAAACGGGATTGCGCAGGCGCAAAACAAATTTAACTAGCCTGAGCGGGCTGTTAACGAAAGAAATTTTTGAATATAATTACTTAAAAAGGAGTATTAAATGAGCATACAAATCGCAGAACAATACGAGGAAAATGAAGAATACGAGAAGGCTTTTGAGGAATACAAAAAAGTTTTTGACCAAAACCCGAAGGATATGAATGTAATTGAACGTTTGGGACATCTTTGCATGATGCTTGGAAACAAGGATGAGGCAGCAGAATATTACACAAAAATTCTTGAATTTGATGCGACAAACACAATGGTTTACGAACAGCTTATGGATATTTATCAGGAAACCGACAGGTTCAAGTATTATATTCATCGCGGGAATTTGCATTCAATAGAGCACAAATTTGAGCATGCGATTAACGATTTCAAGAAAGCGCTTTTAAACACGCAGGATGAAAAACAGATTATCACAACACGTTTTGTGCTGGCATCGCTCTACGCGCAAACCGGCAGCAACACAAAAGCGATTGATGAATATCTCCGTCTGACGGAATACGAAGAGATTCCGAACGAAACATATCTTTTACTGGCAAAACTTTATATGGCGGAAGATGCTATATTAAGTGCGATTAACGTTCTTGAAAGGGCTTATTCAAAAAATATTGAGACCGAAAACGTCAGAGAAATGCTTGCAGGACTTCATTTAAAAAATAACAATCCGCAAAAAGCTTTAGAGGTTACAAATGATGATTTAATGAAGGCAAAATGTCTTTTGGAATGCGGCGAGGAAGATGAAGCGTACAAAATTTTAGAACAGACAGACGCGAAAAACAAAACAACCGCAAAATATCATTCGCTTCTGGCTCAGTATCATTTTATTAAAAACGATTTTGAAAAGGCCCTGTCAGAAGTTAATGAATTTGAAAAGCTTGAAAAGAATTCTCCTTTGACATACCAGATGAAAGCATTAATTTATGAAAACAAGAAAGATGATTACAACGCGCACATAAATTGGGGCAAATATAACATTGTACGCGGCCAGACGGATATTGCAATCAACGAGTTTTTAAACGCATTTCAGATAAAAGAGGACGACATTGAATTGTTGACAACACTTGCTGTCATGCTTGAAGAAAACGGCGACAAAAACCACTCAATGGAATTCTACGAAAGAATTGCAAAACTTGAACCGAACAATATTACAGCGCTTTCAAAGCTGGCTGATTTCAGAAACAGCATTGGCGATTACAGGGCCGAATGCGATTATCTGGAAAGCTGGTATGAAGTTGACAAGCGCAATTACGAACTTATCAAACGGCTTGCAAAAAGTTACGAAAAGCTTAGAAACAAACCATCAGCCGTTGAGTTCTACAAAAAATATCTTCAAGTTGCCACAACCGCCAACGATTACGAAGAAGTCAAAAAACATCTTGCAAAGCTTGAAAACACTGAAATGGCAGAAGAAGAAGAAGGACTTATTGATAAAATAATGAGATTTTTCAACAAAAAATAGGCTTGAATTTGTGCGCCATCAAGAATTCTTGATGGCGCATTTTTAATTAAAGATTTAAAAACGCAAAATGCTATTTTATAAAAAGTTTATTTTTCTCTCGGATTGCTGAAACACAAAATTCCGGAGTAAAATTTTTGCAATAAGGAATTTTTTCCTTAGAATCATTCTTTGAAAATTTTTGCAACAAATTATTGATTGTTGTAATACTCAATCGTCTGCTGTTTTCGAAGTTCGATTTCTTTAATCATCTCATCGGCTTTTTCTTCAACGCTTTCCTGCTTCAGAGAACTTCCGCCAACACCGGCACCTGATGTAGTTTTGAACACGGGAATCATTACCGCTGCCAGAATCCCAACTATCAAAAGCGCTAACAGCATTGAAACTGCGCCAAATGCCGGTTTTAGCATAATTTATTCCTTTTTATAAACAAAACAACCGCTTCATCTACCGATTTTGGAGTATTCAAAACATCGTCCTTGTCGTTATTAGGAAACAAGCTTTTATCAACAAAGAATTTGTTATAAACCCACAATCCTGCAAAAATCACCACAGACGAAAGCATTACACCAATCATTGCAATCGCAAATTTCACAATAGCATCGCTCTTACTCATCGGTGCACTTTGCGCTAAATCAGGAACCTGTGCCGCCATATCCGGCTCACAAAAACCGCTTTGAGCCGCAAATATAAAAATTGCGGCTGTCAAAACGATTAGTGCTGTATTTTTGAACATTGTTTTATTCAACAGTTGTCTCAACTTTTTCCTCACTTGATTTTTTTGCACGGCCTTTGCGTGAAGTGCCGCGGTTTGGACGTCTTGTCTTTTTCGGAGCTTCTTCCGGTTGTTCTGAGGGTGTTTGAGTTTCTGAAACCGGAGATTCCGTCTGAATCATGGCAGGTTCTGCAACAACAGCCTCAACCGCTGCCGGAGCATCAGTTTCTGCGGCTTCTGCTTTTTTATTTCTTCTGCCGCGAACTTTTTTCACTTTCTTTTCCGGTTTTACTTCAGCTTCAACGGCCGGAGCTTCATTAACAGCTTGTTCTGCTTGAGTTTCAGACTTAATTTGAACTTCAGCAACAACAGGTTTCAACTCTTCCATAGGTTTTATTACGGTTTCTGCTGTTGGAATTTCTTCAATTTCTTTTATATCTTTATTTTCAGGCTGAACTTCCGCATTCAAAACGCGTTCCTGACGGTCGAACTTCTTGTTTCGTCTTGTGCCGCGCTGTTTTTTGTTATTTTCGCGTTTTTCAACTTCCTGAACAGCGTTTTGCGAAGGATTTTCAACCTCAATTGCAACGGGCGCCGCAGTTTCCTGTACTTCAACTTCTTGTGGTGCCTGATTTTGCTGTCGATTTTTGTTGAAATTATTGTTGCTGTTTCTGTTATTTTTCTTGAAGTTATTTACAGGAAGTTTCAATTTTGCAGCTTTTGCTCTGTATTCGCCCTCAGCAGTCGGAGAGGCAAAATTGAAATCAATAACTGAACAGCCGGTACCCTGACAGTGCGGGCATCTTTTTGTAAAGATTTCAGCCAAACTCTGGCCCTGTCTGTGGCGCGTAAGTTCAACAAGCCCCAAATCAGAAAGCTGGCCGACCTGCGGTTTTGCTTTATCAGGCTCAAGCGCAATTTCCAACTCTTCCATAATCGCTAATTTGTCAGCGCGTGAAAGCATATCAATAAAGTCGATGATAATCATTCCGCCGATATTGCGCAAACGCAGCTGGCGAGCGATTTCATGGACTGCTTCGATATTAGTTTTCAGAATAGTTTCATCCTGAGTTGATGAACTTGTGAATTTGCCGCTGTTAACATCAATTACGGTCAAAGCCTCTGTCTGCTGGATAAACAAATATCCGCCGGATGGCATATTAACTTTGATATTCAGTGCGGCTTTGATTTCTTTGTGAATATCCATTGCGACAAGAAGGGGTTCTGTACCTTTGTACAAGGTTACTGTAATATTTTTGTTCATGTGCCAGTTTTGAAGAAGGTTTTGAACACGATTCATCGCAAAGGCCGTATCAACAATGATTTCTTTTGTATCTTCAGTGCAGGCTTCTCTTATTACACGATAAAGCAAATCCTGATCGCGATAGATGAGATTTGGCGGAGTCATTGTTTCTGCGGCTGTTATAATATTGTTCCACTTTTCAAGAAGAACTTCCAAATCCTCCTGAATATCGGCTTCGCTCTGGCCTTCTGCTTCTGTTCTGATAATAACGCCGACACCGACCGGTTTGATTAAGTTCATGATTGCTTTTAATCTTGCGCGTTCTTTTGAATTTTCGATTTTTTTAGAAACGCTCACGCCCGGCTCGTTCGGCATCAGAACCAAAAATCTTCCGGGAAGGCTGATTTCTGTCGTAACCCTCGGTCCCTTATGGCCGGTCGGTTCTTTCACAACTTGAACGATGAGTTTTTGTTTTGGAGAAAGTTTTTCTTTCAAGCTTCCTTTTCCCATAACATCCTGCGCGTGCAAGAATCCCATTTTATCTGTTCCGACATTAACAAAAGCCGCATCAATACTTGGCAAAATGTTATCAACTGTTGCCAGATAAACATCCCCAAGCAAAACTTCTCCTCTGTGGATGAAAAAATCGGTTACTTTTTTGCCTTCCAAAACCGCCGCAATATTATCACGTTCAGCAATAACTATTTTTTTCGGCTGCACCTGATTGGCATTGTAGTTTTTGTTGTTCATAAAAAATCCTTTATTTAAACCTATAACTCTTGATTGTTTTCGTCAAAGAATCTTGTTCTTGTGATATCGAACTTAACATCTTTTGATATAAGTTCCATCAACGTATCTGCTCTCAGCGACGGAATCCCGCCCTCAAGATTCTGACCGGTTTTTAAAACTATGAATAGACTATTTTCCGTAAATTTGTATGATTTTATACAATTTTTGATGTCTACTTTTTTAATTAAACCTTTTTTGTTTTTCTTCTCGATAAAAATTTCAGGAGAAGTCAAAACTCTGTTTGTATTATACTTCAAATCCTCAAAATCGTAAAGCGAATTATTAAAAATTTTAACTTCATATTCAGCCCAGAATACTGTTGTATCAATTGATTTTGCGGATTTTTCAATTTTTACAATACTTATTATTTCAGAGCCTGTCGGGAGAACTTTTTCAAGTTTCGATTTCAATTCAGAAGGCTCCAAATTATCGTGAATTTCGATATCAACAAATTCGCACATACTTTGCGCAAAAAGCGGGAGTGCAACGCCCATGGAGACTTTCATTGAGGGATTGAAACCTTGAGAAAATGCGATATTCAAATCAGTTCTTGAAAGCGCTTTAAAGAAAGTATTTTGCCAGTCAAGGTGCGAAAAATACCTGAGAATTCCGGTTTTAGTGAGTTTTATGCGGTATCTGAAAACTTCACGCTTATCAGTTTCGTGCGTATGCGGGTCGATTGGTTCAAAATTGAGTTTTTGCGCGGCATCTGATGCCTTGAAGGGTTTAGCAAGAATTTTTCGCGTTTTCAAATTTTTACACACACCGCAATTGACGCAGGCCTTTTCGCAGGTCTGAACAATGTGAGTTGAGTTGCCCTCTACCTCTGGGAGAGGGTAGAATTCCTTATCGAGCGGAGCGAGGTTAGGAATTCGGGTGAGGGTTACATCCTGATTTGCTGCCTCATTTGATGAAGTTATATTTGATGTGACTGATAAAGCGGTTTTGTATTCATTTTTAAACCAATCTTTCTCTACTCCGATATTTATAAAATCCCAAGGGAGAGGCGCTTCTGTATCGTAAATTTTTTCAGCCAGTTCCGGCAGTGAAATTCCGCATTCTGAAGCCGTCTCATGCCAGACATTTTTGTCAAAATATTCGCCCCATGCATCAAGATAACAGCCTTTTTTGTAAAGCGATTCAATATACGCACAAAGGCTTCTGTCGCCGCGGGTGAGCGCAGCCTCAATTCTTGAAACGAATTTGTCATGATAATTTACTTTAACCCCTTTCAAATGTGCGATTTTATCTTTCAGGTAATGGATGTGTTCAGTGACTTTGTCGAGATTCATTTGCCCGTGCCACTGGAAGGGGGTGAAAGGTTTGGGCACAAAAATCGACAATGTACAGGTTATATCAAGCCCATGTTTCAGGCCTTTTTCTTTTTTAATGAGTTTTGCGCGGTATTTTATTCTGTTTAAAAGTTCGGCCATTTCGTCCATATCTTCTAAAGTTTCGGTCGGAAGCCCGCAGATAAAGTAGAATTTAACTCTTGACCAACCATGTTCATAGAGCGTCAAAACAGCGTCAAAAATCTGCTGTTCTGTTATATTTTTCTTGATAACATCGCGAAGTCTTTGAGAACCGGCTTCCGGCGCGAGCGTCATCGTTGATTTTCGAACACTCTGGACAAGGTTTGCCAATTCCAGATTAAACCCGTCAATACGCTGGCTCGGAAGCGATACGGAGATTTTTTTCTCATTAAAATCAAGCGCGAGTTCTTTTATAACTTCGTTTATATTTGAATAGTCGTTAGAGGATAGCGAAAGCAGTGAATACTCATCATAGCCTGTATTTTTGACAAGTTCTTTTGCGATTTTGATAATATCTTCAGCACTTCGCTCGCGTATTGGCAGGTTTACGTGCCCCGGCTGGCAAAAACGGCACATTCTGCCGCAGCCGCGGCGGATTTCGACAATCGCCCTGTCATGGACTGAGGATGAAAACGGGATTGGATAAGCTTTCAAGGCTGTTTCGTATTTCAATTCCGCAATACGTTTTGTGACAGATTTTGAATAATCCGGACACCAGACGCCTTCAATTTCGGAGAGTTTTTTAATCCTTTCAGCACGCGGCAAGCCTTTTGTAGCGATGAGACATTCGCAAACCTCTAAAATACTGTCTTCACCGTCCCCAATCAAAAATCCGTCAATAAAATCCGCAACCGGCAAAGGATTGTAAGCACAAGGGCCGCCGGCCAGAATAATCGGATGTTCATCTGTTCTTTCTGAATTTTTATACGGAATCTCTGACATATCAAGCATTTTCAGGATTGTCGGATAGGAAAGTTCATATTGGATTGAAAATCCGACGGCGTCAAAATCTTTTATCGGGCGTTTGCTTTCAAGCGCGTACAAGGGTTCGGGGTGAAAATCGGCTTCGGGGGCATAAACTCTGTCTGCCATAAATTGCGGCTGTTTGTTTACCTGTTCATAAAGAACTCTTAAACCCAGATTGCTGATACCGATTTCGTACTTATCCGGGAAAGCAAATGCGAAGCGCAATTGCGCATCGTCAAAAGATTTGTTATATGAGAGGAATTCTCCGCCCACATACTGATAAGGTTTTGTACAATTGTATAAACTTTCGTGATATTTTCTAAAAAAACAATTCATTATTCAAATTCCGCTATTTATTTTTCTGTCACAAATCCGGCAGGAAAGCTTTAATCATGCCAAATCTTCAGGATGATATTTTTCAATTTCGATAATTGTTCCGTCAAGCGTATTTTCTTCAAAGGATTTCAAAAACCTGTACAAATCATCACTTGGAACATCATAATTATACAAAAAAGTTTCGCCGTTATTTTCTCTCATAACCCGAACTATATAACGGCAGGTTTTCGAATATTTTACAAGATGTTCGGCGTTAAATTTATTTCCGTTTCCGTCTCTGCTCAGTTTGACATAGTTAAACCCTGCATAATATTTAACTTTTTCACTGTCCGGAACCGGCAGGCTCTTATTATGCCGAGAAAATATATTTATAACTTTTTGATTGATATCATCACTCATATTACAAGTTTAATATGAATAAGAGCAGCATGGCTAAATGTTAAGTTTGGTTAATTAAGTGAGGGGTGAAAGGTGAGAAGTGAAAAGTCGGTTACGGTTAAAATAACATATTAAAAGTTTCAGGTTCTGATTTATAAACACAAAAATTGAGGACTTTTATAAGTGTTAATTTCCAGATACGGTCTTTTCGCTTCTCACTTTTCACCTTTCACCCCTCACTTCCATCATTCTTCCTTATTCTGCTCGATATACTCAATAATATCAAGCGCAAGCTGACGCTGAATTTCTTCGGGCGCATGTTTCAAATATTCCATCGCATGAGATACTCTGATGTTTTTGTCATACCAGCGGCGCATTATGTAGTTGTACTGCTCGTCCAAAGACATTTCAAAATCCATATCCTTGAGCTTGTCAATAACATAATCCGCACACACAGTCTGCAATTGTTCTTCTGCACTTTCCCACAAAGCCACAGCTCTGCTCATCGTAACATCTACATCATACCAGCGTTTGAATTTCATAAATTCCCCCGTAAATTTTTCTTCCAACTTGTATTTTTATATTATCATAAAATTAAGGAAATTTGTTATAGTAAAGAGAGCGTAGTATACTATTATTATGAAAAAATTATTATCAGCTTTTTTAATAACCGCATTTATGCTTGGCACACCAGCCGTGGCAGCTCCGGTGTTTGAAGGTCATGCCGAATTCAGCGAACAATACAAACAAATGGAACAAGAATTGTTTACCGGCGAAATTGAACATCTTGAGCGCAAAGATATTATTCACATGACGGTTTCACAGGTGCTGGACGGAAGCATAAATATCGAAGGCGACGAGTTTTTCGCGGAAGTCACAAACGAAGTTTACGGAGATAAAGGCGTAATCATACCGAAAGGTACAATTGCGCACGGAAGAATTTCCCAAACCGGCGATGCAAAACGCTTAGGCCGCTCAGCATGGCTTGAATTGGATTTTGATTATCTGATAACCCCGGACGGACGCGAAATCCCGATTGAAGGCAAGATGTCCACAAAACTTCACCCCGCAGTTGAAACAACAAAAATCATTGCGCAGGATGTCGGATATACGGTAGCAGGAGGGGCTGCCGGCGGACTTATGGCGCTCAACTGGCTCGGGATTGAAGCGGCAATCGCATCACATGGTTACACCATTGCCGGCGGCGCTGCGGCGGGTGGAGTTATCGGACTTGGAATGGCTTTGGTGAGAAAAGGAAGCGAAGTTTTGATTGCACCCGGCGATGAAATACGCGTTAAAATCAATACAACCGTGCCTTTGCCGGTTTATAAAGATACCGCGCTAAAACAGCATGAACTTTTTTACCCCGGGCTTGATATCAACATCAGCAATATCGAGCATGAAGAAGACCCGTTTGGAGAATTAAATACAATTACAATAACGGTTTTGATATCAAATCTTTCCGACAAAGCTTTTTCAGGACTTGACATGGCGCTTGTGAACGATTACAACAAAACATTCCGCCCGTCGATTTTCGGCGATACAAAAATGATGTTTAAGCACATAAACCCCGGAGAAAAAAGTGTCGGAAAAATCTCATTTGCGGTAGACAATATCAACAGAAACTTCTGGCTGACGTTTTTTGACCGAAGAAGCGGAAAGCCCGTTGCAAAAATTTCGCTCGACAATGCATACAGAAATGTTTCAGCGAAAACAAAGAAAAAGAATCTGAAAAAACACAAACAGAAAACAAATTTCAAAAAAGAAACCGATTTATTTGACGAAATATAAATTATGTAAAGATTTCGAATGATGCTTGAAAAATTTATATTTTGTGTTACAATGTTAGTAATTTCAAAAAGATAAAGAAAAGTGAGGAAAAATATGGCTTGCGGCAAACTGGAAATTGATATTTTAAATACAATTTGGACAATGACTGCCGAATGTGAAGACAGAGATATTTCAATACAGGATGTGGTTGATTATTTATCCGCAAACGGTGTTGAAAGAGCATATACAACAATCAAAACAGTGATGGACAGATTGACTATAAAAAGCATTCTTGTGAGATATAAAGTCGGCAAGAAATTCTTCTACCGCGCGGCAATGAACAAACGCGAAATGGCTCTTGAGGCTATAAATACCGTAGCAGAGCAGTTTTTTGACAAAAATTATGTTGATATGATGCGCTTTGTTGAAAAAGAGTGCAGTGAGCTTTTGGTATAATGACGGCAAACTTGCAGGAGAGATTTTTGGCGGCAGAGTTGGTTCGAAAATCTTTGATTGGATATATTCCTGTGAGGGAAGCGCTTTTAAAATTTCCGCCTGATACTAAAGATAAGAGTATTCAGGCGGCTTTTCATGCGCTTGTGCACTTAGAGGCGGATGAAGACTTAAGGCGCCGAGATATTTTATATAAAGAAGAGCAGGATGAATATTTGGAAATGATTTCACAGATACTTGAATCCGGAGAGGATTTGCCGGATAATATCATCAGAAATTATGAAAAATATTATAAAGAACCCAATATTCCGCACAGCAACAACGCTTATGGAAATATAAAAAGATTTTTCAGATTTTTAAACATGGATTAAACGCCAGAAAATAGCAAAATATACGGAAAAGGAGAGAAAATGAAAAAAATACTTACAGCGATTGCGCTGAGTGCTATTTTTGCAACATCAGCATTCGCATTCGGCAGTAAAAACCAAAACAGCGAACTTGTTCTTGTTCCGACAATGAAAACTTCAACCGCACAGCAAAACCGCGCCTGGGTTGGAACATTCCAGATTGTTTGGAATGACTTTCAGAACAATATCATCAAAGGCCCGGTAAGATTTGTCGGGGATGAGAAAAATCCTGTCGTAAAAGAATTAAACAAACAAAGATTTAAAGCCTCAATGCTTAGCGCTAATTCCTATTACAAAACTTACGGAGAAATTTCGCCTGAACTAAAACTTCAAATCGAGACTGCAATCAAAGAAAAATTTGATGAAACAAGTGATATTCTTGAAAAATTTGACTGGACGCCCGAGCCGGATAAATATTTGGTTTATGCAATGTTGAAAAAAGATTTCAAATTCGCTGCACCTTTTGACAAACTTGAACCATCAAGATTCGGAAACTTTAGAGGAAAAGTTAAATATTTTGGAATCGACGAAGATTCAGACAAAGAACTGCGCAAAATTGTAAATGTTCTTTTCTACAATTCAAAAGACGACTTTGCGGTTTCAATAGAAACATCAGGAAAAGATGTCGTATATCTTTACAGAACCGATGACAACAAAACTTTTGACAGATTATATTCTGACATGCACCTTAAAAAAGCAGGATATATGGGCTGGCATGACTTCAAAGACACTGATGAATTGAGAGTGCCGGATGTTAATCTTTACAAAATGGAAGATTACACAGAGCTTACAAATAAACAAATCGAAGGTACTAATCTGAAGATTTCAGAGGCTGTACAAACAGCTGAATTCAAGATGAATAATGAGGGGGTAGAACTCAAAAGTGAAGCGGCAATGGGGATTGAAAAAATGTCTCTCAGGCATCCGTCAGATCCAATTCCGCCGAGATATTTCTATTTTGATGACACTTTTGTAATTTTTATGCAGGAAAATGACAAGAAACTTCCGTATTTTGCACTTCGTATCTACGATTTGAATCTTGTTAATAAAACAGGAAAGCCTGATAAATCAGATAACTCAGAAAAAAACGAAAAAGAAAATAAAAAACAAAAATAAACTAAAAAGGCGCCGCGAATGCGGCGCCTTTTTAAACTCTACAATATTAAACAACCTCCTGCGACGGCAAAATAGTAAGCTTTAGTGCGAATTGTTAAAAATTTCGGCTCAAATATTTTTCACATTCGTAAAATAAAAGGCAATTTTTTCTTTTCCTGTGTTTTTAATTATTTATAAGTAGAATGGGAAGGTGTATGTTAAGAATTAATCCTGATTTTAAATCGTATAAAATAAACAATACAGAGCAGACAAAAAAATCGCAAAACTTCAAAGGCTCCGTAACCCAAACAAATCCGTCACAACCGATTTTATCAGTGACGCCGGACTTTTCTGTAAAAACTCCGATGCAATATAACAAAATCAGCGACATCAAACTTCCTTTTGACAACAAAGCAAGCCTCTACAAACTGGCAAACGGCCAGCGTATTGTAATTGTGCCGCATGAAGGAAAAACCGTATTAAAAACTTATGTCAACACCGGCTCTATGAACGAAAAGGACAATATCAGAGGGATTTCGCACTTTATAGAGCATAACCTTTTCAACGGCTCAGATGGGCTTGAAGCCGGAGACTTCTTCAAACAGGTTGATAAAATGGGCGCATCGACAAATGCTTCCACAGGATTTTCAGAGACAAATTATTTCATAAGTTCAAATCTTCTAAATGAAAACGATTTGGAAGAAAAAATCAAACTTCATGCCTCAATGCTTGAGACACCGCGCTTTGCAGCCAATATGCTCGAAAAAGAAAAAGGTATTGTTAATTCCGAAATCAACATGATTACAGCAGACCCTCTGAATATCGGGATTAACAAAGCGCTCAAAAACCTTTATCGTATTGACACCCAATCAGTTGATATGATTGGCGGAACAACATCCAACATCAGTAATATAACAAGAGATGATGTTGTGAATTATTTTAATGAAAATTACTATCCGGCGAACATGGTGACTGTAATCACAGGTGATGTTAAGCCTGATGAGACAATGAAACTAATCTCAAAATATTTCACATCAACAAAACGCCCGCCGGTCAAGAGACATTTTGAAGATTTAAACCCGATTACGGAAGCAAATCGCGAAGACATTATTTCAGACAAAGCAACCGCCGCCTCTGTAATTCTTGCTTTCAACGGCCCGAAAAATAATGACACAAAAGAAAAAATTCTAACTCAAGCCTTAGCGCAAATTCTAACGATGTCGAAAACCTCAAGAATCGACAAAAAACTTAAAGACTATAACAGCAGTGCGATAACAGAACTTGAAAGAATAAGTGCAAAACAGAATGACAGCCGTGCTATTTTGATGATTGCAGAAGGCACGGAAGATAATTCCGAAAAAATCCTCAAAACAATTTACACAGAAATCGCAAACCTTTCTGTTAATCCGCCATCTGATGATGAGTTAACTATCGTAAAGAAACGCATGCTGCAAGATTTTTCAAACATGTTTGAAAAATCCGCCTACACAAATACATTTATCGGAAGCACGTTTCAGGACAATGATGCCGGCATGCTGACTAATTTCGAAAAAATCGTAAACGGAATTACCCCGCAAGATATCACGCAGGCCGCAAAAAAATACCTTGACTTAAACAAAGCATCCCTGACTGTTATCCATCCCGCAACAGCAACTGAAGATAGCATAAAAGCAAATCATGGAAATGCCGCAAAGATATCTTTCACAGGTTCTTCAACTCCCAAACAGGCGATAAATATGAATGCGGTTAAAGAATACAAACTTGATAATAATTTCTCAGTGGTTTTGCATGATACGAACAATAATAATGCGGTGTTTGACATTCTTTACTCAAACAGCAAATATCCTGAAAACACAAAGCCTGCAACAGCAAGCCTTTTATTAAAACTTCTGAATTCAGGAACAATCAACAAAACCGAGCAGGAATATCAATCAGAATTGGATAAGCTTGCGGCAAATCTTGTTTTTGCCTCCGGCGACACTGATTTAAAAGTTAAATCGAATAACTTTTATGCAGATGACATAAAAGATGTTCTAAAAGCTGCAAAAGAAGTCCTGAACAACCCGCGCTTCACAGAAGAAACTCTTTCAAAAATGAAAAGCGAACTTAAAGACGAAATCGAAACAATGGATAAAGCCGCTGAGGACAAGCTTCTTCCGGAACTCTACAAAGGACTCCCGGGCGGTTACTCAAAAGAAGAAATCCTTGATTCAATTGCGACCGTGACGCTTGATGATGTAAAAAATCTCTACAAATATATCACAGAAAACGGACAGGCAAATATTGTTGTATCAGGCCCGTTTTCAAGAAAACCGGAATTAAAGCAGACGATTTTCAACGAAATCGCTGAGTTATCAAAAGTTGCGCCGAAAAATTCCAAAATAAAAGAAAGTTATAAGGAAATTGAAGAAACGAAAGTTTTGACAGACGTTCACACAAAACCTCAGGCTCAAATAATTCAAGCCTACAAATTCAAAGTCAATCAAAACATGAAAGATGAAATTACGCTCAATCTTTTAAACACAATTCTTGGCGGCGGCCCGTCTTCAAGGCTGTTTAACGACCTTCGTGAAAAACAACATCTTGCATATTCGGTTCGCTCAAATATGAATATAACTGATAACATCGGAACAATTTTCCTTAAAATAGGTACAACAACCGAAAACACCGACACTAATGAAATCAGTTACGACAATCTTCAAAAATCAATAGAAGGATTCCACAAACACATCGAAAAAATCAAATGTGAAAAAGTTTCAGAAGAAGAACTAACTAATGCGAAATTAAAACTAAAGAATTCAATTCTGAACTCCAACGAGACAAACTCCGGCAAAAACACCTCTCTTGAATACGGACTGATTTCGCCATACGGAATTAATCAGGAAAACATTATTTTAAACACAATTGACAAAATAACAACTGACGATATTTACAACGCCGCAAACTACATATTCAAAGGCAAGCCGGTTTATTCGATTCTGGCAACCGAAAACACGCTCAAAGAAAATGAGCAGTTCATCAATTCATTGGGTGGGTAACACTGATTTTATCCGGATGAATAACGTAAGTTGCGCCTGTCGAATCAAGAATAAATTTTACAGGAACATAAATATGTGAACCGCAGGCAAATACCGTCCAGCGCTCTTCCCATTCTCCCGCAATATAAGTGCCGTTTTGGGATTTTAAATTGTGCGGTTTCTTTGTAACTTTTGTATCCGTAATTGACATCGCATCACATGATTTCATTGCAAATCTGCTTGCTGAAACATACACAGGAATAAGCGTGTCAGATTGAAGTTTTACATTTGCAAGGGTTTGTCCCGGCAAAGGCAATTTCATATCAGGTTTTGGCGCGGCATTTCCTGAAAGTCCAACTAACAACACTGAAAAAAGAATCAAATTCTTAAAAAACATTTTCATAAAATCACCCTCCGAAACTTTTATAATCATACCATTATTTTATAAAAAAACAAGCCCGAATTTCTTCGGACTTGTCTTTAAAATTTTGACGGTTAAAAACCGGCTCTGATTATAATTTAGAAGCAACCAATCTTGTTGTTTCAGCCAAACGAGTTGAATAACCCATTTCGTTGTCGTACCAAGAAACAACTTTAACCATGTTGTCGCCCATTGTCATTGTCAAAGCAGCGTCAACAGTTGAAGATTGAGATGATCCGATGTAGTCAGAAGATACAAGCGGTTCTTCAGAGTAGCAAAGAACATGTCCGTCAGCAGCTTCTTTCAAAGCAGCGTTAACAGCTTCTGCTGTAACCGGTTTTTCAGTTTCAACAACAACGTCAACAACTGAAACGTCCGGAGTAGGAACTCTCATAGCGAAACCGTTCAATTTGCCTTTCAATTGAGGAAGAACAAGAGCAACAGCTTTAGCAGCACCGGTAGTTGTCGGAACGATGTTCAAAGCGCCAGCACGAGCTCTGCGAGGATCTTTGTGGCCTGCATCAAGAATTCTCTGGTCGCCTGTGTATGAGTGAACTGTTGTCATCAAACCTTTAACGATACCGAATTTTTCATCCAAAACTTTAGCAACAGGTGCTAAGCAGTTTGTTGTGCAAGATGCCATTGAAATAACGTTGTGTTTTTCAGGATCGTATTCATTTTCGTTAACGCCAAGAACGATAGTTTTGTCTTCGTTTTTAGCAGGAGCTGAAATGATAACTTTTTTAGCGCCGGCTGCGATGTGAGCTTTTGCTTTTTCAGCATCTGTGTAGAAGCCAGTTGATTCAATAACAACTTCAACTCCAAGATCTTTCCAAGGAAGATTTGCAGGATCTTTTTCTGCAAAGAATTTAATTTTGTGGCCGTTGATGATTAAACCGTCTTCAGCAACTTCAACAGTGCCGCAGAATTTACCCATAACTGAGTCATATTTGAAAACGTGAGCAGCGTTAGCCGGAGTCAAACCGGGGTCGTTGATTGCTACGTAATCCAATTCTTCAAAAATACCTTCTCTGATAGCAGCTCTTAATGTGTTGCGGCCGATTCTGCCGAAGCCGTTGATTGCAACTTTTGTTTTACTCATAAGTATTTACTCCTTCTTATTTGGTAAACCTATAACATGTTTTTTATACCATCAACATAAAAACTAATCAATAGGTTAGGCCCTTTGAATTGTTAAGAAAAGGTTAATTATTTACATTTGCTTTTTCCGGTCCAGCTTAAATCCGAACAATGCAAATAATCAAGATTTTCATTCTGCAAAACCCATCCCGTACATCCCCATCCGTATGAGGTAGCTTGAAGACAGCCTGTCTCAAATCTGTAATTTCTTAAATTTATTCCGGCATTCGGTTCAAAATCCTGTGCATTTGTGAAAACTTGTGCTCCAGATGGTATAATACCGTACTTTGTCACATTAAAGATAAAAATGTCCACTCCGTATTGATTTGGATTTTTTGCACCGTTTATATCAACCATAAATTCCCCGCAGATTGAAGTCAAATGTTTGTTATTTTTGCCATAAACAACACTGCAGTCCGGGGATTGAACAAAAACTCCAATAATCATTCCGTCATTCAAAACTGCGGCGCTGCGTCTTTTATCCACAGGATTAAAAATAGTATTACTTATTTTATTACCGTTTCTCCACAAAATAGTTTTAACGGGATGACAGATTTCACCTGTTTTGCAAACTTTTAAAACTAGCATATATTTTGTCATATTTGTCAGAAGTAATGTTGAATCATCTTTTGAAAAGCCCCACACATCAGGAGTACCATTCTCACTTTCTGCAAACAGATAAGCCTGAGACAGAACGCTATAAAACTTTTTCAGAGCCGTAACCGTTGCTTTTTCCTGCTTTTTTTGAATTATTGCCGGCAAAGTCATAGCCGCAACAATTCCTATAATACCCAATGTAATAAGAACTTCTGCCATCGTGAAAGCGGGTTTAAAAATACCGTTAGAGAAACCGGTATTAGAGAAACTTTTAACAGAAAAAGCCTCAACCCTTACAGGAGCGTTATTTTCGGGTGCCCCCCCCCCCCTGAATTCCAGTCATAGTCTTAATTTTCATAAATATTGCTCCTATACAATAATCTATTACCAAAATAATTTTATCATGCTTTCCTAAATTTGTAAAACAAATTATGATTTACCTGCCGGCGTGACACAGGCCGCAATCGCATCCATAAGTCTTTTGACTCTTACAATTTCGATTTTCTTAATATCAGACGGAACATCATTTGCAAAAGGAATTATCGCCTTTTTAAAGCCTGATGTTATCGCTTCATTAAGTCTTTTTTCGATATTGTTTACAGGATGAATTTCGCCTGACAAACCGATTTCACCAATGATGACTGTCTGGCTGTCAACGACAACATCACGCGCACAAGTTGCTACCGCAATCGCAACCCCTAAATCCGCGCTGGGTTCATCTACATCAATTCCGCCCATAACATTTACATAAACATCCTGTTTTGAAAGATTCAACCCGACTCGCTTTTCCAAAACCGCAAGAATCTGGTGAAGCCTGCTCAAATCAACTCCGTTTGTAACTCTTCTTGGTGTAGGATAAGGTGTTGTTCCGACAAGCGCCTGAATTTCCACCATCAAGGGCCGCGTTCCTTCATTTGTGACAATAATTGCGCTGCCCGGAGCCGCATCTTGAGAGCGTTCGTTCAAAAATAGTTCGTTCGGATTTTTGACTTCTTTTAAACCGGTTGAATGCATTTCAAAAATTCCGACTTCCGAGGTATTTCCAAAACGGTTTTTCATGGAACGAAGCATTCTGTAAGACTTGTATTTGTCACCTTCAAAATAAATAACAGTATCAACCATGTGTTCAAGAACTTTCGGGCCTGCGATATTGCCTTCTTTTGTCACATGACCGATGACAACAGTTGTTATGTTTTTACTTTTGGCGATGTGCATCAAGATATTACAGCATTCGCGGATTTGCGAAACACTTCCGGCCGTGCTTGCAACATTGTTGGAATAAATCGCCTGAATACTGTCTACAACTACAAAATCAGGCATAATTTCTTCGATTTGCGTCTTTATATTTTCCATATTTGTTTGCGGATAGATATAAAGATTATCGGAATTTATTTTCAGTCTGTCAGCGCGGAGTTTAAGCTGATTTGCGCTTTCTTCAGCCGAAATATACAGAACTTTTTTGTTGTTTTTGCAAAGTTCGCCGCAGGTTTGAAGCGTGATTGTGGATTTTCCGATACCCGGATCGCCGGCAAGCAAAACAAGTGAACCCTGTACAAAACCTCCGCCCAAAATTCTGTCAAATTCAGAAATATTTGTGCTTACACGAACACTTTCATCAACTTCGATTTCTTTTAAAAGTTTTGGTTTTTCAGTGTTGATAAATTCGTTCGCTGAGGCGTTTGGCATTTTGCCGCTGAATTGAACTTCTTCAACTAAGGTTCCCCAGCTTCCGCATTCGGGGCATTTGCCGAGATAACCGGCGGTTTCGTAACCGCATTCCGAACATATCCATTTTGATTTAACTTTTGCCATAAGATGATTATATTATGTAACCTGTTTAAGTCAAACCGTTACAAAAAAATAACCCGCCGCTAATGACGGGTTATTTTATATTTGACGAAAATTTTATACAAAAGCGATTTCTCTGTTTTCGACGTTTTCCATCACAACGTCATTAAAACGCTGAACATCGTTAAGGTAAGTATTTTTGATTTCTCTCAAATCACGAGCCATAAGAGTTCTCGGAGCATTTTCCGCCAATGAGTGATTTCTGAGTAAATATGACGGGTGGAAAATTGTCATTGCAGGATAATCAACTCCGTCAACGTTAATCGTCATCCACTGACCGCGGATTTTTGATATTGTTGTCTTTTTATCAAGCTCCATGAATGATTTTAACGCAGTTGCACCGCAAAGAACGATTGCACGGGGTTTGATAATGTCGATTTGCGCATTTAAGAATTTACGGCATGCTTCTTTTTCAACATCTGTCGGAACCCTGTTTTCCGGAGGTCTGCATTTCACTGTGCTTGTGATATATAAATCTTCTTCTCTGGAAATTCCGGCATTTGCAAGGAATTCATCAAGAAGCTGTCCGGAACGGCCTACAAAAGGTCTTCCTGTTTCATCTTCGATTTCGCCCGGTGCTTCACCGATTAAAACTATTTTTGCAGTATTGGCATTGCCTTCGCCAAAAACCACATTATGACGTTTAGCCGCTAATTCACAGCCTTTGCACCCGCTACACTTTTGTCTCACAATTTCCAGACATTGTTCTTTCATCTTCTCTCTCTCCTTGTTCATTATTATTTTTTTTGAATAATCCTACGTTATATTTATTACAATATCTTTTCAAATCCTTAATGACAACCTCCGAAAGGATGAAAACCGCAAACAAATTCGGCACTGCCAAAAACAGTGTAAAAGCGTCTGAAAGGTTGATTATACTTTTAAAATTCATAGCAGAACCTATTACAATAAACAGGCAGTATATGATTTGAAAAGTTCTTGTTGTCCATTTTGAATTTCCGAAAAGGAAGTTCCAGCTTTTGATTCCGTAATACGAGCCGCAAAGCATGGTTGACAGAACAAAACAGCTTGCCATAACCGTCAGCAGAATCGGGAAAAACGGGCAAACCGAACCGAAAGCTTTTGACGTTAATTCAATCCCTGCAAGCCCCGTATTATTCAGATAAACGCCGGAAACAACAATAACAAAAGCGGTAGCGCTTCCGACAATCACAGTATCAACAAACGGCTGAAGCATTGCTATAAAGGCCTGCGCAACGGGTTTGCTTGTTTTTACGGCAGAAAATGCGATTGGCGCGGTTCCAAGCCCTGATTCATTTGCAAACATAGCACGGCGAAATCCCCAGAGCATGCAGGCAAACATGCCGCCTGAAATTGCCTGCGGCGTAAATGCTTCTTTCACAATCAATGCAACAGTGTGCGGAAGATGGTGGATATTAAAAAGACAAACCGTAAAGGCCGTCAAAACGTACAAAGTACACATAACAGGCGTAACTTTTGAGGTAAATTTTCCGATAGCCTTGATTCCGCCGATAATTGTAAAATAAGTAATAACGGCAACAATCAATCCTAAAAGCCAGCTTTGGTTTGCGAAAAAGCTGTTTTCGCCGCCGGTAACTTCTGTAATCTGCGTTGTCATGGCATTTATCTGGAAAAGATTCCATCCGCCAATCATTGCGAAAATACAGCAAAGCGCATAAATTTTCGAAAGGTGCGGAGCAAATTTACCGAAAACTTTGTGATTTTTCAAACCGTTTTGGATATAATACATCGGGCCGCCGTCAACTGTTCCGTCAGGATTTACCTGTCTGAATTTCAGCCCTAGAAGAACTTCTGCAAATTTCAAAGCCATTGAGAAAAATCCGGCAATAATCATCCAGAAAATTACCCCCGGCCCGCCAATTGAAACAGCCGCGGCAGATCCTGCAACGTTTCCGATCCCTGCAGAGGCAGAAATAGTTGCGGTTAGCGCCTGAAAGGATGAAACTTCTCCTTTTTTCTTGCGCTGAACAAGGTCTTTGTGTTCGTAGTTTTTTGTGATTAATTTTAGCGCATGCTTAAAGCCCCAAACTCCGATAAAGCCGGTTCTGAAGGTAAAATAAAGTGCCGCGGCCATCAAAAGCGCCACAAGCAGCTGAATTTCCACCCCGTTAATAGTAACGGAGCAAAATATTATCCCTGAGATTTTATCGGCTATTGGTGATAAAAATGTATCTATTGCGCTGTCTAAATTCATCAATAACATTATAATACAAACATGAAATATATAAAGTGAAGCGTGAAGCGGAAGAGTGAAAATAGATTTACCTATCCCGACTTACGTCATCACACACCATTTTACTCAACTATTCCGGGTTCAAGTTTTGAGCCGGTGTACCATTCGCGAAACGCATACTGAACTTTCGGAAGGCAGTAAGCCAGCAGGAAACTGCTCAAACCAACGTTGGTTAAAATATTCAGAGATTTAACAACTTTGGCTTTTTTGGCAAATTTTTGAACATTTTTAGCAATTGTTTTTGCATCAGCCTCTTTGCCGGCAGTCGAGAGCGCTTTTTCTGAAAATTCTTCAAGAGATTTTTTGAATTTTGCCAACTCTTCAATATTTACATAAGCGCGCGGGTCTCTGGCACCGCTTTTGAGAAGCGTTACTTTTTCAAATTTTGCCGCGTATTTTGTGAAAATAGAATCCGGATTTTCATCAATAAATTTCAGCAACGACTTGCCGTCATTTGAAGATGGAAGATTTTCGGCTAATTTTTTATCTGAAATCATTTTCAAAAGGTCTTTATCTTCAAGCATAATCGGGTCAAGTTTAACATCAAGATTAAGGGCTTTATTTGCGGCGCTGTCCAGAATTTTTTCAATGTATTTTGGCGCGACAAAGTTCAAAAACATCATCCCGAGCATTTTGAACCCGATATCGACAGCCTCGTTTTTCTTTCTTGAAGTTGCAACGCGGCCTACTGCATATCCGCCGTCAATTGTTGCCATTTTTTGATATGTTGTAAAGTTTGCAACAGTTGAAGAGAAGTTACCCGTAAATGAAGGAGTTTTACCTGCATCAAATTTCATAGATGAAAATGTATCGCTCTTTAATGCTGTAAATTGCGGATTTTTAGAGTTTGTGGGATTTGAAAGCGCCGATTGCTGTTCTGCTTTTGCTTTTTTGGCGGATTTTGTTTTAGCCGTGAGCGCAAAGACTGCTTTTGGAATAACAAAACCCATCAAAGCTATAGGAATAAGCGTTGCGGATAAAAATTTGGCGGAAAGAAGTTTTTCATAAGCGCCTTTATTGCCCTTAACTTTTTTCAAATCCTCAATAGCTGATGCAATTTCTTTTGCCGCTGCTTCTTTATAATCGCCTTTTGCAAGTTTGTCCTGAAAGAATTTGATGTTGTAATCAATTCCCTGCGCATCGCTTTCTTTAAAAAGTTTCAGGTTAACATTCGGATTAAAGCCTTTTTTCTCAATAACGAATTTATTAACAAGTTTTTCCACGAGCGGAATTCCGCCAAGCCACACCGCTGAGGTGGCATACTCATCGATTACCCTCTCGCGCGTTGCAAGAAACGCGATATCTTTGTCATCTTTGTTTTCCTGGTAAGTCAAATAGACTTTTGAGGGGATTTCGACACCGCAGTCTCTGAGAATCAAGGGGTAAACACTGCTATTATTTCCGATTGCTGATATTATTTTTGTTACTGTCATTTTATTTTATTCTCCAATTCTAAATCTTTCTAAGCCCTTTAATTTACTCTTAGGGCAAAAAAATAACCTTTCACGCTCATTATCCTGAGAAAGGCTATCTTCTTATTTAGAATTGAATTGATTTAAAAACTTTCGCGCAAAACATCAATTCATAGCCCGTCTCAGGTCGCTATGACGATGGTGATGATGGAGTTTTAAATCAAAATTAGTGTTCATAAATTTTTCCTGTGGTTTGAGGATATCAAAAACATTCTGAAATTTCAAGTCTTAAAATTCGAAATTCAAAATCGGGCCATCAGAGAACTTTGAAGGTTCATCAAGGTTGAAGCGCAAATTCACGATTTCTTCTTCCGACAATTTGTCAACAGCTTCAAAGAATTTTGTTGCTGTCGGATTTTCTTCGCCGGCAATTTTTATCATCAAATTTTTGTTTTTCATTGCTTTTTCGGCCAAATCCCGCTTGCTGTGTTCAACTTCTGCTTTAATCTGACCTTCGGCTTTGAGAATATCTTTTTCGCTCAGGGACATGAAAGTATCCAAAAGAGAGCCTTTCTGGTTTTTAAATCCTGCGCCGTACATTTTTGAAATAGTAAAATTGTTTATGCCAAGGTGAGAATTTCCGCTTTCCATATCAAATGCGGTTTCAAGAACTGTCGTTGGTTTTCCCCAGTTTTGAACCTTTGCGATTTGCGCTTTTGCCCTGTTCAAACTCTCAGTTCCGCCTTCAACCGCCTGACGCAAAACCGCGTTTTGAATATTTTGCGGAACGCGCGCACAAAAGGTTTGACGATTGTTATTATAAGTATTTACGCTGTTTATCTGCATATCTTTTCCTTCCGGTTGTTAATTTTATATTTCGTTAAATCTTTTAGCCGAAGCCGCATCAAAAACAATGCCTTCCTGCTTATGACTTTTTATAATGTTTGACAATCTTTCAAGGTAAGGTTTTCCGCCTCCCCTTGCAAAATCTTTTACTTTTTTAAAAAGAGAATATTCTGCCCAATCAATATTATGCTCTGTGAGGTTGAAAAACTGATTGACAAGATTTTTCTTCATAAATTCCGGTTTTTCTTTATTCACGGGAACTGTTGTTTCGTCCAGTACGTTGTTTTTCAAACGGAGCATATAGCGTGTTTTTCCGCCTGATTGCGCGCTGTAAACATCAACAATAGTATTTGAATCGCCCCATTTTGAAAACTTTTCCATAAAACCTTCAAGGCGCGGGTCTTCTCTGAGCATAAATTTTAAACCGGAGCCTATTTTTGCACCGAACGCCGGATGCGGGGTGTTATTTTGATACTGCTGATTAATTGAACTTATTTGCATATTTCGCTCCATAGGGTAACTTCATTTTTATTAAAGTGCGTGAAAAAATTAATTGCCATTATTTACAAAATCTCTCAATTTTTGTAACTTTTCTTCATCTTTGCATTTTATTAAGACTGTTTTGTCTTTCGAGGTTTCGCCGCGGATTATTTCAAATAAAGATTTCGGGATTTTAAAATTCTTTGACAAAAATACAACCAAAGCCTTATTTGCCTTGCCGTCAACGGGTTGTGCCGTGATTTTCACTTTCAAAACTCCGTCAGCAATCAAAACTTCATTTTTTGAAGCGTTAGGAGAAATTCTCAAATTCAAAATTATTCCGTCTTTTGTCTCTTTCAGCATGTTCTCATCTTTCAGGCTTAAGCCGCACTGCTACATTTGTATGAAATTCAAAGGTTTTACTTGAAAATTCAAAATAAAATCTGTATTATGATTATATCATGTCTGAAAAACCGCTTTTTAATGAAATAAAAGAAAAATTAATCGCACAAAACCGCGACGAGGATGATATAAACCGTATTGAAAAGGCTTATTTGTTCGCTAAAAAACTTCATGAAGGCCAATACAGGATTTCTGAAGAACCTTATATTATTCATCCGGTTGAGGTTGCAAAAATTCTTGTTGACTTAAAAGTCGATTCGCACACGCTTATGGCGGCGTTTTTGCATGATATTCTTGAAGATACTGACACCCAGCCGGAAGAGATTAAAGAACTTTTCGGCGAAGATGTTCTGACACTTGTTCAGGGCGTCACAAAACTTGGCAAACTCCAGTTTAAATCAAAAGAAGAGCGGCAGGCTGAAAATTTTAGAAGACTTTTCATCGCAATGGCAAGCGATATCAGGATTATTTTCCTGAAACTTGCAGATAGGCTGCATAACATGCGCACGCTGAATTTCATGGCCGCAAACAAACAGCAGAAAATTGCGCGCGAAACACTTGATATTTTTGCCCCGCTTGCAAATCGTTTAGGGATTGGCCGAATTAAGGCAGAGTTAGAGGATTTGTCATTAAGATATCTTGAGCCGGACAAATATTTTGAGATTGCACAGCTTGTTTCGCAGACAAAATTAGAGCGCGAAATGACTGTACAGATTTTGATAGATAAGATTTCGCATGACGTTAAAAAAAGCGGAATTAACGCGCAAATCACCGGACGCGCCAAGCATTATTACAGTATTTACAGCAAAATGAAGCGATTGAACATAGCATTTCATGACCTTTATGACATCACGGCAGTGCGGGTTATTGTGGATTCAGAGAAGGAATGCTATGAAGTTTTGGGGCTTATACATTCCCAATTCAAGCCGATTCCGGGACGATTCAAAGATTACATTGCAATGCCGAAAGGCAACATGTACCAGTCGCTTCACACATCAGTAATCGGGCCGCGCTCAAAACCTTTGGAAGTGCAAATCAGAACATGGGAAATGCATGAGGTTGCGGAATTCGGGGTTGCGGCACACTGGCGTTACAAGGAAAAAGGTTCGCAAAAAGCCAACAATCCGGCGGATATGCAATTCAGCTGGATGCGCAAGATGGTCGAATATGACAAGGACATGACTAACGCCGAAGATTATGTAAATTCAGTTAAACTGGATTTATTTTCCGATCAGGTTTTTGCATTCACACCAAACGGAGATGTACTGGATTTGCCGATTAATGCAACGCCTGTTGATTTTGCATACAGAATTCACTCCGATGTAGGTTCAAGAACGGTAGGTGCGCTAATCAACGGCCGCATTGCCCAATTAGATACGAAATTAAACAACGGCGACATTGTCGAAATTCTAACTTCAAAAACTCAGGCGCCGCGTCTTGACTGGTTGAATTTTGTAGTGACCAAACAGGCATCTTCGAAGATTAAGCAGTGGTTTAAGAAAAACAACCGCGAAGACCACATTGAAGTCGGCAAGTCAAATCTTGAACATGAACTTACAAAATCGGTTTTTGATGAGTATGTAAAATCCGGAGAATTCGACAAGACTGCGCGTCTGATGAATTATCAGTCAGCGGAAGATTTGTTTGCGGCTTTGGGATATGGCGAAACAACGTTAAACAAAATCATCAACAAGCTTAAAAAACCTGAAAAAAAATCGCCTGAAGCATCATTTCACACTACAAACCGCAAAAAATCGGAAAAGGATATTGTCGGGCTTGAAGGTTTGATGTATTCATTTGCCCGCTGTTGTTCTCCGATACCGGGAGAGCCGATTGTGGGAGTTGTGACACGTTCAAAAGGTGTTTCGGTACACAGAATTGACTGCAAAACGCTTGAAAACGTTCAACCTGAAAGAATGATGGACATTCACTGGTCAGGAGACCACACTTCAAAAACTTACAACACGACAATTCGTGTAGAAACAGCCGAAAAAATGGGGCTGTTAAAAGACATTATCTCTGCGGTTTCGGACAACAACACCAATATTAATTATGCAAATGTCAAATCCAAAAACAACAAAATCGGTATAATTGAACTTGGAATTGAACTTAACAACATTGAAACTCTGAAAAAAGTAATCAACAGCATCCAATCAATTCCGGATGTTTACAGCGTAAAACGTATTCAGACATCTTACGCCCACACAAATCAGGCTCGTAAACCCCAGAGCGGAAAAAGTAAATATTCAAAACCGCGCAAAAGAAACTAACTTTGTTGATTTTCTTCGGCTTTTGCAAGTTCTTCATCATAACGCATTACGCGCTCATACAGCATAAAGTCGTTGAAGTCCTGAATTTGCTGATTTTGTCTTGCCTGTGGCGGAAGAATAATTTTTGAAACTTTTTCATTCTCATCAAGAATATACTGCACGATTCCTTCAAAAGAGTTACCGTTTGAATCTTGCAAAGTTTCTCTTCTCCAGTATTCGACTTTATAACCGTTGCCGTTATAGCGCATCATTTCTGTGTAGGGCGCATCTTTTTTATTACTGTCGTATTTATATTTTTCGTACATGCCGGCATTGTTGTTAATGCGGGTCACAAGCTGGCCTTTTTCATTGTATTGATGTCCGTCTTTTCCGACTTGTTTGTTGTATGCGGCATCATTGTCCGGAACAAATTCATCCGCTGCTTTTTGCGCATCGTCGGTGAGTCCTGCAAAATCAAATGCAGTTGTGTTATTTTTCTCTGCAATATCAAGTGCATTTTGAATTCTGTCAAGCGCATCGCCATGATTTTCAACAGCAGATGTCAAAAATTCATCCATCTGCGCTAATGTAAGCCGGTTATCGCCGCTTTTTTGCGGAATTAAGACAGGCTCCGGCCTTTTATCATCTGTGCGGATAATTCCGTCTGCGGTGTAAAGACTGATTTCTTCAAAGTCAATTTTCTTGTCGTTTGCCATCATTAGCTGCAATTGTTCGTAGGTCGGAATTTTCACAGCACCCAAATCTTTGCCTTTTTCTTTTTGAATAGCTTTATAAATATCGAAAATGGCTTTGTTGTATTCGTCTTTTGATATGTTTAATTCTTTTTCATCAATAACGCCGTCCGGACGCTCATAAGAAGCATCGCCGACTTTTACGCTCTTGCCGCCTTTGTCGAATATCGAAAGCACAGCAAGTGCCGTTAAATCATCTTTTGATAAATCTTTATAAGAAACTCCCGTACTATTAGTTTTGATAAAATAGTCTACTAATTGACTGAGTTTAAATTTGTCCATTGTTTTCTCCTTTGTACACTTCACTTGATTGGTTTAAAGGCCGGCTTTTAGGGCGCTTTATTGATTTTCCGGCGCCCGAGGCGCCGGTATTTATTATTAAGAATAAAGTTTAAGAGTTCTTTCTACGTTCTTTTCAATAACTCCTTTAACGCTTTCATATTCTGTCTGAAGCGCATTGTGCTCTGTATCCAGACGTTTTAGCTGGTTGTCGTATTGTTTGTCTTTAGCTTCAATATCACGAAGTGCCTGTTCGTATTCAACTTCTGCAAGAGTAATCGCGGCTTCGTTTTGTTCTTCCGTAATATCCTGCGCGCTTGTCCAGATTATTGAAGTCCATGTGCTGTCAATTAAGCCGGTACCGTCTTCTGTCGGATCTGTGAAATCTACGCGCTCTAAGGTAACAGAACCCTTATCAAGAGCATATTTCAACCAGTCTGCACTGTTCATAAGCCCGTCTTCCAGAACTTTATACATAGGAAGTCCTGTTTTTGTAGTTCCGCCTTCGACCAAATTGCCGTATTCATCTTTTGTTCCGGCTTTTGTCTGACTTTCGCCGTTCATACGGTGCCAGAGGTTTACATACCATTGGCCTTTGTCTTTGTTGACGATTTTGCGGACTTCTTTATCGATATAATACGGAACATCAGGTTTTGCAGGCTCTTCGGCCTTCCAGTCTGCGTAATCTTTGTTGTAAAGGTCTTCATCAAATCTGTCAACTTCTTCTTTTTCCATTTGTTTCAAGTCGTGCTCAACAAAATAGAAGAATTTTTGCAAACTTTCAGCAGACCCGCTTCCGCCAGTAGGAGAACCGTCATATTCGCTATGAACTTCCCACAGCAAATCAACCGCACGCTGATAAACTGTCATTGTAGGATCTGACGGAGGCCCGCCAATTGTTACAGTGCTACCATTAATTGTACCTTGTTCGGTTCCTCCCGGAATAACATCGCCTGAGCAATAACTTTCTTTTAATGCTGCAGTAATCGGATCAAAGATTGTTCTGCCATGAAATGCACTGTTCCAATTCCAACTTCCGCTTGTAACTACTTCAAAAGTATGACCGTCGCTGGTTGTGTGCATGCCAGGTCCTATTGCATCAGACAATACGTGCATATAACAATTTAATCCCCCGATTGCACCACCCAGGCAGCCGCCTGCGGAACAGAAGTTCTGGTACAATTCAGTATTGCCTGTCGAAATTTCTTCTGTGTAATGATATTTTTCATCGTTTTTGTCAGGTTCTTTGGTCTTCCAAATTTCATACTCTTTGTTGTATTCATCCCATGCAACCTGCCAATCGGGGTTTACAACCTGCACAAATGTGCCTTTTCCGGGTTCTGATAAAACTCCGTATTTGTCTAAGAATTCATACATATCAGCGCTTGATTCATAATTTGCAGCATCAATTTCACTGACCAAAATCTGATTATTATTGTTTATTAAACCGTACTGGTTTTTAAGTTCTGCGTATTGGCACAAAGATGTACCGGTCAAAGGTTCCTGAACTTTGTTTCCGTCATCGTCATATCTGGTATATAGAAGCTGGGTTGAATTAAGGGCGTTAATATAATTTGAACTTGCCTCTTTTGTTCGGTTGGCAAGCGACATTTTTGCAGTCGTAATCGTCTGAGAACGAAGTTCGTTATCTGACAATCTTGAAGTTATGCTTAGTAATCTTGCCTGTGAGGCTGACATACCCATTGGTTTCGACCCTTTCCTATAAGTTATCTGTAATTTGAAATACGGCTTTATTGTAGAGTTTCTTTAATATTGCGGCTAAAAAATACTCTAAATTTTACAAAACGTTACATTTTGCAGCACAAAAATTTTAACATTACAAAGCGTTAATCATTTGCCAAATCGGGTTTTACTGCTAACATGGAAGTATGGTTAGGATTTTTCTGATATCGGACAGGGAAAATGTGATAGAGAAATACGCGGATTTGTGCCGCGCCAATTCTTATGAACTGCAAATTTCGTCAAATGCCAAAATTATTGAAGAAATGCTTGAGGCTGAAAATTTTGACATTATTCTTCTTGATAACGATATGCCGGAAGGATTTTGCACAAATATTGTCAAATCATTAAAACCGGTTATGGAAAAATCCGGAATTCTGCTTTTGACTGACAAAAACGAAATTCCGAAAGAACTTTTAAAATCAATCAATGCTTTTATTCCGAAAGATTTCACGGATGACTTGATTCTTTCGGCCTTAAACATAAATTTAAGAATGAAAGGTTCACTGCAAAAGCTTGCAAATACGAACAAGGATTTAGCGGCAAGTTTGTACAGACAAAACACTTTGTACAGCATAAGTTCACAGTTTGCGGGAACCCTTGACAAATCACAGCTTCTTGAATTTATGATTGAAGGTTTGGATAAAGCTCTCAGTTTTTCTCTGACCTGCACTTTGTCATTTTGCACAGAAGACGAGCCTGTTTTGATATTGAATTCGTTGTATGAAATTTCCGATGAACTCTTAAACGCCATAAAACTTCGCACAGTATACAATTACAGAGCTTTGTTCGACGGAAAATGTGCGCCTTTTGAATTGAATGAAAACACGCTGAAGGTTATTAAAACCGTAAAATATCCGGCAAGCAGATTTAATTTTACGCTTTTTCAATTTGACAATATGTTTGCACCGATTGCGCTCGGAGAGAATTTTTACGGATGTGTTGAGATTTTCAAAGAGGCTCATTTCTCGGCAGAAGATGCCAAATGCTTCCAAACAATTGCACAGCAAGTGGCTTTACCATTAAGAAATGCGACTTTGTATCAGGAAATCATTGAAACAAACAAAAAATTAGAACGGCTTGAAAAGTTGAAATCCGAATTTATTTCGATAGTTTCGCATGAACTTCGAACGCCGTTAACTTCAATAAAAAACTCGCTTGACATCTTATTGAGCGGCAAATGCGGGGATTTGACAGAAGCCTCATCGAAATTCTTAACAATGGCAAAACGAAATGCGGCAAGGCTTTCCGGCATTATAAACGATCTTCTTGACATATCAAAAATCGAAGCCGGCAAAATGGATTTCCATTTCAAACCGGTCAGAATACAAACGGTTATTGAATATGTAAAATCCGCACTTTCAGGACTTGCGAAAGAAAAATCGCTTGAGGTTGTGATAAGAGAAGGCGAGCAATTGCCGGAAGTTAATGCGGATTCGCAAAGGCTGGAACAGGTTTTGACAAATCTTTTGTCAAATGCGATAAAATTCACGCCCGAAGGCCGGCGGATTACAATAAAATCCGAACTTTTGAACGCAACAGACATCAAGGCTCATCCGTGTTTTGAGGAAACAATCAAAAAACTCCGCGGGAATTACGTTGTTGTCTCGGTTGAAGATGAAGGAATCGGGATTGCTGAAAACGAACTTTTGCATGCATTTGACAAATTTGCGCAGATTGAAAATTCGCTATCAAGAAAAGTTGGCGGCTCAGGCCTCGGGCTTCCGATTGCTAAACAGCTTTTAGACGCGCACAACGGCGCAATCTGGTGCGACAGCGAACTGAACAGGGGTTCAGCCTTCCGATTTGCCCTGCCGGTTGATGTCACAGCAATTGAGAAAGAAAAAGTTCTTAGTATAAATTAGTGTTCTTTTCTAAGAATTCACCGGCATTGAGAAGTTTGTTATTTGCCTTAAACATATCAGCGACCTGCGGCAGGGATTTTAAATTGTCCTGAATTTTCCCTATCGGGGTTTTGCTTAAAACGAAATCGTTAACATACATATAGCCTTTTTCATCAATCGCATGGAAGGCATCTTTCACCAATTTAACCTTTTCAACGTCGGCCGATTCATTGATAACATTTTTAATTAAGAACATGAAATTATTTTGATTATCAAAAGTCATCGGATTTGGCGGATTGAGGGTTTGCTTGGCAAAAATTTCCACAAGCGGCTTTGCTGCTTTAAAATGTTCTGCGACATTTTTATTATGTAAAACTCCGCCGGTTGTCAGCCAGAGGAAATATTTTGAAGTAACCGCATCGGTATTATTGATAACTTCTTGAGCAAAATCGAGAGCATTTGGGTTTTCCTTTGAAGCTTTTGGGAAAATATCAAGAAGAACGCCTAAAAGACTTTTGCCGGCACTTGTTTTTCCGAGCATATTGACATCGTTATACCGCAATGCTTTGTGATTTGCCAACTCTATCGTATCAGCGACAAGCCCCAGATGTTTCTGATTCATTTCTTTCAAATGCGGAAGGAAAGCTTTTACTTCAGGATTTTGATTTGCCCACAATTTTATTGATTCGGTTAATTCTTCAGCTGTCCTTGTATCTGCCTGCCTTTTAAAAGCACCCATTATATTCCAGCCATTACTAAGTCTTGTAATAGGATTTGTCAATTTTATTGCCATTAGCTTTTCCTTCCTGTTTGTATATGCAAACATATTAAATCAAAATATGATAAAATTTGCGAGTATGCGAAAATTCCATTAACAAATTTTAACATGCTGGAAGCAGCGCATTAATATGCTATAATACTTTTAAACAGGGAGTAAACTC
This sequence comes from uncultured Candidatus Melainabacteria bacterium, assembly GCA_949927415.1. Taxonomy (GTDB): domain Bacteria; phylum Cyanobacteriota; class Vampirovibrionia; order Gastranaerophilales; family Gastranaerophilaceae; genus Scatenecus. Next base: position 225,970 of record CATLFB010000001.1, read on the forward strand.
GTGGAAAGTATGAAAAAAATTCTTATTGTAGATGACGAAACTGATATTGTAGAAAGCCTTAAATTTGTTCTTGATGCGTCCGGCTACAGCTGCTATACGGCGTTTAACGGGGAAGACGGTTTGAAACTTGCAAAAGAACTTGTTCCTGATTTGATGATTCTGGATGTTATGATGCCGAAAATCAACGGCTACAAAATCAGCCGTCTTTTAAAATACGATAACAAATATAAGAACATTCCGATTCTGATGATTACAGCGCGCTCGCAGGAAGAAGACAAGCTTATCGGAGAAGAAACGGGCGCAGATGAATACATCACCAAACCTTTTGACCTTGATGATGTGTTGAAAACAGTTGACAAATATTTAAAAAAAGAAGACTAATGGAAGCAGTAACAAATAAAACTCTGGAAAAACTTAAATACGATCTTGTAAGAGCAGGGCTTGTGCCTTATGAAACATTGGAACAGGCGCAGGAAATTGCAAATGCGCAAAATATCAACATCGGGCAGGCGCTCATCAATTCGGGCATTTTAACAGAAGAAATTCTGATAAAATTTCTCGAAAACAAGCTTCACACGCCTTATGTAAACCTTGACGACTACAGCCTTGATACAAAATGCCTGAAATACGTAAGCTACAGCGATGCAAAACGTTTCAAAATCATTCCGCTTTTCAAGATTGAAGATGCCCTGACAGTTGCAATGGCAGACCCTCTGGATTTGTTTGCCATCGACAAGATTGTTGAAAGTGCAGAATGTTCAATTGAGCCGGTTTTGGCCTCGGAAGCCGCTATTTTGAAAAAGATTGAGGAATTTTACCCATCAGACATCAGCGTCGGCGAAATCTACACAAATCAGGAATCCTCAGGATTTGACTGGCGCGAAGAACTTCACAGCGAAGACCTTTCTGATGCGCATATCCAAAAAATAATCCGCTCAATACTGAAACAGGCGATTATTGAAGATGTTCATGAAGTTCTTTTTCAGCGCGAAGACGAAGGCCTGGGCGTAAACTTCAAAAAGAACAGCGAAATCCTCAACAAAGGGACAATTCCTTCAGTTTTGACACTTTCATTTACGGCTAAACTCAAGACTTTAGCTGAACTTGACCCGTCGGTTTCAGAAGTTCCGCAGCTTGGGAAATTAAGCTTCAAAGTTGACGATATGTCTGTAATTTCGAGTATTTCAACCTTCCCGACAATTATGGGTGAACGGATTTTTCTGAAAATTTACAAACCGCCAAAAGCCCTCAAAAAAATGATTACAAACGATTCTCAGTTGAATATTGTAAAACAGGCGCTTGATATGCCGGGGATTATTCTGGTTTGCGGCTCGCCTTTGAGCGGCAAAACTCATGTGATTTATTCGCTTTTGCTTGAAAGTGCCGCAAAAAACAAGAACAAAAATATTATGACTTTAGAAAGTATTGCAAAATACAATCTTGAAAACGTCAATCAGTGCGAACTTAACGAAAACATCGGGTTCAATATGGATAAGGCGTCACGCTTTATCGAATTCCAGTCGCCGGATGTGATTTATCTTGAGGGTATCAAGAACAAAGAATCTTTCGACTATTTTTCAAGCCTTGTTCTGGATAACAAAACGGTTATTATGGAATTTCTGGCAAACAACATGGAAGATTTGCGCAACAAAATGTCGATTTCTGATTTTGAAACCCTGAAATCAATAATCGGCTGCATAATCTTCATCCACTCAAAAAACAGTATCGAAGTTTTCGACAAATCAACCGCGCAGAAGTATCTGGCGTAGTTAATAAAAAATAAAAAATGCCTGTTTTATCAGGCATTTTTACTATCCGGTGAAAAATTTTTCAATCAATAAAGAACTTAAAACTTTAACGGATAATCTTTTGGAATTTTCCAGCCGTTTTCTGCAATGAGAAGCGTACAGTAGGCTCTTTCATTTGTCGGAATTTCTTTTGTACAGCCAAGTGCGCTGTCAGTTTTCAGTTTTTCTGCCGGGATGTTGAGGAATTGTGCGAAGGGATAAACTCCGCCTGAAATTTTGACATTAGAGTTATTACTCTTCGTATAAAGCTGAAAAGTAAAATATCTCCTGCCGCATTCAGAGCGGTCTCTGTCATTTAAGGCACCTTCTTTTTCAACTTCGTCATAGTATTTTGCGTCAGGATAAAAAAGCCAGCTTCTCGATGAAAAATTCAACAGACTGCCATCCGTGAAATACACCAGCACACGTTGCTCCTGAGTATTAACCTCCTCGACCCTCAATACAGACAAATATGGCGCCAAATATCTATTATACCACTCAAGAGCATTCGATGAATAATTTCCGCTTGGCTTTCCATCCTCGTCGTTAATTGCAGTTGATATCAAATTCGGCCCCCAGTATTCCACCGATTCATTATCAACCTCAGAACGCCTTATTGCCTGATTTATGACAGATGAAAAACGCGCAAGCCGTGTTTCTACAACTTTTTTCCTATATGCACCCATAAGATTCGGAATGGTTAATGCGGCAACAATTCCGATTACGCCAAGTGTTATCAATACTTCTGCAAGCGTAAATGCTTTTTGGTGAATATTTTTATTCTTCAGCTTTGAAGAACCTGCCGGAATTTCGGCTTTATCAGACTTTTTCAACAACTCAATTTTTTTCATATCCAACTCCTGTTTTGAATAATCGCTTTTATGGACATAATTATGTCCACTTTTATATAATAACCTATATCATGGAATTATGCAAGCCACTCAGGATGACAAACGAAAAGAATTTACAAATGCCCTTGGCAGGGTCGTAAAAAAACTGCGTTCACAAAGCAAGCGTTCAGCACGCTCAATTGCCTATGAAATCAACCTCTCAAAGACAACACTGCTTTTAACGGAATCCGGCAAACTGGACCCTCAGATGACAACTTTTTGCAAGTTATCCGAAGCGTTTTACATTCCGCCGGACCAGCTTTTAAAAATGGTTTATGACGAACTGCCGAAAAATTGGACCATTATTGAATAATCCATGCCGGCTAAACTTTGGTAATTATTTTATATAGAAAACAAGATTGATAAGAAAGTCTGCTATAAGCATATAGATTGTCGAAAGAATTGCGGCTTTGGTTGTAGAAATCCCGACTTCTTTTGCGCCGCCTTTTGTTTCGTAACCCTGAGTTGCGCAGACAAGCGCGATTAAGGCGCCGAAAATCGAGGCTTTCAAAAGGCTTATATAAATATCTTTTGTACTAATCCATGCCCAAACAGAATACATATATCTTGCCGGATGCAAATCAATTGTCGCATTAGAAACAAGCATTCCGCCGACAGTTCCGACAAATTCTGCCAGTAAAACAACCATCGGAACAGTAATTGCCGCGGCAACTATCCTCGGGGTAAAATAATATCCGACAGGGTCGACTTTTAAGGTTTTTAAGGCATCGACCTGACTTGTGACCTGCATATTTGCAATTTCAGCAGAAATTGCAGTTCCTGCTCTTGCTCCGATTGCAAGGGCAACAAATCCGGGTGCTATTTCACGAATCAAAACAACAACGATTGTTCCGCCGATATAAGCTTCCGCGCCTGTCATAAGGAATTGTTTGGAAACCTGAATTGCAATTACGGCGGCAGATATGAATGCAATAATCAAAGATATTGACAATGAATCATAACTTATTGCGGCCGCTTTTGAAATCATATCAGAAAAACGCATCTGGCCGCTTAGCAGGTATTTTATGCTTTTTATTAAGTTTTGGACACAAAGCCCTAAGAATTCAATCATGCGCTTCACCTTGATTTTGCCGGAGCAACCGGAATTTAAGAATTCTGCCGGGAAAGAGAATCAAATGCCGGAGTATAAAATCATACTCCGGCACAGAAATTTTTTAGTATACAGGCATACACCATTTTTTGTATTTCGGAACTCTGCCTTTAACAACGTCAAAGTAGAGTTTTTGAAGTTCTTTTGCAACAGGGCCTACAGTACCGTCGCCGAGCTTGCGGTTGTCAATGCTTACAATCGGGCTGACCTGCGCGCCTGTACCGCAGTAAAATGCTTCATTTGAAATGTAAAGTTCTGTTCTGTCAATCGCTCTTTCTTCAACTTCAAGGCCTAAAACGTCTTTTGCAAGTTCAATAATGGTATTTCTTGTAATACCGATTAAGATATTATCTGTTTTCATTGTTGTAACAAGTTTGCCGTTTTGAACAAGGAAAAGGTTCATTGCAGAGCCTTCTGTAACCTGTCCGGCTTCATCAAGAACGATTGCATCATCAAATCCTGCGTAATGCGCATCAGTTTTAATAAGTGCTGCGTTTGCGTATCCGCCGGCAACCTTTGCACGCGGAGGAATCGCGTTGTCACTGTTTCTTCTCCAGCTTGAAACGCATACTTTCAAACCTTTTGAAGTGTCAATATAATCGCCCATTTTGTTTGAGATAATCAGGAATGAATCCGGATTGTCATAAAGGCCGGGGCCTACTTTTTGGGCTGATTTGTATAATGTCGGGCGCATGTAAGCGTCTTCTCTGTAATTATTTTTCTTCAACAAGTCTTTTGTAATCTGACAGTATTCTTCAACAGTGTGAGGGCTTTCCATGTACATAATTTTTCCGCTGCGGATAAGTCTTTCATAGTGTTCAGGAACTCTGAATGCGTACAATTGTTTGTCTTCTTCGTTCCAGTATGCTCTGATGCCTTCAAAAACAGCTGTTCCGTAAAGGAAAGCATGCGTTCTGACAGGCAAAGATGCCTTTGTAATATCGACGTAGTCGCCATTAAGATATACATACTCAGTCATAATATCCTCCTTATTTCCTAACCTACGTTTTTATAGTAACACGAAATAAATAATTTAACAGGGTTTGTGAATTTTAATAAAAAACGACGGATGCTTATTTGATAAACATCCGCCGATGAATATGATTGGGGTAAATTTTACTTAACGTCTTTTGCGTCGTTGCCGCCGATAATGCTGACGTTTTTGAGAAGCCATTCAGATCCGTGTGAATTTATCTTTTTGATTGTATTTGGCTTATCGGTTCTTTCGTAGATAAATCCGTCGCTTGACTTCCATCTGCCGTCAGAAATTTTTGTAAATGTTCTTGGATTGTTTCGTGTCCAGTTACCGGGTTCTGCTGTCGGCTCGCCTGATTGGAATACAAACCAGTTTGGTGCGCCGCTATTGTTTGAAACATTTATCGGTGAAGTTGGCGTATTTTCGCAATCACTTAAATTATTTGAACCGTTAAGATATAATTCATGCTTTTTAAAGTTTTCATTTTTACCGAAAACATAGCCTTCATCAGGGTCTGACCAGCCTGTTCCGATATCGTTCATTACATAAACATCTCCGTCACGAGTAGTGCGTCCGCCATCCCACATTGTTCTGTGTACAACGTTATTTTTTGCATCCTGCCAATCAAGGCCGTAGACAAATTTTCCGACACCTGTTGTGTCAATTCCCAAATCATCAAGCATATCTTTGATTTTGTCAGGAACTTCCGATTTAAAGTCTTCTTTTACATAGACTGTTTCACCCGGAACTTCAATGTATACAGGCCTGTCAATAAAGGTTGTATCATGGATAATTGAATCCTTGTAAACAATCGAATCCTTATAAATATATTCCGGAACTTTGATTGTATCATTTTTTACAATCGTATCTGTTTTAGTAATTGTAATATATTTTTCAATTATTTTTTCAATAAACTTCTCTTTTTCAATGGTATCAGTCGGAAGCGGAACTTTGTGGTTGTGTTCTTCTTCAAGCAAACCTTTGTCACAGCTGCCAAGAATCGCACTGCCTCCTAAAACCCCGACTGCAGCCACTGCATGCCTTGCTTTAAGCCCTTTATTTGCCGCATTTCCGGCTTTGGCGGTTTGGGCAGCAAGTTTTAAGGCTTTTCCGGCAGAAGGTTTTACAAAACTCAAAATTGCAGCGGCGCCACCCAATAATGCAGCTCCGAGTGCAGCTTTTTCACCTGTTGAGAGACCTTCCTTTTTCTGCAATTTTAAAGGCATTGCCTCTTTTGTATTATTCGCTTTTGAATTTTTTGCCAGCGCGTTTGGAAGTTCTGCGGCGGCTGTTTGTTCCTGTAAAGCTTTTTTCTGAACTTTTTTCTTCGTGTCTTTCTGCTGCAACGGAGCAGCAGAAGTTGTTGATGAAACTTCGTTTAATCCCATTTCTTAACTCCTTTTTCCCAAATTAAATTATTTTCCTCAAGTGTTTCAACTTATACTTTGATAAAGTATTTTTGTTTGAAATATTTGCCTGCCTTAATGAATGACTTTCCGGGAAAGAATGCGATTTTATTGAGTTTTAAGGAGTTAAAAGCTATCTTAACAATCTGTAACAATTATCAAAAGTACAAAAAATTACTTTTTTTGCGACAATTTGACAGTCTCGATGAATTTTTTTGCATCGTTAATCGGGATTGCAAAGCCAATGCCGATATTTGATATATTGTTGTCCGGATTGTAGATAGATTGGTTAATACCAATGACTTCACCGGAAGAATTCAAAAGAGGCCCGCCCGAACAGCCGGGATTGATGGCTGCATCTGTTTGAATTTTATTTTTTGTGTAGTCGATTCTTGAAATTATTCCCTGCGTGAGGGTTCCTGAAAAGCCGAAAGGGTTGCCGATTGCAAGAACTTTTTGTCCGACTTTTATATTTTGTGAATCGCCGAATTTAATAGTTTGAAGCTGGGTTTTGGGTGTAATTTTCAAAAGTGCAAGGTCTTTGTTTTTACCCATTTTGGAAACGACATCAGCCTTGTAGACCTGGCCGTTTGCCATTGTAACTTCTACACTTTTGCATCCGTCAATGACATGAGAGCCTGTGAGAATAAGCCCGTCTGACGTCACAATACATCCCGTTCCGGCAGAAACTCCGTCTGAGGTTTGCGCATCAATTGAGACAATTGCCGGATTAATTCTTTCATAAACTGTTATATTAATTTGTTCATCAGCGTCTAAGGGTCTTGCAAGTGTCGGGTTTACATTTGCAAAACCCGCAATTAAAGATATAGCTAAAATCAGTATTTTCCTAATCATTTTTTCACCTCTTGATTTTATTATCGCGGAATTTCGATTAATGTCATTCAGTCAAACAGATTTCTCGTGATTAGTTATTGAAATTATTAAAATTTTAATGTATAATTCAGAAGTAATTAAAAAAACTTACAATTAAGGAGAATATAAAATGAAAAGAATTGATTTATTCAGACAACACATGGAAGAAAAAAGAGCGGTAAAAATTATTGCAGGCATCGACAATTTTGATATGGAAAGCGTAAAAAAAGTTGTTATGGCAGCATCTCAGACAGGCGCAAGCGCTGTTGACATCTGCGCTGACGAAAATATCGTTAAAGCAGTCAGAGAAATGACAGAATTGCCGGTTTTTGTATCTTCAATTGTACCTTCAGAACTTGCAAGAGCAGTTGAACTCGGCGCTGACGCTATTGAACTCGGTAACTTTGATGTTCTTTACAAATCAGGCAAAACATTCTCTGCAAATGAAGTTTTGGAACTTACAAAAGAAACTCTTGCACTATTAAAAGGTGAACATGTATTTTTCTCAGTAACAATTCCGGGCGAAATCGACATCAACGAACAGATTGAACTTGCAAGAGAATTGGAAACTCTCGGAATCGACTTAATCCAAACTGAAGGCCACTTCTCAAAAGACGAACAGGCAAATGGCGTTAGAGGTTTGATGGAAAGAGTTGAACTAACAATTTCAAACACTGTTGAACTTGTAAGAAACGTTGACATTCCTGTAATGACAGCAACAGGCATCAACCCGACAACTGCACCGTTTGCATTTGCAGCAGGCGCATGCGCTATCGGATGCGGCTCTTGCATCAACAAACTTAATTCTGAAATCGCGATGATTGCAACTTCTAAACAGCTTGTTGAAATCGCTTCTAAAAATGCAGAAAAAGTTATGCAGTTAGTTTAATCAAATTTTAGACAACCAAAAAACGGCGCAAAGTTTATTCTGCGCCGTTTTTTCATGCGCGGAAATTCCCAATCGCGTCACATTTATTTACATTAAATGGAAATTTGCTCCTATTTCAAATACAATATTTTTAGAAATTAAGAGGGATATTATGGAATTTATTTTAGATATTTTATACATTTACGTTGTACTTTATACAATATATTTTCTGGCGTTATCTGTCAGAAACCTTAACGACAAAAAATTCAAACTTGAAAAAAAGTACTCCGGATATGAAGAAAAAGACAATCTTGCTGTCGTAATATACTCTCACAACAACGGAGAAAACCTGGAGAATTTAATCAACGAATTAAAATCGCAGGACTATCCGATTATGAATTTTAAAGTGTTTTTGATACTTGACAATTGTACTGACGGCACCCAGTTGCTTTTCAAAAACGACCAGTTCATTCATGTAATAAACATTAACGATTGCGGAACAATAGGAAAAGATCAGGCTGTTTCTATACTTTTGGAACAGTTATCTCAGGATGATAATATTGATTCTTATGTGTTTATAGACGGCGACAGAAGCATAGCGCCGGATTTTCTCTCAACTGTTAATGCGGCGCTGGCAAAAAACAGCGTAATAAGCGGCGAAACAATTATTGATGTGGAAAACTTCGGGCCGATTGATAAAATCAAAGCGGCTTATCAAAAATATCACATGAATTTCATAAGACGCGCCCGTTCACTTTTCGGACTGGCGTCTCAAGCCGACAGCGGCGTTTTTATTATAAACAAAGATATTGTAGACCAAATTGGCGATGTTGATTTTAAGGACATCAATTCGGAACTCAAATACAGCCTTCTGCTTTCAAAAATCAGGTTCAAATGCACTTATAACCCGAATATTCAAACAATTGTCGACAATACAAACTATGTTTTCAGAAAACCGAGGCTTTCTGCGCGCCTGAATTTGTTCAGAAACGCCATAACTCAGATATTTTCAAAAAACTTCGTATTCTCAGAACATGTTCTCTCACTTGTTTATCCGAACATTTGGACTTTGCTGATTATTTACCTGTCAGTACTGAAACATTCATTCAATTCGTATTTCTTTGTGGATTTCAAAATTGTTCTGTTTACATTCATACTTTTGATAGTCGGATTTGCGCTCAGCCTTATTGACGCAAAACTCACAAAAGCTGAAATTTTAAGACTTTTTGCATACCCACTGTATTCTGCGGCACATATCGTCAGAAATTTTCCGCCGATAAGAAAACTTGTTAACAAAATCCTAAACAGGGAAGATTTGCCGGAAAATACGCAAAAATTCGACGTCGACGTTGTTGTTGCAACAAACAGAAGCAATCTCAACTGCAAAATGCAATTTATTTCGGAAAACGGACTTTCGAAAATAAGATTTATGTACAAGAATAAAAAATTCACGACATCCAGCCATATCCGAATGATTGATGCGCTGCAGGAATTAAAAACAAAACTCGACGATTACGGATTCGTCCTGAAAATTTGCAGCTGCTGCACCCACTTTACACAGTGCGTTGACGGCTCAACCAATATGCTGAAAGGTTTCTGCAACAGCGATTACCCGTCGCCTTCGATAAAAGAACCCAAACCGACTTTAATCTGGAACACCTGCAACGACTTTTCGCCGGCTGAACTCAACAGTTTGATTGCAGAAATGGTTAAAGAAAGCAATCAGGAGTAAGGATTTCGTTCAACATATAAAAAGAGCCGCAAACAATCGTCATTGAGCCGTTGTTAAAATCAAACGCATCAAAGCCTTTGAATTCTTTTGACGGGAATTTGCAAACCCTTTGCAATTCTTCAACTTCGCAGGAATTAGGGTTGTTAAAATGATAAAAATAAATCTCGTCATTTTCTTCAAAAAGAAGCGAAATCATTTTTTCATAATCCTTATTTTTAAGACACCCGAAAACAAAGCGCCTTTTTTTATTCGGATAGTAAAAGTCCAAACTTTCGCGAAGCGCCAAGATTCCGTTGGGGTTGTGCGCGCCGTCAATTATAAGATTTTTCTCTTCAATAATCTGAAAACGCGCCGGATGTTTAACTTTTTTAAGCCCTTCTGAAATTGTTTCAGGTGAAATTTTCGGAAAAACAAGCCTGATTGCCGCAAGCGCAAGCGATAGATTTTCCTGCTGATAAAGCCCTTTGAGTAAAAGATTTTCCACACTCTCAAATGACGTAATCATCATCAAAAGCGAATCTTTCTCATCAGCCGCATCGCGAATCGCCTCATAACCTTCAGCCGTTACAACAGGACAGCCGGGTTTTATAATGCCGGCCTTTTCAAACGCAATCTTATCTTTTGTACTGCCAAGGCGCTCTGTATGGTCAAGGTCAATGTGCGTAATTATTGCACAAAGATTATTTTTAATAACGTTTGTCGCATCAAATCTTCCGCCCAAACCCGTTTCCAATACAACAACATCAACGTTATTGTCCGCAAAATATTTAAAACTAACAGCCGTCAAAATTTCAAATTCCGTCAGATGGATTTCGTTCTCGTCAGCGAGTTTGCAGATTTCAAAAACAAGGTTCGCAAAATCTTCATACGAAATATATTCCTGATTTTTCGCCGCAAAACCGTCAACTTCAGGCATAAGTTGATTTTGGGCGTTAGACGAACGAGTTTCAGGTGTCAGAATTTTTATCCGCTCTGTGTATTTGAATAAATGCGGGCTTGTGTAAAGTCCGGTTTTGAAGCCTGCTTCTCTGAGAACTGAAGAAAGAATCGCACAGACACTTCCCTTGCCGTTTGTGCCTGCGACATGGAAATATTTCAGTTTGTCCTGCGGATTACCAAGAAGTTCCAAAATTTTCGAAATCCGCTCCAGTCCAAGTTTGATATGGAATTTTCCCTGACTTGTCAAAAGCTTTTCAGCATCATTATAAGTATAATTCATATTCTAAAAATAGAACAAACCCGCATTTTTTACAATAGAATTTTAGCGGCTGATTATTTTGGAAGATTCAGGAAAAGTCCTTTTCCATAAGAGCCTTATTCGCACATGCTATTCCGTTAATTCCGCTTGAAGAACTTACCGAACATAAAGTTTCTTCTTTGCCCTCATAAAAAGTTCCGGCAGCCCCCATTGGTAAAAGCCTGCCGTCAGGCATAATTTCAAAGGTAAAAAAATCAATTCCCCCAGCGGTTTGGCTTGTTTTGCACGCCATTAATATCAATTGTCAAAAGTAAATTATTACCTTTATCAGTCCCCAAACCTATGTCAAGATACATCCTTCTCCCATCGTTAAACGTTATCAAACCATCATCAAGATGAGATGCTTCAACCTGCTTATCAGTATAAGTCCGATAGTTTTTTATAGTATAAATTTTTCCTGAAGAATTTTCTTCCGAAGTAACACTCGAAGTATACGCTCCTGCGCGTGTTTTGTTTGTATTATTTATATAATATACAAACTTATCGCAAAAAACTTCTCGTGTATAATTTTGTTTATTTATTTCCTGCCCTTCTTCACGATACATTACAAGAAGAGATTGCTGAAGGAGCGTGTAGTTCTTCTTGAATTGAGATTCCAAAATTTTGCCTCTTGATTTATTTATAACAGCCGGCAAAGTCATTGCCGCAACAATCCCTACAATACCAAGAGTAATTAATACTTCTGCAAGTGTAAATGCAGTTGGCGAAAAATGCCAAAAAGGTTTCAAAGACTTTTTAAACTTATCAGGACAAAAGCCTTTAAATAGAAGCTTAGCGGATGCCCCCCCCCCCCGTAAATCCAGTCATAGTCTGTTTTTTCATACTTTCACTCCTTTAAAAATTACAACCTTATTTTAACATATTTTATACTATTTTTCAATACCCCAGGGTTTTATAAGGAATTTCACAGCGCGGCCTTCAATATGCTCATTCATTGCAAATTCCACATCCTTCAATTCAAGAGTTTTAGTAATCAGTTTTTCTACCTCGACTTCGCCTGATGCGATATATTGAAGCGCCTGACGGAAATATTCTGGCGTATGATGGAATACGCTCATCAATTTTATATCGCCGTAATGCATTTTTGTCGTGTCAAAAGTTACGGTAGAACCTGATTTACAGCCGCCGAAAAAGTGCACGGTGCCGCCGGGACGAACGCAGGAAAAGATTTTTTCCCAAATCTCAGGCAATCCGACGCATTCAACTGCAACATCAAGCCCTTTGCCTTCTTCCGTAAAGCTTTTGAATATTTTTTCAGGATTCGGATACTTCGTCAAATCAACAATTTCATCAGCATGAGCAAATTCATCTGCCAGCCTTAATTTTACAGGATTTCTGCCGGCAACGATTACTTTTGCGCCCTTTAGTTTTGCGATACGCGCAAACATTAAGCCAATCGGCCCGATTCCGATAATTCCGACAGTCTGACCTTCTTTTATGCCGGTTCTTTCAACGCCATGGACAACATTTGCCAGAGGTTCGCAAAAGGCCGCTCTGTCAAAACTCAAATCATCAGGCAAAATAAGCGTGTTTTTCTTTGCAATTCTTGAAGGCACAGTGATATATTGCGCGTAAGCACCGTTCAGCAAATCAAGATTTTCGCACAGATTGAATTCAGAACGCTTACAATAAAAACATTCGCCGCAGGGTGCAGAATTTGCGCAGACGACCCTGTCTCCAACTTTCAAATTTTCAACGCCTTTTCCGACTTTTTCCACAATTCCGGAAAACTCATGCCCGAAGCCTGAGGGAATATTTTTAATCAACACCGGATGCCCGCGGCGAAAAGTTTTCACATCAGTTCCGCAGGTGAGAGCTGACATAATTTTTACGACAATTTCGCCTTCTTCGGGCGGTTTTACTATAACTTCTTCATATTTTATATTCTGTGGGCCGTAATATTGTATTGATTTCATAAATTTATCCTTATTTTATCCGGATTTGCGAGTTTTATCCGGAAATTTTTATGTAAGCTTTTAGAATTTTGTTTGAAATTGTATCTTTAAAAGCCTGATTGATATCATCCATCGCATAAATTGTCGAAAGCCCTTTGACTTTGACTTTTCCCGATCTCAAAAGTTCTAACGATTTGGCTAAATCACAAGGTGCCGGCGAATAGCTTCCCATAACCGTCAATTCGCGGTAATAAATTTCGTTATTTGCATAGCCCCAATTTTTCGGCGTGCTTGCAAAAACAAGTATTTTTCCGCCGTTTCTGATTAACCTGAGCGCCATATCAATTGCCCTGTCAGCACCTGATGTCATAAATACAACATCAACGCCAATGTTTTCAGTTTTTTCAAAAATACATTTTTGAAATTTATCAAAATCAGAAGAATTTATTGCGTCAATTCCAAGATTTTTTAGAATCTGCACTCTTTCATCTATCAAATCGCACCCGATAACATTCATCCCGAAAGCTTTCAGCGCCTGCGCCATAAGAATTCCGATTGAGCCAAGCCCGACAACCAGAACCCTTGAATCTTTAATCAAATCCGCACGCCTAACCGCTCTCACACAGCATGCGAGAGGTTCGTAAAACGACCCTTCCACTTCATCAAGATTTTCAGGAAGCTTATGCGCAACATTTTTAAGATGTTCTTCTGAAAGGTAAACCATCTCACTAAACCCGCCGGGTTTTATATTGGTTTTCTTGAAATGTTCGCACATCGAAACATTGCCGGATTTACAAAAAATACATTCGCCGCAAGGGATATGATGGGAGGTCACAATTAAATCATCTTTTTTGAAATCAGTTTCAGAATTTATTTCAACAATTTTTGCAACAATCTCATGCCCCAAAACTGTCCCGTCGGGAGAAATTTTTTCGCGGAATTTCACAATATCAGAGCCGCAGAGTCCGCAGCCAAGAACTTTTACAATTGCGCCTTTTGAGCCATTTAATGTTAAATCTTTTACTGAATTTATTATAATATCTTCTTTATCAATTACTGCTGTTTTCATAACTCATCACCTAACAAATTTTAACACAAACTTGCGAAACTCTTCAATGAAATATATAATAAGAATATGACACGCATTCGAAAACTTACCTGCTTTGATTATCCTAAAATCAAAAAAATGATTTCATATCTCGGCTCTGATGAAGGCGCGATGTTTTCAAAAGCGCTTTTAAAAGAACCGGCAGGATTAATAAATTCTATTTTGCCGCTGAAATACAAATTCTCGCCCGAATCCTACATTCTTCTTGACGGAAAAGAAATTTTAGGGCTTATTACAATAGAGCCTGCAATCGGCAATCATTACAAAATAAATATCACGCGCCTTGTTTTTCAAAACAATCTTTACGATGCAGGAAAGCAGCTTATTGATTTTGTTATTTCAAAATATTCGGCAAAAGGTGCAACTTCATTCATCGTTTCGGTTGACGAATGCCATGATGAACTTTTAAAACTTTTCACAGACGGCTGCGGATTTCGTCAGTGCGCAAGCGAGACGCTCTGGAAAATAGAAGATTTCGAAAAACCCTCAGCCCCCCCTTGCGGATTTCGTCCGTTTAACAATTCAGACGCAAAAGAAGTCTGCAAACTCTATAACAGCGAACTCGAAAGCATTTACAAGGCGTCTTTTGAAAGAATCAGGCAGGAATTTGAAGAGCCTGTTTTTGGCGGCTATTCGCAATTCTACAAAAACAGATATGTACTTGAAGAACCTTTAAGAAAAATAATTATCGGCTATCTTTCAATTACCACAAGCGACAACAACAATTTCATAATTGATTTCACAACAAACAACGGCTACGAAATCCAATATGACGATATTTTGAAATACGCAATCTCGGAAGTTGACCGCAGAAGAAGCGTTTACTATCCTTTTATCAAACAAAAAAATTACACAAAAACAGCCGAAAAACTTGGCGAATATCTGCATTCAAAAAATTACAAACCAATCCAAACGCAAATTATTCTTGTCAAAAACTTTTACCGCCCGGTAAAAACTACAGAAAACGCCCTCCAAATCTTTCTTTTCGGAGAAAACAGCAAAATCGCTGCAAACTAAAATTTAAGCAAATTTTTGTAATTTTGTCCCGCTCCTTTCCCTTATTTGTGCTAATATCAGAATAAGGAGTACAAAAGAAAGAAGGGCAGATATGAATCAGCTTAAAATTTATCTTGATAAAGACATCAACAAAGATTTGATAAAATCAAAAAAAATTGCCGTAATCGGCTTTGGCTCTCAAGGCTACGGACAGTCAAAGAATCTGAAAGATTCAGGATGCGATGTTGTTCTTGGCTTGCGTCTTGGCGGCAAAAGCGATGAAAAAGCAAAAAAATACGGCTTCAAAACAATGTCAATTGAAGATGCGGTAAAATATGCAGACATCGTACAAATTCTTATTCCCGATGAAATTCAGGCTGATGTTTTTGAAAAGCAAATCAAACCTCATCTTAGAAAAGGCCAATACCTGATGTTTTCACATGGATTTAACATCCATTTCAAAAAGATTGTGGCACCGGAAGATGTAAACGTAATTATGGTTGCGCCTAAAGGCCCCGGACACACTGTCAGAAGCGAATTTGAACTGGGTAAAGGCGTTCCATCGTTAATCGCAATTTATCAGGATGTCTCAGGCGATTCAAAAGAAATTGCGCTTTCATACGCCTCTGCAATCGGCGCCGGACGTGCAGGAATCATTGAAACAAGTTTCAGAGAAGAAACCGAGACCGATTTATTCGGTGAACAGGCAGTAATTTGCGGCGGCATAAGTGCGCTTATTAAAGCCGGCTATGAAACTCTTGTCGAAGCCGGATATTCGCCATATATGGCATATTTTGAGACATTGCATGAGATGAAACTGATTGTGGATTTGATTTATGAAGGCGGATTAGCGGATATGCGCTATTCTATTTCAAATACGGCAGAATACGGAGATATGACAAGAGGTCCGAAAGTTATCGGTGAGGCCTCAAAAGGTGCAATGCGCGAAATTTTGAAAAATATTCAAAGCGGCGATTTTGCGGATGAATTCATGACTGAAATGAAAACCGGCTGCAAAAAATTCAACGAACTCAGAAAAGAAAATGCAGACCACTCGATTGAAAAAACCGGTGAAGAGATTCGCTCATCATTCACATGGGGAAGCGGCAAAAAAATTATTGACCGAAACAAAAATTAAAGCTTGCTTTTAATGTTTATGGTAGAATTGGTATAAATTATCCAAAATACGGCGACGTAAAATCGTAAGCCGTATCCCAAAAAACAGATGCGAAGGGACAAGGCGCACGAAATCCTCAAAAAGAATTCAACCGCACCCGGAGTGCATAAACCGGACTAAGCCGGCATCTCTAGTATCTAAAAGTCACACTAATTAATAGGAAAGGCGGTTTTACGTAAAATCGTAAGCTGTATTAAAAAAAATGTTTAGCACAGAAGTAATTTATGAAGTAGTAATATTTTCAATCGGCGATACAAAAGCCGGTACAAAAATGGGAAAACTCCAGCTTAAAAACCCGAACGACGGAACTCTTTTAAACTGTATTCTCTGGGAAGAAGCGCTCAACCGTATGGACAGCAAACTTTTCCGCTGCGGCAATCAGCTCCGTATTGTTTCAGGTTCATTTAACGAAAAATTCAACAACTGCCTTGTCTCAGCTCTTGAACTTGTAAAAGAAGCAAAAATGGGGCTCGATGAAACCGAACGCGAAGTATATTACAAAGAACTGACTTCATATTTCGAAAAAATCGAAAACGAAAGACTTCGAAACTTTTTGAAAGACTATTTTGAAAAACATAAAAACGAAATCAAAACCTCACCCGCCGCAAAACTTATGCACCACAACTATATAGGAGGACTTCTGGTTCACACAACAGAGTGCCTGAAATTAGCCCAAATTAATATGGATGCGATGAATTATTCATCAAACCGGGACAATGTTTATGCGGCCTGCGCACTTCATGATATCGGCAAAATTTTCGAATATACAGTCGATTTGGAAACCGGTCTGGTTGACTATGACGAAAATTTCAGACATGAATGGCTTACGCATTCACAATACGGCTTTACAATTTGTATGGCAGAAGGGTTTAAAGAAGTTGCAAAAATGATTGCTGCACACCACGGAAGAGCCGAATGGGGCGCAATTATCGACTTAAACGAACGCGATTTGGAGCCGGAACTTTATCTGATACATTTGATAGACAATCTGTCAGCAAAATTTGGCAAAATTAATGCGTCTATGCTATAAAAAATAAACATTTAAAAACGGAGTCAAAACCTTGTCAAAATTAACAGAAAAACACAATTTAAAAGGCACTTTAATCTGCGTTGAAGGAATCGACGGTTCCGGCAAATCCACGCAGCTGGCGCTCCTTCGCGACTGGCTCAAATCAATCGGGCAGGATGTAATCTTCACCGAATGGAACTCTTCAGAACTCATAAGCCAGACAACAAAACTCGCCAAAAAGAAAAATATGCTCTCGCCAAGAACATTTTCACTTCTGCATGCAGTTGACTTTGCAGACAGATTGAAACAGGTGATTGACCCTGCTTTGAAAGCCGGATTTATCGTGCTTGCCGACAGATACGCCTACACCGCCTTTGCACGCGACGTTGCCAGAGGGGTTGACCCGCAGTGGGTTCGAAAAGTTTACGATTTTGCAATCAAACCGGATTTGGCAATATATTTTGACATCAACCCAAAAGTTTCAATGGAAAGGATTTGCTCAAACCGCGCACCAAAATTCTACGAAGCCGGAATGGATCTAAAACTCAGCAATGACCCCTACGAAAGCTATATGATTTTCCAGACCAGAGTCATCAAAGAGTATCAAAAAATGGTAAAAGAATTCGGGCTTGTGAAAATCGATGCAATGGATTCTATCCACAAAAAACAGGTCGAAATAAGAGAAATGCTCAGAAAAGTTCTCGAAGAAAAAGGAGTAATCATCTGATGGAAAAATTCAAAAAGAAACACAAATACGAAGGATTGCTCATTGTAATCGAGGGAACTGACGGAAGCGGAAAGTCAACACAGCTTGAACTTTTGAAACGCGCTATTGAAGACCAGTCTTACGGCGTAATGGTGTCAGAGTGGAAAACGTCGCGACTGATTGCAAACGTAATCGACGATGCAAAAGACAGAAACCTTTTAAATGCCACAACATACAGCCTTTTGTATGCGGCAGATTTCGTTGACCGTTTGGAAAACACGATTATTCCTGCATTAAAATCAGGTTTTATAGTTCTTTTAGACAGATATTTCTACACTGCGCTTGCGCGTGACGTTGTCCGGGGCCAAAATATCGAATGGGTCAAAAACCTTTATGATTACGCACCCGAGCCGGATTTGGTATTTTATCTTGATATGCCTGTGGATGTTCTTTTGAAAAGAATTATCGGAACAACAGGGCTGGATTTTTACGAAAGCGGCAGAGATATGGGATTTTCAACCGACTTTTACAAAAGTTTCGAGATTTATCAGAAAAAATGCCTCGAACAGTACAATGATATGAAAAGCGAATACAACTTCATAAGCATTGACGGCACAAAACCGGTAAAAGAAATCCACAAAATTATGAAAACCGAGGTTCAAAAAATCCTCGATTCGGGCGTAATGTACTAAAATCAAAACTACTTTGCAAAGAGTTTTTCAAGCATTTGTAAAGTATTAAACACAAAAATTTACGAACCGAAACATTTCGCGCAATTGGGCGTGATTTATGATAAATTAAGAATAGAAAAAGAGACAAAATAGTTTATAGGAGATTAATGAATGTCTGAATACCTGAGCAAGGAAGAGATAAAGCAATGGAGAAGCTCACTGGAAAAGATTACGTTGGAAGAATTTGCCGCAAGATTAGGTAAAAAGATAGAAGAAGCAAAACCTACAAATGATTTGATTGATATAGTTTTAAAAGGCAGCCCTGTTGTTTCTACCGCAGACGATTGGATGCCGTCAAAAGCTGAACGCTTGAGCAGCATTGCAGACAGAGCCTATGAAATTGAACGCGAAATTGCACCGTCACCTTTTTCAATTTCAAATCTTAAATTAGACATTGATGAAGAGCCGAAACAAGCTAAAGTTGAAAAAACAGCCGCTAAAAAAACAGCTAAAACAAAAGAAGTTAAAGAAGCTAAAGCTGTTAAAAAACCTGCAAAAACTGCGGTTAAGTCAAAACTCTCCGACAATACAGCACAGATTTCATCTTCTGCAAGTTTAAGAGAAGAAGTGAGAATCGTTTTCAAAAAAGCATTGACAGACAGAGAGCAAAAAGTTTTCGATTATTTTGTTGAAAACAGCAACAAAATTGTTTATGCAAAAGATTTGGCAGCCCTTCTTGAATTGCCGAGAGACTATGTTTACAAATACATCAAAAACCTCCGCGCTAAAATCGAAGGCGACAAACTTGACAACGCTGTAAAAGGCGGATTTATACTTCACGTGTAAATAAAATAACTTTAATAAAAATAAAAAGAGTGGGAATTAACTTTCCGCTCTTTTTATTTTGTAATTTTTCACGGACTTTCCATTAAAACGATACAACACAAAAAAAAAAACGCAAGCAACTCTAAAATTAACACAAAAAAGCCGGAGTGTTACTAGCACTCCGGCTTTTTAAATATTGATTATTATTACGTTATTCTGCGGATTTTTCTTTCACGCCTGCCGCAACGAAAGATGCCGCAGCCAAACAAATCGCGCCGATAATAAATACATATTCCCAGTGATGATTTAGCATTCCGCCTGCAGATTCAAACGCACACTTTGAAATAAACCATGCAACAAGCGTACAAACAAACACCTGCGGCCCTGCAATGAATATATTAAATATTCCCATAACAGATCCTTCTGTACCTTTTTTGATGTACTGAGAAAGCATTGCAAACGGAAGCGCGCAAATACTTGCCCAGCCAATACCGGCAAGCCCCATCAACACTGCAACGGCAACGGGATTTTTAACAAACGCCATTCCTAAATATGCAAAAATCATTGAAATCATTGAAATGATATGAACTTTCTTGTTTCCGTATTTTGCAGAAAGCACGCCGATTGGAATCGCAACAAGGAAGCACACAAGGTTGAATATCGCAAAGCTTATCGAAGAAAAGTTTGTACCATTCAACACCGCCTGCGAAAACTGAAGTTTTACGCCCTCTGCCGCACTGGACAAATCAGGAACCCCGTATACCGTATGAATCGCGTACTGTGTGAAATTAATCATCATACACATAGTTCCAATCCAGGTGAAAAACTGCATAAGGCAGATTTTTGATACTTCCGGCGACATTGCAAAAAAGTTCTTTAAAGAATCTAAAAATGTATCCTCTGTTTTTTCAGCAACTTCCGCTAACTCTTCTTCTTTTTTCATAGAATGCTCTTTTATCGTAATACAAGTCCAGAGCATACCAAGCGTGAACGCAACAGCCGCCATCACAAATTGAGCCGGAATAGACATCTGGTAATGAAATGCCCATTTTAAAAACGGAGCAGTTGCCGCAGCAACGACAGACCCAAGCCCGATTGCAAGCGAAATAAAAGAGTTTGCAATTGAATGCTGTTCTGCGGGAACAACATCCGGAATCAGCGCTCGATACGGACCTTGTGCAATATTTATACATGCATCAATAACCCAAATCATAATTGCGGCAATCAACAATGCCGTAAGCGGAGGAAGGTTTAAGCCTGTGAGCTTGTGGAGCAAATCCGCAACTCCCGCGGAATTCGGAAAAATCCACAGCGCGATTGATGCAATAATCGCACCGCCAAGCAAATATGGACGTCTTCTTCCAAACGGCGAAACGGTTTTATCTGAAAGCGCACCGACAAGCGGCTGTACAACCATTCCGGTGAATGGCCCCGCAAGCCAGATAAGCCCGTAAATTAACGGTGATGCGCCAAGGCTTTCTGTAACCGGTCCTGACAGGATAATTCTCATCTGCCAGGCAAACTGAAGCCCGAAAAACCCCAATGCAAAGTTCAAAAATTGCATTGCAGTAAATTTCTTTAAATTATTTTCTCCCATAATTTTCTCCCCAATAACTTATCCCTGTGTATCTAAAATACACGCAACATAACGCATAGTCAAGGGCTGTGGCATCAACACATTGACTTAAATGCATCGCTTTCATAAACTGCTTGCTTCAGGGATTAAACGACAGATATTTGAGCAGGGAGGATTAAAATTTATTTTTAAACTTGACAAAACTCGAAAAATAATAAATAATAAGACAATAGCAACTAATGGAGGTAAACATAAACTATAAGAAGGATATTAACTGCCCCCCCCCCCCCGAAATCCGCTCATAGCAACGATTTCGGCAATTCTTTAGGTAGTTTAAAAACTTATATACTGAATTTTAATAAATATGCTTTTACTCTGGCTGAAGTTTTAATTACATTGGGTATTATCGGAATTGTTGCTGCACTTACAATTCCTCAATTGATTAAGAATTATCAGGCACATATATTGAGAAATCAATTAAAGACAGCTTATGCTGATTTAAATAATGCAAGCCGTATATTTATGCTTCACAATGACATTTCGGTTAGTGAGTACGCAAGTCTTAACGGAACGAAAAAAGCAATTCAGAAATTCAAAAAAGAATTTACGACTGTTGTAAAAGATGATGATTTAGATGCAAGCTCTGTAGACGATGACGGGAAGCGCGTTGAACCGTACAAAATGTATCTTTTAACCGGCGCTGAGGGCGGGTGGTTATGTGACAATTCCGGATACTTTTGGGATGCACAAGTAAGAACGATTTCTTTTGACGATGAGCCGGCTATGGGACAGAACGGACCAAAAGTTTGCATAGATATAAATGGAATAAAAAAACCAAACAAATTCGGGGTTGATTATTTTGTATTTATGTTTACTGTTGACGGGCTTGTTATACCATTCGGGCAAGCATACAAAAATAATCCTAGGACATTTGAAGATGGCGGAAATTTATGGACAAATGCAACAGTGGCAAAACCTGAAGATTTTTGTAAGGTTCATTGGGACCCCAGATATCAACTTGCATGTTCGAACTTTGCCCTTGTAGATAAACACCCAACAAATCCAAGAAAAGATTATTGGAGAGACTTTATTTCCGAAAAGCAATAAAAAACAATCAATTTTAAAATCCCGCGATTGAATTATTCACGGGATTTTAAATTAATCTATTATTATGTTTTGACACGCTATTTTAAATTCTTCACAGCTGCATCAATCAAACCCTTAAACAGCGGATGCGGTCTTTCAGGGCGGGATTTGAATTCCGGATGGAATTGAGATGCAACAAACCAATCATTTTGCGGCAATTCAACAACTTCAGCGAGCATTCCGTCAGGCGACATTCCGGAAAATACCAGACCGGCATCTTCGATTTGTTTTAAGTATTCATTATTAACTTCATATCTGTGGCGGTGGCGTTCTGAAATCTTTTCGGCACCGTAAGCTTTAGCCGCCTTTGAACCCTTCTTCAACACACAATCATAAGCGCCGAGCCTCATTGTACCGCCATAAGCCTGAACATTTTTCTGTTCCAGCATCAAGTCGATAACAGGATACTGCGCGTTTTCGTCAAATTCGGCTGAATTTGCACCCTTCAAACCTACAACGTTTCTGGCGTATTCAATAACCGCGCACTGCATACCTAAGCAAAGCCCCAAAAACGGAACATTGTTTTCGCGAGCATATCGGATAACATTTAATTTTCCTTCAATACCGCGGATTCCAAAGCCGCCCGGTACAACAACCGCCTGCACATCTTTCAGCAATTCTTTACACTTTTCGCCGTCAACGCATTCTTCTGAATTTATCCACTTGATATCTATTGCGGCATCATTTGCATAACCCGCGTGCTTCAGTGATTCAACGACCGAAATATATGCATCTGAAAGTTTGGTATATTTTCCGGCAATTGCAACTTTAACCGTTTTTTTCGGATTTTTAATCTTTTCAACAAGATTTTCCCAGCCGGCTAAATCAGCCTTGCGATCTTCTACTCTGAGCATATCAAGAACGACATGCGCCATATCTTGCGCTTCAAGGGCCAGCGGAACTTCATAAATACTTTTCATATCGCGGCATTCAATAACCGCGTCTTTCGGAACTGAGCAGAAAAGCGCGAGTTTTTCTTTTTCTGTTTTCGGAATCGGTTTTGTGGTACGGCATACGAGGATTTCCGGCTGAATACCGTAACTTCTCAAAACATTCACACTGTGCTGTGACGGTTTTGTTTTCAATTCGCCTGATGTCGGAAGATACGGGAGCAATGTGCAGTGGATTGAAATTGCGTTGCCGATTCCGGCTTCAGCTTTAAATTGCCTGATTGCTTCAATAAACGGCAAACTTTCGATGTCGCCGATTGTGCCGCCGACTTCAATTAATTGAAAATCCGGTTTAAATTGTTTTGCGGCACCGTTGATTTTTGATTTAATTTCGTTTGTGATATGCGGAATAACCTGAACGGTTGCACCGAGGTAATCGCCGCGGCGTTCTTTTTTAATAACATGCTGATAGACGCTTCCGGAGGTTACGTTGTTGAGTTTGCCGAGAAAAGTGTCGGTAAATCTTTCATAGTGGCCTAAATCAAGGTCGGTTTCCGCACCGTCATCGGTTACGAAAACTTCGCCGTGCTGAAAAGGACTCATTGTGCCGGGGTCGACATTTATATACGGGTCGAATTTCTGGTTAATTACAGAAAAACCTCTTGCTCTGAGAAGTCTGCCCAGAGACGCTGCAATAATCCCTTTGCCAAGAGAACTTACAACACCGCCTGTTATAAAAATATATTTTGTCATCTTTACCCCTTCTGCTTCCGGCTCCAACTCCGGATTTATCACTTACTTATAATATTTCTCAAAAGTTTTGCGGCTAACCGATTTTCGGAACCTTGAAAAATCCGTCTTCAACTTCCGGACCGTTTGCCATCAATTCTTCTTTTGTCTGTTCGTAAACAACTTTGTCTTCTCTCATAACGTTTACAAAATCAATAACCTGAGTCATCGGTTTTACATTTGTTGTGTCGACTTCATTCATCTGGTCAACGTATTTCAAAACATCGCCAAGCTGTTTTGTATAAAGTTCTTTTTCTTCTTCTGTTAATTCTAATCTTGCAAGCTTTGCAACATGTTCAACATCTTTTATGGTAATCATATTCTACTCCCTATATTTTATTTTTCTATATTAGCATAAACAATTTATCTCAACCATATATATTAAATAAAATTAAAATTTTCTTTTTTTCGTATAATTATGCTATAATTAATAATACAGAAACCGGAGAGTAAGTCTTGGATACAAAAGAAAGACAAAATGAAGAGCTGGATGCATTACTGATTTCTTTTAAGAACACAAAAGATGAAAAAAAGAGAAGAATGCTGCATCTTAGAATAGTTGAAGAAGCAATGGCGCTAGTAAAAAAGATTGCCAATACTATTGCTTTGCAATCAGGGATTTCTAACGAAGACTTAATTCAGGTGGGTTCACTCGGGCTTATCAAGGCGATTGAATTTTACCGTTTGGATATGAACACTAAATTCAAAACTTACGCAACCTATTTTATCAAGGGTGAAATCAAGCATTATCTTCGGGATAAAGCATCTATTATTAAAGCACCGCGCGAATTGCAGGAACTTTTGTTCAAAATTAACACTGCAAGAAAAAAACTCGGTGAAACCGGAACGGAAGATGCGACATCCGAGCAGATTGCAGAATATTTAGATTTACCGGTTTCAAAAATCAACGAAGTAATTGAGATTGAAAGATGCAAAAGCACGCTTTCGCTTGACCAGTCATTCATGCAGGATGATGAAGATATTTCGCTTATCGACAAGATTCCGGCGAATGATTATCAGGAATTTATGAATTCTTATGAAAACAAGATTATGCTGGCAAGCACAATCCAAAAGCTTCCGGCTGAACTCAGGGAAATTATTGAACTAAGTTATTATCAGGATTTGAATCAGAGAGAGATATCTGAAAAAATGAATATGTCACAAATGCAGGTATCAAGAAGATTAAAAAAAGCTTTAAGCAAAATGTATGAACTAATAAAAAATAATGGAGATTAATGATGAACACAGAACTTATTCTTATTTTTGCTGCCGTATTTACGTTCATAATAGGAACCGTAATCGGAAGTTTTTTGAATGTTGTGGCGCTTCGCGGACTTACTGGAGAATCAATTGTACTTCCGCCTTCAAAATGCCCGCATTGCAAAAACAAACTTAAACCCTGGCATAACATTCCGATTTTGTCATACCTGTTTTTGGGCGGCAAATGCGCATTCTGCAAAGAAAAAATCAGCATGCAGTATCCGATTGTTGAACTATTAACAGGACTTCTGGCTGTTGGAACACTGTTCAAATTCGGTCCTTCTTTTACAGCCGCATTTGTTTTCGTGGTATTTTGCATACTTTTGGTAATGTCGGTTACTGATATTAAAGAAAAAGTTATTTGTGCAGGTCATGCATGGTTTATGATAATTTTCGGCTTGCTTTACAACATATTCCTGACCTGGTTTACAGTTCAGACTAGTCTAAGTGAAACAGGCGCATTTTTATTTACGCAGAAAAACCTGTGGGGGCTTCCGATAGTTAATTCTGTTTTGGGAGTTGTTGCAGGCGTTGTAATTATGGAAATTCTTGCAAACTTTGGAAGATTATTTGCCGGAAAAAGAGCCTTCGGCGTTGGCGATACATATATTGCGGCAGGTTTGGGTATTTGCTTTGGCATTCACAACTTGCTTGTAATGATTCCGATAAGCATTGTTGTACAGCTTGCATTTGTGTTGCCGGGATTCTTGAAAAAATTGGCTTGCAAAGGTGATTATCATACTGTTATTTCACTGATATTATTCTTGCTTGCAACAGGCGCATTTTCAGTATGCAACTATTCTTTAGGACTGTTTGAAAATACAGTTGTACTTATTGCCGCATCAGTTGTGCTTGGTATAATCGGTTTATACACATGCGTTCGAATCATCAAAGGCATCAAAGACGGAAATGAATTAACCGTTCTTCCTTTCGGCCCTGCGATGGCTATTGCTGCAGTTATAACAATGCTTCTTTTAACAGGAGTCTCAGCATAAAAATATACAAAAAACTTAATTCAAAATAAAAAAGAGTCGTAAAAAAGAAATCTAAACAGAAAGTATTTTGAGCGACTCTTTTAATATGTCTTCTGCAGACGCGTTTTCGCTCAAAATTGCAAGAACTTTTGAGAAGGCATTCTTGATTTCTTCTCTGTCATAACCGAGCGAAATAAGTACCATCTGCGCATCTTCCATATTTTGTGAATTCTGAGCAGCGGCAGTCTTGATTTCTATCGGAGCCGTTGTATTATAATTCATCAACTTGTCTTTTAGTTCAAGGATAATTTTTTGTGCCAATTTCGGCCCGACGCCTTTTGCACGCGTCAACTCTTTGAAATTTCCCTGGATTACAAATCCGATTAATTCAGAGGATTGAAATTCATCCAATAAAGTCAAAGCCATCTTGCTTCCGACACCCGACACCGATGTCAGAATAGAGAAAATATCGCGGTCTTCTTTGTGCAAAAATCCGCAAAGCGCCATTTTATCTTCTCTGTGAATCAGGATTGTATAAATTTTGCCTTCCTCGCCGGTCTTTTCAACAGCCGCGTAATCCCTTGGCATAACTTCAACAAGATAACCGATTTCGTTATTTTCAACTGTTAAGAAAAATCCTTTGTTTGAGCCGGTTTTGCCGGCAAAAATCCCTTTGATATAATCGTACATTTATAAATCCTTTAATTTAATTTTTAATTCGGAAATTGTTCTGTCCAATTCCTTGTTAATTTTGAGTTCATCTTTAATTTTTTCGTAAGAATAGAGCATTGTTGTGTGTTTTTTATTGAAAAATTCCGCTATGCATTCAAAACTTTTTTCAGTAAGTTCGCGCGCAAGATAAACCGCAACATGGCGTGAACCTGAAACTTTCTGGTTTCTTGATGAACTTTTAAAATCTTCAACTGTTACACCGTAATAATCTGCGACAGATTTTGCAACTGTTTCTATGGACAATTCTTTTCTGGCGGCTTCGCAGTTGAGAACTTTTTTGGTAAATTCCAGAGTCAAAGGAATTCCTTCAATATCGGCAAATGCGCTGACTTTATTAAACGCGCCTTCTAATTCTCTAACATTTGAAATGAAATTGTTTGCAATATATTCAAAAACCTCAAACGGGATATCCATTCCGACCTGTTCTGCCAGATTTTTTAAAATCGCAACCCTTGTTTCAAAATCCGGAATCGTAATATCAACCATAATCCCCATTTCAAAACGTGTCCTGAGGCGTTCCGGAAGGGTCGGGATATCTTTTGGCTGGCGGTCTGACGTTATGACAATTTGTTTGTTGTTGTTGTGAAGGCTGTCGAAGGTGTGGAAAATTTCTTCCATCGTCGCCTTTTTAGATTCAAGAAACTGGATATCGTCAATCAAAAGCACGTCGATATTTCTATATTTTTGACGGAACTTATCCATTCTTGAAATTCTGTCGTTGCACTGGATATTTTTGATAACCTCATTAAAATAGTCTTCGGTTTTGATATATCGAACGCGAAGTTTTGGCTTGTTAAAGATTATATAATGCCCGATTGCCTGCATAAGGTGGGTTTTGCCAAGTCCTGATGCGCCGTAGATAAAAAGCGGGTTATATTTTTTAGCCGGATTTTTGGCAACGGCCATCGCAACCGCATGTGCAAACCTGTTGTTTTCGCCAACAACGTAATTTTCGAATTTGTATTTCAGGTTGAGATTCGAAAAAGACTGCATTTTGGCAAGATTATCCAGAACTTTTTTCTGTTCTTCATCCTCATCTGCATGAATGGATTTTGGTTTTGAGCTTTCTTTTTTCTTTTCTTTGATATAACGCTCT
Organism: uncultured Candidatus Melainabacteria bacterium; assembly: GCA_949927415.1. Classification (GTDB taxonomy): domain Bacteria; phylum Cyanobacteriota; class Vampirovibrionia; order Gastranaerophilales; family Gastranaerophilaceae; genus Scatenecus. Next base: position 253,721 of record CATLFB010000001.1, read on the forward strand.
GCAAACGCGGCATCGTACTGGATGTCAAAATCAACATCATGGCCGAAGTGTTTTTTCAAAGCTTCGCTGATTTGTTTGAAATAATTTTGTCTGACGATTTGCGGCGCAAGCTGGTGCACTGTAATCAGCGAAAAAATATTATTATCAAATCCCACCGGCTCGATTGAATCAAACCATGAATAGAATGCATGTGCGGGGATTACGTCACGGAGTTCGGATTTTATTTCGCTCCATATATTTTTAACTTCCAAAATATCCATAAAAATATTTTACTACAAAAGTTCGGACAAAAGCTGAAATTTTTGTAAATTTTTATTATAAACAATACAAGGCATACGCCAAACATGTTCAAGCAATCAAACTCGGCCAGAGATTTTCAAACTAAATTTGGCTGATAATATCGCCAGCCTTATTCATTAGCGTATAGCTGATAACTTTTCCGTCATCATCCCAGTCAACGCTTGCAAAAAGGCTTCCGTCTTTTCTGAAAAATTCCGAATGATTTATAGCAGAAGGTCTCAAAACCTCATCAACACGATAAGCGCCGAATTTTCCGACAGGATGCTGGTATTTATTTTCCAAATCAAAATCAGGTTTTAAATTTTCCAAATATTTTATAAAATATTTATTGTCAGTGCCTGTTTTTGGCTCTTTTTTGGTGTAAAAGATAACGTTGTTTTTTACTGCATCGAGGGCTTGTTCGGGTTTGCGGCCTTTATAAACATAAATTCCGGCAATAACGGAAGCCGCAAGGGCAGCCGCGCCCAGAAAATATTTAGAATTATCACACATGCCTTTTTGAGATGGTTTTTGAACCGGAATCTCCGGTTTTATTTGTGGTTTATCCTGAGGCTTTTGAACGCTCAAATGGGTGATGAGCATGCCGGACGTTTTGTTCGTCACCATCGGAAAACCTATGCTGTTATTGAAATTCTCGATTGCCACACTATATCCTTTACAATTTCCCGTTATATTAAAAACCGGACAAAATTTTTTTTGCTATTAAATTAACAATTCGTATAAAACAATTCCGCATGAAATGCTTAAGTTCAAAGATTCCACATTATCTTTCATCTCGATTTTCAAATCCGTATCAGAAAGCTTAATCAAATCCCCGCTCAAGCCGTCGGCTTCACTACCGAACATCACAACAAACGGCGCATTCACTTCAAAATTCTTCAGCAAATTTTTTGACTTTGGAAGGGTCGCGATTTTTGTATGATTTTTGAAATATTTCATAATTTCCGCAGAATCCGTGATATGCACAACCGGCAACTTCCAGAGGCATCCGACAGCGGAGCGCACAACTTTCGGATTGTATAAATCAACGCAATCGCCGAAAAGCACCGCCAAATCCGCACCAAAAGCGGCGGCTGTTCTAAGAATTGTTCCGAGATTACCCGCATCTTTTATATTTTCAAGAAGCAAAACCTTATCAGCTTTTTTAATATTTTCAATGCCAAAGATTTTTTGCACCCCAACACCGACGCAATCCGGTGCGCTGTCGGTTGTGGAAATTTTCTTCAAAACAATTTCTGTTGTCGGAATAATTTTATCTTTCAAAAATTCGTAATCCGAAATTTTATCTTCCCGCACAAAAACATATTCGATTTCAACTCCGCAATTGAAAGCTTCAAATACGGGTTTGTAACCTTCCAGAAGAAACTTTTTCTCGAGTTCGCGGTATTTTTTCTGCTGTAATTTTACGGTTTCTTTAACCAGATTGTTTGAAACGCTTGTTATTTTTTCCACTAGATTACCTCAAAACTTTCAAGCCACACTTTTTCTTCTGCTGTCAGCATGTCAAAATCAATGAGTTTTTTCTCATAGCACATATTTGTGAATGATTTGATTTTACCGTTTTCCAGATAGCAGGAATTCTCAAGCCGCACGCCAAAATGCTCTTTATTATACAAGCCCGGCTCTATTGTGAAACACATGTTATTTTTTAAAGATGTTTTTGCGATTTCGTTCAAACTCAAATTCGGCGGCGCCTCATGAACATTTATCCCAATCCCGTGCCCCAGTCCGTGATTGAAGACAAAACCTTCAAGTTTATTTTCTTCAAAAACTTTTCTTGCGCAAGAATCTATGTCAAAGCCTGAAGTTTCCGTACTCGTTTTAAAATTAAACGCATTCAGAAAAACTTTTAAGACTGTTGTATAAACTCTTCTGTGCATATCAGTTGGCTCGCCTTTTACAAAAACTCTTGTAATATCAGTTGCAAGCCCGCCTTCATAATACGCGCCGCAATCAATCAACACAAGGCTTCCGTCTTTTATTATTTCATCATTTGATGATTTTGAATAATGCGCAAGCGCAGAATTCTGGTTATGCGCAACAATAGATTTAAAACTCAAAATTTTTGCGCCGAATTCACGGAACAACTCTTCCAGTTTTTTATCAATATCGTATTCTGAAATATTTTCTGTATTTTCAATAAAATCTCTTATGGCATACATTGTTTTGTCAGTCCGCGCAAAAGCTGATTTGAGATGTTCGATTTCAGAATCAGTTTTGACCGTGCGCATCAACAGAGCAGGATTTTCCTTTATCTGACGGGCTTTTTTCCCCAAGAGCGCATAATCATAAGCGCTGATTGTTGATTTGTCGATATAAACAACGTCAGAAGTTATATATTTATCAAAATCTTTTATTTTTTCGCCAGTAAAAAGTGTTGCGGAATGTTTTGTAACAAGCGCTTTTCCTTTGATTTTTGCTGAATACGGTTTTGAAAAATCGCGTTTGTTATAAAGATACGAAACATCTTCCAAATTCGTAAAAAGAATACTTTCATTCAATTGAAGCGTTTTTTGGATTTGTGCGATTTTTTCATCCGAAGAAAAACCGCACATAACATCAGGAACATCTTCAATTTCACCAAAATCCGGCGCGTCTGTTTCGATTCCGTCAGAATTGAGAAGTTTTACTTTGAATTGTTTTTCCATTGCTTCAACGCGCGCCTCTGAATTTTTTCTCGCGCAAACGCCGACTATAGAATTTGCAGGAATACGTTTTGCCATTTCCGTCAATTGCGATTGACCGGAGGAGAGTTTCACAACAGTCACGCAACCGGGATTTACCTCCAAATCCGCCTGAATATGATATCTTCCGTCCACAAAAAGGTACAATTTATCAAATCCGAGGAGGCAATCGCCTGTTGAGCCTGAAAATCCGGTTAATTTATATCTGGCATTTTCTCCCAATTCGTTATATTCAACCAGAAATTCATTGGTTGAATTTACAATCAGGAAGTCGACTTTTTCAGACTTCATAAACGCGCGGGCTTTGGAGATTGCATTTTCCATTATGCCTGACCTGTGACTTTAATCAGGTGCCAGCCAAAATCAGTTTTAACGGAAACTACACTGCCGACTTCGTTATCAAAGCATGCATCTTCAAATTCTTTAACCATTTCGCCGCGTTCAAAATAGCCTAAATCTCCGCCGTTTTGGCCTGAGGGGCAAAGCGAGCATTTTTTTGCCAAATCTTCAAAACTTTCGCCTTTTTCGATTCTTTCCAAAAGTGTTTTAATCTGGTCTTCTGTTTTGACTAAAATGTGGCTTGCTCTAACTTCTGTTGCCATAGTAATACTCCTTATAAAACTTTTAACAAGACGAGTTTAGCAAAAACAAAAAGCTTGCGCAATTGTCTTATTCGCAAAATATTCTCAACTCAAAACGTCTGTTTATTTCACAATAAAAAAGACCTTATAATTTCTTACAAAGTCTTTTTTATTTTTACTATTAATTATTCCTGTTTATTCAGCTTATGCGATTTCGATAGCGCCAACCGGGCAAGCATCTGCTGCTTCTTTTACGCAATCTTCGTTAGCTGCAACTTCTGCTTCGTTAACTTTTGCTACATCTTCTACTGAAAATACTGCGTCGCAGATTGATTCGCAAGCGCCGCATGCTATACAAGAATCGTTTACTTTTACGTCCATCGTTTTTCTCCTTATTTTATTTCGACATTGTGAATTGAATTCACAATTATATTATATAATAAACTTTTTTAATTTCAACAATATTATTTAATCAGAAAAGTTTTCTTAATCTTTCTGCAATATAGTCAAAACCTGTTATTTCACCGAGGTTTTGCGCCTCGACTGACGCTCCGTAAATCAGAAGCGGAACGATTTCGCGCGTATGATCCGTTCCGGGCACCGTCGGGTCGCAGCCATGGTCTGCCGTTACAAAAAGAACATCATCTTCATTCATTTCTTTTAAGATTTTTTCAAGATATCTGTCAATTTCTTCGATTGCCGCTCCGTAACCTTTTGCGTCGTTTCTGTGGCCGAAAAGCATATCCGTATCAACAAGGTTAGTAAAAATCAGCGTGAAATCATTACTGCCTGAATAATCTTTGTACGCAATTGAAGGAAGGTCAAGTTCATTTTTAACGGCTTTGAGAGTTAATTCCAGCCCTTCTTTATTTGAACCTGTATGTATTGCATGGGTTATGCCGGATTTTGAGAAAATATCTTCGATTTTGCCGATTCCGATGACTTTTCCGCCAATTTCTTTAATCTCATTCAACACAGTATATTCAGGAACCATTGAATAATCACGGCGATCTTTTGAGATTCTTGTCGGTTTGCCATCCAGAACCTTGTATGGACGGGCGATTACGCGCGAGACATTGTAGCGGCCTTCATCAAGAATTCGTCTAGCGGTTTCGCACCATTTATAGAGTGTTTCAAGCGGGATTAAATCTGTATCAACGGCGATTTGGAAAACGCTGTCGGCGCTTGTGTAAACAATCGGGAATTTTGTTTTTTGATGATCTTCATTAAGTTTTTCAATGATTGCGGTGCCGCTTGCGGGGCAATTGGCTAGAATTCCGCCGCAGCCTGTTTCTTCGACAAACTTTTTCACAAGTTCTTCAGGAAAACCTTCGGGAAAAGTTGCAAAAGGTGTTTCCGACACAAGCCCTGCGATTTCCCAGTGACCGGTTGTGGTATCTTTGCCTTTTGATTTTTCAAAAAGAGTAGCAAATTGTGCAATAGGGTTTTGCGTTTTTTGAATACCTTTAAAATCCTGAATATTTCCTAACCCCATTTTCTCTAAAACCGGCACATTCAATCCGTTATTAAATTCGCATACATTTTTGAGAGTATTACACTCCGGAATATCGCCAAAATCGCGGCAATCCGGCATTGCGCCAATTCCCATACTGTCGATTACGATAATTATCGCTCTTTTCAAAATTCCGCTCCTATTTTCTTTATCCCGAAACCATTCTAACACAAAATCGGCCTGTTTGTACAGGAAAAATCACATTGCCTGACGAACAAGCGCAAACGCATTAAAATCTACCGAGCCGTAGATAATTTTGAATTGATTATCGCCGTCTTCGATAAGTTTGACGAAATTAATTTCTTCTTCGCCAAAGTCGTCGTTAGTTTCAGAGACTTCTATATTTGCAAGAAGCGTATGTGCCTGGAAAAGTTTCAGATAAACTTTACCGTTTTTTCTCTCGCCCATAACCTGATAATGCCCGACAGGAAGAACAGCCTCCTCATTAATTGCAATATCAACGGGAATCAAAAGAATCGGGAGTTCTTTCGGAACAGCATTCAAAAACTGAGTTTCGTTGCTTTGCTGGAAAGCCTCGCCGTTTCTCAAAAGTCTGTCTTTGGGCTTTTTTGGCTTGCCTTTTTTACTTTCGAGAGCTTTTTCGAATTCTTCATCTGTCACGGATTTTTGGCCGTATGCATTTTGATCGCCAAAGTTGTCCCACAAATCGCCGTCGGCGAAAACAGGCTGAATTCCCGCCATAAACAATATAAAAAATAATATCAAAAACTTTTTCATATCTTTATTTTAAGGATTTTTAGAATTTTGTAAACATATATTTATAGGAGTTACTAAAAATTTAGGGAAAGTCGCATAAACGCAACGCACCGTACCGCTTCAAAAAAATCAAAACCGCCCCGAAGGGGCGGCACAAAACTACTTATTTAAACACGAGACATATAAAAACACACGAGTTATTAACCGATATAACTTGAAAGCAATTCTTGAGACAATGCTGAAAGTCTCATTTTTTGCAATGCACGAAGTTCTGTTTGGCGGATGCATTCTTTTGTGACGCCGTAGATATTTCCGATTTCTTCTAACGTCAATTTCGCCGCATTATCCAGGCCGTAACGCATTTTTACAACATCCTGTTCTCTTTCTTTCAGGGTTGAAATGACTATTGCAATATCGTTTTTAAGGTTTTCAAACTCCGCATTTGCACAAACTGATGCCCTGTCATCTTCAAGAATATCTGCAACATTAAGTTCTTTGCCGTCTGCTCTTTCCAGACCGCTTTCAATTGAAATCGTTTTTGTATAAGCTGATAAAAATGTTTCGATTTTATCGGGTTCAATGTTCATTTTCTTTGCAACATCCTGATTTTTAACCTGACAATTGTATTGTTTTTCCATTTCGGATTTTACTTTTGAAAATTTTGAAAGCGTTTCCTGAATATATACAGGAATCTTCATGCAGTGAGACTGTTCTGAAATCGCCTTAAACATCGACTGCTTAATCCACCAGCCTGCGTATGTTGAAAATTTATATCCAAGTTTGTAATTAAACTTTTCAGCCGCAATCATCAAGCCCAAATTGCCTTCCTGAATCAAATCAACAAGCGGAATTCCGGATGAATGTATCACTTTTTTCGCAATCAAGACAACAACACGCAAATTCGACTGTACTAAACGTTTTTTTGCCTCAGCATCACCCTCTTTTGCTTTTTTAGCCAAATCTCTTTCTTCAGCCAACGACAAAACAGGATACTGTGAAATCTCTCTTAAATAATCTGTCAATTCTCCGTTTCCATACATCAAAACTTCATTTTTGGCCGGATTCGATTTTACCTTCTTCATTTTGACAGGCGCGTTCTTACTCATACTCTTTTAAACTCCTTATTTAAATTTGTTACACGGGACAACTTACACTTAATCTGGATATATATTTAGTATATATCATAGTATATACTTTTACAAGTCTTTTGTTAAGATATATTAAAATGGAAATATTTTCTTATTTTATGTATAATAATTTAATAAGAGGAGGATTTATGAAAAAGAAAATTATAATCACATTAGCTATTTTATTGCTGGTTGTTATTTCTTCTGCAGCAGGCTTTGCTGTGGCAAATGCTACAAGCGGCTCAGGACAAAAACAAAAACCGTCTGATTACAAAGTCGGTATCACTTATGACAAAGCGGTTGAAAGCGACAAACCTATGGTTGCATTGTTTTATGTTGACTGGTGCGGATATTGCTTGAAGTTTATGCCTAAATTCAAAACATTAAGCCTTATGTATCTTGGAAAGTACAATTTTGTTATGCTTAACGTTGAAGATCCGGTTAACAAAGAATTGGTTGAATCTGTTGGTTTGACAGGATTCCCGACAGTATATATTATGGATCCGAAATACGATAACAGAGTGCTTTTGAACAATGCTTTCTATCAGAATATTCCGAAAATGAAAACTGAACTTAACAGATACTTAAGAGTCAGAGGATTGATGGATAAAGGTTCTAAAAAATAGATTTTGGTGCGGGTTTATCAGATAAACCCGCATATTTTATATTCGGCCCGGAAACTATATTGCGCTGGTTTAATTTTAGACAAAAAAAAAAGACCTTGATTTTTCAAGGCCTATCCGTTTAAATAAGAAGAGAGAGCTTTATATTTATAATAAGTATATTATTCCCAAAAAGTTGCTATTTTTTGTTTATTAAATTAACAAAAATTAACAAAAAATTTTAAAGGGTACTAATTACAATATATTTCAGAGAAAATCTATTTTAGTGACCCCTGATAACCACAGAAAAAACGGAAAAGGAAATATGAAAGACATCCAGAATTTAAAAGACGAAAGAAATGTTGACATACAAAAAGTCGGAATCAAACATCTTGAGATGCCGCTAATTATTGAGCGCAAAAACAGTTCAAACCAGATTGTATATTCGCGCGCAAAAGTAAACGTATCATTGCCGCGTGATTACAAGGGAACCCACATGTCGAGATTTGTTGAGGTTATAAACGAATGGCGGAACAAAAACCTTTTAGGAGTCGATATTAAGGGATGTTTAGAAGAGATAATCAACAGGCTTGAGGCAAAAAGCGGAGAGTTGGAATTCAAGTTCAAATATTTTATTGATAAGGAGTCACCGGTTACGAAATTATCTTCACCGATGAGTTTTGACTGCATATTCAAAGGTCAGATGGAAGGCGGGGATTACAAATTTATTTTGGGTGTGGAAGTTCCTGTGACAACGCTTTGCCCTTGTTCAAAAGAGATTTCGGACAATGGCGCGCACAATCAGCGTGCTTTTATACGTGTACGGGTATCTTACGATGAGGACAAGCATATTTGGATAGAGGATTTGGTTGATTTGGTGGAAGCTTGCGCGAGTTGTCCGGTTTATCCGTTATTAAAGCGTCAGGATGAGAAATATGTGACAGAGAAGGCTTATGCCAACCCAAAATTTGTGGAAGACGTATTGCGCGATGTTGTTGTAAAGCTTCGCCGGCATGAAGTGGTGAAGGAATTTGAAGTCGAATGCGAGGCGTTTGAGAGCATCCACAACCATTCAGCCTGGGCCTACCAGCACGAGGCACACGAAGTGTGCTCTTAGACATTGGAACTGGATTAGGTAGATTGCGCTTTTAAAAGAATTAGCTGGATTTTCGGTAGAGTGAAGTGAAGCCGACGTGCGATTAGCACGGAGGATGAGCGGAACTCGTCACATCCAAAGCTCCGCAGTGAGCACGAGTCGGCAGAGGGTGAAAAGCGTTGTGGGGAGCAATGCTTTGGAACCCGTTTAGCGCCGTCGAGCAAGACAGCGGCAAAATCGCCCGAGCGATTTTGAGCGAACGCTAGGTGTTAGAAAGCCGAATAATCCAGTGCTACGCACGTAGAGACATTGGATCTGAATTAGGACAGGGGCGCTTGGAGAGGTCAACGTTTTTGACGGAAACCTTCAACATACGACGAAAATCGTCGCGTACCCTCTCCTGAATCAGGAGAGGGCAGAATTTCAACTTGAGCACGCGTTTACGCTGCGAAAGTTAGAAATTCGGGTGAGGTTGAGGTGCTCCGCACATTGAAAACTTTTGGGTCGGATTAGAAAAAATCCGCTTTTGCAAGATTTAGACACGAAAACACAGAATTAGGACAAGGGCACCTAAAGGTTATCTTTTGCGCAGAGGACTAAAAATCCGGGCTAAACACAACTTCAACCCGGATTTTTAATGTATTTTTTAAATATATTGCTGCAGCTTTGGAATTCCGGATTAACTCCTCAAAAGCATTCTTGCCAAAGGCGCATCCGTTCTGCCATTTAGATTTTTGTCGATTTCTTTGAGTTTTTTGGAAATCACCTCCATCTCATCTGTCCAGACAAAATTGTCTAAAACATATTTTTCACCTTTTGCAAAATCGCCGTCAATCTGGATTCTCACGATTTCTGCAAGCATTTTTTTCGCTGTCGGAATCATTTTGTCAATATTTACATGAATTTTGCCATCCTCTGTCAATTCAATTGCGCCGTTTTCAAGGAAATATTTGTTCTGCATTACAGAGCGAACCCTGTGCGCCTGCGATAGTGTCGGTTTTGATTTAAGAAAATTATCTGCCGCAAAAGACACAATCATCTGCAAAACCTGTTCTGATGTATACATTCCTTTTTCTTCCAGCAAGTCCAAAAACGCCAGAGCGCCCATATCAGCCTTGTTTTCTTCGATTATACTTTTGTATTTACCTAAAGCTTCAGTACCTTTGTTCGGTCCCAAAGAATGCGTGTTCTCATGCCCGATTGTAAACCAGTGGTCAGCCTCATCAAGATAATATTGGTGTTGAGATTTATCTAAAATCGTATCAAGACGCTTTTGGAGTTTTTCGCGGTCTGATATAAATCTGATTTGTCTGTGATAAACATTTCGTCTGCCGCCGCCGATTTTGAGAGACAGCTTGTCGTCATTCGGAAGGTTTTCGGCAAGCGTTATCCCTGCCCGATAGGCACCGACATCCCCCGCCAGAACTACAATATCCACATCAACCATTGTCTGTTTTGGAGAATTTCCGACCTCTGAATTTTCTGCCGGATGATTCAAGATTTCGTTTGAAGGTTTTATATTTTGTTCATACTCGTCACAATAAGGCATATTGGCCGCCAGAAGCGGAAGATAGTCTTTTATTTTCAGCAAATCCTCAGTTCCTTTTTTGTTCACAATTCCGACACGCCCGCCCAGAAAATCCTTTGAAATTACCGGAATGTTATGTTCATCCAGAAGTTTTTTCAACTCTTCATTTTCAATAACGCTTTCGGTCATTTCATCTGCGTAATTTTCGCGCGTAATCGTGAATTCCAAAGGTGTATCCTGCAACTCAGCCCATTTTTTATCAGCGTAAGCATCAAGCATAGGATCAGCCGATCTAAGGGCTGAGGCCTGAAGTTTCAGATACTCGTTAAAATCTTCGTTTGTAGAAGTTTCAGCCGCAGATTCCAGTTTTTCAGCCACAACTCTGAATTCTTCATGGAAATAATCAATGTAATCTTTTGCTGCAAGTTCATCCCCGGCTCTCAAGACAACTGAGCGCTGGTTAAGTATTTTTCTGACCTCTTCGATTTTGCCGTCTTTAATCATTTTTATAAGAATTTTGTGAAATTCTTCTTTCGACAAATCTGTCGGATACAAACCTTTTCCGGGAAGTTCTTCAACCCCTTTTGCAAGATTAATTTTGACAGATTCTCTGTCGATTGCGCACATTCCGATTTGTGCGTCAAAAAGAATTTTGGTAAGTTCCGCACGCTCGTTTCCTTTGAGAATTTCAGTACGCAAAAAATCGTAAAACGGCAAATTCTTTTTGTTATCAAGCTGAAGGTTTATTTTTTGAATAAAATAAGCTGCTTTAACAAGGTTTTTCAAAGCAGCTTTGTCGCCTTCTTCAAGCGCCAAATATTCCGGCGCATCAACATCAAGCATTTTTTTTGTCGTCAAATAATCCTTATGAGTACGCTTTTTCAATTCTTCAAGCGTATAATTAAGTTCAAAAGTTTCCATATATCTCTCCTCTGTATGAATTGAGTATATCACTCTTTTAAAGAATCGTAAAGTATTATTTGTGGTAAGTTTCGCCCTTGATAATCTTAAACGCGCGATAAATCTGCTCTACAAGGATTAATCTTGCAAACTGGTGTAGAAATGTCATTTTTGAAAGACTAAGTTTGAAATCCGCACGGCTGGAAACTATTTTTGATAATCCGCAGGATGAACCTATTACAAAAATTATTTCACCTATCCCGTCCTGTGTGATTTCATTAATTTTTTCGGCTAAATCCTCAGATGAGAGCATCTTGCCGCCGATTTCAAGAGTTATCACGTAGGATTGCGGCTTTATGTGGGAGAGAATTTTTTGAGCCTCCTCATCAAGCGCTTTTGAGATGAGATTTTCGTCCCTGATTTCTACAGGCTGTAATTCGATGATTTCAAAACTTGCGTATGGCGTAAGTCGTTTTTGGAATTCTGCGATTCCTTCTTTCAAAAACTTTTCCTTTAACTTTCCAAGCGCAATAACTTTGATATTCATAAATTAATTTCCTGATTTTTCCACATAAACAGATGTTGACGGGAATGCAAAATCAAGGCCTTCGGCTCTGAATCTTTTAACAACTTCCAGAATTACGCCTGATTTAATCTTCATCAGCGGATTGTAGGAATGTGTTTTTGCATAAGCAATGCATTTAATATTTATGGAACTGTCCGCAAGCGTATCTAAAAACACCGCATAATCATCGTAAATATCAGGATTTTCGCGAAGAATTTCTTCGACAATAGAAATGGCTCTTTGAAGTTTTTCGTTTGTTGTGTCGTAGGTGAGCGTAAAAACTTCAACTATTCTGCGCTTTTTAGCCGCTGAAAGGTTGCAGATATTACCGTTTGAAACGCTGGAATTTGGAACTATGTAGAGAAAATTGTCAAGAGTTCTGATTTTGGTTGAGCGGATATTAACATCTTCCACAGTGCCTTCTACGCCGTTTGCGATAATGTAATCACCGATTTTGTAGGCTTTATCACTGAATATTGCAAGGGTTCCGAAAATATTTGCGATTGTTGCGTTCGCCGCAAAGCCGACTGCCAAACCGGTAATTCCGAAACCTGTTATCAGGGATGAAACCGAATAACCATGGCTTTGAAGGAACGATGCGACAATAAAGAACACAAGAATTGATTTCATAATTCGCTCCAAAATCGGAACAAATTGTGTAAGCTGGCTGTTGCCGTCTCTATTTAAAATGCGGTTTTTGAGTTTTGCACTCATTATATCAACTGCCTTGAACAAAACGACAATAAGAAGAATATTAATTATTGCGCCGACAATCAGGTCAAAGTGCGTTGATTCCAGAAGTTTGTTAAACTTTTCCAAATGTTCGATAATTGTATCCATAAAATCCATAATCATATCCTCTTTATTTTTATAACAAGAATACCACAAAAAAGATATTCTGAATCAGGAAGATGTTTATTGCCAAAATGCCAATTATTAACTATAATATATATGAATGCAGGAATTCGTGAATAACAGGGAAAGTTTTTATGAGCAGCGATTTCAACTATAAAGATTTTATTGACCAGCTAAGGTTTCAGGTGAGAGGAGTAATTCCTGACAAATACAGCGAACATGAAATCTATGTCAGAGATACTATGTACAAAATGACAACGCTTGCCGCTGAAGAACTTGTCAACGAAACCGATATTGATGAAGAGCATTGCAAATACATCACCCAAATCATTGCGGAATGGACTTTTCACAAAACGCTTGACATGATTTATGCAAATATCCCGTCACGGTTTCATGAAGCGATTTTGCACAAAATAAATTTCGATATTTACGACTTTTTGGTCGAAAAAGAAAATGACGCAACAAGCGAAGCTGTCATTCAAAAAATCGAAAAACTTGTAAACAAAAGCTTCAAAAAAGCCGTGTTCAAACTCTTTGATGCAAAACTCATAAACAAAAAAGTTTACAATTCTGCCATAACAAATTCAAATATCGACGAAATGGCGGCTTCAAAGAACGAAAACTCCGATTTATATTCAGTGCCTGTTTCAATTTGGGATGTAATAAAAGTTAACCCTTTTATTACGCTTGCCTACTTTGCTGTCCTACCGCTAACTTTTATAACAGCATTAATTTCATTTCATCAACAGCATTTACCAATCGGATTTTGTGCACTTTCGCTGTTTGCGCTGCTCTTATGGCGATTTTTGACAAGAGAATCGCTGATTTCAGTCAACATTCCCGATGAAGATTCCTGAACCGCCCGCCTCTCCATCATCTGAGTAGACGATTTCTATATTACAAAGTTGTCACAAATCTTAATTTAGATTATAATATTTCGCGTGAAACGACTTAATTTAAGGAGAGGTTATGTTTAAAAAATTACTTTCATCCGGAACAATCGCGTCGCTTTTTGCAGCATTGTTCTGCACGATTTCGCCTGCCTTTGCAAGCGAAGCGGATTTGGTTGTTCCAAGCATTAAAGACGCAAGCACATCCAGCTACAATCTTTTGCTGATTGGTATTGCAATTTCCGTGATTGGTCTTGTGTTCGGATTTATCGAATTCTTACGTATCAAAAAATTGGACGTCCACTCTGCGATGGCAGAAGTCGGAAATACAATTTTTGAAACCTGCAAAACTTACCTGATTCAGCAGGGTAAATTTTTGCTTGTATTAGAAGTGCTGATTGGACTTTGTATTGCGTTTTACTTCGGATATCTTCAGGGAATGCCGCTGAAAAACGTTGCAATCATCCTCGGCTGGTCAGTAATCGGGATTCTCGGCTCTTACGCCGTTGCCTGGTTCGGTATAAGAATGAACACTTTAGCAAATGCAAGAACTTCATTTGCATCTTTGAAAGGCAACCCGCTGAATGTTCTGAACATCCCGCTGAAAGCCGGTATGTCAATCGGCGTTTGTCTTGTATCAGTTGAACTTATTTTGATGTTGACAATTCTTCTGTTTGTACCGGGAGAAATCGCAGGCGCTTGCTTTATCGGATTTGCAATCGGTGAATCTCTTGGAGCATCCGCACTTCGTGTTGCCGGCGGAATCTTTACAAAAATCGCTGACATCGGTTCAGACTTGATGAAAATCCAGTTCGGCATCAAAGAAGACGACCCCAGAAACCCCGGTGTAATCGCTGACTGCACAGGCGACAACGCAGGAGATTCCGTAGGCCCGACGGCTGACGGCTTTGAAACTTACGGTGTTACAGGCGTTGCGCTTGTTTCGTTCATACTTCTTGCGGTTGCAGGGTCTGAAAATCAGGTTCAATTATTGACATGGATTTTCGTAATGAGATTTTTGATGATTGTAACTTCGGTTGTCGCATACTGGATTAACGGCGTTGCAGACAGAATTTACGCAGCAAAAACTCAAAAATTCGACTTTGAAAAACCTCTGACAAACCTTGTCTGGTTAACTTCAATTTTATCAATCATTATGACATTTGGTGTCAGCCGTTGGTTATTGGCTGATATGGGCGGAAACCTGTGGCTTGTTCTTTCCTGCATAATTTCCTGCGGAACACTTGGAGCGGCTCTGATTCCGGAATTCACAAAGATATTCACATCGCCTAAGGCAAAACACACAGAAGAAGTTGTAACAGCTTCACGCGAAGGCGGATCTTCTTTGACAATCCTTTCAGGTATTGTTGCCGGCAACTTCTCGGCATTCTGGATTGGTATGGTAATCGTACTTTTGATGGGACTTGCTTATGCTGCATCAAATTACATTCCTGAAGATTTGATGATTTACAGTTCAGTATTCGCATTCGGCCTTGTAGCATTCGGATTTTTGGGAATGGGCCCTGTCACAATCGCAGTTGACTCTTACGGACCCGTTACAGACAATGCGCAATCCGTTTACGAATTGTCTTTGATTGAAGAAATTCCAAACATTGCAGAAGATATCGAAAAAGATTTCGGCTTTAAACCCGATTTTGAAAACGCTAAAAAATACTTAGAAGAAAACGACGGCGCCGGAAATACCTTCAAAGCAACTTCAAAACCTGTTCTAATCGGAACAGCGGTTGTTGGTGCTACAACAATGATTTTCTCATTAATTCTGGTTATCAAATCAACACTTGGAATCGAGCCTGAAATGATTTTGAATATGCTAAATCCGTACACGCTTCTGGGATTCCTCGCAGGCGGTGCCGTAATCTACTGGTTCTCAGGCGCTTCAATGCAGGCAGTTACAACAGGCGCATATTCTGCAACAGAATACATTCATGACACCATTAACCTTGACGATGCCGATTGCAAGAGTGCAAACGTTGCAAACTCAAAAGAAGTTGTAAAAATTTGCACACAATACGCTCAAAAAGGTATGATTAATATCTTTATTGCACTATTTGCATTTGCACTCGCATTTGCCTGCCTATCAGCACCTGCAGGACTTACATCAGCGCCTGTTGCGTTTTTTGTAAGCTACTTGATTGCAATTGCCGTATTTGGTCTTTTCCAGGCCGTATTTATGGCAAATGCCGGCGGCTGCTGGGATAATGCGAAGAAAATCGTTGAAGTCGATTTAGGAGAAAAAGGAACTCCGCTTCATGAAGCAACCGTAGTCGGAGACACTGTCGGCGACCCGTTCAAAGACACCTCATCCGTTGCAATGAACCCGATTATCAAATTCACAACACTATTCGGACTTCTTGCAATGGAAATCGCTATTTCCGAATCATTCAGAAATATCGCGCCGATTGCAGGCTGGGTATTCTTAATCATCGCATTAATTTTCGTAGTACGTTCATTCTATGCAATGAGAATTCCGACAAAAAAATAAGCCTCAAAGGCTCCCCGTCGGTGAAACCTGCATTGCAGGCGAGGGGTTTAAGGGAATGAGTATTATCTCATATAAAAAGCGCTCAGACGAAAGTCCGGGCGCTTTTGCTTTGCAGATTTTTTGCAAAGCCGTCGGGAAATCTTTATCATTTAAAAATTAACTTTTGTAAAGAATCAACTTTATTTTCTAAAGATTTTCAACTTCCCTGACGATAAAGAAAAAGTGTAGAACAAAAGGAGAAAACTTTATGAGTTCAAACGAAATCAATGGCGCAGGTTTGCCTAAAGATACTACATCAGTCAACAACAATCGTCCTCAAGTTGACAGAGAAAAATTGAAAAAGAGAAAACAAACGGTTATATTAGAGAATTTTACGAGAAAAAACAAGCTATAATGCAAGAAATGCTCAAGACTGAAACAAAAAATTTAGCTAAACTTGAAGCTCAGCTTGCAGCCGAAAAGGCGAATTTGGAAGAGCAATTACATAACAAAAAATCAAAAGACGGCAGAAATATCGAACTTTTAAAATCTTTAGATGAAGAAGCACTCATTAAACAAATGGAGCAGGAGGCTTTGAAAGAGTTGGAAACCGGTGTGGATTCTTTAAAAACTCAGGATGAAAAGAATTTTATTAAAAAGCTAACCGATGAAACAATAAAAGAATTGGAAGCAACTAATAAACTTGAACAAAAACCGGTTAAAAAATTAGACCCTCCCGGTTATTCTGATTAAATTTCCCCTAAAATATATTTTTCTTGGCGCCGGACTCCGGCGCTTTTTTTATTTCTTACCTCATGATTTTGTTTATGCTAAAATGAAAACAAAGATTTAACAAAAGCCGGAAAATTTTCAAAACGGCATGAGACAAAAGGAAGTAAAAACATGAGTTTGACAGTATATTTAGGGATAGACGTAGGTTCAGTTACAACAAAATTAGCACTAGTTGATGAAAAAGGTAAATATGTAGACAGTTACATGTTAAAAACCGCCGGAAAACCGGTTGTTGCAGTTCAGGAAGGCTTAACAAAACTTTTTGCCCAAAGAATTACCGACTACAACGTAATGGGTGTCGGCACAACAGGTTCGGGAAGAAACCTTGCAGGAGCACTTGTCGGAGCTGACGTTATCAAAAACGAAATCACAGCCCATGCGGTTGCCGCAAGCATTAACGTTCCCGGAGTTCAAACAATCCTTGAAATCGGCGGGCAGGACAGCAAAATTATCATCCTGCGCGACGGGATTGTAACAGATTTTGCGATGAACACGGTCTGCGCTGCCGGCACAGGAAGCTTTTTGGACCATCAGGCGCAAAGACTTAATGTTCCTATCGAAAAATTCGGTGAAACAGCTCTGAAATCAGAAAATCCTGCGCGAATTGCCGGACGCTGCGGCGTTTTTGCGGAAAGCGACTTAATCCACAAACAACAGTTGGGATATCCGGTTGAAGATCTTTTATACGGGCTTTGTCAGGCTCTTGTAAGAAACTATCTTGCAAACCTTGCTCTCGGCAAAGAACTTCTTCCAGTATTCTCCTTCCAGGGAGGTGTTGCAACAAATTCCGGCATGGTAAAGGCTTTTGAAGAAGCCCTGGGCCACAAAGTAATTGTTCCGGAAAATCACCAGACTATGGGCGCTATCGGAGCAGCACTTCTTGCAATGGAAAACCACCAGTATACAGAAGCAAAAACAAAATTCAAAGGCTGGCAGGTTGCTGATATGTCATTCCACTCAATAACATGCGAATGCACAGGCTGCTCAAACAACTGCGAAGTCATCACCATTGTTGAAGGCGAAACCGAAACTCAAAAAGTTGAAAAAATTAAAGATATCAAAGGCAACATCATTGCTCGCTGGGGCGGCACCTGCGGAAGATGGGATATAACAAATTAAGTTTTGTAACATTTTTTGAAAATCCGGCAATTATATCGGGAATATATACTTTATATTTATATAATATACAAATATAAGGACGTATAATGGCGGACATTACCGTAAAAACAGGTCAAGGCGTGACGCAGGCAATCGCAAGTAATTTGGGATTGTCATCAGCTGATTGCAAAAAAGTTAAACTTTCTGTCTGGCAGGAAGTTGTAAAACTTGTTGACCAAAATAACACAAAATCGGTAAACGAAGGCAAAACTCCGACATTTACAGGCACAAATGATGCGAGCAAGATTGGCGACAGGTCGAGTTGGCAGACGAACTTTACTGTTCATAACGGTCAGACAATGCAAATTGATGACAGCATCATGGGTAAGATTAAACAGCTTTTGACAGGAAAAGCGCCGGAAGTTCAGGCAGCTCAAAGTGCAGCGCGTGCAAACGCACCGCAAGCGGCAACAGAAGCTGCAGCCGCAGCCAAACCGGAAACAGTATCTCAAACAACAACTCCGACAGCAGCTTCAAGCGCAAGCGAAGCCAACATAGTTGCAGACACACCGCTTGAAGGCAGCGTTGAGACCGGAAGAGCGGCAAATGCACTTATAAATAAAATGGGACAATATGAAGATGTGAAGGTTTCTGTTATTTCAGACGAAATCAGCGCATTAATGAATAAGAAAGACAGAACGCCGGAAGAAACGCAATTAATGCATACTGAACTTTACAACGGCATGAAAAAGCTTGGAAATTCAATGACAAAATTTATTTGCGCAGAATACGGCAACGGAAGTGAAACCATAAGCCCCGAAGCATTTGCGAAATTCCAAAAAGCCGGACGCGACGAAGCCGCAAGCGCAACGGGAATTACCATAAGCGCACAAGAGGCACAACAATATGCCCAAAGTGACAATATTTTGTTTGCCAGAATTGACATTAATGGCGATGGTGTAATTGACAACAAAGAAATGTCAGCATTCTACTACGCAATGGATTTTGATGAAAACAACAGGTCAAACGGAGCAATTGACACAATTTCAGCCGGAGCAAACGCGCAGTTTTTAGACGATCCGAATCAGAATATGTTTGACAAAAAGATGTCATACACATACAAAACTCTCTGGGGCGCAGAATAGCGGCAAAAGAGGGGATCATTTTCAAACGCGGGTTTTGTGATATCATTTTGTTATGAATGATTTAACTTCAAACTTAGAAAACCAGCGAACAAAATATCGGGAATTCTTCATGCAATCCGTTGAAGAAATACAAAGCAGAATTGATAAAATAAAGCCTGCCGGAGTTATAGAGGATATTTTCACGGACTTTCCGCCCGAAAGTGCCGGCAATCAGTGGCAAAAAGAAGTTTTAGAACTTCTTGAAAATGATTTTTTAAAAGATATTTATATAAAATTCCAAAAAATTCTGAGAATGCGCTCAAAATACACATGCCGGTGCTGTGCCACCTGCTGCCGACTTGCTTGCAGTGAATTTTCGCCCGAAGAACTAAAAAAACGCGCAGATAGAGGAGATAATTTCGCCCGCCAATTCTTGAGCGTTTTCATCCCGTACTCCTCAAAAGAAGAGGCTCGAAAAGTATATCCTGAATACATTTCACTGCTGGAAGAAAATAAAGAAACAGACGTTTATTTTTACCACTGCCCGAAACTCACATCAGATAACAGATGCTCTGATTACGAAAACCGACCGCAAATATGCAGAGACTTTCCGGACAATCCGCTGACGCTTTTGCCTAAATCCTGCGGCTTTTGCGAGTGGAAAAAGAAATCTGAAGAAACGACTCTTCATCTTCATGCTATGATTGAAATTGTGGAGTACTACAAGACCAAAATACCGGTCGGGACGGGTAGTGTGTTAAGTGAAAGGTGAGAGGTAAGAGGTGAAAAGACCATATCAGAAAAAGATATGAAGTAGCAGTTCGATAAGATATGAGTTATAAAAACATTTATTAACAATCTCTAACGATTAAATTATAACGAAACGGACTTTTCACCTTTCACCTCTCACTTTTCACTCCCTTCCCCTCCCCCCAATCCAGGAGACAACAATGCAAATACTATCAGGCCTGAGCCTATCAGAAATAGAAAAAATTACAGACCAACTTCATGCCTCAAAATTCAGAGCGCGCCAGATTCACAACTGGATTTACCTGAAATCGGTCAAAGATATTGATGAAATGACGGATTTGTCAGTAAAATTCCGCGAAGAACTCAAAAAAATCGCGTCCGTAACCGATGTGAAAATTAAAGTCAAACAAGTCAGTTCTGACGGAACAATAAAATATCTGATAGAATTTCCCGACGGAGAATGCGTTGAAACAGTTCTTATGCGATTTGACAACCGCGCAAACCTAACAGCATGCGTAAGTTCCCAAATTGGCTGTGCCGTCAATTGTTCATTCTGCGCGACAGGAAAACGCGGTTTTATAAGAAACATGACTTATAAAGAAATTATTGAACAGGTTTTGACAATCCAGCGAGATACAGGCCTGAAAGTTACAAATATCGTATTTATGGGGCAGGGCGAGCCGCTTTTGAACCTTGATAATGTCAGAAAGGCGATGGAAATCTTTAACGAAAACTTCCAAATCGGCGCACGTCGTCTCACGGTTTCCACAAGCGGAATTATCCCCGGGATTTATAAACTTGCCGAAAACGACATGCAATCAACGCTTGCGGTTTCTTTGCATGCGCCAAATCATGAAATCCGCAGAAAGCTTATGCCGATTGAAAACAAATATTCAATGCCGGAACTCAAAACCGCACTGAAAAAATACGTCGAAAAAACAGGCCGCAGAATTACAATCGAATATCTTCTTGCAAAAGATCTGAACGACACGCTGGAAGCAGCAAAAGAACTTGCCGAATATCTTTCTGATATCAAATGCAATGTGAATTTAATCCCCTACAATCCGACGGCCAAAAACGATTACCAGAGACCTTCAAACAACGCCATTCAAAAATTCAAATATCTTCTCGAACATTCGGGCAAAAAGGTGACAATCCGCCTTGAGCGCGGTGCTGATATTGATGCGGCCTGCGGGCAGCTGCGCGGAAAAGTTGATTAAACCGTAAACGCAGCTAATCCACCTGTAAAAATTTAACCCGAAGTGTGAATTAACACCCCGGGTTTTTGATTTAATTCTATTTGTAATAATATTCCATATTATCGTGTTCAAGAATATATCTTGAGCACCCCCATCCGGTATAATCCTTTCCGGATCCGGGATCACAGTCATCAAAAGAATCAGGAAGAATCCGGTCTTTCATAATTAAAAAAACAAACAAATCAACTCCGTACTTATTTGGTTCTTTTGGCCCGTTCAAGTCATACCACATCATTCCGCAGACATTGTTAAAACCGCCATCATGTGCATTACAGTTTCTTGTCATCGAATCTCTGAACCATAGATAACTTCCGTCAAGCAGCACCATTTTGTAGTATGCAATACCGGCATCATAATTCATCCCACGATTACTCCCGTTAAGATATGAATATGTTGTAGAAATACAGCCCTCCCCGCATTTGCAGTTTCTGGCAATTTTTAACTCCGGAACCAAATTTCTCGCAAATCCCTCCGGACATTTAGCACCATCCGCGTATTCCCAATCCTCAACATATCCGGATTTGCCAATTGCCATCAAAAACGCCTGATTCATCGTCGAATAAAACTTTTTAACCTTTGTAACAGTTGCCCTTTCTTGATATTTGTTAATAACAGCAGGCAACGTCATCGCAGCCACAATCCCGATTATACCAAGCGTTATAAGAACTTCTGCGAGCGTAAAAGCATTCTTAGGTAAATGAATTCCACTCTCTGATGTTAATCTTTCTGCAAAATTTAAAACGGAACAAAGCCGTGAAGAAAGATTTTGATTTTTTAAATTGTCACTAATCCCTTGAGAATAAAGGTCAGCGGATGCCCCCCCCCCCCGCAAAGCCAGTCATAGCTTGATTTTTCATAAAAACTTCTCTTTCTTTTAAATACTTCTTTTTTATATTAAACTATTTTTGTAAATAATTCAAGATGGAAATTTCAAAATGAAAGCACTCATTCAAAGAGTAAAAAAGGCATCCGTTACAATTGGCGGGGAATTATATTCAGAAATTAATTCAGGTTTACTTATATTTTTGGGCGTTACAAAAGACGACGGCAAAGAAAATGCAGAAAACCTTGCGCAAAAAATCCTTAAACTTCGAATTTTTGAAGATGAAAATGAAAAAATGAATTTCTCCATATCGGATATACAGGGTGAAATCCTCGTGGTATCGCAGTTTACTCTCTGCGCAGATTGCAGTAAAGGCACCCGTCCTGGTTTTGACTCTGCCGCACAACCAAACCGCGCAAACGAATTGTATGAAGATTTTGTATCACATCTCAAAACCTCAGGCCTCACGGTTAAAACCGGCAAATTTCGCGCAATGATGGATGTGGCACTCGTCAACGACGGACCGGTCACAATTTTGCTGGAAAAATAATTTCACCTCTTGCAAATATTTTCATTTTATGTTAATATAATTATATTAAGTATATTGATATTTATATTATTACCGAGGAGTAATTAATTTTTAAATCGATTTTTATTATGCAATTATTATTTTTTCAATTAAGAGGCTTTTAATATGTATGTAAACAAGTGCGTTAAGTGCGGTCGTGAATTTGAAACGAAAAACCCCAAAAGAGTTATTTGCCCGGACTGTCTGTATCCGGATAAAAAAATGATGATAACATCCTCATCAGATTCTGCATCAGAAACTTCGGCTCCAAAACCGGCCCAGACGGAAGGTGAACAAACCTTAAGAAGTTACTCAACCGAAGACAGACCACAATTCTACAGCAGTTATTCCAGCGGCGGCAACGACAATCAAGGCTACAGACGCCCGCAGCAACGCAATTACAACAATAATCAGGGCGGCTACAATCGTGACAGCGGATATCGTCGCGACAACAACCGTCAGGGATACAACAGAAGTAACAATCAGGGAAATTATAACCGTGATGGCGGATATAACAGAGACGGCGGCTACAATCGTGACAACAGACGTAGCGGCTATAACAATCAAAGACCTCAACAGGGCGGTTATAACAGAGGCGGCTTCCAAAACAGACGTCCGCAGGGTCAAAACCGCTTCAACAACAACAGACGCCCGGGCGGCAACAGACCAAAAGCCCCGAAACAGCTTTTGATAAGCAAGGAACAGCTTGAACAAATTGAATTGCTCTACAAAGCCATGCTTCCGCTTCCGAATCCGGATGCACATGAATTCATCGGAGAAAAACTTGAACTGGAACCGAGAAAAGTATTTTTCGGAATAAATCTAGTCAGACAGAAACTTATGCTTCCGAAACTTCCGTTCCCGAAACGTAAACTGGCGATTTCTCCGGACCAGCTTTTTGCAATCAAAAACCTTTATGAACCGTTATTACCGCTTCCGCCAATCGGATGCCACAAAATCATTGCGGCTCAATTAAAAATGGATGAGTGGAGAGTTCATGTCGGAATCGGCTTGATTCGTTCACAAATGGGTTTGCAGCGCTGGAATCAGGATAGGGCTGATGTTCCGGAAGAGTTCAAAAAATCTTCTGAAGAACAGGCGGCAGAAAAAGTTAAGGCTGAAGTTTCAAAAAACACAGAGCCTGCAGTTGAAACAACAGAAGCGGCTCCGGAAAAACCAAAAAGAGGCAGAAAGCCTAAAAAGGTTGAAGAAACACCTGAATCATGAGCAAGTTTATTTCTGTAGGGAAAATTCTTAACTTCCATGGAATCAAAGGCGATGCAAAAGTCGGATTTTCCAAGAATCAGGAAGCATTTTTTTGCGGACTTGAAAAAGTTTTCGTTCTATATGAACATGACTATAAGCCGCTTGATATTGTATCTATCAGACTTCACAAAAACAATGCGATTGTAAAATTCAGCGGGATTGATTCTATTGATGAACTTTTAGAATACAAAGGATGCCTGCTTTTTGTCGAGGAAGAAACCATTCGCGAAGCATTGGAAGAAGACGAGTTTTTGATAGATGAACTAGTCGGGCTTGACGTTTTAGATGAAGCCGGCAACAAATTGGGATTTGTTGTAGGTGTTTCAAACAATGGCGCAACTGATTTACTTTCCGTAAAAACAAAATCGAAAAACATTTCACTAATCCCTTTTGTCAAAGCAATTGTCACAAACGTAAGCTTGAAGGACAAAAAAATTGTCATAAACAATATTGAGGGACTTTTGGAATGAGATTTGATGTATTGACGCTTTTTCCGGAAATGATTGAATCACATTGTTCCTATAGTATCCTGAAACGCGCGATTGAGGCGGGTGTAATTGAAGTCGGAACTGTAAATCCGAGGGATTTCACACATGACAGGCACCGAAAAGTCGACGATACACCATACGGCGGCGGAGCGGGAATGGTTTTGATGCCGCAGCCCTATGTCGATGCGTATGAAAGCGTGAAAAAATTGGAAAACTCAATTACGATAATGCTTTCACCGCAGGGAGAACAATTGAGCGAAAAAGTTGTCAAAGAGCTTGCCGAATTTGACCAGATAATATGTCTTTGCGGGCATTACGAAGGGTTTGACGAAAGAATCCGCGAAATAATTAAGCCGAGGGAAATTTCGTTGGGTGATTTTGTGCTCACAGGCGGGGAACTTCCTGCGTTGTGCGTAATTGATGCGGTTAGCCGAAAGCTTGAAGGGACTCTTGGAAAAATCGAAAGCGCTGAAGACGACAGCTTTTCAGACGGGCTTTTGGAGTATCCGCAGTACACAAAACCCAGAGAATACAGGGGATTAAAGGTTCCGGAAGTACTTTTGAACGGCAATCACAAGGATATTAACGCCTTCCGTCAGGAGCAGCGGATTCTGCGCACAAAATTAAGACGTCCGGATTTGCTGGAGAATAAAGATATTTAACGATTAAACAAATTCCGCCTGAACCTGCCATTCATCAATGATTTATAAACCGGATACGGGAAATTTTAAAGATTATTTCTGTAAAAATTTAGGCGTTCCAAGCCCGAGCCCGTCTTTAACAAAATTAAATGCAGTCATAACACCTAAAGCAATTGCACTGCCGCAGGCAAGCTTTTTACCTTTAGCCAGAAGTGCTGTCGTACCAAGCGCCAGCGGCACAACATTATCAGTCAGCATTGAGACAAATCCTGAAAAATATCCGATTGCGGAATTGAAGAATGAAAGCACGCCGCTTCCGAGATGGTATTTGAAAACTTTGTCTTTCATTTCACTTTTCAAAAGGCTTGGCGAATCCAGACGCTGAGAGTTTTCCCACAAATCCATGCTGACATTTGCATCATGCGTTTGCGATTTCACATCAGCCTGCAGCTTTCCGATAGTATGCGCATCACGTGCAATCAGGACAACAGCCGCCGCACCTGCGGTTTTTGCAAGATATTTTCCGTAATTATTTTTTACTGCACTTACTATGTTCATAAATTATGACCTTATTTTTTGTCGGATTTGTCCGCGACTTCAAATTCTTTTTCTACTACTTTTCCTGACATCTTGAGAAGTATGTTTGTGGCTTGTGCCGCATCCTGCCCGTATCCTGAGGTTGAATTCTGCATCTTCTTTAATACGCCGATAGTATAATCATCTCCGGTACAGGTTCTGGAATCGAGCATGCTGAGCGCTAGGAATTTAATCTGCTGTGAGGGGTCTTGAAGCATTTTATTAATTAATGCAGTCAGTGCCGGATCGTCCTTTCGGCTGTCGTCTTCCTGAAGTCTTGCAACAACTTCTTTTGCACCCATCATTCGAACTTCTTTATCCTGACTGTTTAAGTAGTTTTCAAGATTTTTTATGTAATCATCGCTCAATTCAACAACTTTTCGTTTTTCAGTCTTCTTTTTTTCTTCGGTCTTTTCGGTTTTTACAGTTTCTTTATCAATTGTTGCGGATGTTTGAGATTTCGTTGAGTCGGACATGTTCCTTGCGGCAAGTGCGGCATCGTTCAGATTGGCCGCGCCGGAATTAGCAGAAGCATTTCCTTCAGAATTTTCTCCTGCGCCGTTTAAGGAGCCGTTTACGCCACCTGTTATATTGTTATTTATAACAGCGTTTCCGCCTTGTCCACCCTGGCCGCCTTGTGCAACAATATTTCCTTGTCCGGGAAGCCCGTATTGCTGTGTATAATAATTTGACGGGTATGCAATTCCAGGCAAACTCTGTGATAGCGGAGCATTTCCTGTCGGATTGTTATTCGGAATTCCGACAGATGGGTTATAAATTTGAATATTCACACCCGCATAGCTTGGCGGGGGCGCCGTTTGAGTTTGCGTCTGAGGTGAAGTCATATAATTCTGTTGAGGCAATGGCTGCTGCTCCACCGGCGGAATAATTTGCGGCTGAACAACTGTCGGCTTTACCTGCGGATTTATTTGCTGTAATTGCTGGTTTCCCTGGTTCTGTACTGATGTCATAACACTACCCTTTTTAAAATACTTATATATTAAAAGTATTTTTTGGCAGAATTATTGCTTTTATTTCAAAAAGTTTAAGAAATGTTAAATATCTTTATGTGCGAAATTGTTTAGAATATAATTAAGTAATGGGAAGTTACGAAGATAATTATTTATTAAGGAGGCCTCAGGAACTCTGCAATATGTGCGGGCGCTGCTGCCGCGTTGTCACGACCTCCAAGCCTTACAAAGAGTTAAAAGCGCTTGAAGAGACAGGCGATAAGGGGGCATGCGAATTTTTGAAAATCTTTACCCCGTACCCTTCGATTGAGGCCGCACGCAAAGTCGACAGAGAACTTGTCGACAATGTGATTGAACTTCTCAAAGCTGACGGAAATTTTGATGAAAGCCGGCTTACATTTTACGGCTGCAAATACCTGCTTAAAAACAATTTGTGCTCTATTTATGAAGAACGACCGGCGCTCTGCCGCCATTGTCCGTCAACCCCATGGTCTATTGTTCCGCCGGGATGCGGGTTTGAAGGCTGGCTTTTTATGGAAAGAGAAAAGGCAAAGGAAAAAGTGCGCAAAGCCAAAGAGGATTTGCTTGAATTAAAACTTTTAAAAAACAAGAACAAAGATGAAGAAATATTGAAAAAAATCACCTCTGTTGAACACAAAATTCAGACAACTATTGAACTTTACAAAAAATACGGTTCTTACGACTGGTAAATTTGCACAAAAATTTGTCACAAAAAACGGCGCTATGCGAAAAATCATAACGCCGTTTTTTAAATTTAAAACCGTTTAAATTCCGGCTTTTGCAAGTTTTGTTCTGTAAAACTCTGTATTTATATTGAGTTTTGTGCCGATATCAAGAAGCATGTTAATAAATTTCTTGTCGCTTGCTCTATTGGAAGTTTTGACAGATTCTATTATATCGCCGATTTTGTGGTAAATCTTTGAATAATAGATATTTTGGGCTTCCGAGATGTCGATTTCCAGTTCAAGTTTTTCGATATAATCAAAGAGTTCAAGAACAACATCAGCCTGTTGGATTTCGAAACTGAATGCAAGTCTGTTGATATTTTGAAGAATTTTCTTTGCAAAAATCGCGTTTGAAGGCTGTTTGTCGAGTTTAAGCCCCATTTTTCTGGTTTCAAAATTTATATCAGACGCTTCCTGCAAAACAGACGGTTCAATAAATCCGCCGGAATGCTTTATTAGTTCGTTAAATTTGCGGCTGAGAGCGTAACCTGCGGCAATTTTGAATTCGTCAGGAATCGCAAGTCCGAGATTTTGCATATGATAAATCGAACTTTTGCCTTCGTCATACATGTCCTGATAAATCTGCGCAAATTTCTGCATTTTGCCTTTGAGAAGTCGTTGAAGGATTTTGCGTCTTTCTTCGATGAAAATATCTTTCAAAGTGTAGTAATCTTTGCCAAAATACTCATCCAGCGCGCGGATAATTTCTGTTTGCGGATTTAGCAGGAATATTTTGATAAGTTCGGATTTCATGGTGTTGTATTCGGCATCATCAGAATATTCTTTTATCGCACAATGGAAGTCGCCGCCTGAATACTGCATAAGGGCAAACATTAGATTAGATTTTTGAAGCGTTACCATTGACTGGATTTCAATATGGCCGATTACAAGATTTGAAGAGCCTTTATGAACTTTCTGGTAATCATCGCGTTTGATTGTGTAGCAGTAAACATTTTCTTCATCTTCAAAATCTTCATAAAGTGATGAGATTGCCCACAAACTTGCAATTTGTTTTGGTGTGACAATTGAAGGTTTCACGAAGTTGTTGAAAATATCTCTTCCTGTGCCGTATTCTGCAATGTTACTTTTAGCTTCAGAAAGGATTTCCGTGAATCTGCTCTCATAATCTTTTTTGGTAAATCCTGCCGCAAGCTGCATTGCACGCGCCGCGTATTTCATAATCTGAACTGTTTCAATTCCTGAAATTTCAGAGAAGAACCAGCCGCAGCTTGTGTACATAAGCATTGCCTGACGCTGGATTTCCAGCAATTCCATCCCTTTGACTTTTTTATCGTCCGACAAATCTGCAAGGAAGTTTTCATTCTGGAATTTAACAACATTCATAATATTTCGGTCAAGAATGACTTCGATATAATTGTTGCGGACTTCCCAGCAGTCTTTATTGTAATATTTTGGGCCTTCTTCCTCAAAAAGCCTTGCCAATTCGTCGCGCAAATAGTCCAAAGCTTCTCTCAAAGGCTTTCTCCATTTCTGGTTCCAGCCCGGATGGCCGCCGGTTGAGCAACCGCAGTCTTCTTTCCATCTGCCGACACCATGGAAACAACTCCAGCTTGAAGCTTGTTTGATATCTACCTCATAATCACTGCGGTATTTGTCCAGATATTCAGCGTAATTTGTGATTGTGAAGCCTTCTTCTTTAGCTTTTATTTGAAGCACATAGGCTAAAGCCATATCGCCGAATTTCGTATGGTGACCGTAGCTTTCGCCGTCAGTTGCAATGTTTACAAGCTGAGGGTAATCACGGCAGTCAGAAACGCCTTCTTTCAGGCGTTTTGCAAACTTGTTGCCGTCTTTTAGAAGTTCATCAAACGCAACAGATCTGGAAATTGCCCCGTCATAGAAAAACAAATCAATGAATTTTCCCGGTGCTGATTTGATGTAGTATCTGTAAGAACGCGCCGGATCAATATTTCCCCAGCTTACATCCAACCATTTTTTCTCGCCTTCTTTCCGTATGGATTGCGCCTGATAAGGTGAAAGGACTGTGAATTTAATGCCGTTTTCTTCCAAAATCCTCAAGGTGTCATCGTCAACGGCGGTTTCCGCAAGCCAGATTCCTTCAGGTTTGCGGCCGAAACGGTATTCAAAATCCCGTATGCCCCATTTTGTTTGCGTGATTTTGTCATTCTCGTTTGCCAGAGGCATTATTATGTGGTTGTAAACCTGCGCCATGGCGTTTCCATGCCCGTTATGCTCCTGAATGCTTTCTATATCCGCTTTGATTATTCTTTCGTAAGTCAAAGGCGCAAACTGTTCCATCCATGAAAGCAATGTCGGGCCAAAGTTGAAACTCATATGTTCGTAATTGTTTACGATATCAAGAATTCTGTTCCGGCTGTCAACTATTTTTGATACCGAATTCGGATTATAGCACTCTTTATTAATCCTCTCATTCCAATCATGAAAAGGAAGTGCGCTGTCTTGCAACTCTATTGCTTCCAGCCACGGGTTTTCGCGCGGAGGCTGATAGAAGTGTCCATGTATCGTTAAAAATTTTTTATTTGTGTTTTCATCAGTCATTTCTTAACTCCCGAAATTGCTCCATAAATTTATAAACACTATTTTTTCTCTGTTTCTTTTGGCTTAACAGTCAAAACCTTGAATTGTTCAACATCCATCCAGACATCGCCAAGCGCCGTTGAAAATACCTTGCCGGCAAATTCAATTTCATCACCTGCATTCAAATCAATATGCTTTTCAGCTTCAGAACGTTTTAGAAAAATCTTCAATTCAGAAAGCGGTATGTTATGATCAGCGACGTCAGGCCTTTGAATTAAAAAGCTTATGAAATCTTCTGAACTTTTCATCGCAGGTTTGTAGTCAAGCCCGAGAGTAGAAAATTTGTCGAATTTAGCTTTTATTTTAACCTGTTTGTTGAGATAAAATGACGGATTTTTTACCATATCCAAAGGATTAACCTGCATATAGTTTTTTGCAGCCGGTGCCGTAGAGTTTGATGATACCGGAATAAGCGGATTTTCAAGATTTATCGCACCCGTATCTCCAATCGCAGAGGTTACGCTCAAACCTGCTGAAATAATCAATAACGGTAATATATATTTAGCTTTGCACATTTTAAGTTTCCCTTCTTTATCTCTCCACAATTATATCTTACCACATAAATCAGAAAATTTCAGCAACACGGCAAGATATTTTATAACAACAGAGACATTTTATCCCATTTAATGGCCTTTAACCCTAGCCAGTCGGGTAATATTTTCGAATTTATATCATTACATCACAAACATTTTATATGTAATCATTTTTTTAAACGATTTCAAACGAAATGTTTTGATAGATTATGTATATACTCAAGCTATGGATAAGATATCCGGCGGATAACTTATTTTTAACTGAATTTACCCCACAATAGTTATATAGGATTAAATAAATGAATTATTTATTTAAAGTTATATTGCTCTGTGCAATACTCTCAAACGCATTTACCCCTTGTTTTTCGGAAGAAACACAAATATCACCGGCGGAAGAGTTATCAAAACTTCCGCTGGCTGTTCCTGAGGAAATTCAACCGACTAAAAGTGATGATTCCAAAGAAATTGCAGAAATCGTCACTCCGGTAGCCGAAGAACAAACAACTGCCAGCACAAATACATTTACTACACAAAACAATATGCAACTTGCACAGAGCGATATGGCTATACAAGATGAAATAGTCGATCTTTACGACACACCAAAAATTGCGGCCTGTCCTGTCGCAAATGATGCACTTTTGCACAGAACCGGTACGGTCGAAGCTTTCAAAAGTGCGTACAAATGCCTTTACGGAAGAGATTTAACCGCGATAATCTTAGAAAAGGGGCGAAAATTTGAAGTCAAATCAATTCATGAAATGTCATTTGAATCCACTTCAAAATCAGAAATTGCATTTGAATCGATTTATCCCGAAAGACTTTTTTACAACAAAGATCCCGAAAAGCTTATTTTTAAAGGACAGATAATCAAAAACAATCCTCCGAGAAAAGGCGGCGGAAGCGGCACTTTAAAGGTTAAAATCACCGGAATCAAGGTCGGAAACGTTACATATCCGGCAGAAGCTTACATTTCAAAGATGAACAAGAAAAACGTCATGTTCGGTGCTGTTGCGGTGCCTTCAAAATACAAAGAGAATCTGCAAAACACCGTAAACACCGGAACCATAAACAACTATTACAACACAGACCCCTGCAGCAAAGTTCATGACAATTGCGTCAATAATGCGGTAAAACCTTTTTATTTCATAACAGGCGCGGCTTTGCAAACAGCAGATTTGTTTCTTGCTCCGATTATCGCGTTTTTCGCACCCGGAAACGAGATTTTAATTCCGGAAGGAACCGAGTTTGAAATAAAGCTTGAAGGGGATGTGCCCGTTTTGGATTTATAAGTTTCGGGAGGATAGCGGAGGCGCGCTTCAAAAATTTTGAACAAACAATGCGCCTCTGCTGCCTCTTTTTTCTGCCTTCATACAGGAAATCTTGAGTTTTATTTATGTTTGTAATACGATTAAGTTAAGGTCAAAAGGGTACCTGTACGGTATCCGTAAGAAGGAGAAAATTATGGCAACAAAAGAATTTTTTACAAATTCAGAAGAGCTTAAACAGCTGATGTCAGCTGCTCGTGCTACAATTACTGCACCTTTCTTCGGAAACAATGTTGAAGAAGTTAAGTCAGTAGCTGAAGCTTACAAATTAGCAAAAAACAGCCCCGGAACTATTGAATTGACAGGCATGCCTGTTTACGAACCAGAAAAAATCGGTCTTCCGCAGGGCGCTAACCAGTTATTATTCAACGACGGTACTGTAGTTGGACGTTGTGCAGCTGCTAGAAAAATCGTTGGCGAACCTAACTGCGATTTGAAATATTTACTTCCGATTATTCGTGAAGCTATCTACGGAACTCGCGACAGACTTATGTACAGAACTGAAGCTGTTGTTGGTTTGGAAGAAGACTTCATGGTAAAAGCTCACCTTTTAATTCCGGAAGGTTTTGAAAACATTATGTACTCTTGGATGTTGAACTTCCAGTACATCAACGAAAAATACACTGAAATGTATGCAAACTCAAGAGAACTGCCGGATGGAGACATCTATGTATTCTCAGATCCTGACTGGACACACCCTGACTTCCCGTATGGTTTGACATTCTTCGATCCTGAACACAACTGTGCATGTATCTTAGGTATGAGATACTTCGGCGAACACAAAAAAGGTACTTTAACACTTGCTTGGGGTTGCGCTGCTCGTAACGGTTATGCTTCATGCCACGGCGGTATGAAACGTTACAACCTTGACGGCGGAAAATCATTCCAGGTTGCAGTGTTCGGACTTTCAGGTTCAGGTAAATCAACTATCACTCACGCTAAACACGGCGGAAAATA
Source organism: uncultured Candidatus Melainabacteria bacterium (assembly GCA_949927415.1). Classification (GTDB taxonomy): domain Bacteria; phylum Cyanobacteriota; class Vampirovibrionia; order Gastranaerophilales; family Gastranaerophilaceae; genus Scatenecus. Next base: position 286,058 of record CATLFB010000001.1, read on the forward strand.
CGATATCACAGTTCTTCACGATGACGCATTTATCATCAATGTTCATGATAAATACACTATCGCGCTTGAACCTGCTTACTTTGACAAAACAGCAGACTACCCGATTGGATGCGATGACAACAAATATATCTTGACTCAACAGAACGCAGGCGCTATCGCTCTTGCTGACGGCAAAGTTGTTTCAGTTACAGAAGATATCAGAAACGGCAACGGACGTGCAGTTAAATCTAAACTTTGGTCACCAAACAGAGTTGACAGAATTGACCAGCCGATTAACGCTATTTTCTGGTTAATGAAAGACCCGACAATTCCGCCGGTACTTAAACTTTCAGGCGCTGCACTCGGTTCTGCTATGGGCGCAACTCTTGCAACAAAACGTTCTTCTGCTGAAAGACTTGCAGCTGGCGTTGATCCGAATGCATTGGTAGTTGAACCTTATGCTAACCCGTTCAGAGTTTACCCGCTTTCAGTTGACTACACAAGATTCAAACAGTTAATCGCTGACGGCGTTGACTGCTACATCCTGAACACAGGTGAATTCATGGGTACAAAAGTTCAGCCGAAACACACTCTTGGCATTATCGAAGCTATAGTTTCAGGTGAAGCTGAATTCCACAAATGGGAAAACTTCTCTGATATCCAAATTATGGATATTGAAGGATTTGATGCAGCGTTCTCTAACAAAGAATACGCTACTCAATTCGTTGCACGCATGAACGACAGAATCAACTTCGTTAAATCAAGAGAAACCGAAAAAGCCGGTATTGACAAATTACCTGCTGACGCTTTGGAAGCTCTTGAAGCTGTTGTTAAAGAAGCAACTTCTTTAGCAGGTGTTTAATAAACATCTAAATATATTAAGGGCGCCGGATTATTCTAATCCGGCGTCTTTTTGTTTATTATCTTAATCGGCGCGCCAAATTCTTTTTTTATTACACCAGAAAGTTTAGACGATTCAACCTTCTTAAGATTAATTTCTAAAGGATTTAATTCTCCTGAAGGATTTAGAACCTGCGGTTTTTGAAGCTGAGGGTCAACCTTAGATTTACAGAAAAGTTTTTTCAATTTATTCTTTTTCTGATTTTAATCTCACTTTTGAGAACTATTGCCGCCTCATTATAAAGCTGTGCAAGCATTTCTGATTTTGAAATATTTTCACCTTTTACAAAGTTTCTTACAACCCGTCCTCCGACATTGTAAGCGCGCGCTTCATCACGTATATTTTTTCTGAATAATTTTAAAAAAGCCGGATTCCGCTCATCAATACCAGGAAAAATCAGTTCTTGGCGTACAAAAGTTCTAATTGCATCATGTAATTTTTCACGGCTTTCGAATCCGGTTTGTTTCAGTAATCCCTCAAGACCCGGCTTATATTCCGTGCAGTCTTTCAATCTGGATGATACGGGACCCAGTTTAGACTGTTGGATTAACCAGTTTTGAAACGCATGCAATTTTTTATTTCCGGTATTGCTTAAGCTTTTTTGCAAATATTCCAATACTTCTTGAGGAATCAACTTCATAATAAATTGTCGTTTCTTCGCTGACATACTGACATTGCCCCAAAGCACATGTTCCAGTTCATGAGTTGTCAAATTTAGAGCCTCAAGATTATCTGCATTTTCTAATCTCAAGTTTAGAAGAGTTTTGCCGCTTTTGCCGCCCGGAATAACTGCGGATACACTTCCGTTATAAAGTCTTTCTGCAATTTCATCAGTCAATTTCAAATTATCTTTCGCAAAAGCTTTAAAAGTATCAAAATCACTTGCAATAGTGACTTTTGCGGCTTTCTTTGACCCGATTGCTTCAGAAAGAAGTTCATGAACCCTTCCTGTTTCAATTCTGCCTCCGGCCCGAATATCTCCGGCAAGTGTGCGTCCGATTTTCTCGCAATTTTTCACAATGCCCCTATGCGACATTACGCCCGTTGCTTTGTAGATTAAACGACCAATTCCAATCATAAAATCTCCTTTAATTCCCCTATGAATATATAAAGTATTTTTTGATTAAAAAATCGCGCATAAAAAAGCATATAAAAAGCAAATTCTTTATCCCCCTCAAGTTAATTCTGTTCCAAAAGAATAATGCGCCTCAGGCGCAAAAAAAAGAGCCGGCATTTCTGCCAAGCTTTCGTATATCAAACGTGAAAACTATTGATATTTATAAATTGTACATAGTATTTATATAATGAGAAGATATTATTTCAAAAGGAGAAGCCTGCCATATTTTAAACCAAACCGCTAAAAGAAAAAATCTTGTCGCAACCCCGAAAAAGTGCTTGGATACAGCAAGCTTACATATTTATAATAACGTTTTTTTAGCAAGTTTTCACCACTCAAAAGAATAACTTTTAAAGAAAATAATTAGCAAAAATGAATTAATCCTAAAGAATTAGAAAAAAGGAAGTTAAATTTACACAATGGACTTGCAAAAAAAATATGTTTAAGTTAAGATATGTTTGTGAAAAATAAATACGCGGAAGTAACTCAATGGCTAGAGTCCCTGCCTTCCAAGCAGGTTGTTGCGAGTTCGAGTCTCGTCTTCCGCTCCATATTTTAAAATTGAGCCATTTTGGCTCTTTTTTGTTGCTATAACTACGTTTCCAGAGTTCGAACCTTCATTTTTTGCAAATCGCCGATTTTTGGTCGTTTTTTCAGAATTTTCAAGATATGATTGCTTTTCGGGGAGTTCTAACCTGTTTTCTAAAGGTATTACAAAGTTCTAACTGCGATGCAAGTGTATTTTTAAGTCCGTTTTGCTCAGAAGTATTTCACGTCAATGCCAGGGCGATTACCCGAAGCAATCCGGCTTTTAGCGGTCGGAATTTGCTTGATAATCTAGAATTCAAATCGGACTAAAACTGACTTTTACCGGGCTCAAAAGTCATCAAGTTTTTAACAAAACGGCTAATTTACACATGAACATAAACAAATTTCATAGTCCATTATGAAGATATTGAATTTGTTGGAGTGAAAACCTCTAAAGACGAGCTAAGTAGTAATTAAAGAGTACTTAGAAAATTTTAGATTTTGTGTAGTAGCTTGATTATTTATCTTCAGTTAAGAATTATTTCAAAATTATAAAACTAATAGCAAAATTTATTTTTACAAGGTTTATGACAGACAGGAGAAGAATAATTTTTTAGTAAAGGATGTCGAAAAATGATAATCACGGCGTTTCAACACAATTTGAGGAATAAAAATACTATATAGAACAATAATAAAAGTACTTTAATTAGACCAAATAATTTGAATTTAATTCAAAACGATACTTTTGTGTTTTTTGGTGCTGCAAAACAAAACGAAATCTCAACCATAAATATGTCTGATGAAACTTCGCAAATTTTTGATTTAGTTAAAGATAACTATGCCAGTGAGCACAAACAAGTCTCAGAACAAATCTCCGAACAGCTTAACAATTATTTAATAAAAAATCTTAAGTATGATAACAAGGTAAAACTGAAATTCAAAACAGAAAAATTGCTTGATATTTCACTTGAAAGCGGAAAATCCGGTAATGAAATAAGTTTAACAAAATCTGATGACAACAAAAATGCATATCAGCTTACCTTTAAAGACGAAAAAAACAAAACTCAAAAAATTATTCTTGCCAGCCAATAAGATTAAAATTGCAAATGGCTCGACTCTTGACCTGAAAAATTTGGATAGAATTGTTAATATAAAACTTCAACACTTATATGCAGAAAAAGTGTTTAAACTTATGTGTGATTTTCGTGAAATTTTAGACGATGCGGATGATTATCGCTATTCAGGAGCTTTTTATAAGGTATCACATAAAGAACCGGCAGAATTAAAATCTTTAAAGTCTATAAAACATGAAAATGGAAAACCTGAGTGGGAACTATTTTATAATAAGAATGGTAATTTAGACAAAGTTGAAAAATATGACAGTGCAGGCAATCGTATCTTTTCTTTCTACCTTGGTAGAACCCCCCATTGGTAATACAAGGGTAACAAAACTTATTAGATATGAAGAAGATAAACCAATTGAGCAAATTTCTTACGATGTTGCAAATAATGTACAAGAGTATAGTGGCCCCAATAATGTAAAATTTAATAATGATAACAGTACCTTAAAAATTTCTTCTCCTTGCAATATGACAATTTCATATAATAGGATTTATGGTACTGAAACAGAAGTTAAAACAGGTGATATCACAAGCATTTATAGATTCAAAGACTTCAAAAATTCAGAGTTAATACAATATTCTGAAAAAGATAAGAATGGTAATATAAAAAACACGAGCCTGAGAATGGCAAACTGATAGAAACTATTACACAAGATAAAGATGGAAATAAAGTTATAAAAACATACAACCCTAAAAATGGCAATCCTATAGAAACCGTTATAGAATTTAAAGAAAACGATAAGTTAGTCTCTCACCGTTATAGAGCTGACGGAACCTTACAAACCAAAAAACGTTATTGCAACCCTCCACAACTTTTGAAGTATTCTACTTCGAAAGAAGTTAGTAGTCGTGCCAAGGAAAAGCGTCCGCTCTTTTATTATGAAAATTATGCAGAAGACGGAAAAACTCTGATAAGTTATAGATGCATGGGCAGAGATGAAACAATAGAAACATTGAATAATCAAAAAAATACTGGCAGAAACTGAGTCAAATACAAAAAACGGACAAGAATTAATAACAAATTAAAAGCTTTGGTGCTGCTGTTACGGCACCATACAAACTACTGGAAACTAAGAACTGGTTTTCGGGGAAGCAAGAAATTTGTTATTTCATAGCATGCCTTGTTAAAATCGCCGTTAAAATTTACGGCTCTGTCATCTAATATAACACCCAAAAACTTGTTTTTAATATCTGTAACTTCGCTTATAAATTGTAATAGATTATTTTCTTTCAGCCAATTATTTACGAGTGATTTTTCGCGTACAGTGCAAATTTCGATAGTACATATTTTCATGATACAATTAAACAAAAGCTGTTAGGTGTTTATGAACAAAAAAGATTTATCTGAGCGTGATATCAGTACAAAATTTATTACTCCTGCAATTGTAAAAGCTGGTTGGGATAAAAACTCACAGATTAGAGAAGAGGTTTCTTTTACTGCCGGTAAAGTTATTGTTAGAGGAAAGCTTGTTTCCCGGGGAAAACAAAAACGGGCTGATTATATTCTTTATTACAAAAATAACATACCTATTGCTGTTGTCGAAGCTAAAGATAACAAACATTCTTTAGGTGCCGGTATGCAGCAAGCAATCGGTTATGCCGAAACGCTTGATATTCCATTTGTTTTTACATCAAACGGCGATGCGTTTTTGTATCACGACAGAACTGTTGATTTAGGTAAAAAAGAAATCGAATTGACCCTTGATAATTTCCCGTCACCACAAGATCTTTGGGAGAAATATAAAAAATTTAAAGGAATTGAAGAATCTGAAGCAGAACAAATTTATACGCAAGGTTATCACAAGGATACTGACGGGAAAGAGCCTCGATATTATCAAAGAATAGCCATAAACAGAGCAGTTGACGCGATTGCTAAGGGTCAAGACAGAGTACTTCTTGTTATGGCAACCGGAACGGGTAAGACTTATACGGCTTTTCAAATAATTTGGCGATTATGGAAAGCTAAGAAGAAAAAAAGAATTTTATTTTTAGCAGATAGAAATATTTTAGTTGACCAGACAAAAAGCCAAGATTTTGCACCGTTTGGTGATAAAATGACTAAAATCTCTAAACGTCAAATTGATAAATCTTATGAAATCTATCTTTCACTTTACCAAGGTTTAACAGGAAACGATGAAGATAAAGATGCATATAAACAATTCTCAAGAGATTTCTTTGATTTAATTGTAATAGATGAATGTCATAGAGGCAGTGCAAAAGAAGATTCTGCTTGGAGAGAAGTATTAGATTATTTTAGCTCAGCCACTCACTTAGGTTTGACTGCCACTCCTAAAGAGACAAAGGATGTTTCAAATATTGAATACTTTGGAGAGCCAATTTACACCTATTCTTTAAAACAAGGTATTGAAGACGGTTTTCTTGCACCTTATAAAGTAATTAGACCATTGATTAACATTGATTTGGACGGGTTAAAATTAAAAGAAGGAACTATTGATAAATATGGTAAAGAAGTACCAAATGAAGAATTTAATGTAAAAGATTTTGACAAACGAGTTGTTGTTGATGAAAGAACAGAACTTGTTGCAAAAAGAATTACAGAATATCTGAAGAAGAACAGCAGATATGATAAAACAATTGTTTTTTGTGTGGATATTGACCATGCAAACAGAATGAGACAAGCTTTGGTTAACGAAAATTCTGATATGGTTTCAGAGAATTCAAAATATGTGATGCAGATTACGGGCGACAATGAAGAAGGGAAAAGAGAACTGGATAATTTTATCGACCCTGAATCAACATATCCGGTAATTGCAACAACTTCAAAACTTATGACAACAGGGGTTGATGCAAAAACCTGCAAACTAATTATCTTGGAGAGCAATATCAACTCTATGACAGAATTTAAGCAAATTATAGGTCGAGGAACCCGTCTAAGACCTGATTATGGCAAATGGTATTTTACTATTCTTGATTTTAGAGGAGTGACAAGACTTTTTGAGGATAAGGAATTTGACGGCGAACCTATTCAAATCAAAGATGTCGCAGACACAGAAGAAATGCCCGATGAAACACAATCTCAAGAAGAAGTCGCAACTTTGATAGAAGAGTTGCCTGAAGATGAAACAGTTGTTGATATTCCACCGAATATCAATATCACGGAAATCGAAAATCCTACAAAAAAATTCTATGTTAACGGGATTGAAGTTGTACAGGTCGGTGAACGTGTTCAATACTATGGCAAAGACGGAAAACTAATTACAGAAAGTTTAATCGACTATACGAAAAAAAACTTGAAAGCACAGTTTGCAACAATGGAAGATTTTATCAAAAAATGGTCAGAATCAGACAAAAAAACTGCTGTTATAAAAGAACTTGAAGAGCAGGGTATAATGTTTGCCGAGTTATCAGGAGAAGTTAAACAAAAAACCGGAAAAGACTTAAGTATTTTTGATTTAATCTGCCACGTAGCTTTTGATATGCCGCCATTATCAAAAAAAGAACGTGCGAAAAATGTCAAGAAACGCAATTACTTTGACAAATATTCAGATAAAGCAAGAGCAATTTTAAATGCCATTATAGATAAGTTTGCAGACGACGGAATAATGGAAATTGAAAGCAGAGAAATTTTGAAATTTCAACCGTTTGATTCTTTTGGAACTCCGTTGGAAATTTTAAAAGAATTTGGCGGAAAAGATAAGTATGAAGATGCAATCAGAGAGCTTGAAAATGAACTGTTTAATGATGAGGTAGCGTAAATTATGCCAAACATATCAAGCGTAATTAAAGCAATACAAGATATAATGAGAAAAGATACGGGCGTAGATGGTGACGCTCAAAGACTTTCTCAGATTGTTTGGATGTTGTTTTTAAAGATATTTGCTGACAAAGAAGCGGAATATGAAATAATGGATGATAATTATAAATCGCCCTTATATTCTAAATATCGCTGGCAAAATTGGGCAAAAGATGAAGAGGGAATCACTGGTGATGAGCTGATTTATTTCATCAATAATGATTTATTTCCATACTTGCAAAACTTGGAAAATACTTCTGATAACAGAGCTTTGATTATTAAAAATATTTTTCAAGATACTTATAACTACATGAAATCAGGGACTTTGCTCCGACAAGTTATCAATAAAATTAACGAAATTGATTTTAATTCGTCAGAAGACAGACACTTGTTTAATGACATTTATGAACAACTTTTACAAAGTTTACAATCTGCAGGAAATGCGGGAGAATATTATACTCCTCGTGCAGTAACCCAATTCATTGTTGATATGATTAACCCTAAAATCGGAGAAAAAATTCTTGACCCGGCTTGTGGAACAGGCGGATTTTTAGCTTGCTCAATTGAACATTTAAAAAAACAGATTTCAACAACAACTGACGGGGAAACTTTGAATAATAATATTTTCGGGATAGAAAAGAAACCTTTGCCGCATCAGCTTTGTACAACAAATATGATTTTACATGGAATTGATACTCCAATAAATATTAGACGTGATAATACTTTATCAAAACCGATAAACAACATTTCACCTGCAGATAGAGTTGATTGTATCGTAACAAATCCACCTTTCGGGGGTATTGAAGAAGAAGGAATAGAAAGTAATTTTCCATCCTCTTATAGAACAAAAGAAACGGCAGATTTGTTCTTACTATTTATTATTGCAAAACTAAAACCACAGGGAAGATGTGGAGTAGTCCTTCCTGACGGGGCTTTATTTGGAGAAGGTGTTAAAACAAGAATTAAAGAAAAACTTATGACTGATTGTAATTTGCACACCATTATAAGACTTCCAAAAAGTGTTTTTGCACCATATACATCAATCAATACAAACCTTTTGTTCTTTACTAAAGGAGAACCAACGAAAGAAACGTGGTTTTATAGATTAGATATGCCTGAAGGCTACAAAAATTTTTCAAAAACGAAACCAATGAAAAGAGACCACTTAAAACCGGTTGAAGATTGGTGGAATAATAGAAAAGAAATCGAGGTAGAAGGATTTTTCAAAGCTAAAAGGTACAAAATAGAAGAAATAAAAGCACGCAATTACAATCTTGATTTATGCGGATATCCTTACGAAGAAGAAATAGTATTACCACCTATGGAATTATTGAAACAATATCAAGAAAAAAGAGCCGAGCTGGATAAAAATATTGATGAGGTTTTAGTACAGATTAAGTCGATGCTTGAGGGGTAACCTATGAAAGCAGAAACTTTAAAAAAATCAATATTACAATATGCAATGCAAGGAAAACTTGTTCCTCAAGATTCAAATGATGAACCTGCAAGCGAGCTTTTAAAACGAATAAAGGCTGAAAAAGAGCAACTGATTAAAGACGGTAAAATCAAAAAAGAAAAACCTTTACCACAAATTACAAAAGAGGAAATACCATTTGAATTGCCAAAAGGTTGGGAATGGGTAAGGTTGGGTGATATTGTTGCAATTTCTACCGGCAGGTATGATGCAAACCATGCTTTAGAAAATGGTCAATATGCTTTTTTTACTTGTTCTTACACTCCAATGAAGTGTAATACCTATTCATATTCAGGAAAAGGAATTATTTTACCAGGCAATGGTGCTAATGTAGGGTTGTCCATATATTATGAAGGTAAGTTTGATGTATATCAAAGGACATATGTATTACAAGCATATTCAAATTTATTCTTAAAATATATTCATTATTTGTTAATTGGAAATTGGAAAGAATATAATGCAAATAAATTATTTGGTGGGGCAACACCTTATATTAAATTAGGAAATATTCAAAATTATATAGTTCCACTTCCACCACTTGCAGAACAACAACGAATTGTTAAAAAATTAGAACAGATATTACCTCTAATTGATGAATACAGCAAAAATGAAGAAGAATTATCTAAACTGAACGAAACTTTACCAAATAAAGAAATCCATCTTGCAACATGCAGTTCAAGGCAAACTTGTCCAACAAAATCCCAATGATGAACCGGCAAGCGAGCTTTTGAAACGAATAAAATCCGAAAAAGAACAGCTAATCAAAGACGGTAAAATCAAAAAAGAAAAACCCCTACCTCCAATTACGAAAGATGAAACACCATTCGAATTGCCCAAGGGTTGGGAATGGGTAAGATTAGGTGATATTGTGAATTATGGATTAACAGGTAGTTTAGAATATTCTGAAGAACTTGATAAAAATATGTGGATATTGGATTTGGAAGACATTGAAAAAGTTTCTTCAAAATTACTCATTAAAAATCGAATTAAAAATAAAACTTTTAATAGTACAAAGAAGTGTTTTCAAAAAAGAGATGTTTTATATGGAAAATTACGACCATATCTAGACAAAGTTATAGTTGCAGATGAAAATGGGATTTGTACTACAGAGATTTTGCCATTAAGAACATATGCGAATCTCAACCCTTATTATTTAAGATGGGTATTAAAGAATCCTACATTTTTACAATATGTTAACCAGTTAACTTATGGAGTGAAGATGCCAAGATTGGGTACTGAGGATGGCAAAAATGCAATTATACCACTTCCACCTTTTGCCGAACAACAACGAATTGTTGCTAAGGTCGATGAACTTATGCAAATTATTGATAATTTAAAAGTGTAATCTTATGGACATCTTAATCTTAGCAAACGATTTTGATATAGTTGAGAATTAATTATATACGCTCTCTTTTTATGTGAAAAAAGCTATTCTAAGAAAACTTAAAAAATATCATTGCAAGAATATTTCCTTAATATCAAGAAATCATACACTATTTATCCGGATTTACATTTAAATTCAACCTGCTTAAATCCGGATTTTTAACTTACTTAATTTTGCGCACAAAGCTTTTTATTTTAAAAGATTTATTCGTATGTTTTTAAATTTTGACAATTTGATAATTTTATTATGAAAGGAGAAATTTATGAGTTGGATTTATCTTGTTTTAGCAATTATTTTTGAAACTCTGGGAACTACATTTCTAAAAATGTCTCACGGATTTTCGCATCTTTTGCCATCAATAGGCACCATACTTAGTTACGTACTTTGTTTTCTGCTCTTATCGTTTGCATTAAAAACAATTGATATGAGCATAGCTTATGCAATTTGGGCTGCGTTTGGAATACTTCTGGTCAGCGCAATCGGAATGGTATTTTTCCATGAATCCGTGAGTTTTCTAAAAATTGCATCTATTGCATTAATAATTCTTGGAACGGTCGGCTTAAGACTTGCAAATTAAGTATTCATAGAACCTGATAAGAAAAGCCTCAATTTATGCATTAAAAAACGGCCTCAGATTTTTCTAAGACCGTTTTTATTTTGAAAATTAAAGTACAACTCTGAATCCGAATTGGAATCCGACACCATTTCTTCCGCCGGATCTGAACATTGACTGAAGATAACCTGTGCATCTTTCGCCAGCCGTTTTCTGGATACCCAGACCGTACATGAAATATGGGTCAAGGCTCAATTCAGGAAGACTTACATCATTTGCCATAAATTTGGTATCGTCAAGAATATTCCAAACGATTGTTAATCCCATATATGGCTGCCATCCGTGTTTGAAGTTTCCGATAAATTTAACACCCGGCGCGATTTGAATTGCGTTCAGCGGGTCGCCGTTAATATTTACACCGGCTGCATTTTTATAATCAAATGTATTTACAAAGCTGTATGACATCATATAACTTGGCTGAATGATAAATCTGCCTTCTCCAAGTTCCCAGTTGTAACCTGTTTTAGATGCAACACCTGCCATTAGCATTGTAAAGTTTTCGTTGCCGTACATTGTGCTGGCCTCACCTGCATTTGCACCAACGTTTGCTGTTAATGCGGTAAAGAAGTTACCCTTAAATAAGACGCCTGTTGCACCTAAAGTTCCGCCGTTTTGATAGATTCCTGTTCCGTTAAATGACTGGTGGCTTCCGTTGTATGCACCGTACAATGAATACATTCCGTCAAAACCGTGTTTCAGTTCAAATATATCGGAATCTCCGCCAAAGAATGAGCCGTATGAAACATTTGAAACTTTCGGTCCGTTATTTAAGTTGACCTTTTCGAATGTTCCGTAAGGTTTAAACCACAAGCCTTTGCTGTCATGCGGATTAGTTGAAGGATTGTATTTTCCGCCTTCTGTAATAGCATAGCGGTTGCGCATTTTCATAACATTTCTTTGAGATTGCGGCATTAGCATATACAAATCCATGTTATTAAATGCCATTTCATACGAATTTAACTGTGTTAAATATGCACCGGTCAAAGCGCCAACAGGGCCGGTCAAAACTGCAGGGTTATAATTTTTGCTGGTTTTTCCGGCTGAACCTGCAAGAACGATTTGGCCTGTATGCGGGTCGTAATTTGCACCGTATCTGAATATCGGGCCAAGTACTTCCGCTCTGTTATCAAGATTCAGTTCTACAACATCAAGCAGAGGACTGTTGCCGTTTTCATCTTTTTCAATAAAGTCGAATTTGAATGAAGTAGCTGACGGATTTTTATCAGGCAAAATGTTGAGGTTATTGATAATCAACTTTCCGTCTCCAGATACAGAAGCGGCTGCTATTGTATCAGACATGCCGGTTTTCATATCAATATCAAGTCCGAGTTTGCCGTTGCCGTCCATATAGAGGTTTCCGAAGTTAACTCTGTCTGTTGCACTGTTATTTGCAAGGTTAAGTTGTGCATTGTTGTTAAAATGAGTATTTGCGGCTGAAAAATATTGCGCACCGGGCACAACTGTTGTCATACCGCCGTTATAGAAGATATCTCCCGTAAATCCGCTGTTGTTGCCGGCAAGAACAAGATTTCCGGTACCTTCTTTAAAGATTTGACCTTCACCTTGAATTCCGCCGTTTACAGTTATTGATTTCGGGCCGTTAAAAGTTAATTGAGCGATATTGTCTCCATTATTGACCATAGTAATATCATTCGGAACCGGAGCAAGAACGATTTCTCGGGCATTTTGCGGATTAGCGGCAGTATTACCCGAGAACACTACGTCTTTTGAAAAAGCTGATACTGTAACTTTTCCGCCGTCATTATAAATAGCACCGCCGCTTTGGCCTGCATGGTTGTTTACAAATGAGGTGTCAATCAGGTTTGCGGTACCTGTGTTATATATTGCACCGCCGTTCAAGTTTGCAGAGTTATATTGGACAAATGAATTTGCGATAGTCAACTGGCCGGCATTATTTACAACAGCACCGCTGTTTGCTGTTGCAAAATTTGTTAATGCTTTATTTGTCAATGAAGAGCCGACATTAATTAGTTCAAGACGCTGGCCTTCTGCAACCGTAATACCTTCGTATCCGCCGCCGTTCAGTTCATATCCGTCAAAATTGATTTTCAGATATTCGCCGTTCATTGCGCCAAGATTTTGGCCGAGAAGCAGATCTGCGGCAGGATTTTGTCTGTATTCTCTGATACCTTCTGCAGTTATTGCATCTGCAAGACCGTTAGAGGTATCTTTTTCAACATTAATGAAACCATCTTCTCCAATTGACAGAGTGAATTTTTTATTCCCTGTATATTGAACAATCGAATCACCTACAAGTGAAAAATCTGAGTCTAATTTGTTGAACAATTTGAAATTATTTTTATCACCATCTTTAATTTTCACATCAAAGTGTTCTGCGTCAAACTTCAAGCCGCCTGACATTGAATCAGAAACGTTAAAAATATCGCTTTCACCTTTTGACAAATCTGCATCAAAGGCAATCTTGACATTTTCTTCGTTTATTTCCAAATTTCTCACATTTAATGTGTCGATTTTGTCATTCTGCATATTCAGTGTGCCTGAAGTAAGAGTCAAATCTACATTATTGAAAATCGGAGAACTTTCAGCAGATTTCGCAGCGGAAGCTTGGGAATTCAAAACAAGTTCACCGCTTTTTAATTCAAGCGCCGTATTTTTAACCTGAGCATTAAAAGTAACATTTCCGTCAACACTCAAAGAAGCTGAATCAGGACTTGAACCTGCGATTCCGTCATTGAAAAGAAGTTTGCTGTTTTCTTTACGTGTAATTAAGCGGACATTACCTTCCTGAATAAAAATAGCATTTGATTCCGGCGTGCCCATATCCTGACCGACTCTGTGCATGTTGCCGGTGAATTCATGAGTTTTTTCGTCATCCGCTTCTATTTGAAACATTTGAAGTGCGCCGCTTGATGAATTTTGATTAACATGGATAGCACCGCCGTCCTGATCGGCTTTGTTGTTGATAAAGTCTGAATTTATAACCCTTACAACTTCGAGTGTTGATGTGCTTGCACTGTTAGATAAAGTTGCAATGGCACCGCCGCGGGTTTTTGCGTGGTTATTTTCGAATTTACTGTCATGGATTTCCATAACTCCGCCATGCGAATACACGGCACCGCCAAGAGTTTCTGCAACGTTACCGGTAAATGTTGAACCATAAACCATCACCGGATCTTCGCCTGAGACTGCTATCGCGCCGCCTGAATTTGAGGAGTTTTCAGTAAACGTACCGTTATGAACCTTCAAAGAACCGCTTGCATCAATTGCACCGCCGGAATTACGCGCAGTATTTTCGGTAAAAGTACTGTTATAAATTTCAATGCCGCGTCCTAAAGTGCCGCTTGATGACACAGACATCGCACCGCCGGTATGCGCATGGTTGTCACGGAATGTCAAATTATCTAAAGACACCTCTGCACTGCTGATATACATTGCGCCGCCCATACTTGCTTCATTACCTTCAAAAACGCAATCATGAATTGCATGAACAATTCCGCTGTCAGAAGATATTTTCAGTCCGTCAATAGCTATTGCGCCGCCGTATTTGTTATACTCTTCCAGAGTTCCGGCATGGTTGTTTTTGAATTCGGAGCCTGAAATTTCAATATTATTCGCATTTCTGAAATAAAGGGCTCCGCCGCCTGTTGCAGCACTATTTCCAATAAACTTTGAATCTTTTATCTGTCCTTGTTTTGTCTGCGCAAAATATATCGCACCGCCGTTTGCTGCGGCACTGTTTTCATTAAATTCAGTATTTAAAATTTCGGCATTTTTCGTTTGATAAAGCATCAAAGCGCCGCCGCCCGTTGAGAAATCACTTGCGGTACTTTTATTTGAATTAAAGAAACTGTCTCTTACATTGAGAGTTCCGCCCCAGTCATAGATGGCTCCGCCGCCGCCCGGGATTCCGTAAACTGCTCCATGGGTGTTTGTATTGTTGTTAAAAGTATTATTTATAACATTTAACTCATTTCTGTTTACTGAAACACCGCCGTAAAAACCTGCAAATTCGCCGGCATCTGTATAATTTTCATAAGTTTGGCCTTCGGTAATATCCACACCAAAGGCTTTTTCCGGATTGAATGGTGCGCAAAGCATTACCACAGCGCACGCCATTAACAATGTTTTGTGTCGAATCATTTTTATTATTCCTTTTTTAACGCTATTTGCTATTCTGAATCAGTAAAATGCTATATTTAATAATATAATTACAGCATTTCTTTGTCAATATTACACATTATATAGCATTTACAAATATTAAAAGTTTATATAAACAATTTCAGAATTATTCAAAATATTGACCGACAGGCTAATTTTGTTCAAACATTTTTTTAGTTTAATTAAATTATAAACAAAAAATCTTTTTCATACTTCCAGCTATTCTTAATTCCAACGGAGCCGAAAGGCTCTTTTTTTTTGCCGGATATAACACGGAAGAGATGATGACAAAATCTGGCTGCAATAAAATTTATTCAAGCCTGACGATTTCAAACAAGAACTTCTTTTACAAACTCAAAAATACATCTTCCTGTACTTTGAACTCAAATTCACTTCCGGCAGGAATTGAAATTCGTCCGCCCTTATAACCGATTGAAATAACCGGAGACAAAACAAAATTTACGCCATACGCCGCAATTCCGACGATAGTGGGCACGGGAGAAATTATAGCTCCAATCGGATTGTTTGAAAGTTTCGTAGATGTTTTTCTGGTTTTCTGATAAAATTTTTCGCCTTTATCAACCTGATTTGCAACACCTTTCCAGTATTGGCGCTTGCCTTTTATGTTGTTCACAAAAATCTTTTTATGGTTTGCTTTTGTAACTTTGCCATGAGCAGAGTAAGTTTTTCCGTTGAAAGAAACGCTTTCCAAAACAAGTACGACAAGCCCGCCGTTTCCGGTCATTTGCGGGGCATGAACATCTTTGACGGAAGCTTTCAAAACAGCCCCTGCAGGAATTGTCACATATTTTTGATAAACTGGCGCCACAGAGGTAAAACTTACTTTCGAACCTTCATGGAGATAATCTGACACAACCGAAGATGATTTCACTCTGAATTTTGTGCCTTTTTTAATTTTTATGGCAGTAAAGTCGTTTTTTGTAACGGTTGAGCCCGGAAGATCTTTATTAACCTTTTTGACAACAGGGTCAGGTGCCGAAGGAACGTTTTTGGGAGGAGCCGTTGTTGTAGTTTGGTTTTGGGATTGAGCAGGTTTTGGCTGGGTTGTAATGGTTTTGGACTGAGAACCTGTTGTTTTTGGAAGCGGCGGAAGATTTTGCTGCTCCAATTTTGTAGGATTGTAGTTTTTGCGAATTTCCTCATCAACAGACAGGTCAAGTTCAAGCGCAAAGCAGGCTGAATTCAGCAAAAAAACAGCCGCAAAAAGACAAATCAACCTTCCTGATATTGACCTTCCCAAACTAAAATCTCCTATTCACTCAACAAATCATTGATAGCTTTGGCGGCTTTTTTTCCGGCGCCCATAGCGTTAATTGCATTTGACTCACCAACAGGCGCAACGTCTCCGCCGGCGTAAACCGTCGGAATATTTGTGCATCTTGTTTCGCCGTCAACCGTGATATATCCGCGCTTGTCCGTGATTATTTCAAGCCCTTCGGCCTCTGCTGAACGCTGAATAATCGGATTCGGGCCGGTACCGAGCGCAACAATAACCGTATCAAGTTCCATTGTCTCAAATTTTCCGGTAGAAACAGGCTTGCGGCGACCGCTTTCATCAGGTTCGCCAAGTTCCATGACTTCCAGTTCAACCGCTTTTACATAACCGTCTTCGCCGAGAATTTCTTTTGGCGCATAGAGGAATTTGAAAACAATTCCTTCTTCTTTTGCATGGCGGATTTCTTCCAAACGCGCAGGAAGTTCTTTTTCAGTACGTCTGTAAATAATATAAACTTCTTCAAAGCCGACTCTGACAGCAGTTCTTGCCGCATCCATCGCAACGTTTCCGCCTCCGAATATCGCGGCTTTTTTGCCGACTCTCAAAGGTGTCGGACTGTCAGCCTGCCCCGCATTCATCAAGTTAACACGCGTCAGAAATTCATTTGCCGAAAATACGCCGTTAAGATTTTCGCCCTGAACATTTAGCATTTTAGGCAAACCTGCGCCGGAGCAGATAAAAATAGCATCAAAACCGTCTTCTTTAAGCTGTTTTAGCGTAATTGATTTTCCAACAATAACATTTGTATGGAATTCAACACCCATAGCTTTCAAATTTGTAATTTCGCGGTCAAGAACAGTGCGCGGCAGCCTGAATGGAGGGATTCCGTAGCGGAGAACGCCGCCAAGTTTGTGAAGCGCTTCAAAGACAACAACTTCATGACCGGCTTTTCTTAAATCAGCGGCAGCAGTAATACCTGCACAGCCGGAGCCGACAACGGCAACTTTTTTGCCGGAAGGTTTTATTTCGGGCATATCAGCTTTTGTGTTATCTCCGACATATCTTTCAAGAGCGCCGATTGCAACGGGTGAGCCTTTAATTCCTAAAATACATTTTCCTTCACACTGGCGTTCCTGCGGGCAGACGCGACCGCAAACAGAAGGGAGCATACTTGTTTGGCGGATAATTTCACCGGCTTTTTCAAGATTTCCTTCTTTGATTGCCTGAATAAATTGCGGAATTTGAATATTCACGGGACAACCTTTAACGCACTGCGGATTTTTGCAGTTTAAGCATCTGGAAGCTTCCAGTTTAACCTGTTCTTCTGTCAAATTGCTTTCTACAGGGTCAAAATTATGTCTTCTTTGAATTTTATCTTGTTCGTGAACACGTTGTCTTTCGATTGCCATCTTATATCCCTCTTCTTTATAATTTTATCTATATTTATATTTTAATCAAAAGTCACAGGCTTTGCAAGAGGGGTGGATTAAGTGAAAGGTGAGAGGTGAAAAGTGAGAAGTCGGTTACGTTAGGTTGGGTTGAGTGAAGCGTGAATTTGTTGTGAAAATAATAGAAATTAGGAAAATTCTACAATAACAGTATTCTGAAAAGAACTTTTCACCTCTAAACTTTCACTTCACCCCCTAATGCCCCATCTTGCAAATCTCGCTTGAAATAGTACAATAACCTTATGGATATTGTATCGAAAACTCTTAAAACCTTAGAATTTGACAAAATTCAGGAAAAAGTTTCGCTTTTTGCAAAAATTTCGCAAAGCAAAACCCTTTCGCTGAATTCACCTGTATATAACAATTATAATGAAATAATTAAAGCGCTTGAATTTACCAAAGAAGCAAAAAGCCTTCTTGATTATGCGCTCGACATTCCGATTGGTTTTGTGGCAGACATATCAAAGATTCAAAAAAACGCTCAGGTCAGTTATCTTACAGAAGAAGAATTAATTGACACGGCAAAAACTCTTCGCTCATCGCGTCTGGTGAAAAAATTCCTTGCAGACAATTCTGAACAAACCAAAATCCCAAGCCTCGTTGAACTTTCTGCAAATCTTATTTCGGCAAGAGATTTGGAAGATAGAATTTTCAACACATTTGATGAGAATCTTGAGATAAAAAAAGATGCAACGCCTGAACTCAAAGGGCTTTGGGCATCTTTGAACGAGCATGAAAAAAACTTGAAAAACAAAGTTTCGGATTTGTTGAATTCCGCGGAATTCTCAAAACATCTTCAGGAAAACATTTACACAACGCGTGATGACAGAATTGTTTTTCAGGTAAAAGCGCCATCAAAAAGCAAGGTCAAAGGAATTGTCCATGATGTTTCGGCGACAAACAAGACTTTCTACATAGAACCGGAAGCCCTGGTGCCGATAAACAACAAAATCCGCGAGATAAAGGCACAAATCCACGCTGAAGAAGTCCGAATTCTTGTTGAACTTTCTTCTCTTGTCAAAGAGAGAATTACTGATTTAAAAATCGCGGAAAGGGTGCTTGCCGAAATCGATTTTCACTTTGCAAAAGCTCGATATGCCGCAAGAATCGGGGCGATTGAACCGGAAATTTTGAATGACGAAAATTGCAAATCAGTTCAGATTGAAAACATGCGCCATCCGCTCTTAATCGGAACGGTCGAAAATATTGTCACAAACGATTTTTCAATCGGAAAGGACTACAAATCCATTGTCATAACAGGTTCTAACACAGGCGGAAAAACTGTTACAATCAAAACAATCGGACTGTTTCTGCTTATGGCAAAAGCCGGATTTTTCCTTCCCTGCACAATGGCAAAAATTTATCCTTTTAAGAAGGTTTTTGCAGACATCGGAGATGATCAGAGCATTTTGCAGAGCTTGTCAACTTTTTCATCACACATGAAAAATATTATTGAAATAGTTGAACAATCCGACGGGGAAACGTATGTTTTATTAGATGAAATTTGCGCGGGAACAGACCCGCAGGAAGGTTCGGTGCTTGCAAAAGTTATACTGGAAACGCTTGCACAAAAAGATGTTTTTTCAACAATAACAACCCACTACGGCGAATTGAAAGCGCTGGAATACACAAACTCCTTTTTCAAAAACGCATCTGTTGAATTTGATACAAATTCACTAAAACCCACGTACAAACTTTTAATCGGAATTCCGGGCTTGAGCAATGCGATTGCGATTTCGGCCAATTTGGGGCTTCCAAAAGAGATTACCGACCGCGCAAGAGAAATTCTGATTAACAGGAAAGACCCCTCGATTCTTGTTGTTGAGAAATTGCAGGAAACCCAGCAAAAACTTTCGGACAATCTTAAAGATTCTGAAACCGCAAAAGAAGAAGCTGACGAATTAAAAAAAGAATACGAAGAAAATCTTGAGGCAATCAAAAAAGACAAAAAGAAAGCAATAAAAAACATCAGAACAAAATTTGATTACGAAATGCTTTCCGCAAAAGCCGAAATAAAGGCGATTCTCGATGAAATGCGCCGCGAAAAAACGGAAAAAATCGCGCGCCGTTCATATTCCCGCCTTGCAAAATTAGAGCAGGATTACAGCGAAAAGCTAGATAAATATGATGAAAAAAATCAGTATGCACCTGTTGATTTTGAAAAAGTAGAAATCGGTGACAAACTGCTTGTAAAAGAACTTCATCAAACAGTCACAGTGCTTTCAAAGCCAGACAAGAAAGGGAAAATCTTTGTGCAGATGGGAAACATCAAAACAAAAATGGACAAAGATAAACTTGCGCCGTATGATAAAAAATTCGAGAATAAATCAAGCGGCTATTCGCCTGTGAAATTTGAAAGTTTCGAATTAAGACGCGCGGAAGTTTCAAACCGGCTTGATTTGCGCGGAAAAACCGTCGAAGATTCGCTGGATTCGCTCGAACTGTTTTTAGATCAGGCAAGTCTTGCAAATTTCAGCGAAGTTTCGGTAATTCACGGGCATGGAACAGGAGCCTTGAAATCTTCAGTCAGAGAATTTCTAAAAACCTCCCCCTACGTTTTAAATTTCCGCCCCGGCGCTGACGGCGAAGGCGGTGACGGAATAAGCGTTGTCATGTTAAGGTAAATACGAATATTATTAAATTTTGTCAAAAATTAACACAAATTCTCCATTTTGTGATATAATTTTTTTCAGGTAACTGGTATGCTTATAAAAGAATTACGTAATGATAACAATTTAATCAATCTGTTTTGCACTTTGGCTGAAATCCCTTCTCCATCAATGAAGGAAGAAAAAGTCATAGAATGGCTTCAAAATTATTGCAGTGAAAACGGACTGAATTGCAGGCTTGATAATTATAAAAATGTGATTATCAATATTCCGGCAACAGACAATTCAAAGCCGCCTCTACTTTTATCCGCACACATGGACGTTATCGGAGATGACAGCCCTGTCGAAACTTATCTGGACGGAGATTTGATAAGAGCAAAAGGCAGAACTCTCGGCGCTGATGATAAAGCGGGTCTTGCAAATGCGCTTTATTTTGCAACAAGCATCGCAAAATCAGATATGGCTCATGGCGAAATCGAACTTGTTTTCACAAGAGATGAAGAAAACGGCGCATCAGGCATAAGAAATGTCGAATTTGACAAACTGAATTCAAAATATGTTCTGGTTCTTGACAGTGACAGCCTTGGGCAGCTTATGACTTCAGGTGCAAGCTATACAACCGTAAAAATTCATGTAGAAAGTTTTAAGGGCGGACATTCCGGCATCGACATTGCGGATACGACGCGCGAAAATGCCGCAAAACTTATTGCCGATATAATTGCAAACCTCCCGCAGGGCGTTTATTACTCAGAAAACGGCGAAGTTGTCACATCCTGCAATATCGGCGGAATAACTTCCGGCAATATCAAGGTTACAAATATTATCAACACAACGGCAGATGCAAGTTATTCAATCAGAAGTTCAAATAAGTCAGTTGAAGAAGAGTTAAAAGAAAGATTTTTATACGAAATCGAAGATTTCAACAAACAGTATGAAAACATCGCAAAAGCAGAAATCGTCTTTGAAGAACATCTTCCGGCATTTGAAAAATCTGATGACATTTACATTCCGCTATTGTTTGAAACAGTTGCGCATAAAGTCGGAGTGAAACCTGAAATTTCATCCTTCCATGCCGGTGCCGAAACCCACATTTACGCAAACAGAACAAACTCAAAAGGCGAAAAGTTCCTTCCATATTTAGTCGGGCTTGCTGATGTACATAATATGCATTCCTGCGAAGAAAACGTTGATTACAAATCAATAATCAAAGGTCAGGAACTCTTAAACGAATTTTATAAAGCTTATATCAGCTAGATTTGATATATTTTAAACCTTCCGATTTTGTAATCTGATTTTTTTTGCAATCTTTTCTGTTAATGGAGTTAAACCAAAATTTTTGCTGTCAGAATAGTTTAAAAAATCACGCACCGAGCGGAGTTCAAGCATAACAATAACACGGATGCGCTTATTGTAGTAAACTTGCATAAATGATAATTTATTGCACAAAAAAAGACGGCCCGTGAGCCGCCTTTTAGAAAATTCTTTCACTTAAATTGCAAGTGTAGTAGCTTCTATTTTCAATTCAATAGGAGTTTCTTCCACGATTTCGACCGTTACTGGCTTAACAACCTCGGTCTTAACTGCCGGAGCAGTTGTTTTTGCCGGAGTAACAGGCTTAACAGCTTTGACCATCATCGGATCAGGATTTGCTTTGTACCTGTGGTAATCCGTCATAATCTTACTTACAAAACGTTTTGTTTCGGCATAAGGCGGAACCGCTTTGTACTTTTTAACGTTTCCGGGCCCTGCGTTGTAAGCCGCAAGCGCCAATTCCATTGAACCGAACATTTTGTACATCATTTTGTAATACATAATACCGCCGCGGATATTATCGTTTAAAGAATACGGGTTTAGCCCCATTCTTTTGGCTGTGGAAGGCATTAATTGAAATACACCTACTGCACCGTGGCTGCTGCGGGCTTCGTGCCTGAAACCGGATTCGGTTCTTGCTATAGACAGGGCAATTGCAGGGTCTACGCCCATCTCAAGGGCATGTTTGACTATCGCTGCTTTCACCGTGTTTACGTCTGATGCCTGTGCCGGAGCACAACAAATCATGCACATAAGCGCAACAGTGACTAGTAATAGTTTTTTCAAAATGTAATCCTCTGGTTGTAAATTGTGAATTCTTAAAAGTTAATTTTCTCTCCCTCTTTTTTCAAGGATTTAACTTTCAAGAATTTAATTCATACCAACATAATATTACAAAAATTTTAAATTTCAACCCTCAAAAAAGCCCAACTCGCCAAAACCCGCGTCCCGCAAAAGTTTTGCAAATGTAAATTTTACATTTATTTTGTCAAGAGGGCGAGAGTTAAGAGAAAGGTGAGGGGTGAAAGGTGAAAAGTTCATTTCAGGATACAGTCCTTATGAAATTTTATTAATATTAATTGTTGTAGCAAACTATTCATTAACCCAAACATAACGTAACGGACTTTTCACCTTTCACCCCTCACCTTTCACTTAATCCCCTTTTCACTTTTTATTTTTTCATGCTAAAATCATTTTACGGATACAAAAAACTTTAAGGAGACGGAAATGGAAAATAAAAAATTGGCAACAATCGGTGTATTTGGCGGTTCAGGATTTTACAAATTTCTTGATAATATTGAAGAAGTAAGGGTTGAA
Source organism: uncultured Candidatus Melainabacteria bacterium (assembly GCA_949927415.1). GTDB lineage: Bacteria > Cyanobacteriota > Vampirovibrionia > Gastranaerophilales > Gastranaerophilaceae > Scatenecus. The sequence continues at coordinate 308,991 of CATLFB010000001.1, forward strand.
ACACCTTACGGTATGCCGAGTGACAATCTTTTTATCGGAACAATCGGGGCGCATAAAGTAGCATTTATGCCGCGCCATGGCCGCAATCATACCATTTTGCCGCACCTTCTCAATTACCGTGCAAATGTCTGGGCGATGAAATCTGTCGGCGTTGAAAGAGTTATTTCGCCATGTGCCGCCGGAAGCCTTCAAAAACACGTTAAACCCGGCGATTTTGTAATCTGCGACCAGTTTGTAGACTGGACTGACGGCAGAAAATCAACATTCTTCGAAGGCCCGATTGTTACCCATCCGTCTGCAGCAGAAACTTACTGCCCCGAACTTAGAAACCTTGCAATCGAAACCGGAAAAGAACTCGGAATTACAGTACATAAAACCGGAACTGTTGTTGTCATCAACGGACCGAGATTTTCAACAAAAGCAGAATCAAAATTCTTCACAAATCAGGGCTGGGAAGTTATCAACATGACAGCTTTCCCGGAAAACTATCTTGTCAAAGAAATGGATATGTGTCCGGTTAATATTTCGCTTATTACAGACTACGATGCAGGCCTTGTGGGAGATGTTCCGCCGGTTTCGCACCATGAAGTTATTGAAGTTTTCAACAACAACCTTTCAAACTTGAAAACATTGCTCTTCAAGATGATTGAAAAAATTCCTGCAGAACGCGAAAATTGTAATTGCGCAAACACTAAAAAAAGTTCACAAATGTAATTCGCTCAAAGGACAATTATGATTAGAGGCTTAATTTACGGCATAAACAATATATTTTTAATATTTTACATTCTGATTATCGGAAGAATTTTCTTAAGCTGGATTCCGACAGTAAGATGGGATTTACAGCCATGGAAATTTGTGCGCGAAGTGACAGATGTTTATCTTAACATTTTCAGACGCTTTATTCCACCCATTGGAATGATAGATATTTCGCCGATTGTTGCAATCCTTGCGCTTCAATTAGTGCAAAACCTTATTATCTTCGCTCTTTTGCAATTTGCCTGAGGTGCGCGAAAGTTTTAGAGTGCGGGATAAGAGTAATTGCCGGACAACTTGTAAAAATTTCTACTTTGCGTTAAAGTTTACTTATAATGAAAATAATTATTTACGGCGCAACAGAAGTAGGATGTCTACTGGCTACAGAATTCTTTGAAGACCATGACATTACAATAATAGACAAGGAAGAAAACCGTACTGATGAGTTCAACAAACTTGATATCAGTTTTATTCAGGGAAACGCTTCAGACCTTGAAGTTTTGAAATGCGCTGACATAAAAAACGCAGACATATTCATCGCCTGCACAGGAATGGATGAAATCAACATTGTAGCCTGTCTTGCGGCAAAACGTTACGGCAAAATCCGGACAATCTGTTTTGTAAGCAAAGAAGAATACAAAAACACATTAACTTATGAAAAAAACGACGATTTTTACACCGATGTTTTCATAGATTACATAATCTGGCCGGAAGAACTTTTGACGCAGGAAATTTTCCGAATCGTAACGGTAGCGCATGCGCTTGATGTTGAAAATTTTGCAGACGGCAAAGCAAGACTTCTTGAATACAAAGTCAGAGAGAATTCGCCGATTGTAGGCAAGAAAATCAAAGATGTCGGATTTACCAAAAACACACTGATTGTCGGGATAACCCGTTGCTGCCAGCTTTTTATCCCGAACGGTGAGACCGAAATCGAGGCGGAGGACAAACTCATATTTATGGGAACTTCGCACTCTCTGGACATATTGGCAGGAACATTTTTCCATGAAAAAGAATATGTCAAAAATGTTGCGATAATCGGCGGCGGCAATGTCGGCTTGATGCTTGCAAAAAGCCTTGAGGCTGTCAAAATCAAAACAAAAATCATAGAAAAAAATCTTGAAAGATGCCACTGTCTGGCAGAAGAATTGAGCAATACTCTTGTGATAAACGGAGACGGAACGGATTTGAAGCTTTTGGATGAAGAAGACATCGGCTCCTCTGACGTTGTAATAAGCGTTACAAATAACGACGAGAGAAATCTTCTTTGCTCGCTTCTTGCCAAACAATTAGGCGTAAAACGTGTTATTGCAAGGGTTTCAAAAGTTTTAAACATTCCGCTGTTTGAAAAAGTCGGAATAGACATTGCGATTTCTCCGAAAAATTCAGCATTGAACGAAGTTCGAAACGATTTGCAGGAAAATGATGTTGACATTCTGGCAACCGTAGAACAGGGTCAGGGCGAAGTTTTGGAAATTGGTGTTCTGCCGGAATTCAGCGGGAAGAAAATTATGGAACTGCGTCTTCCAAAACATGCAATTATCGGCATTATCGAACGCAAAAAGACTGTTATTATTCCAAAGGGTGATGTTGAACTTCATGTAGGAGATGTTCTGATTATATTTACAAAAGCGGAAGATGCTCAGGATATTAAAGAATTTTTCAAGGTAAATTAGTATGCGCTTAAATTATATTGCAAATGCACTTGGCATTATATTGAAATACATCGGACTTGTAATCCTTCTGCCGATAATTGTTGCAATAATTTATAAAGATTACGTTTCAATTCTGCCGTTTTTCACAGCCGGCGTGTTTTCAATCATTGCAGGATACAGCCTTAGGAAATTTGTCAAAAACGCGTATAAAATCGAAAATTTAAACGATATTAAAAAATCAGAAGCGCTTTTTATTGTTGCACTTTCATGGATAACCTTCGGAATTATAGCAGGCCTGCCGTTTTTATTTTATGGTCTAAGCCCGATAAATGCTTTGTTTGAAGCAGTTTCCGGAATCACAACGACCGGTGCAACTATATTGACAAACTTTGATTTCCCAAAAACATTCTTTTTCTGGCGCTCGCTGACACAGTGGCTCGGGGGCTTAGGAATTATCGTGTTGTTTATCGCGATTCTGCCGCAATTTGCAGTTGCCGGCCGCCAGATGTTCTTTGCAGAAGCCCCGGGACCGACAGAGGACAAAATCACTCCAAGAATCCGAAATACAGCATCAGCCTTGTGGAAAATTTATATCGGACTTACGATAATTGAAGTCGGACTTCTTCACTGGGCGGGAATGCCCTGGTTTGATTCGGTGTGCACATCCCTTTCAACCCTTGCGGCAGGCGGATTTTCTCCAAATCCGGAAGGAATTGCAGGATATCATTCAAATATAATATCATGGATTTGTATTGTTTTTATGTTTCTGGCCGGCGCAAGCTTTATTCTGCAATACAAGGTTCTGACACAAAGAAAACCATCTCTGTTTTTTAAAAATGAAGAATTTAAAACTTATACAGGCCTGATTCTCATAATGGCCGGACTGATTGCAATTTCACTTGTTCTGACAAGCGGATATGAAATAAAACAGGCCGTAACGGATGCTCTTTATCAGGTTATAAGTATCACAACGTCAACCGGAAGCGCAAATGTTGATTATGCGAAATGGGATTTTCTTCCGCAGGCGCTTTTGTTTACCGTAATGTTTATGGGCTCATGCGCAAGTTCTGCCGGCGGCGGCATCAAAATGACAAGATGGATTTTGATATACAAATCAATGAAAAACGCTCTTACTAAAATCCTTCACCCTAATGCTGTTTTGAACGTAAAAATTGATAACACAATTATCCCGAACGATATTTTGAACCAAACTGTTGTGTTCGTATTCTTTTATTTTCTGTGTTTTGCAATCGGAGCATTTTTGATAACAATTATTGAACAAAACACCACAATCGGTATCACAAGTTCAATCGCCGCACTGGGTAATGTCGGGCCTGCTTTTGGTAATATAATAGGCCCGATGGGTTCTTACGAGACTGTCCACAACTCAACTAAAATAATCATGGTTATTTCAATGCTTGTAGGAAGGTTAGAATTAATCCCGTTTCTTGTAATGTTCCAGCACGACTTCTGGACAATTAAAGACAGATAAATTTTAATTTGCAAGGCTTTTTTAACAATTTAATCCTGTTAAATGATAAAAATGAACAAAATTTATATTAAAATCGTTTAATCATTGAAGGCAAATTTTTGAGGAAATTTTACGTTTGAAATTTACAAATAAAATAAAAACGGTCATTATAATTACAGGCTTATTAATATCGTTTACTCCCTGCTTTGCTGCAGAAGTTGCGGCAGTGCAAAAAGGAACAGTTCTTTCACTTGAAGATTGTATTGATATTGCGCTGAAAAACAGCACCGCAGTCAAAAAATCCCGATACAATTACAGATTGAGCAAAACAGATGTCAATATCGCAAAATCTTCCTACTTCCCGACTATCGGCGTTGGCACAGGCCTCTATTACAACGACAATCACAACAATATAAGAAATACCAACAGCAATTACTACAGCGCAGAAGCCTCGGTAAACCAGCTTATCTGGAACTTTGGAAAAACCAACGCGCGCATAAGAATGCAGAAATTCAACAAAATTGCCTCACAATTCAATTTTGACAACACAGTGCTTTCAACGATTTACACGGTAAAAAACAACTATTACGGAGTTTTGGCCGCAAAAGCAAAAGTCGATGTTAACCGCGCAAACGTTCAGATTAACGAAAGAAATTACCAGCGCACAAAAGCATATTTTGATGAAGGAATTAAATCTAAAATCGACCTTGTAAACTCAGAAGTTTATCTGAGCGACTCAAAAGTAACCCTTGTCCAGTCAATAAAAACCTATCAAAACGCGCTTGTTAAACTTAACAATTCAATGTACATCGCCTACGCCCCGAATTACGAAATCAAAAACACCGAAACTTTCAACTTCAAACGCAACGAAATCCCCGTCAACCTTGAAAAAATTTCAGAAAAAAAGGATTTAAGCACTCTTCCCGATAACATCACCGATGCAACGCTGACTTCATCTGTTGAAAAACTTGATGTAATGGAAAATTTCAACTTCAAACCCTTTCCGTATACATTTGAAAAAGCGGTCGAGTTGGCTGTTGAAAACCGGCCTGATTTAAAAGCATACGAAAACACGCTCAAAGCAATGAAGCAGTCCCTGCTTTACATAAAACGAGAATACTATCCGGAACTCACAGGAACCGCCGGCTACGGTTTTCGCGATATAAATTCAACCAACTCCTTCAACCTTGGAATCGGTCTGAAAAGTTCGGTCAACATCATGGGCAAAAAGAACGAAATCGAAGCCGGAAAAATTCAGGTAGACATTGCCCAAAACGAAATAGATTTACTGAAACAAAACATCTATTTTGAAGTTCAGTCAGCCTACATTGACATGATACAATTGGAAAAACAAATACCACTTCTTGCCGTGAAGGTCAGGCAGACGTTAGAAAATCTTGAGCTTGCCGACGGCAGATATTACGTCGGAATCGGCGATTACATAGAGTTGCAGGATGCCAAAGTCAATTACAACAACGCACAACAAGCTTATGTCGAAGCGGTTTACAATTATAACGTTGCAAGAGCCGCGCTCGAACAGGCGATTGCACTCAAACCCGATGTGAAAGTAAAACTAGAGGACAAAGATTAATGAACATAAAAAAAAGATATATAGCATTAGGTCTGACTGCCGCCGCACTTGCAGCCGGCATAACAACAGCAATAATACTTAAACATCAGGTTCACTACGAAACCAAACCACTCTCGCGCTGCACAATAACCGAGATTGTCGAAGCGTCAGGCACAATCAATCCCGTAAACACCGTAAGCGTCGGCTCAACCGTATCAGGCCTTATAAAAGAAATCTATGCCGACTTCAATTCCGAAGTCAAAAAAGGCCAACTTTTAGCGCAAATTGACCCCGCAAACTTTGAAGCAACCGTCCAACAAAATCAGGCCCAAATTGCAAACGCGCAGGCAAACCTTACAAAACTTCAGGCCACAACCGAATATGACAGAAAAATGTACGAGCGCTACAAAAATTTATATGCCAAAAACTTTATCCCGCGTAGCGAGTTAGACCAGATGGAAAGCACATATAAATCTGATTTGGCACAAATAAACGCAGCTCGCGCACAAATATCACAGTTTCAAGCCTCGCTAAAAACTGCAATGACAAACCTCGGCTACACAAAAATCATCGCCCCTGTTGACGGCACCGTAATCGCACGTAAAATCGACCTTGGCCAGCCGGTTGCAGCAAGTTTTCAGGCGCCTGAACTTTTCACAATCGCGCAGGACTTAACAAAAATGCAGATTGAAGTAAATGTCTCAGAGGCCGACATCGGAAAAGTCAGTGAAGGGCAAGACGTTACCTACACACTCGACGGGTATGCCGACAGCGTTTTTGAGGGAAAAGTGACGCAAGTCCGACTTGAATCCACAAACACGAACAACGTCGTAACTTATTCCGTCATAGTTGATGTTGAAAATAACGACCTGAAACTTAAACCAGGAATGACAGCAAACGTTTCAATCATAACAAACAAAAGCGAAAACGTGCTTTGCGCGCCAAACATTGCGCTGAAATTCACGCCCGAAACAAACGGCACAAAATACAAAAATCAGGGAATCTGGATTCTTGAAAATAAAAAACCTGTCCGATATGATATCCAAACCGGCGCAAGCGACGACAATTTCACGGAAATCCGCTCAAAAGGAATCGCCGAAAACGCAAACCTGATTACAGGCATAAAAGGTACGAATTCTCACAATCAGGGCGCACGCAACATGCGCCGCGGCCCCAGAATGTTTTAACAGTATGAAAAATTAAAACAAAGGAAACAAATGGCACTCATAGAAGTCAAAAATGCAATAAAAACATACAAAACCGGCGAAGACAGCTTTAATGCGCTTAACGGCGTCAGTCTGAGTGTCGAAAACGGAGAATTTGTTGCGATTATGGGAACTTCGGGGTCGGGCAAATCCACTTTTATGAACATGTTAGGCACTCTTGACAAGCCCAATTCCGGAAGCTACTATCTTGACGGAATTGATATGCTTTCACTTGATGCCAATGCACTTGCCGATGTGAGGAATCTTAAAATGGGATTTGTTTTTCAGGGCTTTAACCTTATATCGCGCACGTCTGCGCTGGAAAACGTCGAATTGCCGATGATATACAAGGGTCTGGCCGAAGAAGAGCGTATAATAAGGGCAAAACAGGCGCTAAAGATTGTAGGGCTTGAATCGCGTGAAGATCATATGCCAAACCAGATGTCAGGCGGCCAGCAACAGCGTGTTGCGATTGCGCGCGCGATAGTTAATGACCCGCCATTAATTCTTGCGGATGAACCCACAGGAAACTTAGACACAAAAACAAGTATTGAGGTTATGGAATTTTTTGTAAACCTCAACAAAGAAATGGGAAAAACCATTATTCTCGTAACCCATGAACCCGACATCGCGCAATACTGCAAACGCGTTGTCCGGTTTAAGGACGGGAACATCGTGTCGGACACTCTAAACGAACATACGACGATACCGTATTAAGTGAAAGGTAAAAAGTGAAAAGTGAAAAGTTCATTTCATAAATCAGATATTCGGACATTTTATCAAATCTACATCTTGATAAGAACTTCTCACCTTTCACTTTTCACTCAAAAGGACTCCAAATGATCGACTTCAAATCAACACTAAAAATGGCAATCGTGTCATTAAAAATAAACAAAATGCGCTCAATGCTAACCTCGCTCGGGATAATAATCGGGGTCGGCGCAGTAATCATAATGCTTGCGATAGGTTCAGGGACAAGCGAAAAAATAATCCGCGATATGGAATCCATGGGCAGCAATCTTCTTATGATTCGTTCCAGTTCCGCAACTTCAGGCGGGGTCAGAATGGGTTCGGGCACAAAGCCGACCCTGACATTAAAAGATGCAGAAACAATCGAAAACAATGCAAACGGAGTTTTGGCAGTCGCACCGTATTCAGCGGAAGCAAAACAACTCACCTACGGCAATCAGAACTGGTCAACGAGCGTTGCGGGCACAAATGCGTCGTATTTATTTATAAGAAATTACGAAATTATATCAGGAAGAAATTTTCTTCCTGAAGATATTAAAAACAACACCAAAGTTGCAATTGTCGGAAACACAGTTGCCACAGAACTTTTTGGCGATATGGACCCTATCAACAAAACGATAAGAATCGGAAATGTACCCTTTAAAGTCATCGGGCTTTTGAAAATCAAAGGCGAAAGCGGGATGGGAATGGATCAGGATGATTTGGTTTTCATACCGATTACGACAGCACAGAAAAAGGTTTTCGGGACGGATTTTCCCGGAACCGTCAAGATGATTAACGTAAAAGCGCAGAGCGAAGAGGCGTTGAGTATTGCTCAATCCGACATTTACGATATTTTAAGACGCCGTCATCACATCGGAAAAACTCAGGACGATGATTTTGAAATACGCAACCTTGCGGAGATGCAGGAAACCATAAAATCTTCCGCCAAAGCAATGTCAGTGTTTCTTGGTGTCATCGCGTCAATTTCATTGATAGTCGGCGGCATCGGCATCATGAACATTATGCTCGTGTCAGTCACAGAGCGCACAAAAGAAATCGGAATCCGCATGGCAATCGGGGCAAAGGCGTCTGATATCCGAATTCAATTTTTGATTGAATCGTTTTTGCTGTCAATCAGCGGCGGCTTAATCGGGGTAATTCTAGGGGTTATGGGCGCGCAAATAGTACATATTATAGGAAAAATGGACATTGTAATTTCAGGTTTCCCGATAATTCTGTCGTTAAGCGTTTCAGGGCTTATCGGAATTCTTGCGGGATTTTATCCGGCTTACAAAGCATCCCTTCTAAATCCGATTGACGCTCTAAGGTATGAGTAATCCGGCCAAAAACCAAAATTTCGGAGTTTGAGCCTACGGTTTTGCATGCAAAATTTACCTTTATAAGAATACCTGCAACTTTCGCTAAAAAAACTTCAAACGCTTGACAAAACTTGAAAAATAATTCATAATTTAAAGAGGAAATGGAGGTAGAAATGCATAGAGAAGACAGTTTTATTACTTGCCCCCCCCCCCGTCAAATCCGCTAATAGCAAGGGTTTCAACCACTTTGATTCATTTTTAAAACGGATTTTTTTATCTGATTTTACAGGGATTTTTACAAGCAATGCTGATTTTGTGAAAAAGAGCATTAATTTGTCATTGCGTCAGAGGGCATTTACAATGGCTGAGGTTTTGATAACCCTTGGCATCATCGGGATTGTTGCGGCACTGACAATTCCCCAGTTGATAAAAAATCATGAGAAGCGGGTTTTGCACACGCAATTTCTCAAGATGTACAGCGATTTGAACAATGCCGAAAAACTTTTTGAGGCAAAAGAAAACATTACGGTGCATGAATACAGCAAAAATCTTGGCGACCCACAAGCCGGCACAGAAGAAATGGAATCAACATATATGTTGAAACTTTTTATGCAATATTTTAACGGGCAGGCTGGCGCAACAGGCTCTATGAGTAATACAGAAGAAGGCGAATATAGAAAAGATGTATACAAACGGATGCTCGGATACATTCCGGCCGCACTGAACGGATCTAATACATCATCTCAACCCTGCGATGAAAGTATAATTATGAGCGACATTGCAGGAAGATTTTTTGTAATGGACAACAACCTGACAGGCGTGGTCGCAAATGCTCCGAACGGTCCTAAAATATGCGTTGACACAAACGGCAAAAAAGGCCCGAATAAATACGGCTATGACTGGTTTGTATTTACATTTACATCCAAAGGAACGGTTATTCCATACATTGGAAACAGCTTAACATCTTATGGAGCGGATTTGGAAGACCCGTCAACAGAATGTTCTTATTCAAGAAATTCTGCAACTTACACCTGCGGATATTACGCGCTTTCCGACACTCGTCCTGACGGAGAGGGCGGAACCTACTGGAAAGATTTCCTGAAATAAATTCGGTCATAAATTTCTAAAAATCAACAAAGCAAGACAAAACGGGAAGATCTGAAACTCTTCCCGTTTTTGAAATAACTATTTTCGTTTAGCGGCTATGCGGCAAAATTCAGTTTGCACATATTCTCAATAAAACAAAGTTTAATCCGTTGAGAAAATCTCTCTGATATCGTCCATCGTAAGAGATTTGACAATATTTCTGTCAACCGAGATAACGCTGTCCACAAGGTTGCGTTTGACAGTTTTGAGTTTTTGAATTTTTTCTTCAACCGTATTTTTGGTAATAAGTCTGTAAACAAAAACCTTTTTCGTTTGCCCGATACGGTACGCACGGTCGGTTGCCTGATCTTCGACCGCCGGATTCCACCACGGGTCGTAATGGATTACGTAATCCGCACCTGTCAGGTTCAAGCCCGTACCGCCGGCTTTCAAGCTGATTAAGAATATTGGAATATTGCTGTTGTTAAATCTTTCAACTGCTGCCTGACGGTCTTTGGTTTTTCCGGTCAGGTATTCATAGTCAATTCCTTCGCGCTCAAGCCAGCCTTTTACGATATCCAGCATGTTGACAAACTGGCTGAACAAAAGAACTCTGTGGCCTTCCGAGATAATTTCTTCCAGCATAACTTTAAGTTTTTCAAACTTCCCGGAAGACATAACATGTTTAACGTTTTCTTTGTCATAAAGCCGCGGATGGCAGCAGATTTGACGCAGTCTGAGAAGGGCTGAGAATATAGAAAGTCTGCTTTTTTCAAGCCCGTTTTCTTCAATTGATTTAAACAGTTCTTCTTTTGTGCTGTCAAGAACCTGAAGATAAAAGTCTTTTTGTTCATCAGAAAGTTCGCAGTAGGCGATGTTTTCGACTTTATCCGGCAAATCTTTTGCAACATCGCGCTTCATACGGCGAAGAATGAACGGATAAATCTGCAATTTCAAACGTTTTTCAACAGTTTTGTCAGCCCGCTCCATAATCGGATTTACATATCTGAAATTGAATTCCGATATGCTCATCAAGAATCCCGGCATCAGAAAATCAAAAACTGACCAGAGTTCTTCAAGTTTATTTTCAATCGGAGTGCCTGAAAGCGCCAGTTTGTGGTCTGCATTAATTTTTTTCACGGCCTGCGCGGTTTGAGAAAGCGCGTTTTTAATATTTTGCGATTCATCGAGAATTACGTATCTGAAATTATATTTCTGAAGTTTTTCGATATCACGGCGCACAAGCGCGTAGCTTGTAATCACGACATCATGGTTCGGGATTTCTTTGAAGAAATTCTTTCTTTCAACGCCTGCAAGTTTCAAACATGATAAAGTCGGTGCAAACTTCTGAATTTCAGATTCCCAGTTGAAAACAACTGTTGTCGGACAGATTACAAGGGTCGGAGCAGGTCCGTCGACTTCTTTTGCTTTTTGGATTGCGGCAAGCGCCTGCAAAGTTTTACCAAGCCCCATATCGTCGGCCAGAATTCCGTTAAGTCCGTATTTATACATAAACCAGAGCCAGCCAAAGCCTTTAATCTGGTATTCGCGGAATTCCGCATTGATATTGTCAGGAAGGTCATGTCCGTCAGCGGTTGAGAAAGACGACATTTGCGTCCAGAATTTTTCAAACTCTTCACTCAACACCAAATCAACATCAAGGTTTTTCATTTCGCTGATTAAGCCTGCACGATAGGTTTTTACGGTAAATTTATCATCAGCGTTTCTGTAAACATCGAATGAGTTGAACGCACGCATAAGCGCATAAATATTTTGCGCAGGAAATTCCACAAACCCCAGACTTCTGATTCTGCTGTACTTTTCGCCGCTCTGGATTGTTTCGTAAATATCGTTGAACGAAATAATTTCATCTCCGGCCTGACCGTAGAGCGTGATATCAAAGCTGTCTGAGGCATCTTCGCTAAAATCAATTTTTGCGCACAGTCTGAAGGGATTATCCATAAGTTTGAAGAAATTCATGTCGTCTTTTTCTTCAAATCTCCAGCCGTCTCCCGCTTGTTTGATGTAATAGTTGTAAAAATCTATTGCGTTTTCTTTTTCAAGCGCAAGATTGTTTGTTTGCATAGGTACAAAACGGCATGCCAGAAGCATTTGATATGATTCTGCTTCATGTTTGTAGTTTCTTTTTATCCAGTAAACAAAATCCTCACCGGGCTTTTTGATTGTGATATAAGGCGTCAATTCCGCTGATTTTGAAAACGGAACTTTCACACCGTCATATTCAAATTCCAGAGTCGCTTTCAAAGACTGGTCATAATCGATGCCGAGCGTTACGACATTAACCGGCGGACGCTCTTCAAGCATAAGTTTGCTTATATTTTCATCTATTTCGACATCCATGATTTCGCGAAGCTTTGGAAGTTCTTCGTAGATAAATTTTCCGCCGTCAGAATCTTTCAAATCAGTAAAAGTTGATTTGATAAGGTTTTGCGGCAGTGCCTGCATTGCGACATTTGTCGGGAATATAAGATTTTTATATCTGCCCCATTTCAAATGACGTGAAAAATAGCGGACTTCTTCAAACGGGATTACGTCATCTCTGTCCGGTCTTATCCATTCAAGAGAAAGCAAAATCGCTCCTTGAGCGCCGGTATTGACGTAAAGTTTCAGTTTCCATTCTTCATCTACAAATTTTAGTCTGTCTTTGGTTTTTTCATCCAGAACTTCATCGGCTTTTGCAAGAAGAGTAAACAGCGGGCCGAATTTTGTTATCGGAATATCATACCAGCCGGCTTTTTTATCCTGTCTTGAGACGGTCAAAAGCTGTTGGAATATTGCGACTTCGACTTTTTGTGAATTGTTTAGCTCAAAAGATTTGTCCTGTTTTTGTGCTTCAATAAGCGCTCTCAGGATTGGTTCAATTTGCCTTACAACCTTGCCGGTTTCTCGGGACATGACAAGGATTGAGAAAAAGTTTGCCTTGCGTTTTGAGTTAAAATGGAAAATATAATTTCCTTTTGGAGGCTCTGTGAGAGCGGTATTTTCATCAGGAAAATTCGGTTCTATGCCGAATTTAGTCTCGAGCCAGTCTTCATAGGCATGCTCATCAATTGCTTTTAGAGCAACCGCAACGGCATGCTTGCACCATTCTTCTTTGAGCGGACAGTTGCAGCGGGCTTCGACCTTGTTCTTTTTGAATATCAGGTCGGTTTTATAAAATTCCTGAAAGTTGCCTTTTACTTTTCCCATGTAGAAGTTTTTTTCAGGGTAAGTATCGAACACCATATCTTTCAAATGGTATTCATAACCGCGTCTCCAGCTTCCGGCGCTTGCATTATCTTTTATATACTTGTAATTAAATTCCTCAACACCCATCTATTTTGAGTATCTCTTTCTTTCCTAAGGGTAGAAACTTCGGATATAGATTTGCTCTATAAACCCTCAACGATTATATTATTACATGGAAAATAAAAAAAGGCAAGAGGGAGTTTGGGTGAAAAGTGAGAGGTGAAAAGGGGAAAGTCGGTTTCAGGATTTTTATTCTTGAGATTCTGCGGTTTTAGTTTTTATAAATACGATACAAATAAGATTTATCGAACGCACAAATCTGATACGGTCTTTTCACCCTTCACCTGCTTCAATCCTATCCAATCAAATACTGATGGAAAAAGTACGCAAAAAGCACACCGAAAATTGCACCCATGATAACTTCAAACGGAGTGTGGCCGAGAAGTTCTTTCAATTTTCCTCCGATAGCCTGAACGTCATTGTTGTAAAAGTCGTCCATCATTCGATTTAAGCATGCTGCTGTTTTTCCGGCAGCACGTCTTACGCCGGCCGCATCATACATTGTAATCAGCGCCGCGCCAAAAGCAACGGCAAAAGTTAAAGAATCAAACCCGCCAATTAAGCCGACAGATGTCGAAAGCCCCATAACACCTGCGGAATGAGAACTTGGCATCCCGCCTGTGGTTGTGAAAATTTTAAAATTGATTTTTTTAGATTGTATTGTAAATATAAAAAACTTAATCACCTGCGCAAAAAATGCGGCCAAAACTCCGGCCAACAATGCTTCATAACCATTATTTACAATATTGTTAATCATTAAAATCCTGCTCTCTTTATTCTTTCCAGCCCTCTTGTCGGGTAATATTATGATATCACAAGCACATGCGCAGTGCAAATCTATTTACAAAAATTCAAATCATTCGATAAAATCTATTAGCATTTTCTGATTTTGTTCAAAATATTTTCAAATATTTCAGATTGCAAACCGTTTTCCGACAATATCTCAAAACACTTATCAATCAGAGCATTCAAATCCGCGCGCGCTTTTTCCAATCCGTATAGGCTTATGTATGTCAATTTTCCGGCGGCTTTGTCTTTTCCGAGCGTCTTGCCCATTGTCTCAAAGGTTGAGGTTTCATCCAGAATATCATCAGCAATTTGAAAAGCTATACCGAGTTTTTCGCCGAATTTCGTAAGCGCCGAAAGCCCTTTATCATCAGCCCCGCCTATTATCGCGCCTGTTCTGAGGGCCAGTTTAAACAGGTCTGAAGTTTTATGAAGGTGGATAAAATGCAAAAGTTCTTCATCGTCCTTATTAAATTTTTCTTCCGCATCATACAGAGCGGCCGCAGAATAGATTTTTTCGGCCTCAATATCCATAACTTGACCTGCGATGACGCCGTATGCACCTGCGGCTTGAAAATATTCTTCCATAATTTTTAAAAGTTTTTCTCTATCCAAATTTTTGGAATTTTTCAAAATAATTTGCGGCGCAAAAGTCAAAAGCGCATCTCCCGCAAGAACGGCCATGGCTTCTCCGAAAACCTTGTGATTGGTAAGTTTTCCGCGTCTGTAATCGTCATTATCCATACAGGGCAAATCGTCATGAATTAAAGTTTGCGAATGCAGCATTTCAACAGCACATGCAGTCGGCAAAGCGTCTTCTATATCCGCGCCGAAAAGCCTCGCCGCCTCAAGGCACATAACAGGTCTTAGCCTTTTACCTGGCAAAAGCACCGTATACTTCATTGATTTAAAAATCTTTTGCGGATAAGAAATCTTCAGATATTCATCCAATTTTTTGTCGATAATCTCTATTAAATCATTCATCTTCATTGTCAATTTCCCTGATAATTTTTTGTTTTAAAGTGTTGCGGGCGCTTTCTCGCTTTTTGCCGCTGATTTTTGCAACTTCTCGATTGTTCACAAACTTTTTGGAATGCTCTGTTTTGCGGCCTTCATATTTAATTCTTTCTTTATACTCTTTTGCCTCATTTACAAAAGCAAGGTAGCTGTCATATCGGGATTCATCAATTTCATCCAGATGCGCAAGCACATTGCAGCCGTCTTCATGAAAATGGAGGCAGTCTGCGTATTTGCACCCGTCGCGAAGCTGTGCCAGTTCGCAAAAAAGCAAATCCACATCCGCCGGCAGAATAAAATCAAATTTCACATTACTGAATCCTGGGGTATCAACTATTCGGGAAGTTTCATTGATTTTGATTATTTCGCAATGCCTTGTTGTGTGGGTTCCGCGCTGGGTTTTCTCGCTGACCTCTTTGGTGCGAATGTTCAAATCCGGATTGATTGCATTCACAAGGCTCGACTTTCCAACTCCTGAATTTCCGCAAAGAACACTTGTTTTATCTTTTAAAACCCTCTCAAAAGCTTTTATCCCGCTGTGTTCGGTGGCTGAGGTATAAACTATTTCAAAACCGAGTTTTTCATATATATCATGAATTCTTTTCTTCAGACATTTATCGAAATTCAAATCGTTTTTATTAAAACACAATACCGGCGGGATTTCGTAGTATTTTGCAAGCGCAATATAGCGGTTTAACTGTTGAAAATTCAAATCCGGCTCTTTGAGTGCAGACACAATTATTATCTGGTCGATATTTGAAACAGCCGGTCTGCTGATGTAATTTTTGCGCGGAATAATCTCTTCAATATAACCATTCTCAAACTCTACAAAATCTCCAACAAGAATCCGTTCTTTACGCTTTTTCAGAACTTCGCGTACTTTGCACTCAAAAACTTCCACACCGTTGTCAATGTAGTAAAAATCCGAATGAATTTTATAAACCTGTCCTTCTGCCATATCTCAATGGTAGCATGAAAAACTAAAACTTCACAGGATAATCTTTAGGAATTTGCCAGCCATTCAACTGAATAATTTTTGAATAAAGCTTTTGCGTATACAAGTCTTTAGCTTCAGTACAGAATCTCTCTCCTGTCGGAATTGTTCCGTCAGCATTTTTATTCAGCAAGCTTACATAAGGTTCAACCCCTTTGTCCGAGTAGTTGTACGAAGCATAGCATTTCTGAAATTTAGGTGCTTGCTCTCTTGAATAGTTTGGATAAAATCCGAATTTGAAGCATTTGCGGCCGTGATTTTCTTCAAAATTTTCCAATGCCTTAACTTCAGTACAGAAAAACCAGTCATGCCCCATATAATCAAGGTAAGCTCCCGAACCGTCCTCAAAAAACAGCGTAAAGTAATCTTTGCCGTCAATCTTATATTTACCGGCCCTTAAAGTATTAAAAAATCCGCCAAAATAACGATTAAACCACTGTTCAATACTTTCAGGAGTATTTTCGGGTGCAAAAGACCAGAATCTTACAGCCTCATGTTTGTGAACTGAAAGTAATATAGCCTGATTTACAGCTGTATAAAACTTTTTCAAAGAAGTTTCAACGACAGACTTACGGTACATACCCATCAAATTCGGAATAGTCAACGCTGCAATAATCCCGATAATACCCAAAACAATAAGAACTTCAGCCATTGTAAATGCATGGTGGCAATTATTCTTGCCAAAGATTTTTTCCTGCTTTGCATTTCCCGGCAAGAATAATTTTTTTCTCATCAAAATCTCCTAAATTTATGAATTAATATTGAATATTTCAATATTAAACTAATATATACAATATAATGTACATAATTTGAAATATTTGTCAAGTCCTTATACTCTTTTTGTATGAACATATCAGACTGGAACAATGACGAAATCTTACGTCTTGTCATGGCAAAAGGGCACATCACTCAAAAATTACTGCTTAACCTGATTCGAAAACAGACGGGCGAAGATATTCCGCAAAGCACTTTTTCCTGCAAAGTTAAGCGAAACGGATTGAAATTCTCGGAACTGCAGCAAATATGCACTTTACTCGGATACGAAATTATACTCAAAAGAAAACTCTAATGTTAACATCAAATACTTAAATTGTAACAATTATTTGAAGTTTCAAACTTTTGTGCTAAAATCATTTTACAAATAGATGATTATACTTTAAAAAGGGGAAAAATATGATTTCAGTAAACGATTTAAAAACAGGCTTGACACTTCAATTGGACAACGGTTTATGGTCTGTTGTTGAATTTTTACACGTAAAACCCGGCAAAGGCGCAGCTTTTGTTCGTTCAAAGCTGAAAAACGTTGAAACCGGACAGGTTATTGAAAAAACTTTCCGCGCAGGAGAAAAAGTTGGCAAAGCAACTCTTGACAGACGCGAAATGCAGTATTTATACAAAGAAGGCGCTGATTACGTGATGATGGACAACGAAACATACGACCAGCTTCACCTCACAGAAGCTCAAATCGGCGACGGGCTTAAATACTTGAAAGAAAACATGAATGTTCAGGTATTGATGCATGAATCAAGAATTATCGGTGTTGATATTCCGGCGCACGTTGAACTTGAAGTTGTAGACACTCCTCCGGCAGAAAAAGGAAACACTGCTCAAGGCGGCACAAAACCGGCTAAACTTGAAACCGGTGCTGTTGTTAACGTTCCGTTCTTCATCTCAAACGGAGATGTAATCAGGGTTGACACCAGAACTAACGAATATTTAGACAGAGCATAAGTCTGTGATTTGTGAATCGCGAAAGATAAATTAAATCACGTAAAGGACTTTTCACGTTTCACTTCTCACTTTTCACTCAAACAGAAAGGTATATAAATGAAATTTGATATTGAATACATTGAACAACTTGCAAAAGTATTGTCTAACGCATCATTAACAGAAATTTCGCTGGAAGACGGCGATCAGGCAATTACTCTTCGCAAAGAAATTATAACCGGAGCTCCTGTTATAACAACAACTGCGGCACAGCCGGCACCGGCAGCAGCTCCGGTTGCACAACCGGCTGCGGCAAAGGAAGAAGTTAAACGCGGCAAACCGCTGACTTCTCCGATGGTCGGAACTTTTTACAAATCACCTTCGCCGGATGCAAAACCGTTTGTTGAAGTTGGTCAGACAGTAAAAGAAGGCGATGTTGTTTGTATTGTTGAAGCAATGAAGCTTATGAACGAAATCGAATCGGAATTTTCCGGAAAAATAGTTGAAATTTGCGTCGAAGACGGACAACCTGTTGAATTCGGACAAGTTTTAATGTATATAGAATAGACAATCAATATTAGTGAAAAGTGATGTATTTATTCACTTTTCACTATTTTATAGGGATAGAAAAAGATGTTTAAAAAAGTATTAATAGCAAACCGCGGGGAGATTGCAGTAAGAATTATAAGAGCATGCAGAGAAATCGGAATTCCGACAGTTGCGATTTATTCTCAGGCTGACGCGAATTCGCTTCACGTAAGGCTTGCAACAGAAGCGTACTGCATCGGACCTGCACAGAGCGCAAAAAGCTACTTAAGCATTCCGGCAATCATATCAGCCGCTTTAGTATCAGGTGCGGATGCAATTCACCCGGGCTATGGCTTTATGTCAGAACGCGCTGATTTTGCAGAGATTTGCGAAAAACACGGGATAAAATTTATCGGACCGACATCAGAAGCTATGCGTAAAATGGGCGACAAAGCAACTGCGCGTAAAACAATGATTGAGAACAATGTTCCGGTAACTCCGGGGACAGGAATTTTAAAAACTCCTGAAGAAGTTAAAGAATTTGCAAAAAAAGCCGGATATCCGATTATCCTGAAAGCGACGGCAGGCGGTGGCGGGAAAGGCATGAGAATTGTTCGTTCTGATGCTGAAGTTGAAACAAACATGAGCCTTTGCCAGTCTGAAGCGCAGAATTTCTTTGGAAATCCTGATGTTTACGCGGAAAAATTCCTTGAAAACCCGCGTCACATCGAAGTTCAGATTTTGGGCGACCAGTACGGAAATGTGGTTCACCTTGGAGAAAGAGACTGTTCTATCCAAAGACGCCACCAGAAATTGCTGGAAGAAGCACCTTCTCCGGCGATTGATGAAGCGACAAGAAAAGAAATGGGCGCCGCAGCAGTCAGAGCCGCGAAAGCGATTAATTACGAAGGTGCCGGCACATGCGAATTTTTGCTTGACCACGACGGCAAATGGTATTTCATGGAAATGAATACCCGAATTCAGGTAGAACATTGCGTAACCGAAATGATTTCAAATGTTGATTTGGTTAGAGAACAAATAATGGTTGCATCAGGCGAAAAGCTTGATTTTACGCAGGATGACATTATTCTTCGCGGACATGCAATCGAATGCCGTATCAATGCGGAAAATCCGGAAAAAGACTTTATGCCGAATCCGGGTCAGATTACAGGGTATGTAACGCCTGGCGGATTTGGTGTGAGAGTGGATTCTCATGCATATCAGGATTACAAAATTCCGCCGTATTATGACAGCATGATAGGAAAGCTTATTTGCTGGGGCAGAACACGTAATGAAGCTCGCCGCAGAATGTACAGAGCACTAAAAGAATATGTCATTACAGGTGTTGAAACAACAATTCCGTTCCACCAGTCGATTATTGAAGATCCGGTGTTTATGAGCGGAAACTTCAACACAGGTTTCATTGAAGACTTCTACAAAAGAACCGGTGGTGCCTGAGGCACATCAGCGTATTGGAAAGGGCATATAGAAGGCGCTTTTGATTGATTAGGATAAATAATTAGAGAGTTATAGAGGCGCTGGGAAAGATTAATGTTTATGCTCTGTGTGAGATGACAGATATTAGTTAAAAAGACCGATTTTTAAATCGGTCTTTTTGTGTATTAAAAGTCAAAGAAATCTTTAACCGGAATCTCCAGAGCCTCAGAAATATCAATTAAAAGTCCTAAACTTACACAACGCTTTGCAGTTTCTATTTTTGCCAGATGCTCACGTGAAATATCAAGTTTTTCAGCAAGCTGATTTTGAGAAAGCCCTTTTTCTTTCCGTTTTGTAAAAATATTGCGTCCCAATTGTAAAATTTTTGTAGTCTTATTGTTCACAAATACATTTTATGTGGTATATTAATTAATGTATGTAGTCTAAAAGAGAACAATTTACCATGAAAAATTACGGATTTACCTTATCTGAAGTTTTGATAACCCTTGGAATTATAGGAATTGTCGCAGCAATGACGCTATCTATGATAGTAGGGCATTATAAAAAACAGGTAACTGCCTCAAAATTGAAGAAAACTTATTCTGTTCTTTCACAAAGCTATATGAGGTCCGTAGATGAAAATGGAGATTTTTTTCAGACAGTATTCAAAGGGTCAACTGCCGGAAAGGATTACTACGAGCAATATTGGAAAAAATATTTAAAAACAGTGCGAGAGTGCAGTACTAACAGAAGGTTTTATCCTGATGAGAATCTTAGCCCATGGTTTCAACCAAACGGAACACGTGAGGGCACGGGAGCTTATTGTAATCCTAGAACCCGCTGGATTGCGATTTTATCTGACGGCGTTTTATTGTTATTTTTGATATACACAGAAACCATTACTCCTGAACCCACAAGAATGATTTTTGTTGATATAAACGGAATTGAAAAACCAAATGTACTTGGGAAAGATGTATTTGTTTTTACATACGATGAGAAAGGTATAAAACCCGAAAATCCTGAACTATCCGACAGAGAAGCTGAATCAAGATGTAAAACGACAGGAAGAACATGTTCCATTTTAATTTACCGTAACGGCTGGGAAATCCAAAGGATTATCCGGTGAAAATTTAATGCTTGATATTAATATATAAAGTGTTACAATAGAAACCGTATGAGTAATCAATTCAGACATTACGTAAAGGAATTATTAAACATTGCCCTGCCGATAATCATGGGAAACCTTGGTTTCATACTGATTGGCGCAGGTGATGTTTTGATTGCCGGAAGACATTCAACAGACACGCTTGCGGCAATCAGCATTGCAACTGCCATCACAAACTGCATTCAAACATTCGGAATAGGTCTGATTGCAAGCGTTTCGCCGCTGTTGTCAAATTACAGGGGCGAGAGAAAGAGCGCGAAAAAATATTTTTATCCTTCAATAAAATTTTCAATGCTGCTCGGGTTTATAATAATGCTTGCAGTTCTGGCATTTATTCCGCTGATAGATTTTATGAAATTTGAAGCCAATCTTGTGCCGCTCATAAAAGAATACATGTTTGTAACTGCTTTTGCGAC
This sequence comes from uncultured Candidatus Melainabacteria bacterium, assembly GCA_949927415.1. Classification (GTDB taxonomy): domain Bacteria; phylum Cyanobacteriota; class Vampirovibrionia; order Gastranaerophilales; family Gastranaerophilaceae; genus Scatenecus. Next base: position 330,141 of record CATLFB010000001.1, read on the forward strand.
ATTTGGCGGATATTTGCATGCTGCATTGAAAGAATTTTTACAGGCATTTGAAATCGTGCTTGTGCCAAATCTTGTTACTGTGTTCTCGGTATTTTTAAATGTCATTTTGAACATTGTCCTTGTATTAGGCTGGGGGCCCATACCTTCATTGGGCGTACTGGGTCTTGCGATTGCAAGTTTTCTTGTAAGATATTTTATGGGACTTGCTTTGCTGATTTACTGTTTCAGAATAATGAAATTCAGAAATTATGAAGAATTCGATTATTACAAAAGCCTTTTGAAAATAGGACTTCCGATATCACTGGCAATTATGGTGGAATTTATCGCATTCAACAGCGTCGCAATAATAATGGGGCGCGTTGCAGGAATTTATGCCGCCGCACAAAACCTCATTTGCACGCTAACAACAATTTCATTTATGGTGCCGCTTGCAATCTCAAACGCGATTGCCGTAAAGGTTGGATTTGCAAACGGGGCGGAAAATTTCTACGATTTAAAAAGATATTCCTTTGTAGGTCTTGTGATGTCAGTGGGATTTATGCTGTGCAGTTCCGTTGTGTTTTCAAGTTTTCCGGAATTTCTGGTCGGACTTTTCACAATTGACCCAAAACTTATTGAAATCAGTGTTCCGGTTTTGTATATTTTATCAATATTTCAGGTGTTTGACGGGCTTCAGGTGGCACTTGCCGGAATTTTCAAGGGCATAAAAAAGACCGGTGTTGTCCTGCTTTCAAATTTTACGGCATACTGGCTTCTGTTCCTGCCGCTGGGGTATTCTCTGGCTTTCAAGTATAACTTGCAGCTTAAAGGATTCTGGCTCGGGCTTTTGATTGCAGCCATTACGCTTTGTATTATTATGCTTTCTTTTATTACAAAATATCTCAAAGAGTTGAAGCCGAAAACAGTTGCCACAAACAATTAAAAATGCTATTATTGACTTAATCTTGAAAGATAAGAATAAAAGGAGTTGAATGTGGAAGAATTAAGAGAAAACCGAAATCCGTTTGCGATTACGGGATTTTTGGGAAGAAAATGGTATTTTATATTAGGAATAATTATAGGAATTGTGAATATCGTAGCGCAATTGGTGCTTTGTAATCACATTTTCAGAGAAATTTTTACGCTTGCAAGGGCGGAAGAACCTTATTGTTTATATGATATTCTCACCTCGGGCATTATTGTGCAGGGAGAAATTGTAGCTTATGTTATATTGTTTTGCGCCGGCATAATCTTGTCTTTTATAAATAACAAAAAACGTATAACAGATATATTAGGCGACGAAAAATATTCTTATCTTCTTGCATCAGCAATTGCGCTAATCACAGGTATTGAAATGTTTCTGCCAAGCACTTCCGTATTCTTCGGAATATTACATATCATATTACTGATTATGGCGTATACTCTCATTTGCTATAAAGGAGAACTTTCGCTTAAAGGAACTTCTGAAAAAGTTCAGCCTGATTCCGACGGTTCTGTAGAGACTCTGAAAGTTGTTTCATTCTGGAGACGGTGGCTCGCATACATTCTTGATGCATCATTTATTCTTGGAGGGATTTCCGTTTTTCTAATAAAAATCTTTCCGGACTTCTTAATAAGTCTCGGGGATTTCTCGATTCTCATCGGAGCCGCAATTTTTGTTCTGTATTTCGGAATCATGAATAGCGAAATCGGAAAAGGCCAAACTCTTGGTAAAGCCGTTTTAGGGGTAAAAGTTGTCGACAGTTCGGGAAATTACATCACACTTAAACAATCACTTTTAAGAGCCGCAATTTTAACGTTTTGTCTTATGATACCGTTTGCATTTATGCAAATGGCACTGGTAAAAGATTTAACTTTGATAGAAAACATAATTTACACACTTGCGATTACGGCAGAGACATTTTTCTGCTTTATGTTTTTATTCAACCTCAAAACACGCCAAACGCTCCATGATTTGGCCGCAAAAACCTATGTTGTCACAGAAAAATGCGATTCACCCCTCAAAAATTCAAAAATCAACATTGCCCCGCTTGTTTGCGCAATAATACTTGCTCTTCTGACAGGATTTTTTAAAACCGCAGGAACAATATTGATGACTTTTTATAAACAAAACACCGCATTTGCATCTATCCAAAAGGCAGAACAGGAATTTGATATTAAAATTACCAAGAAACAAAAACTCTTCAATCACTCAAAAAACAAAAATGCAATCACTGTATATATTCCCTCAAAAGACATTTATGACGCTGATTTTGCAGACAAAATCGGCCAATCAATTCTGAACAGCGATCCTTACAATATCTATCTTGTCAATGTATTTTTATACAAACAAGCCTCAATCGGCAATATGTCAATGCTGAAACAACAATACTACACTGTCAAAAACGATGAAGATGAGGTAGATAAATAAATCTTTTTATGATACAATTGCAATGAATGGAGGAAACACACATGTTAAGAGAAGAAAGAACATTTATTGCCGTAAAACCTGATGGTGTAAAAAGAGGTTTGGTCGGAGAAATTGTCAGAAGATTTGAACGCAAAGGTTTTAAATTAATCGGCATTAAGATGCTCGATGTTACTCCGGAAATGGCAGAAAAACATTATGGCGAACATAAAGGAAAACCTTTCTACCCGCGCTTAATCGAATACATTCAAAGCGGCCCGATTGTTGCAATGGTTTGGAAGGGTTATGACGTAATCCATGGCGCAAGAGTGATTATGGGTTCAACAAAGCCAAACGAAGCCCAGGTCGGAACTATCCGCGCAGACTTTGCTCTTGTAAAAGAATACAATGTTGTCCACGGTTCTGACAGCGAAGAAAGCGCAGAAAGAGAAATCGCAATCTACTTTAACGAAAACGAAATTTGCGACGAATACGATAACATGGCAGAAATCGTAATCGAAAAAATTGATGATTAATAATATTAAGGCGTGAAATTCACGCCTTTTTTAAGCACTTAAGCCGGCAAAAATTGCCGGCTCAAATATAAAAAGCAGGATAATATGACACACAAGCCGGAAGACGATTTTTTCAAATATGAACTTACACACACATGCAAACAGACAGGCGCACGGGCTGGCGTTTTCACAACCCCGCACGGAATTATCAAAACCCCGATATTCATGCCTGTCGGAACAAATTCTGCGGTCAAAACTCTGACATCAGACCAGATTATGGACACCGGCGCTCAAATCATGCTTTCAAATTCCTACCATCTTTACCTTCGCGCAGGAACAAAAAGAATACGCGACTTTGGCGGAATCCATGGCTGGATGAACTGGCACAAGCCTGTTTTGACAGATTCAGGCGGATTTCAGGTATTTTCGCTTGCACATTTAAGAAAAATAACAGAAGACGGCGTGGAATTTCGCGACCCCAAAGACGGCAAAAAACACTTTATCAACCCTGAAATATCCATGGAAATCCAGCAGGATATTGGTGCAGACATAATTATGGCATTTGACGAATGCGCGCCGTACCCTTGCGATTACGACACCGCAAAGAAAGCAATGGAGCGCACGCACCGCTGGCTTGAAAGATGTTTCAAAGCAAAAACAAACCCGCGTCAGGCACTTTTCCCGATTGTTCAGGGCGCGTTTTATGATGATTTGCGCCGTGAGAGTGCGTCGGTCATTTCATCCTACGATGCAGTCGGATATGCAATCGGCGGCTTGAGTGTCGGCGAAACTAAAGACATTATGAATCATTTTGTTGATTTTACGGCTCCGCTTCTTCCATTCAACAAGCCCCGATATTTAATGGGTGTCGGAACACCGGAAGATTTGCTTGACGGGATTAAGGGCGGAATTGATATGTTTGACTGCGTTCTGCCGACAAGAAACGCTCGCCACGGCTCATTTTTCACGTGGAGCGGCAAACGCAACATCAAAATTAAAGCCTATGAAGACGACAAAGGTCCGCTTGTTGAAGGCTGCAATTGCTATGCCTGCCGCAATCACTCAAAAGCTTACATCAGGCACCTCTGGAGATGCGGCGAAAGCACAGCGGCGACGCTTCTTTCCATTCACAATATCCAATTTTTGGTTGAATTCTCGCAAAAATGCCGTCAGGCGATTTTAGAAGACCGCTTTGGCGATTTTTATAACGAGCATTACAAAAATTTGATTAGATAGTTTTAGCCCAAAAGACTCTTCGAAATTAGTTTTAAACATTACAGGAAATCAAAAAACCGCCTTTAATACGGCGGTTTTTGCATAAATTAGCGGGAAATACTTTGATACCAAAATGATTTAATAACTAACTCTAAACGGATAGTCTTTTGGGATTTTCCAGCCGTTACTCTGAATAAGTGCAGCACAATAATAAGATGCCTTAATATTACATCCTGTGTATGAGTATTTATCAACTCCGCTATATAGACTTTCGCTTTTGCCATCCCATGCAAACTTATACGGTTCAAAACCTCTGCCTTTATGATATATAAAATCAGTATTAGTTGTCGATAAAGGGTAATATAAAAAAACAAACGCACATTTTCCATACGCATTGGATAAAGAACCATACTTCTTTACACATCTATCAGGATCTCCCGTGAAAAATATCCAATCCCGCATATAATCTGTCTGTAGAGCCATAAGCCCACTTCCGTCAGCAAAAAAGAATATTGGCTTACCATCTTTATCATACTTAACCTGAACAGTCCTCATATTAGGAGCAATATAACGATTCCACCAGATTTCAACTTCTGACGCGCCTTTAACAAGGTTTCCTTCTTCGTCATAAACTATTTTCTGCTTATCCTGATACCATTCTTTCTTGTCGCCATAGGTAACTTCAGCCATCATGACAGCCTGATTTATTGAAGAATAGAATTTTGCAAGACGCGTTTCTACAACCCTGTTTGCGTTGCTCTGAATCAGAGCCGGCAAAGTCATTGCCGCAACTATCCCTATTATACCAAGCGTAATCAAAACTTCTGCTAATGTGAAAGCGCATCTGACTGATGTTACACGATTATATTTTTCCGGTACGCACATCAAAAAATGCCGGAAAATATTAATCTTTGCAGCGCTTGAATGGCAAAAACTTTTACCGAATGTCAAAAACCTTGCAGGAGCGTTATTTTCGGGTGCCCCCCCCCCCCGGAAATCCAGTCATAGTGAACATTTTAAACATTTTCATCTCCTTTAAAATTACATTCTTAATATATTATTTGAATTCGATTTTTGCTTATCTGATGCCGCAGGAACATATTAAAGTCTAAATTTCACAGTCATCACTTACAAAAAGATTCAGCTGCGGAACTTCCAGTTCAATATTTTCAACCTTTTTGCGTGTTGCAAGGTTGTTCGAAAAATCTTTCTGCATTTTGACCATCAAATCCTGCGAACGTCTGATTACAGTATTAGGCAGTCCCGCCATCTTCGCAACCTGAATACCGTAACTTTTGCTTGCGCCGCCCTGAACTATTTTGCGCAAAAATTCGATTTCTCCGTTTTCTTCGGTCACGGTAATTCTGTAATTCTTAATTTGCGGATATGAGTTTGTCATTACATTAAGTTCATGATAGTGGGTTGCGAAAATACATCTTGCTTTTATTTTTGTCGCGATATGTTCAGCAACCGACCAGGCAATTGCAACACCGTCGTAAGTGCTTGTGCCGCGGCCGATTTCATCCAGCAGTATAAAGCTTTTATCTGTTGCCGAATTGAGAATGTAGGCTGTTTCAATCATTTCAACCATAAATGTAGATTGCCCTAAGGTCAAATCATCTGACGCTCCCACACGTGTGAAAATCTTGTCAACAACGCCTAGTTTAAGGTAATCTGCCGGAACCCATGAGCCTATTTGCGCAAGCAATACGATTAATGCGTTTTGGCGCATATACGTTGATTTACCTGCCATGTTCGGTCCTGTCAAAATCATGAATTGAGTTTTGTCAGTTGTGTTGCTCTGAAGTTCAAGGTCGTTTGAAACATACTCGCCAAGCGGAAGAATTTTTTCCAGAACCGGATGGCGGCCGTTTTTCACAATGAAATCTCCGGAATCATCAATTTCCGGTTTGCAGAAGTTGTTTTCCGCAGCCGTTTGCGCTAATGATGACAATACATCGGCTTTTGCAATACAGTCTGCTATTTCTCTGATTTTTGAAACCAGATTTTTAGATTTTTCTCTGAAATCAGTGAAGATTTTATATTCAAGTTCTGTTGTTTTGAATCTTGCAGACAGAACATCATCTTCATGTTTTTTAAGTTCTTCGGTTATATAGCGTTCAGCGCCTGTGAGGGTTTGTTTGCGGACATAATTTTCCGGAACCATATTGCGGTAAGAATTGGTGATTTCGATAAAGTAGCCGAAAACTTTATTTTCGCCGACTTTCAAAGACTTGATGCCGGTTTTTTCGCGTTCTCTTTCTGCAAAATTAATCATCCACTCTTCGCCGTTGGTCAGCAAATCACGGTAATAATCAAGTTCGCCGGAAAAACCTTCTTTGATAATTCCGCCTTCTTTTATAACCATCGGCGCGTCATCTTTGATTAAATTGTTTATTTCTTCAGCAAACGCCGTTATTTCTTCTTCGTAAGCAATTATACTTCTGAACGGGTTGTTTTGCAGTCCGCCCGAAATCTCTATTAACTCGGGAAGCATTTCCAAAGACGCCTTTAAACTCAAAAAGTCTTTCGGGTTTGCTGAATTGTTACTCAATCGGGTTGCGAGGCGCTGGATATCGTAGATTTTTTCCAGAACTTCTATTAATGAAACTCGGGTTGAGGCTTTTTCTACAAGTTCGGTTACGGCTCTTTGGCGAAGCATGATATCAGAAACCCTTTTCAGAGGCTGGCAAATCCAGTTTCTCAAAAGTCTTGCGCCCATGTTTGTTTTAGTCTGGTCAATAGCCCAGAGAAGAGATCCGTATTTGTTCTTTTCGCGCATTGTCTCGACTAATTCCAGATTCTTTCTTGTTCCGGCGTCGAGAATCATGTATTCGGACAATTCATAGGCTTCTATACGCTCAATTTTAGGGACATTTTCTTTCATGCTTTCCCAAACATAAGCAAGAAGCGCACCTGCTGCGCGAAAACCAAGTTTATATTTGTCATACCCGAAAGCCGTCAGCATACCCGGCGTAAAGACCGCCTTCAGATTTGAATCAGACATAGAATTTTCAAAAACATTTGAAGGGATTTTAGAGCAATTGTATGAATTAACAATTCCTTCAGGCAAATCGACTTTTTCTTCCGGTACAATTTGGAAAGGCTTAATTTCGCCGCGAATAGAAGGTGCAACGATTTCGGCGGGCGATATTCTTGCAAGTTCTGACATCAAAAGATTTAACGGCGCCTGCGTAACTTTAAATTCGCCGGTCGAAATATCGGAATAGGCAAATCCGTAAAGGTCGGATTTTTCATCCTTAAACATTGCGGCAATATAATTGTTGGCATTTTGTTTCAGAAAATCGCTTTCGGTCAGTGTACCTGATGTTACAATTCTTGTTACACCGCGTTTTACAAGCCCTTTAGCGAATTTTGGATCTTCAAGCTGGTCGCAGAGTGCAACTTTGATATTTTTCTGAACCAGTTTTTCAAGATAACCGTTTATTGCTTTGTAAGGTATCCCGGCAAGCGGAATTCTGCCGTATTCGGAACCTGAGTCGCGGCCTGTGAGAGTCAGTTCCAGTTCTTTTGACATTAGAACTGCATCTTCGAAAAAGGTTTCGTAAAAATCTCCAAGGCGGTATAAAAGCACAGCCCCGGGGTTTTGGCGCTTAATCCGCATGTATTGCTGCATGACCTGCGTCAATTTTTCTATTTCTACTTCCCATGAATTTATTTGATTGATTTCTGATTTTGACATAGCTATAATTAGATTATAACATGAAATAAGGAAATCAACACATGGGATGCTTAAAAAATATTTTCATGGCAATTTTATTGGCACTCGCGTTTGTCGGCTTTATGTCGCTGGGCGGCGGCAGGCTTGTGGGCGATATTGTTGATAACTTTTTAAATCCTCCGGCAGATCAGTTGATGAAAAGGGCGGAAAAAGTCGGTGATTTTTCTAAAATTAATGATGAATTTGAACTTGAAAGAGCTGCAGGCATGCTCGGATATAACGGAGTTGTGGCCGAACACAGAGCATCCGGTCAAAAACTTCTTGTAATTGACACAAATAACAAGCCTATTTTGACAAAAGAAGATATTAAATCGGAAAATATTGAAGAAAAGCTGGTTAATTTAACGAAAAAAGTTAAATACCAGACATTTCAGGTTGAAGAATTGAAGGTGACAAAACGAGGCACGATGAATACTTTCGGAAAAGAAGCGCCATTTGTACGTTTTGAAGCACGCCCGAAAAAACTTCCGATTGGAGATGTTGCAGGCATAATCTCTGTTGCCGAGAACAAAGACGGCGAACAGAGATTACTGATTTCTGCAAACGAAAAGAAAAAATATTCGCAATTAATTTCTGACGAATTTTTCAGGGCTGTTAAATAGCCTCTATTTTGGCAAGTTTTTAAAATAATCTTTGTCGGTCAATGCGTTGTATGTACATCCTGCACCGTTCATACTGCCGGATGAAGAAGGTGAACAGTATGCAGCGGTTGAACTGTAATAATAGGAATCAGGAACTCCCATTGGAAGAAGTTTTCCTTTTTCATCAATCTGAAATATGAAAAGGTCTTGCCCGAGCCTGTTGGGATTTTTGTTGTAGCCGTTAACATCAATTGAGATAAACAAAAATCTGCCGTTATCTTCCAGCAGAACCAAACTGCCGTCATTAAGCACGAACTGTCCGTCATCAAAGAAATTTAAGTTTATAGAATGACCGTTCAGTGTTTTGTATGTTTAAGAGTTGTTTTCGGTTGTTCCGATATTAACATAGTTTGGAATGCAAGTTTTTTTAATTGCTTCTGCTGAAGTTTCGGCACCTTCGCCGCAATCGCGTGCTATTTTGAAATATTTTATGAGTTTAGATTTTAATTGTAATTTTGAGCTGCTTAGCATTATGCGCTCGCCTGTTTCGGCTTGATACATATCAAGCGCCTGACTTATCAGAGAATACGACCTTTTCAAGCCTGCTTCCAGTTGTTTGTTGCGGCTATTGTTGATTACGGCAGGCAACGTCATGGCAGCAACTATTCCGATTACCCCAAGCGTAATAAGAACTTCCGCCAGAGTAAATGCAAGACGGCGATTGTTTAGAATATTGTCTGCGGCTGCAGGATTGAGTGCTAATGCAAACCTGTTTTTTAAAGTAGCATTAAGTTTTTCGTTTTTAAAAAAATATTTTTGTGAATCGGAGGCGTTTTTAAAATAATTTCTGTAAAACCCTTTAAAGATGAGTTCAGCGACTGCCCCCCCCCCCCGCAAATTCAATCATAGTGTACATTTTAGACATTTTCATCTTCTTTTTTAATTATTATATTATACATTACCGGTCGAACTGTTTCTGTCATCTTCCAGTTGTCTGATGTCTATTCCGGAATCCGAATCATCCTGATATGACGTGATGACAGGTGTTTCGATATCAACGTTAACATCTGCATCTACCATTTCGATATCAATTTTCGGGAATTCTTTAACTTTGCCATCTTCCATCTTGACAGCAACTTTGCCACTCAAGAATTGCAGATAGCAGACTTTGCCAAGCCCCTCGGGCGTCATAACGGATGATCCGACAGGCGGCATGCCTTTTGCGGCGTCTATGTAATTTGAATATTCATAGGTTAAACAGCAAAGCAGTCTGCCGCATGTGCCGGAAATTTTTCCGGGCGCAATTGGCATGCCCTGATCTTTGGCGAGTTTAACGTTTATTGTTGCAAATTTTCTCAAAAAACTTGAACAGCAGAATGGTCTTCCGCAAATTCCGGTTCCTTCCAGAATTGAGGTTTCATCCCGGACACCGATATGGCGAAGGTCGATTCTGACGCGTGTGAAAGTTTGGGTTAAATCTTTCAAAAGTGCTCTGAAATCAACTCTTTCGGGCGCGGTGTAGTAGAATGTAATTTTTCTTCTGTCGAAAGTTATTCTGCATTGCACAAGGTTCATGACTAATTTGTGCTGGCGGATAAGCGCCTGACATTTGAAAAACGCCGTAACTTCTTCTTTTTTGATATCTTCAATAGTTTGCAAATCCCTCTGCGTAAGCGTTCTTATGACAGTCAAAGGTTCGGGTTTGTGCTTTGATTTTTCCCACAAATCAGATATTTTCGAATTGACCAGAAAAGCTTTCAAGGCTTCTTCGCCCTTGTCTGTGCGAACCAGAACCATCTGGCCGTCTTCAAGGTGAATATTTTCAGGAACCGTCAGCGGGTAAAAGGTATTTTTCAAATAATTTACGGCAAATTTCATTTTATACGTATCTTTCTTCTTCTTTAAGTTTTCTGTTCATGAGTTTTTCGAGCAAAGCTTGAGGCGTGATATCCGTGTAAACAGCCTCATAAATTGCCGCGGACACAGGAACTTCGATATCAAGTTTTTTAGCCAGTTCGCAGATTGCTTTTGATGTTTTGACGCCTTCTGCAACAGAGCCGAGTTCTGCTAAAATATCGTCGATTTTTTTGCCTTTTGCAAGCATTGAGCCGACTGTATAATTTCGTGACATCGGGCTTGAACATGTTGCAATCAAATCGCCCATGCCGGAAAGTCCGTATAAAGTCGACGGATTTGCGCCAAGCTGCATGCTGACTCTGACGATTTCTGCCATTCCGCGTGTCAGAAGCGTTCCGGTGCAGTTGTCGCCAAGGCCCATGGTTTTGGCAAAGCCGGAGGCGATTGCGATTACGTTTTTAAGACTTCCGCCAAGTTCAACGCCTACAACGTCAGTATTTGTGTAGAGTCTGAATTTTGATGGAACGTTACATGCTTTTTGGACAAACTGCGCGGTTTCAATAGAATCTGACGCCACGGATGCTGCGGTCGGAAGTCCTGCAAGAACTTCTTTGGCGAGAGTCGGGCCTGAAAGAATTGCAAGTTTTTGTTCCGGCAAAACATCTTTTATAACTTCTGACATACGCATCAGTGAGGGCAATTCAATCCCTTTTGAGGCGTTGACAAGGATTTGTCCGGGTTTGATTCCGGCTTTTTTGAGATTTTCGCACACATCACGAGTTCCGGATGTTGCGACAACATTCAGGATAATATCCGCATCAGAAATTGCACTTTTCAAATCAGATGTTATTTCAACTTTATCGCTCAATTGAACTTCAAGAGGTTTTGAAGCATGTTTGTTTTTGATTAAGTCCTCTGACAAATCCTGCGCGCGCCCCCAAACGGTAACTTCATCAAAATTATCCGTCAAAAGCCAGGCTAACGTAAGCCCCCAGCATCCTGCTCCAATTACTGTCAATTTCATAACGTTCTATCCTCTTTTTTGTATGTATTTTCTGTTCCTTGAAACGATTTCCGATTTTCAAAGTATTAACCCGAATTTTTCCGGCATTTTATTGTTCCGGCATTTATGTGAAATTATCTTATACGGCTGTCACTTTTGAATTCAGAAGTTTTCTCAAGACTCCTCGGTGTTTTTTCAATTCCGCTCTGGCATCATCTATATCAAGATTCATTTCAAGCGTGACGATTGCGGTTTTTATTTCCCAATCACATTTGAGTAATGCTGATAATGCTTCACTGTGCGGAACATCGGCAATTTGTGCGACGATTCTGATTGCACGGTCTTTGAGTTTTTCGTTTACCGCTTTCAAATCAATCATGAAGTTTTCGTAGGTTTTGCCTGTCTTAATCATAGCACCTGTAGAGAGCATGTTCAATATCATTTTTTGAGCAGTTCCGGCTTTCAGGCGGCTGGAGCCTGCAATTACTTCAGGGCCGACTTCCGCGCAAATTACAAGGCCTGCTTCATCTGCGATTCTGCCTTTCGGGTTGCAGGTAATGCCGATTGTTTTAGAGCCGGCTTCTTCTGCACGTTTCAGGACGCCCAAAAGATATTTAGGATTTCCGCTGGCTGAAATTACCACTGCGACATCTTCTGATTTTAATATTTCCGCATCATTATAACCGAGTTCAAAATTATCTTCCGCGCCTTCGATTGAATGCTTGATTGCTTTTTCACCGCCTGCAATGAAACCTGTTACCAAATCTTTTGAAACGCTGAATGTCGGAGGGCATTCTGACGCATCAAGAATTCCGAGGCGGCCTGAGGTTCCTGCGCCAAAATAGTAGAGTTTTCCGCCTTTCAGGAATTGTTTTGCAATTAAATCAATACCTTCTGCGATGTGTTCGGCTTCTTCTTCTACTGCCAGCGCAACAAGCTTGTCTTCATTGTTCATTTTCTTCACGATTTCAAGCGTTGGAAGAATGTCAATGTCTTTTGTGTTTTCGTTCCTGAATTCTGTAATAATGTCGCTCATTGTGAAACCTCCTTATATCTGATAAACACTAATTTCAAACCTTTTGTATAACACGGAACCTTTATTCCGTAACGGGCTATCCTCTTCTCACCTTTCACTTTTCACTATAGCTTCATCAAATTCGCCATTTCTATAGCTGCTTTTGCGGCATCAGAGCCTTTGTTTCCGGCTTTTGTTCCGGCTCTTTCAATTGCCTGCTCAATACTATCTGTTGTGAGAACGCCGAAAATCACAGGGATTCCTGTTTGAAGGCTGACGTGTGCGATGCCTTTTGAAACTTCAGCGCAAACGTAATCATAGTGGGAAGTTGAGCCTTTAATCACTGCACCGAGTGCAATTACGGCATTATAACGGTTTGAAGATGCAAATTTTTGAGCGGCAAGCGGGATTTCGAATGCACCGGGAACTTTTACGATGTCAATATTGTCTTCTGCAACGCCATGGCGCTTGAGTTCGTCTATTGCGCCCGACAACAGTTTCGAACCTATGAAATCGTTAAATCTCGACAGAATTATACAGAATTTTTCATTACCTGCAACTAATTGACCTTCGTAAGTTTTCATAATATTTCTCCAATACGCCGTTTCGTTAATATCCCTTATTACGGCTCTCTAACCTGTTATTACAGAATCCGATTGCCGCGAAAATAATGGCTTTCAAATTCTGTAATAATTTTAACTCATTTAAGGTTATTTTACAACAAATGGCAGAAAAATCTTATAAAAAATATATAAAGCGGCCAGAATCAAAAGGACACCGCTGGATTTGAGGAGGATGTCCGAAAATTTATAGAAACCTTTCCAGTTTTTGAGGCGGGAGGTTAGAAATCCTGCAAAAACAAGTATCAAGCCTTGACCGATTGCGAATAGAAAAAGCATAATCACAGATTGCGCAAGGCTCGCCGAAAGAGATGCAAACGCCATGATTGCCGCTAAAATAGGGGTTGAGCATGGAGTTCCGGCAAGCGCAAAAACTGCCCCCAGAATAACCGGATAAAGGAAAGTGTTATGACCTTCGTTTTTTGGCATTTCTTTAATTACAACAGGCATTTCAAAATCCAGAATCCCGACTAATTTCAGCCCCATAATCATGACAATTGATGCCAGAACGAGTCCGAAATAGCCGCCTGCAAATGAGACAAATACTTTACCCGTAAGAGCACAGATTATTCCGATTATGGAAAAAACGATTGCGGTTCCGAGCACGAAAAACACCATTTGCAAAAAGGTTTTTCCGGCGTTATTGTTTGAATACCCGCCGACATAACCCACAATCAGCGGAAGCATCGCAAGAGAACATGGCGAAAACGACGCCACAAGCCCTCCGACAAACGAGAGGGCGAATAACAGCGGCAAGTTTCCGCCTTGCGTAAAAAGTTCTACATAATTTCCCATTATTTAAGTCCTTTTAAATAATTTTCCAAAACATCTTTTTCAATTGCACCCTGCACGCGGTTTACAACGTTATTATTTGAATCAATAAATATCATAGTCGGCACAAGGGTTATGTTATATTTTTTGATTTGTTGGTTTGTGAAGGCTTTTCCATCCTGAACCGAGATTTCGGTCAAGACAATTTTGTCCTGATATTTTGGAAAAACTTCTTTAAACAGTTTGTTCATAGTTTGGCAGTCAAGACACATTGTGGAAGTGAATTTCAGCACCTGAGGCTTACCAATTGCAACTTCATTTACCTGTTCTTCGGCAGCAGGCGGAGTAACAGTTGTTTTTGCGGTTGTTGAATTTGTTTTATTCAAAACCCAGAATGCAACAAGCGGAACCAGTAATACTAAAGCAGCAATAATAATGTTTTTTTTCATGAAAATTTCTCCTTTTCGACTTACATATTAGCATAAACCAAAAAGGATTTTTTCAAAACGCCGACCGGATAGAAATTTATTGCTTAGTTTGGGGATTGACGGCAAATTCTTTCAATTTATCAAGAGCATTTGCCATATTGTACATATTAGCGCCAAAGTAAGCGATTATACCGCCGACGGGGATTGTGAAAAGGAGTCTGACCCATTTTTTCGGACTCAGAGCAGAGGCGATACCGAGGGCGCCAAGTGCAAAAATTGAGCCGCCGAGAACTTTTTGAGTTGTTTTGGCTTTTGTGATTTGCCCAAGCGTCGGCATCTGCATTGCAGGAATCATTGATTGATTTGCGGCGGTCGGAATTTCTGCCGGAACATTTTTTGAAGCAGGTTCAAAAGTATCGCCGGCCGGCAAATCTGCATTTTGCGCTTGCTGGATATTTTGCGGGTTAACGGCCGGAAGTTCTTCTGTCGGAGTTTGTGTTTTTACCTCTTGAGCGGCGTCATTTTCCTGAGCTTTAAAGGATGTCCGGTTATAATTAGTTACAGAATTTACAAACATAGGTGCACCTCCTGTAGATATTAAACACGAACAGGAAAATTTTTGCCAAATTAATAACAAAAATTTACAATTGCTTAAACATCTTCCGGAATGAAAAAGTCGGCTCTTTCAAGGAGTTCGCGGGTGTGTTCGTAGCAACAGGCGCCATGGGTTACAAGCTGGTATTCGCGCACAATGTTCAAAACATCATCCACGGACATTTTGATAATTCGTCTTTGACCTTCGATTATTATTGCCATAATTAATTCCTTTCAAGAATTATTACGGCAAAAACGCGGAGAACTTTTGCAAAATCCTCCGCTGTATTTAGAAATATGTTTTGAAATTATAATCCGGTTTTTCATCCAATTGGAAGTAATCAATAATTCCCAGCATTGAGATTAGTTCATTACAGAAAATTTTGCTATAAAAAGAGAGGATTTTTCAATCCTCTCTTTGTTTATATTCCTAAACGCAGTATTGTCCGAATAAATTTATTATTCTTCTTCTCCGTTATCAATCTGGAAATCCGGTGCCCCAAACATACCTTCGATTTCTTCCAAAATCGCAGACGGTTTGCGAGCCTGATTTCTTTGAGCAACAGCGCGTTTTCTTGCTTCGCGTTCTTTTTCTTCATTTGCATTTGTAAGATGGTGGAAGCCTGTACCTGCAGGGATTAAACGACCGATAATTACGTTTTCTTTCAATCCGCGGAGTAAGTCTTTCTTACCATCAACTGCAGCTTCTGTAAGGATTCTTGTTGTTTCCTGGAATGAAGCCGCTGAAATGAAGCTTTCAGTGTTCAATGAAGCTTTTGTGATACCTAAAAGAAGGAATTCACAAGTTGCAGGTGCTTTGCCTTCTTCTTCAGCTTTTTTGTTTTCACTTTCAAAGTGCTGAATTTCAACAAGTTCGCCCGGAAGAAGTGTTGTATCACCGGCATCAACGACTTTAACTTTCTTAGTCATCTGACGAACAATGATTTCAACGTGTTTATCGGCAATTTCTACGCCCTGAGAACGGTATACGCGCTGAACTTCGTCTACCAGATACTGTTGTGCAGCTTCCGGTCCGCAAAGTCTGATAACGTCATGCGGGTTCAAAGGACCTGAAGTTAAAGGCTGACCTTTTGAGATTTTCTGCTTGTCTTGAACGATAATGTTAGCGTCAATTGCATATTTGATTTCAGTACGTCCGTTTTCGTTAACGAGATACAATCTCGGCAAATCTTCATCTGTTTCGATTTCAGCAACACCGTCAACTTCTGCAAGGATTGCGCAGTCTTTCGGTTTACGGCCTTCGAGAAGTTCTTCAACACGAGGCAAACCTTGAACAATGTCGCCAGTTTTTTGTCTTTCAAATACCAGGGTTGCAATAATATCACCGCGGAGAACAAGTGCGCCTGATTCAACCTGAAGCATTGTCCCCGGGCTGATTAAGTAAGGACGGCCGTTTCTGATTTTAACTTCGTTTTTGTTAACTGAAACAATTTGTCCTGAAATCGGAGATACATCGCCGCCGTCAGAGATAATTGAATCAACTTTAACAAAGTCGCCTTTTTTAACTGACGCTTTACCTTTTACTGAAACTACTGTTTCATAAGAATCGCAGATAATAAGCAATCTTCTGGCATCCTCATTGTTATGTTTGATTGAAGCTGTACCGTCGTTAATTGCCAGAACCTGAGTTTTTGCAACCGGTGTTTTCGGAGCAATTGTTTCGCCGTCTTTTACAAGCAATTCTGTTTGAAGTGAAGACATCAATTTTGAGTTGCCTTCAAATTCACGGCGGACAATAAGGTTTTCAAGAACAACGATTCTCAAATTGCCATTGTCATCAAGTTCCACCATACCTTTAAGGTGTGACAGGTATCCTTGCATTTGAAGAACCAAGCTTGTTCTTGTTATTGTTGAACCGTCGAGGTTTCTGACTCTTGCGCCGTCTTTGTATTGCAATTGAGTTACAGGAACAATATCAATCAAATCGTCTGTTGTGTTGAATTGAATTGATACATTTTTCTGTTCAACTTCCAGAACCTGAACAGGTCTGATAAGGATTTGCACAGGCTGGTTAGAGATGTTGTCTTCGTCTAAAGAAAGGCTTGCATCAAGTTCTTCATCCAAATCGTCGATATCAATGTCATCATTAGCAGAATCCATGATTGTAACGATTGAAGTTTCTTTTGCTTTAATACCTTCTGCGATTACGGTTCCTTTTTTAACGACTTCGCCTTCGTCAACTTTCAATTCTGAAATGCTTGAAAGTGTATGAACTTCGCCGGGTCTTACGGTAATTTCGTGGATAATATCGTTAAATTCTTTGAATTCAACAATACCGTCGATGTGGCAATAAACGTCTTTTACAACTTCTGTACCGGCAGTTACAAAAGTTCCGTTTTCAACCATTTTCAAAGAACTGTCTTTTGAAATCTGGTGAATTTCTTCCGGAATAAACACAACTGAACCCGGTCTTGTGATGATTTGGTTTTCATCAACTTCAACATCAACGTATCTGATTTCGCCGGATGATGTTACAGCACACTCATCGTCGATAAGTTCCGCGATAATCATGCCGTTTTCAACAGGAGTGTCAACAGGTGCTTTAACGATGTATTTTTCACCTGTTTTGTCAACTGTCCAGAGCTGTTCTTTTTTAGTTTGTTCAAATGTAGCATTTTCAGGCTGCAATGATGCGATTACGATTGTCAATTCTTTACCTTGAACAATCTTTTTGATTTTTTTGCCTTCGAATTTAACTTCTTCAATAACCAAATCTTCGCCGAAACGAACTTCACCGCCATGTTCGGAGATTGTTAAAGTTTCAGCTAATTTTTCGCCTTCTTTAACCGGTTGTTCGTCTTCAACAAGAACTTTAGAACCGCCCGGAAGGTTGTAAACATCTCCGCCCAGAACCCAAATAACTCCTTGTTTATTTGTAGTTCTTGAGATGTTGCCCTGACGGTCTTTCTTTTCATCTGCGATGAAATCTTCGTAGATAACTTCGCCCGGAAGATCTGAAGTGATATCTTTTGTTGCTTTTTCTGTCAAACGAGAGCCGTCGCCTGAAGATACAGGTTCGTAAACTGCAAGTTTGAATCCTTTTTCAACCATCATGCCGTTTGTAAAGAATACGGTTGAACCGGCCGGAATATGGTATTTATCAGTGCGTTTTGCACCTTTGATTTCGATATCTGCTTCGTAGTTTGCAACCATAACGACATCCCCGTGACGTGTTCTTACTTCGCGAGTTTTAACGTTTGAAACCACTTCACCTGCAGATTTGGCTTCGATTGATTTCATAGCGCCGGCACCTTTGAATACACCGCCGGTGTGGAATGTTCTCATTGTAAGCTGTGTACCGGGTTCACCGATGGATTGCGCTGCGATAATACCGATTGCTTCACCGATATCAACGAGTTTTTGTGTTGTCATTGCCCAGCCGTAGCATTTTTGGCAGATACCGTATTCAAGTCCGCAGGTCAAACCTGAACGAACACGGAGTTCTTGAAGATTTAGGTGCGCAACTTTTTTGATATCATCACGATTCATTGTAGTTCCGGACTGAACAAGAACTGTTCCGTCTGTATCTTTGATATCTTCTGCTATTGTACGGCCTAAAAGTCTGTCAATCAACGGAACAATTACAGCGTCGCCGTTTGTAATAGGTTTCATGTTAATTGCTTTAGTTGTATGACAGTCAGCATCACGGATTATAACATCCTGAGCAACGTCAACCAGACGTCTTGTCAAATAACCGGAGTCGGCTGTTTTCAACGCTGTATCTACAAGACCTTTACGTGCACCGTATGATGAAATGATGTATTCGGTAACTGACAAACCTTCTTTAAAGTTTGATTTAATCGGCAAGTCGATAATCTGCCCTTGTGCGTCAGCCATCAAACCGCGCATACCTACGAGCTGTGATACCTGTGATAAGTTACCTCTCGCACCTGAGAATGCCATCATATATACAGGGTTTAATTTATCAAAGTTTTCAACAACCTGAGCGGTCAATTTTTCCGTTGTTTCTGACCATGTGTCGATAACTTTTGTATATCTTTCAACTTCTGTGATTTCACCTTTTAGGTATCTGTTAGTTGATTTTTCGATTTCTTTTTCCGCTTCTTTCAGTAATTCTTTCTTAACGGAAGGGACCTGCAAGTCAGCAATTGAAATTGTAGTACCGGATTTGGTCGCATAGCGGTAGCCAAGGTTTTTCAGGCTGTTTGCAAGTTCTGCGGTTTTTGCGCCGCCAAACTCCAAATATATTTGAGACAGAAGGTTGTTTAAACCTTTTTTATCCATCTGTTTATTAATGAAATCCGGAGTTTTCTTTGAATTTGTGTATGTTTCCATTCTTTATTTTCCTTTATGTTTTATAGCTTTATGTTTTTAAAAGTGAATAGGTTAATAAGTAAATAAGCGAATAAGTGCGTTTTAATTATCTTGTCACCTTTATTTTAAAAGGGCTTATCCTGTATTACCTTATTTCCTTTCATTAAGCCAAGGCTTTTCTGACAGCTTCGTTGAAGATAAGTCTTCCGGCAGTTGTTTCCAATCTTTCGCCATGTTCATCTCTTACAACGATTTTGTCGTGAAGGTCGATTACACCGACTTCGAGAGCTGAAATTGCATCCTGGAAGTTATAGAAATAACCTTTCGGATCTTTGTCAGCATTTTTAAGGATTGTCAGGTAGTACATACCCAATACCATGTCCTGAGTCGGAGTGATAATCGGTTTGCCTGTTGCAGGAGCGAGGATGTTGTTAGTTGCTAACATTAACATTCTAGCCTCAGTTTGCGCTTCTATTGAAAGCGG
The DNA here is from genome assembly GCA_949927415.1 of uncultured Candidatus Melainabacteria bacterium. Lineage (GTDB taxonomy): Bacteria > Cyanobacteriota > Vampirovibrionia > Gastranaerophilales > Gastranaerophilaceae > Scatenecus. The sequence continues at coordinate 349,627 of CATLFB010000001.1, forward strand.
TACGTGAACAGCCATCTGGTCACCGTCGAAGTCGGCGTTGAAAGCTGTACAAACAAGCGGATGGAGCTGGATTGCGCGGCCTTCTACCAATTTCGGTTCAAATGCCTGAATACCAAGTCTGTGAAGGGTCGGGGCACGGTTCAATAATACCGGATGTCCGTCGATTACCTCTTCTAAGATATCCCAAACGATTGCTTCTGAGCGTTCGATTTTTTTCTTAGCTGATTTAATGTTTTGAACATATCCGCGTTCGATAAGTTTGTTAACAACGAACGGTTTGAACAATTCGATTGCCATTTCTTTTGGCAAACCGCACTGATTCAAGCTTAATTGCGGACCGACAACGATAACTGAACGGCCTGAGTAGTCAACACGTTTACCGAGCAGGTTCTGACGGAAACGGCCTTGTTTACCTTCGATAATGTTTGATAATGATTTCAGCGCTCTGTTGTTCGGACCGACAACTGTTCTGCCGCGTCTGCCGTTATCAATTAGAGCATCAACGGCTTCCTGAAGCATACGTTTTTCGTTTCTGACGATAATTTCAGGAGCGCCCATTTCCAACAATCTTTGCAAACGGTTGTTTCTGTTGATTACGCGTCTGTACAAATCGTTCAAATCTGATGTTGCAAAACGTCCGCCGTCCAACTGAACCATCGGTCTCAAATCCGGAGGAGTTACGGGAAGAACATCCATAATCATCCACGTCGGATCGGTTTCTGATGAAATCAAGCTGTCTAATAATCTTAAACGTTTGATTAATTTACTTTTCTTTTGAACTGAATTTACAGTGCCGGCAAGCTCGGTTCTGATTTCTTCAGCCATTTCTTTTGTATTAATTTCTGCTAAAAGTTCTTTGATAGCTTCAGCCCCGATTCCCACTTTCAATGAAGAATCTTCGTTTTCTGCCATGTAATCTTCGTATTCTTCTTCGCCTAAAAGCTGCAACTTTTTGAAATTGCTTTCGCCCGGATCAAGAACGACGTAATTGTTGAAGTAGATTACCTGTTCCAAATCTTTCAATGTCATATCGAGAAGTAAGCCCAAATATGATGGTATTCCTTTCAGGAACCAGATGTGAGAAACAGGAGCTGCCAGTTTGATGTGTCCCATTCTCTGACGTCTTACTTTTGAATCGGTAACTTCAACGCCGCAGCGTTCGCAGATGATACCTTTGTGACGAACTCTTTTATATTTACCGCAATAGCATTCCCAGTCTTTTGATGGCCCAAAAATTCTTTCGCAGAAAAGACCGTCTCTTTCAGGTTTTAATGTACGGTAGTTAATTGTTTCCGGCTTAGTAACTTCACCGTAGGACCATTTCAAAATCCTTTCCGGTGACGCAATACTAATTCGTATATAGTCAAAATAATCTATGCTTGTTGACATTTTTTTATCTTTCTCCTTTTTTTATTAAGTGAAAATATGAGTTTTGTGAAAAGTGAAATGTGAGATGTGAAAAGTCGTTATTGGTGCTTTGCACAATATTAATATTGACTTTAGTGTAAAGGTCTTCTCACCTTTCACTTCTCACTTTTCACTCAATTATATATCTCCGAATGTTGTCGGTGTTTCAAAGAAATTGATGTTTAACAATTCTGAATCTATATCAGAAAGCGTTCTTTTCGGAGCAGACTTTCTCAAATCGTCCATGTCTGTCATCAAATCAACTTCGGCACCGTCTTTTTTCGCTACCGTAATATCCAAACCGATTGATTGAAGTTCGCGAACCAATACTTTGAATGATTCCGGGATACCGGGTCTCGGGATATTATCGCCTTTTACGATTGCTTCGTAAGCGCGGTTACGGCCGTTAACATCGTCGGATTTGATTGTTAACATTTCTTGAAGTGTGTATGCCGCACCGTATGCTTCCAAAGCCCAAACTTCCATTTCACCGAATCTCTGGCCGCCGAATTGTGCTTTACCGCCAAGAGGTTGTTGAGTTACAAGTGAGTATGGACCAGTTGAACGAGCGTGGATTTTGTCGTCAACAAGGTGGACAAGTTTCAGGATATAAGAAAGACCCACTGCAACCGGTTCATCAAACTGTTCGCCTGTACGACCGTCGATTAGTCTTACTTTACCGTCTTCAGTTACCCAATCACAGCCTGAATCTTTGATACCTTTCAAAAGTTCGGCTTTAGTTGCGATTTCTGATTTGTTGTCGCCGTACATTTCGTCAAACGATGGTGCTTCGTAGTAATTTCCTGTCAAATATGCAGCCAAACCAAGCAACAATTCGTAAGTCTGGCCAACGTTCATACGGGAAGGTACACCAAGCGGGTTAAGTACGATATCAACCGGTGTTCCGTCAGGCATAAACGGCATATCTTCTTTCGGTAATATTCTTGAAACAATACCTTTGTTACCGTGGCGTCCTGAGAGTTTGTCGCCGACTGAAACTTTACGTTTTTGAGCGATGTAAACTCTGATTACCGTGTTTGCGCCCGGCGGAAGTTCGTCGCCTTTTTCTCTGTCAAATACTTTAACGTCGAGTACGCGGCCGCCTTCTCCGTGAGGAACTCTCAATGAATTATCTTTAACATCTCTTGCTTTTTCAGCAAAGATTGCGCGTAGAAGTTTTTCTTCCGGCGGATGTTCAGATTCACCTTTCGGTGTAACTTTACCAACAAGAATATCGTCAGCATAAACTCTCGCCCCGATACGAACAATACCGCGTTCATCAAGGTGTCTCAGTGCATCTTCCGAAACGTTCGGAATTTCGCGAGTGATTTCTTCAGGTCCGAGTTTTGTCTGGCGGGCGTCGATTTCCAATTTTTCGATGTGGACTGATGTAAAGATATCATCGTGAACGCATCTTTCTGAAAGCAAAATCGCGTCTTCATAGTTGTAACCTTCCCAAGGCATGTACGCTACAATTACGTTTTTACCGAGCGAAAGTTCGCCGCCGTTAGTTGAAGCACCGTCTGCGATAACGTCACCCGCTTTAACTTTGTCGCCTTCGTTTACGATAGGTTTCTGGTTAATGCAGGTATCCTGGTTACTTCTCAAATATTTCATTAATTGATAAATATGCGGTTTGTTGTTTGTGTCGCGGATTACGATTTCTTCACCGACAACGCGTTCTACAACACCGTCAACTTCAGATACTACAACCATACCTGAATCTTTTGCTGCACGCGCTTCCATACCAGTACCAACGCGGGGTCTGTCTGTAATCAAAAGCGGTACTGACTGACGCTGCATGTTTGAACCCATCAATGCACGGTTCGCGTCATCGTGTTCAATGAACGGAATCAGTGATGTCGCAACAGAGATAATCTGGATAGGTGAAACTCCGACGTAGTCAACTTTTTGAGATTCGCCCATTGTGAATTCAGAGCGGTAACGAATCGGAACATATTCATCTTTGAAAGTTCTGTCATCGTTCAACTGAACGTCTGCCGGTGCAACACGAAGGTTTTCATCTTCATCTGCTGTCATATAAACAACTTCATCAGTTACAACGCCATCTTTTACTACAAAGAACGGAGCTTCGATAAAGCCGTAGTCGTTAACTTTTGCGTGGGTTGCCAAAGAACCGATCAAACCTGCGTTCGGACCTTCAGGAGTTTCAATCGGACAAATACGTCCGTAGTGAGACGGGTGGATGTCACGAACAGCAAAGCCTGCACGTTCTCTCATCAAACCGCCAGGTCCAAGAGCTGAAATACGTCTTTTGTGAGTCAATTCAGCAAGCGGGTTAATCTGGTCCATGAACTGTGACAACTGAGAAGATCCGAAGAATTCTTTCAATGAAGCCACCAACGGTTTTGTGTTCAACAAGTTCAGCGGAGTCAATGTTTCAGAATCCTGAAGAGTCATTCTTTCTTTAACGATTCTTTCGATTCTTGAAAGACCTACTCTGAACTGGTTTTGCAACAATTCGCCTACTGAACGGATTCTTCTGTTGCCCAAGTGGTCGATATCATCAACTGTTCCTTCATCGTATGTTAAGTTAATCAAGTATTCAATTGATGCAACGATATCCTGAACAGTCAGTGTTCTCTGGTTTTTCGGAATGTTCAGGTTCAATTTTTTGTTTAATTTATAACGGCCGACACGTCCGATATCGTATTTCTTTTCATCAAAGAAACGCGCTTCCAAGATTTGGCGTCCGCCTTGAGCCGATGCCGGATCGCCCGGTCTTAATTTTTTATAAACTTCGATTAATGCATCATCAGTTGTTTCTGCTGTATCTTTGTCAAGTGTTTTCTTCAAAAATTCAAAGTGAGTGAACAAAGATTCCATTTCAGAAACTGTGATACCCATAGCTTTCAACAATGTTGTAGCTAAGATTTTACGGTTTTTATCGATTTTAACGTAGATTAAGTCGTTAGAATCAGTTTCAATTTTCAACCATGCGCCGCGGTTCGGAATCATGGTTGCATTATATAAACGTTTGCCGGCAGGTGAAATTTCACGTTTGAAGTAAACACCGGGAGAACGTACAATCTGAGAAACGATTACACGTTCCGCACCGTTTACAATGAATGTACCTTTGTCAGTCATTGTCGGGATATCGCCGATATAAACTTCCTGTTCTTTGATTTCACCGCTATCACGGTTAACAAGTCTTATCATTACGCGAAGTTGTTTTGCATAAGTTGCGTCATGAATTCTCGCTTCTTCAACGGTATATTTAGCGTTGTCGAAAGTATAATTTGGAAGGAAGTGTAATTCCAATCTTCCGGTGTAGTCTTTAATCGGAGAGAATGAAAGCAATTCTTCTTTCAAACCTTCTTTCAAGAACCACTCAAAAGATTTTTTCTGCACTTCAATAAGATCCGGTAAATCATCCAAACGAGTATGAGGAATACCCATTGGTGTTACTCTTTTTGCATATTTTGTCTTAGACATCAATTCACCTCATTAATAATGGTGTACGTACAATAATTTTAATCTTGCGCCCTCGCTTTTAACGTGTCTTCGGTTGTTGCCTGCAATGAATTTTCATTTTGCCAACAATCCTTCACACTCAGCTCGGCCGCGCTCTAACTTAAGGCTGTTAACCTTTTACCTGCCTGCTTTTCAGACTGATAAACTTTTATATAAATTTCGGGCTTTCTAAATTTTGGCATAGTTCACCCGACTTTAATTTTGCATGTTATTAAATCGTAATACATCAATAAATTTAGTCAAGAAAATTTAAGAAGTTCTCAAAATCTTTGTTAAAAATTCTTTACAAAATGTTAGAAAAAAGTTATTTATGGGCATAAAACTTTCTTATATTCGGGCTTTGGGGTGTTTTGAGCCGGCTAAAAACTGAGTCTGAAAAAATAGCCGAAACTTGCATATACCAAAACTTTCTGCTATATTTTAGTAAAGGGGAATATATGAAAAAGATTTTTACAGCAATATTAATTTTATTAGGGATTGGAATTTTTAGCGGAAATACATTCGCAAAAGATATGGCGCCGGAGCCTGAAACTTTGACTCTGCAAGGAAAAGCCGACTTTAATTGGCTTGATATGTCACAAATTGAGCGCGACACAATTATCAACAATTACAAAAAAATAATTTTTGGAGAAGATACTGTTTACAAATACAAGCGCAAAGATTTTAAAGCGCTTTACAAAGACTTTATCAAGGATTCCGACAACAAATCGCATTATCTTGAAACACAGCAGGGCACAACGGAAACCAGAGATTACAGATTGAGCGGATTTTTCAGCGGCAAAGTTTTAATAAGCTATGCGATTCAGTACAAAAACAATCCAAGAACTGTGTATTATTATGACGCGTTCGGACATTTGAAATATGTTGATATGATATCAGATAATTATCCCAATTTTCCCTACTGGTCGAAACAATACCGCGTAAACGGACAAATGGTCAGCGCAATATATTTTGTATCGCATGATATGCAATATATGTATGAACCTGACGGAAAGTTTCAGGGCGTCTGGTTTATGGACAAAATGTACGACAGACATGCAAAGCAGACTTTGACAAGAACAAATTGGTAAGAGTTCTTATTAAAGTTAGGGCGGGATTATGAAAAGATTTTCAGCGTTTTTGATATGTTTTATTTTAAATATTTTGTTGATAACTTCATTTTGCCCGCAGACTTTTGCATACGGAATGCGTGTTGAAAAAGATTACCGCTACACAACACAGCAGGATAGAAACAAAAGGGTTGAGACATATCAAAAATATCTTAAAGAAACAGGTATTTTCGAAGAATCTCACAACGATTACAAATCTCAATTCAAGCCGCACAGAAAAGACAAAAATTACAGAGAGAACGTCAAAAACGTAAAGCATGAAAAACCTTTAACCGGAGCAAATTACAAACTAAAGGGAAATTACTATCAGATGGCTGATAAAATCCTTGCTAATTACTCTGTAATTTACGATGAGGATCCGAAGACTGAATATATTTACGATATGTTCGGAAATCTTAATGAAGTCGTGATTTTGACGGGAGAAGATTACATTCTGCCGCATTACAAGGCAGTCTATTCGTTTAATGGGTATTTGCAGAAGGTTAGATTTTTTGCAATCGACGGATATGAATACATTTTCCTTGCAGACGGAGATTTGCAGGGTGTTGTGATTGACAAAAAGCTTTACAACCGCGTAGGAAGACCCGTTAAAGTCTGGCTTCAATAATTTGACTAAATTCTACCATGGAAGATTTTTCCAGTAGGATTTGGAATTATCTTCCGGCGAAACATCGTTTACTGCATACCATGCACATCCCATTCCGTTTAGAAGCTGGGTTGAATTTTTATTACAGGGAAAGCCGGCTAAATGCACATTTGTTTCATTTTCTAATTCCTCGTCAGTATATCTTCGGGATTCTTTTAAGGGTTTTATCTGGTCTGTAGAATCCATCACCCGAAACTCAAATATATCAAAACCAAGCCTGTTTGGTTTTGAATAAGGCCCGTTTGTATCAACATAAATTCGAATGTGATTCATGTTTATATGAATCCCTACACTGCTCCCGTCAGGCAAAACTTTCACGGCCGTCGGAGCATCCTTACCGATATTTGAAGTAATTGTTTTTGTTTTAGTATAATTCGTCATCGGATACATTGATTTTTCATAAGTTTTCATGATTTTCAGATTATTATAGAATTCATCAATGAAACGCTTTGCCTCCGGGTACTCTACCCCGTTATAAGTAGCAAAAGCAGCACGAACATTTGAAACGCCAAGCGAGGCTTTTGTCATTAGATAGGCGTTAGAAATATTTGCATAAGATTTCTTGAGACCGGTCTGAAGAACTTTAGCCTGATAATTTTTTATAAGTTGAGGAATTGTCATCGAGGCAACGATTCCGATAATGCCGAGAGTAATTAAAACTTCCGCTAACGTAAACCCTAAAACCCTTGAAAGGAGCTTATTTTCGGGTCCCCCCTCCCCCGTAAATTCAGTCATACCGTACGTTTTCATACTTCGCTCCTTGTTTTTAAATACAAAATTAATACCTTTTTATATACATTATCTTGAATATTTTTGCAATATTAAAAAGCCTCTTATCGAGGCTTTACTACAGAATATACATAATTATTTGTGAAATATTTGTTTGCGGTTTCAATGATATCCGCTTCGGTTACGGAATTTATGAGTTTGATGTATTCGTCCCTGAACTCATATCCTCGCCCGCTTGCTTCAAACCAGCCGAGATTTGAGGCTTTGTCAAGATTGGTTTCAAGCGAAATTATGTAGTTTCCGATAAGTTTGTCTTTGGCTTCTTTGAGTTCTTTGCTGCCGACAAATTCCTTTTTCAGCCGGAAAACTTCTTCTAAAAGCTTTGTTTTGGCACAATCGAGATTTTCGGGATTTGTGCCGATGTAGACTACAAAAGCGCCTTTCAAAATATTCGGGCCGTAGCTTGAGCCGAGTTGATAGGCAAGACCTTCCTGATCGCGAAGATTCTTGAACAGTCTTGAACTCATGCCGGTTCCGAGCAGTGAATCTATGACCTGCAACGCGGCATAATCTTTTTTGTTCAAGACACCCGGCGCCTGCCAGGCGATAAAAATCCAGTCGGTTTTGGTTTCCGGCATAATTTTCACGGCTTGCTTTTGAGAAGTCAGTCTGCCGATTCTGTTGGAATAGAGATTATAATCAAATTTTTCGCCATTTTTACCTGAAAATATTTTTGTGAAATCTTTTATAACTTTTTCGTTGTCAACGTTGCCGTTAATTGAAATCACGACATTTTGCGGGGCGAAAATTTTGCCGTAATAATCCGCCAAATCCTGATGGGTAATTTTCGGATAAGTTTTTTCAAAAATCTTGCTCGTATACGAATACGGAGAACCTTCAAAAATTAAGTCTTTGTAGTTTTCGATTGCAACCTGCAGCGGGATATCGCGGTTGCGCTTAATGGCGTTCAGTTTGTCGCTTTTTGCTTTTTCAATTTCGTAATCGTCAAAGGTTGCGTTGTTTAAAACTTCATTCAAGATTTCGATAGTTTTGTCGTACTCGGGTTTTGTTGTCAAAACATCAACCGTAAATGCATCTGCCCTTACTGCAGGTTCGATTTTAATTCCGTTATCCTCAAGAACTCTTGCAAGTTCGGCAGAAGAATATTTCCGCGTGCCTTTCATCATAACATCTGCCGTCAAAACAGATGTTCCGGGGATTTTGTCAAGGAAAGTTCCGCCTTTTGCAAGAATGCTTACGGCAATAATTTCGTTAACATCATTTGGCGTAATCAGCAAATCCGCACCGTTTGAAAGTTTGTATTTTTTTGTTTGGGAATTTTCACTGACAAGTTTTGCGGGTGCTGCTTCTTTTGCAGGAGTTTTTGAAGATATTTCAACTTCTTTTGAAGATTCCGGCAGAACTATTGAAATCGCAGACTTTTCAACTCCGAGATATTTAACTGCCATGCGCTTTACATCCTCCGCCGTCACCTTTTTAATATTTTCAAGATAATTTTTGTAGAATCTTATATCGTTTGCAGTAACCATTGTGTAGCCGATTTCCTGCGCTATATTTGAAATAGATTCACGTGCATAATATGTGTCGCGCTCGATTATATTTTTTGCCAAATCAAGCTGGGAAGTTGTGACGCCGTTTTTTTGAATATTTTTTATCTCTTCAAAAATTGCATCTTCAAGCTTCTTTTCGTTACCCGGCGTGAAGTTAGCCGACACATAGAAAATTCCGTCATCCCTGAATCCGGAATTTGACGCACCTATTGAAAACGCAAGCTGTTTAGAATCTTTTATATTCCTATAAAAAACAGACGAACGGCCATCTCCCAGAATCGTCGATAAAACATCCAACGCATAAGAATCGTTGTTTGTGATTTTAACACCGCGAAATCCTATTAGCATATAACCCGATTGAGCGGGAAGATACGCTGTTTTTCGCGCTTGTTTTACAAGAGGTTTTTCTGATTCAAAATCTTCTTTCAAAACCTTTTTGTAATCGCATTTAAAATCTTTTTTAACAAGTTCAAGCGCATGTTCACTATCAACATCCCCGACGATTACTGTCACCATGTTTGATGGGACATAAAACTGATTGTAGTAGTTCATAATTTCATCGCGCTGGATTGTGCTTATGATATCGCGCGTGCCGATAACTTTGCGCTTGTATGGGTGGTTTGTGTAAAGCATTGAAATCAGGTTTTCATACACAACATTTCTGGGAGAAGTTTCGTCCTTTGAAATTTCTTCAATAACGACTTTTCTTTCTTTTTCAAGCTGCTGGCGCGGAACAAGCGGGTTCAGAAGCATATCCGCATGCAATTCCATTGCAAGATCAAAGTAATTGGATGGAATTGTTATGTAATAATGCGTGAAATCTTTGCTTGTTGCGGCGTTTGTAATTGCGCCTTTTGTTTCGAGAATTTTGTCAAATTCGCCGGGGGCATGGTTTTTAGAGCCTTTAAAGAAAAGATGCTCAAGAAAATGCGAAACGCCGTTGTTTTTATCGTTTTCGTTTATTGAGCCTGTGCGAATCCATGTATCTACAGTTACAATCGGATTTGAGCGAACTTCTTTAATAATCACCGTCTGCCCGTTTTCGAGATTATAAACTGCGGCTTCGTTTGCAAAAACACCGCTTCCAATAACAAATGCAATGAAAATAAATAAGATTTTTTTCATCATATCCCCTCTCCTGTTTTGTTAGATTATTGCACTCATTATAGCACAAAATGCAAAGTTTTTAAAACCGGACAGTCGGGATATTGACAATCAAAAATTCACTCATAAATAGATTTCAGATTACCAAGGATAATCTTTAGGAAACTTCCAGTTGTTATATTGTAAAAGCTTTGCACAATATGGTGCACTCGGGTTTCCTTTACGGCATCCGTAACGAGAATGGGTTATCAACTTTTCGTACGTCCCGTCCCAATTGAAAGCATAAGGCTCTACAGTGGTCTTACGATTCAATGAGCGGTGAATAACGTTCCCGTCCTCATCCATACCGTCAATTTTATTAAACTGAAAAGCAAAAGAATTTCTTAAGCCCGGCTCATATTTTCCGTTTATATAATAGACAATATCCCCGCCGTTTTGATCATATCTAAAAATAAACATCCCGCCTGATGTAAGGTAAACACAGACTTTATTCTCAATACAGTTGTCATAACGATTATATTTCAGATGTGGCAGAAAATATTTGTTTAGAAATTCAAGATTTTCCTCATAAGTTAAATCTTTACGCTCACCCATCCAGTTTTCGACATCTCCGTATTCAACAATAGCAAATTGAACAGCATTATTAATCGTATTGTAAAATTTGTGAACCTTAGCGGCTGCCGCTTCTTTCTGCGCATTTCCAATGACCGACGGAAGAGTCATCGCAGCAACTATTCCGATGATTCCGAGTGTAATCAGAACTTCCGCCAAAGTAAATGCGTGCAAATATTTCCCTGCCGGATTATTTCCGTACCCAATCCTTTTACTTTTAGCAAACGTAAATTCCTGCCTGTGATTATTCGAAAAACCACCGGCAAAATTCGCATTTTTCACTGATGCAAAACAGTTAAAAAACCCTTTAAGAGAGCAGTTACCGGACGCCCCCCCCCCCCGCAAATTCAGTCATAGTCATCATTTCAGACATCCAAGCTCCTTAATTCATTTAACTCTGTACATATAAATTATAAATTATTTTTCAAAAAAATGCAAGATACAGAATTTACCACTTCATCATTTTTTTGAAAACAATAATACCTGTGGTTGCCGCCGCCGCAACGAGGGTAAGAATTACTGAAAGAGGCGTTTTTCTTTTGTTTTCAAACTTTTGTGAATTTTCGGATTTGTAAATATCATGAGAAATTTGGCGAAACTGGCTTTCTGCCGCTCTATCCGAGTAAAGCTGAGGCTTATGAAGAGCGTTCGGAGGGGTCAAAACCCCGACATTTAACGTGCTTTTAGGCACAATATTATTTTCTGCACCATTTACCATATTTATATAAAAACATGGAAATAAAAAAAATTGCGCGAATGTTATAAAATTTAAAAATCCTTGACAAAATTTTCAGGCTAAATTAAAATGAGAATTATTATTGATTATAAGTGGAAATTATGAATTATTCAAAGCAACGGGAAATTATTCTTGATACTTTAAAAGAAAATGTTGTACATCCGACAGCGGAATTTTTGTATGAAAAAGTCAGGGAAAAGGATTCGAAAATCAGCCTTGCGACATTGTACAGAAATCTTAACCAGCTTGCACAAAACAAAATTATCAAAAAAATTGACGGGCTTGAAACTTCGTCGCACTTCGATCATAATACACATGCGCACTATCATTTTATATGCTCAAAATGCAAACGCGTTTTTGACATAGACGCTGATGTTGCGCCGAATTTGATTATTAATACAGAAAGTAAAACAGGTTTTACAATCCAGAATCATGATATTACATTTTCCGGTATCTGTGCGGATTGTAAGAATAAGCAGTAAAGGAGAGAAAAATGGAAAAATATTTATGCACAGTTTGCGGATACGTTTACGACCCTGCAGAAAACGACAATGTAGAGTTTGAAAACCTTCCGGAAGATTACACATGCCCGCTTTGCAACGTTGGCAAAGACATGTTTGAAAAAGCATAATTTTTATGGCTTTGCATTACGCAAAGCCTTTTTAGACGCTACCTAAAAGGAGAAACTGATGAAATTTCAAGAGATTAAAAATAACATTTACTACTGCGGATTAAACGATTGCGACAGAAGAATTTTTGACGAACTTATTCCGCTTGAACATGGTACAAGCTACAATTCATATCTTGTAAAAGGTTCTGAAAAAACAGCAATTATCGACACAATGTATCCGCCCAAAACCAAAGAATATTTAAAAAGATTAGCAGATAACCAGATTGGAAAAGTAGATTACATCATAGCAAACCACGGCGAACAAGACCATTCAGGTTCAATTCCGGCGCTTTTGGAAAAATACCCGAACGCAATTGTTTTGACTAATGCTAAAGTTGCGGAAAACATCAAAAACATGCTTTTTGTTCCGGAAGAAAAGATTAGAGTAATCGCTGATGGCGAAGAAGTTTCACTTGGCGACAAAACTTTGAAATTCATCTTTGCGCCCGGTGTTCACTGGCCTGATACAATGTTTACTTATATTAAAGAAGATAATGTACTTTGCACATGCGACTTTTTGGGCGCGCACTATACATTTTCAGATGTTTTTGCGGCAGAAAGCAAAGAGCTTGAACACAGCGCAAAACGTTATTATGCAGAGATTATGATGCCATTTAGAACAATGAGCAAAAAATACACAGCAATGATTAAAGAAATGAATGTTGATATTATTTTGCCAAGCCATGGACCGGTTTATACAAACCCTTCATTTATACTTGATTTGTACACGGATTGGACTGCTGATGCGCCGAAAAACCTTGTTGCACTGCCTTACGTTTCAATGTATGAAAGCACAAAGGAAATGGTTGATTATTTGAGTGCAAAATTAAACGAAAAAGGTATTGAAACATTCAAATTTGATATTGTGGACGATGATTTGGGCGATTTGGCAATGGCATTAGTTGATGCGGCGACAATTGTTATGGGAACGTCAATGGTTCTTGCAGGGCCTCACCCGATGGCAGTTAATGTTGCATATCTTGCATCAGTCTTAAGACCGAAAGCTAAGTTTGCGTCTCTAATCGGTTCATACGGCTGGGGCGGCAAATTGTTTGATTTGATTGCACAGCTTTTAGCACCGTTGAAGCTTGATTTAATCGAGCCTTTGCAGGTTAAAGGAAAGCCGAAAGAGGAAGACTTCAAAAAGCTTGATGAGATGGCGGAAAGCATTTTTGAAAAGCACAAATCAATCGAATTGGTATAACAAATTTTACCCTCACATTTTGTGAGGGTATTTTTTATGAAAAAGTAATTTGCAAAAATGTGAAAGAATTAATAGCAAAAAAATTTTCAGGAATTTTTTATAGAAAAAAGGAGAAAATATGAAGATAGATAGGATTAATTCAATGCCTTTTACAAGCGGAAGTTTAAAGGTTTATAATACGAAAAATAGTAAGTTTGAAAAGCTTGATGCAAGCGATATATATGAAATTCGCTACAATAGAGTCGAGGATGCTGTCTCTCTTACTGTACCTGATTATGATAAAAATTTTGATGCACCACGGCATACGCAATATATAAGAACTATTCAGTTACAGAAAACCATACCGGTGGAAATGGTTCTTGCCGCTTACACTGCCGCGATGGCGGCTCCTTCCCGCACTGCGATTAATGTTCTTTAAAAAAGGCTCCTTTAAAGGAGCCTTTTTTATTATGCCTTGAATAAACTTTCAGAACTTCTGGATTTTATTTCATCTTGAACTTTTGAAATAAATTCATCCACATTCAAAGTTCCGACCTGTCCGATTCCGCGTGCGCGAATAGCAACAGAATTTGCTTCGATTTCCTTGTCGCCGATTACGCAAACGTAAGGAATTTTCTTATCTTGAAGCGATTCTCTGATTTTGTAGTTCATGGATTCAGAGCGGTCGTCAAGGTTGACTCTGATTCCGGCATCGCGCATTTTCTTGTAAACTTTTTCAGCAAAGTCAATGTGTTTTTCGTTGCTGATAGGAACGATTGCAACCTGAGTCGGAGCAAGCCATGTCGGGAATGCGCCTGCATAATGCTCGATTAAGATACCATGGAAACGTTCCATCGAACCGAAAATTACGCGGTGAAGCATTAATGGTGTCTTCAACTGGCCGTCTTTGTCCTGATATTTGATATCGAATCTTGCCGGCAGGTTAAAATCAAGCTGAATTGTCGCACATTGCCATGTTCTGCCGATTGCATCTTTAATCTTGAAGTCGATTTTCGGCCCGTAAAATGCGCCGTCGCCTTCGTTAATTTCGTATTTCATACCGCGGCGTTCCATTGCTTCTTTCAAGCCGGCTTCCGCTTTTTCCCAGTTTTCGATTTCGCCGACAAAGCTTTCCGGACGTGTTGAAAGTTCAACTTCGAATTCCATGTTAAAGATTTTCATTGTATCAGCAACAAAGTCGATAACAGCGTTAATTTCATCAACAAGCTGTTCCGGCGTACAGAAAATGTGCGCATCGTCCTGAGTGAATCCCTGAACGCGGGTCAAGCCTGACAAAGCGCCTGATTTTTCTTTTCTGTAAACAGTACCGAGTTCCGCCATTCTCAAAGGCAGTGAGCGGTAAGAATATCTGTTTGCCTGATAAATCAAAATATGGAACGGGCAGTTCATCGGTTTTACAACAAACTGGTCGTCTGAATCTTCATCCTTTTGAACAAAGAACATGTTTTCTTTGTAGTGATCCATGTGGCCTGAGATTTCCCACAATTTTGATTTTGCGATTTGCGGAGTGTTAACGATTACATAACCGCGTTTTCTGTGTTCACTTCTCCAGTAATTTTCGATTTCTTCTCTGACCGTTGCAAGGTTCGGGTGCCACAAGACAAGCCCGCCGCCCATTTCTTCTCTTGTTGAAAACAGGTCAAGTTTTGCACCGATTTTTCTGTGGTCGCGCTTTTCAGCCTCTTCGATAAATGTCAAATAGGCCTGCAAATCTTCTTTATTCCAGAATGCTGTTGCATAAATTCTCTGGAGCATTTTATTTTTGGCGTTGCCGCGCCAGTATGCGCCTGCAACTTTTAACAATTTAATCGCATTTGCTTTAATAAATGATGTATTTGGAATGTGAGGCCCTGCACAAAGGTCGTTGAACAAAACATTTCCGTCTTTATCTTTTGTCAAATACAAAGTCGGTTTGTCGTTTCTGTGTTCTTCCAAAAGTTCTGCCTTGTAGATTTCGCCTTCAGCCTTGAATTCCGCAATTTTTGCGTCAACATCTTCAACAAAATATTTTTCGAACGAAAGATTTTGTTTGATAATGTTTTTCATTTCTTCTTCGATTTTTACAAGATCGTCTTCAGTGAAAGCATAGCCGTCTGTCATATCAAAGTCATAATAAAAACCGTTTTCCACTGCCGGCCCGATGGCTAACTTTGCCTGAGGGAACAGCTTTTGAACAGCTTGCGCCATGATGTGAGAGCAGGAATGTCTCAAAGTGTGTAAAGTTTCATTGTTCTTTTCCATAGGAAATTCCATTCTGTCCTTTTGGGTTTGCGGCAAACCGGGCAATGCACAAAAACCTCTCATACATTAAATTTGCCCCCGGGGTGGACCCCCCAAACTAACTACAGAAAACAGCTTAGCACTTACACAAAAATTTTACAAGGCAGCAAATTATTTGCGCCTAATATTAAATCTCAGACCAAAAATTGTTATTTGCTTTCGATGTTCGTCTTTATTTCTAATCACAAAAGCCCACTGTCCGATAAATTTTATACATCTGAAAATATACAATCTTATTAAAGGGATTTTAAATTCGGTCTTTAGCGCAGCTTTTATATTTTTAAACACAAAATCACCCTTATCAGTGCCGATAAAATGAATTACATTAGCGCCTTTTACAATTTCATCATATTCGTCAAACTTTAATCTGCCCTGAGCGTTCCATTTTTTATCGAGGCATTTTATGGAATCTTTAAAATAAATATTTACAACATCCTGATCCAAAAGCTTGAGGATTTTAATATTTTCTTCAATCCACTCAAACACATGTTCTGCAAACCTGAATTCTCGCCACTTGTCCAAATTAATTAACAGCACACCCGCATTATAATATCCGGGAAGCGACAATCTTTCGCAGTGCCTTTTGCTTGAAATATCTGTAATTGCACCGATGCTGTATTCTGAAATATCTTCATTATATAATTCTTTTAATGAAGTTTTAACCTCGACATCACAATCAAGATAAAGCACTTTGTTCACCTGTGGAAGCATATCAGCCAGAACAAGTCTGTAATACGTTGCAAGCGACAAATGCGTTCTTTTGCCAAGCGGACAGTTCAAAAACTTTTCTGTATCAACTTTCGCAAATTCAATTTCGAAATCTGCGATATTTTTCAGATGGAGAATTTTATTTTTGTCATTTTCACTAAGACCGCCGTCAAGAATATGAAAACAAATCTTATCACTTTCAGCCTTATTCATCAGAACTGTCGCCATTGCAAGAGACAAATACTTTGCATAAGCATGGCTGCTGGCATAGCATATATGAATAGTATCCGAAATTTCGAATCCCTTGTTAGTCACTTCATTTTCAATATTAATCATAATTTACCTTTTAATTTATTAATATTATATCAAAATTTTGACAAGACATTAAAAAAATAACATTTTGTTACAATTAAATTTTCAAACTTTTTCTTTTCATATAAAACTTCATACCCAAAACGGTTAACTCTTTTTGGGTATCGTTTTTATTTTTCAGACGGAATATCCACTGAAATGTTGTTTTAAAAATCCGACAGAAAAATCTTTTTACTAAAGCTTTAGATAATTCAATCGAATAGCCTGTTTTAAAAACTTCGCGCATTCCGGCAAAAATAAAATCATCCTTAAATCGTCCGACATAATGCATTACAACAGCCCCGTCAACTTTTTTGTGATATTTTTGCTGGGCGTTCCATATTGCCGGAAGCTGTTTTATAAAGCCATTGCAATAAAGATTTAAAACATCCTGGTCATGAAGCTGAAGCAGACTGCGATTTTCTTCAATCCATTCAAACACTTTTTCCGTGAATTTTTCCTGCCTGAACTTTTCAAGATTCAAAAGCAGAACGCCTGAATTGTAATATTCTTTCAACGGAAGCCTTTCAAGAATCCTTTGCGCATCAACATCCTGAACAGCTGCAAAATAATACCCGTCAACAGAGGTTTCATAAAAATCTTTCAATGAATCTTTCACCAGAACATCGCAATCAAGATAAATTATTTTATCCAGTTCCGGGAAAAAGTCAGAAATCAAAAGTCTGTAATAAGCCGCAAGTGTAATATATTTACTGTTTTTTACAGGACATGATTTGAATCTTTTAGAGTCAATATTGATAAATTTCAAATCGAATTCCGCAATGCTTTTTAATGCGGAAAGTTTTTCCTTATCATCCTCAGAAAGCCCCCCATCCATAACATAAATACATAAATAATCATTTTTCTGCTTATTTGATAACAAAGATACAATGGCCAGCGATAAGAATTTTGCATAAATTTTATCGCTTGAAAAACAGACATGGATTTTAATTTTATTTTCTTGTTTTATTGCCTCAGAACCCGGAGGATTCGCGGCATTAATATCCTGAATCATGAAATAATAACACCTGAACAATCATTCACCTTTTAAATAATAACACATTAAAAATAAAGCAAA
This sequence comes from uncultured Candidatus Melainabacteria bacterium, assembly GCA_949927415.1. Taxonomy (GTDB): domain Bacteria; phylum Cyanobacteriota; class Vampirovibrionia; order Gastranaerophilales; family Gastranaerophilaceae; genus Scatenecus. Next base: position 367,327 of record CATLFB010000001.1, read on the forward strand.
ATATATAAATCCTTACGCTTAACAAAAAGTAACAGTGTTTTAGAGAAAAAAACGTTTTTGTTATAATATAAATATTAATTAGTTATTAGCCCTTATGCACGGGGATTATGAAAAGAGGTTTTAAATGAACACAGCAACAGTTGTAGGCAGAGTCGGTCGCGACGCTGAAATCAGATATTTTGAATCAGGCAAAGTTAAGGCACAGTTTTCGCTTGCCGTTAACCGCTGGGATTCCAAGACTAAATCAGAAGTTACAGACTGGTTCAATATTGACGTCTGGGACAAACAGGCCGAATTTGCAGGCGAATATATCAAAAAAGGCATGCAGGTTGTCGTTGACGGCAGAATCGGCCAGAACAAATGGACCGACAAAGCGACAGGCAACGAAAGAGAATCTTTCTTTGTTATTGCTAACAACATTAGACTTTTAGGTTCAAAAAGAGATCTTGAGAATGATAATAACTTCTAATATCGCAGGAATTATCGCTGACGATTTGACAGGCGCAAACGATACCGCATTACAGTTTTACAATCATGGCGCGAATACGCAAATCTTGCTGAATTGCGACGAGGAGCCTTTAAATATTAAAGGCACACAAACCTGGGCGCTTTCAACCGAATCCAGAAATGTTGATGCACAAACGGCTTATCACAACGTAAAAACTGCGGCACAAATGTTTGCCCAAAAACTAAAACCGGACTATTTTTACAAAAAAATAGATTCAACAGTTCGCGGCAACATTGCGATTGAAGTTCTTGCAATGCTTGAAGTTCTTGAACTGGACGCATCGGTTATAATTCCGGCTTTTCCGCAGGAAGGGCGGGTTACAATCGGCGGATATCATCTTTTGAAAGGAATCCCGATTGAAAGAACCGAGATGGCGCGCGACCCGTATTCGCCTATCAGAGAATCACACCTTCCGACATTATTAAAAAGCCAGCTCGACAAGACTTATGAGCACCTTGTCGGCTTAATTGAACTGACAACCGTTATGAAAGGCGCCGGACCGATTTTGATGAAGCTGAACGAACTAATCAGGGAAGGCAAAAAACTTATTGTTGTTGACGCGGTCTCAACCGTTGATATCGAGCAGGTTGTTCTTGCAATGAACAAATCGGAATTTCACATTCTGCCAACCGGCACAGCCGCGGCGGCTCAGGTTTTGAGCGAAATATGGTTTTCGGATTTGGAGCCGAGCCATATTAACAAAACAATACCGGAACTGCCAAAACTCGTAATTTCCGGCAGCGCAACAGAAATTACCGCAAAACAAATCAGAAGGCTTGAAGAGTCTGACGAATTTGAAAACACTTTATTTATTGAAGTTGATTTGAAAAATATAATAAGCTGGAATTTCGACGAACTTACAGAACGGGTTTTGAATAACCTGACACAAAACAACATTGTAGTTGTTCACACATCTGATTTGATAACTGACTTTGACGGATTCTCAGAAGAACTTTTGGAGGCGGATTTGACAAAATCAAGCCTTGCATGCCTGATTACGGATTACCTTGCGGAGTTGACCAGAAGAATTACAGAAAAAAGAGAATTTATTTTGATAACTTTAGGCGGCGAAACATCTTACAAATGCTGTGAAGCCATTGGCGCAACACAATTACAGCTTGTGGATGAAGTTGCACCGGCTATCGCATTATCGCTTGATCATAATGCGCAATGGATTGTCACAAAATCCGGTAATTTAGGCGGAATTAACACCTTAATAGATATTTTAAAATATTTCGAACATCATGTTTAAAAACGATTTGATTTAGTTCAAATTTAGCTTTAAAAAAGAGGAGATGCTATGAATAATAAAATTGTAATAACAACCGGAGACCCGAACGGTATCGGTGCGGAAATCACAATAAAAGCATTAAATAAACTTAATATCCCTGATTATAAAGTCGTACTTGTCACGAACAAAAAGATTCTTGATTTTTACGGAAAGCTTGATAAAGAATACGAGATTGTTGAAATCCCGTTTGATGGAGAAATTGAGCCGGGAAAAATCGCAAAAGAATGCGGAGAATTTTCTTATCAGTCAGTAAAAAAAGCATGCGAACTAAAGCCCAAAGCAATTGTCACAGCGCCGGTTGCCAAAAATGCACTTTATCTTGCAGGACACAAATTCAACGGACAAACTGAAATTTTGCAGAAATATCTTGCACATGACGGACAGCGCGCCGAGATGCTTTTTGTTGCCGGAGATTTCAGGGTGCTTTTGCTCACGAGACACTGCCCTTTGAAGGATATAAAAATCACAAAAGAAACTGTTGCTGAAAAAATTAGAAATCTCAATGAAATTCTTTCTGAAAAATTTGAAATAGAAGCGCCGAAACTGGCACTTTGCGGGTTCAATCCGCATGCCGGCGAGGATGGAATTTTAGGAAGCGAAGAACTTGAGATTTTAAATCCTGCAGTGAAGGGGTTGTTGAAAAAAGGTATAAATATTACTTATCCGACACCGGCAGACACTCTTTTTATAGAGGCTGCAAAAAAATACTATGCAGATAAAAAACTTCCCTACGACTGCTACATTGCAAACTACCATGATCAGGGCTTGATACCGATAAAAACAGTAGCGGGCGAAAAAACTGTCAACATGACAATCGGGCTTGATATTCTGAGAACGTCCCCGGGTCATGGCACAGCATTCGACATTGCTGGCAAAAACCTTGCGGATGAAACCGGAATGCTTGAAGCAATTAAAGCTGTATTATAATCAGAATTCTTCAAGAATTTCTTGCGAACTTTTGCCGCCTTTTTCGACTGCGTAAGAGTACGGAGCCAACTTTTTAATACCGTCAATATCACCTTGAAGCCCTAGCGTAAAAATATCGTAACCCCATTTATTAGGGCCTTTGTGTCCGTTAACATCAATTGTAAATAGAGGGAAATTCCTTGCTTTATAATTTCCGTATTTTATTATCAGAGTTCCGTCAGCAAGAATCCATGCGGAATAACGGTTTTTAATATTTGAATCGCTAAAATCCCGATTCGGATCTGGCTCTACATTTGGATTTTGTTCCTTTTTTATTTTGTCTGTACCCCTGTATTTGTCAGTCAGACAGCCTTCGGCTAGGGCATTATTTTGACAGAATTTTACAACTTTCAAAGTTTTTGTGAATAATTCTTCTTCAAACACCGCGCAATCATCTCGAAGCCCGTTTTGATTTGCGGGAAGTGAAGAGCCATTTTCGCATTTAAACTCTATACAGTTTCCATATACCGGTTCTCTTTTTGTACAAACCTCTTTGCATAACTGCCCTCCCATCCAATAAAAGCAGCCAACCCCGTAATCCATCCGGGCTTGAGTTTGCAAAACAGCTTGAGATAATTTTGAATAAGCTGTTTTAAACTGATTTTTTAATATTACACTCTGTACCTTTGACATAACAACCGGCAAAGTCATAGCAACAACAACTCCGATAACACCGAGCGTAATCAGGACCTCTGCAAGCGTAAATGCGTGTACATCTTTTTCTGCAGAGCTGTCTACGTGCGTAGCACCCTCCGCAAGTGTAAATGCGTGTACACATTTGGTAAAAGCTTTTGCATAAATGTTTATTTTCTGAAACATGATAAAGAAAAACCTCCTTTTAAGAAAATGTCTCGTACGAGACATTTTCTTTTATATTAACATTTAAATTGATTTTATGCAAGTAACGAAAACTAAAAAAAATCAGGAAATTTGCAAACTTTTAGGCAGCGTTGTTCAAGAATTAAAAGGTAAAAAGAAAAAATCAATTCTTGCATACGAAAGTGATTTACCAAGAAGTGTGGTTTATTATATTTTGGACGGGAAAAAAGATCCGCAGCTTACAACATTCTGGCGTTTGGCACTGGGGCTTGATATGAGGCCTTCTGAACTTTTAAAAATGATTGAAGACAGGTTGGAAGACGGCTGGGATTCTTTTTTGGATTAACTTTTGTAAACCCTGACACCAAATTGTGCAAATTAAATTTTGTTTGAATTTTATATATTCGTACAAATTTTACGCAAAGGCTAAAATGAATAAGACAAGTTTAAAAATACTCGGATACAGTACTCTTATTAGTGGATGTATTTACGGCAGTGTAAGATTATCTGCACCAAAAATTATTGATACAAAATATCAAAACACAATTAACCAAACTAAAAAAATATACAACGAAATTGCACCTCAAAAATATGAAAACTTATTAAAAGAAGAAAAGAAACTGAAATTTTATGAAAGCAAAATGATTTTCTGGGGCGAAGCACTTCACACTTTAAATGATTCTTTAAAAAATGAACAAATAAGAATGAAAATGATTAATGACAGCATAAAATTAGCAGCTAAATCTATTAAGTAAAAATAAAAAGACCTCATTAAAGAGGTCTTTTTTATTGTCGGATTTATAAACTGACTGAAGGTTCAAGAATTACACACTCAAAGCTTCTTTTCTTTTGTCGTTCTGTTTGTCATTCCAGAAATCAACAAGCATTGAACAGAAGAAGATTGAAGAATAAGTTCCGATTGCAATACCAAGAATCATAGCCAGAACGAAGTCTCTTGTTGTCACACCGCCCCAGAAATACAGAGCCAGCAACGTGATTAAAGTTGTCAAAGATGTATTGATACTTCTTGTTAATGTCTGGTTTACAGAAGCGTCAACGATTTCGCCGAATGACATTTTCTTAGAGTAATAGCGCAGGTTTTCACGAATTCTGTCGAACACAACGATTGTATCGTGAACAGAAAAACCGATTACAGTCAAAATCGCCGTGATAAACAGCCCGTCAATCTGAACATTGTAAACAAGTCCGAGTATTGAAAACATACCAACAACAAAAACTACGTCATGCAAAACGCCGAGAATTGCAGCCAGCGCATAGTCAAATCTGAATCTGAATGAAAGATATGCAACAATTCCTAAAAATGCCAATGTCATTGCAATAAGCGAATTTTTGAATAACTCTTTACCCATAGTCGGTCCGACTGAACTTACTGACATCAACTCCGGATTTTTGTATTGTTCTGTCATAACGCTTGTAATTTTGTCGCCGTCAGTTGAATCTTTGTCAATAAATTTTGTTCTAACTGAAATTATTGATTGAATTTCAGATTTCGTATTTTTCTGCTGGTCGTTGTTTACGTTCAAAATTTGCAGGTAAGGGTTTTCAATCCCCTGTTTTTCAAGCCCTTCACGAATAACAGTGAGGTCTTTGTTTGTAACTTTTTCTTCAATGCCGTACTGCAAGATTGTTCCGCCGGTATAGTCAATTCCGACTTTCAAGGGCGCATGGTTTTCATAAGTTGCTGATGAATAAATCATAGCAGCGATTCCCGGAATCAAAAGAAGTGCCGTAAGCGCCATCCACAGCCATCTGTATTTTACGACATGTACTAAATGTTTTCTGCCTATATTTAACATTGTATTTACCTTTCTAATATTTGTACTTAATCTTTTTTACTTAGTTTTTGATTAAAGCCTCAAAGAGCCCTAATCCAGAATACCGAAACGGGCTTTTTCACGTTTGGTTTCTTCAGCGCGATAGCTTTCGCCGATTTCTTCTTTCTTAAGCCCGAACAATCCCGGATGCTTAAGTTCGCCGGTACCAAAGATTAAGTGCATGAAATTCTTGGTAACAGTAATTGCCGAAAACATAGAAACAACAACACCTAATGCAAGTGTCAGCGCAAAACCTTTAACGACACTTGTTCCAAGAAGGTAAAGGATTACGCAGGTAATTATTGTTGTCATGTTTGAATCGAAAATACTTGTAAATGCTCTGTCAAAGCCTGAATTGATTGCAGTGAAAAGGTTTCTGCCGGCTCTGAGTTCTTCTTTGGTTCTTTCAAAGATAAGAATGTTTGCATCCACAGCCATCCCGATTGAAAGAATGAAACCCGCAATACCTGCAAGAGTCAATGTAACAGGGATTGTTTTGAACAATGCAAACAAGATTAAACTGTAAATTATTAAAGCAATATCAGCAATCAAGCCTGGAACACGGTAGAACAAAAGCATAAATATCATAACCGCGCCAAGTCCGATAATAGCGGCTTTTTTAGATGCTGCAACACTGTCTGCACCAAGAGTCGGGCCAACCGTGTTTTCTTCAACGATTTCTGCAGGAACGGGAAGGGCGCCTGCATTAAGCAAATCAACCATTCTCTGCGCTTCATCGTAAGCAAATCCGCTGTCTCCGCCCGAGATTTGAGCGTTTCCGCCATAAATTGCTTCTCTTATAACAGGTGCTGATTGAAGGTCTCCGTCAAAGAATATTGCCATCTGCTGGCCGACAAGAGATTCTGTCAATTCTGCAAATTTCTTTGCGCCTTCTGCGTTAAATTCAAGAGATACAACCCACTGACCGCTTGAATCCGTTGTCAATTGAGCTTTTGACAAATCTTTACCCGTCAAGCCCGTAGATTCCCAAGATACAATTCCTTTTTCGGTTTTACCCGGCTTTTTGAATTCCAATTGCGCGGTTTCGCCGATAAAAGCTTTTGCTTCTTTCAAATCAGTCACTGCCGGAATCTCAACAAGAAGTCTTTTGTCGCCAACCTGCTGGACAAGAGTTTCCGCAACACCGAGTTTGTTAACCCTTTGCTCAATCGCAAATTGAAGGTGGCTCATATCTTCCTGCGTGATTTCTTTTACCTGATCGGTTGTCTGCGCTTCAAGAACAAGGCGCGAACCTCCAACCAAATCAAGTCCGAGTTTTGTGGGTTTGAGAAGAATTACAGCAATTGATGTTATCACAATTGCCACAATCACCCAGAACATAATAATTTTGTTTTTCACTTTTTTATTCCTCTTTTAAATGTCTCTTTTTTTAATTCGCCGCCGGTGAATAAAACTCTGCGCCTGGCGGTATTTGTTCATAGTTTATTTCAAAAAATAAATCTTATTTATAACCCTACACGGCTAATTCTGATTTAACCTTTTCAACAACTGCAAACAATTCAGCTTTCTGCGCCTCGTCAAGTTCAACCAGCGGGCGTCTTACATAATCTTCTATCAAACCTGCATGATTAAGCGCAGCTTTCACAGGAACCGGATTCGGCGCCATAAAAAGTTTTCTGAACACAGGATAGAGAGTTTTGTGCATATTGCGAGAAGCCGTGATATCACCGGTTTTGAAGTTTCTAATCATAGATTTCAATTCTGCGCCGAAAAGATGCGATGCAACTGAAATTACGCCATGAACGCCGAGCGAAAGCATCGGAAGCGTCAAACTGTCATCGCCTGAATATATAGCAAAATCAGCAGGACACTGGATTTTCATATCAGTAATCAAATCCATATCAGGACAGCTTTGTTTTATGGCAACGATATTTTGATATTTTTCAGCCAGGTAAGCAACCGTTGCCGGAAGCATATTTACGCCCGTGCGGGATGGAATATTATACAAAATAACCGGCAGGTCAGATGCTTCCGCCACCGCTGAAAAGTGCTCAATCATGCCTTTTTGCGAGGGTTTGTTGTAATACGGAACAACTGATAAAACAGCATCCACATCTTCTTTTTTCGCCAATTTTGTCATTTTGACGGCGGTTTCCGTTGAATTTGAACCTGTGTTCATAATGACTTTTGCTTTGTTTGCAACAGCGCGCTTAACAGTTGAAAGAAGTTCGATTTCTTCTTCATGTGTTAAAGTCGGGCTCTCTCCTGTTGTTCCCGCAACAAGAAGAGTGTCGCTTCCGTTTGCAATTAAATATTTGGCAAGTTCTTCAGCCTTGTTATAATCAATTTCTCCGGCCTTATTGAAAGGCGTAACCATAGCTGTAACAACTTCTCCGGCGTCATATCTCAATGCCATTTAAAACCTCTTTCTTTTAAAATATCCCTAATTTTACAATGATTATATTACAAAATTATTTATTATGTTTAAAATATTAAGATATTTAATTTCTTTTTGTCTAAAAAAAATAATTTATGCTAACATTTTATATATGAACTGGAAAAACTTAAGTAAAAAGAGAAAAGCTTATATATTTGCATTGCTGACGCTGATAGGAATACTTGCCTGGGCGTTTATTTCGGCAGGAATCATCACCCACAACTTTAACCGCTCGCAGCTTGCAACTCAGGAAGACAAACAGGAAGCTTTAATCAACGGTCTTATTCTAACTGAGACAAAAGACACAGAAAAATACTGGGAAATCTACGGCGAGACCGGAACCTACAACAGCACAAACGAAATTGCGCTTCTTGATAATGTTATAGGCAATTTTTACGATGAAAACAATGAAGTTTCAATGAGTTTTGAATCCACTCACGGTTCATACAATTCAAAGAAAAACGAAATAATTTTATATGAAAATACCAGAATCGTAATCAAAGACGGCACAACTTTAAAAACAAGCCGCCTGACCTGGTCAGGCTCTGACAAACCCGTTATTGCGCGCGGGAATGTCATTATTACAAGAAACAAAGATTTTTACGCAACAGCAGACGAAGTTGAGATAAGCCCTGATTACTCAACATTTAAAATTATAGGCCATGCGGTTTCAAAACTATATGATAACAAGGAGAAAAAATGAAAAAGATATTAATAGTGCTTACTAGCATAATGTTAATGGCAGGCATAAGCGTTCAGGCCGCCGATCTTGTTATTGAATCAAAAACTCAAACCTTCAATGAAGGCGACAGCAAAATAAACTTTAACGGGGATGTAAAAGTTTCGGTCGATGATTTGCGCGTAGAAGGCCAGAAGGCTGATGTGAACGTTATTGACGGGCAAAAACTTGATACCGCGACATTCTATGACAAACCTTACGCTTACGAAATCAAAAAAAATAAAAAACGCGAAGTCAAAGCAAATATTCTGAAACTTTCTTTGATTACGAAAATAATCAGAGCCGAAGGCGATTCACAGTCAATTGTTTTTGAAGGCCAGAAACCGATTGTCGTAATCAACGCCGACGTTCAGGAATACAACACAAAAACAGGCGTTATGACAGCAACCGGTGCTGTTACTATTATGTACAAAGAACTTGAAACTTTTTCAAACAAGGCAATCATAAAAACCAACAAAAACGGCGATTTAAAAGACCTTGAACTTATAGGAAACGCAAGAGTAAAAAATGAAAATAACGAATCTTTCGCTGACAGATTTTTCTATGATGATTCAACAAAAATTCTGACAGCGACCGGAAACACAACGTCAAATGCCATAATGGACAACGGCGAAAAACTTACACTGAAATCAGCAAGACAGGAATATACGCAATCCACTAACACATTCAACGCAAGCGGACAGGTCAAAGTCTGGTATCAGGATTACTTTGCGCAAGGCCCCAAAGTTGCGGTTTATCCTGACAAAATTACCAAAAAGCCAAACGAAATCTATTTTGTCGGCCGCTCAAGCATAACACAGGGCATGCGAACAATTTATGCCGACAAAATCAGAATGATTCTAAAACCAAAAGATTTCCATGCCGAAGGCAACACCAGAACGATTATCAAAAATATCGGCTCCGGCAGCGGCGATGACGATGATATGACGCTCGGTTTATAAGTTCACAGACGGGAGTAAAAATGAGTAAAATCGAACAGGCATTAGAGGCATTTAAGAAAAAAGACTTTGAAAAAGCGCTGGATTTATTCAGTTCTGTCGTAGAAAAGGGCGAAGAATCCGCCGAAATCTACAACAACATCGGACTTTGCTATCAATACAAGGGAAATTTTGAAAAGGCTGAGGAAAACTTTTTAAAAGCAATTGAACTCAACCCGAAACTTCCGCAGATTTACGTAAACCTTGCCGAATTATATTATAAGGAAAAAGATTACGAAAACGGCATTCAGCTTTTGTCGCAGGGAATTTACGAACTGCCGGAAGAGATGGTTTTGGCGCATTTTCTTGCCAGATTTTACATGGAAGATGCCCGACTGGATCTTGCAATCGACGAGTTGGAAAAAATCCTTGAACATCAGCCGGAAAACTTTGATGCGTATTACGATTTGGGAAAAGTTCATTTTGAACTCGGGGATTACGCGCTGGCAGCCGAAAATTTTGAAAATGTCCTTGAATTCAAACAAAATAATGAGTGGGTTTATTATTATCTCGGACAGGCCTACGAAGCTAACGATGAAATCGACAAGGCTTTATCAAATTTCCTGAAAGCCATTGCGGTTAATGACGCGTTTCATCCGGCATACAAAAAAGCCGCAATTCTGTTTCTGGCGCGAGGCGATATGGAAGATGCAATCGAATATTTTGAATCCTACATGGAATTAAACATTCCGGATGAAGAAAAAGAAAATATCACAAAACTTGTGGAAAGAATTAAAAAGAAACAGGCAAATGAAGGATAAATACTGGATAGCATTTTCATCAATAGAACAGGTTGACAGCGCTTTTACACTGAAACTTTTTGAACATTTCAACGATATTGAAAAAGCGTTCAACGCTTCTTTTGACGATTTAAAAAACATCGAAGGCTTAAGTATAAAAAAAGCGGAAAATTTTATCAAATTCCGCGACAAAACAAATCCCGACAAAGCCCTCGAACTTGTGAGGGAAAAAGAAACCGGCTATCTGACATTTGTCGATGAAAATTATCCACAAATGCTTAAAAACATTGACAATCCGCCTTCCGTACTTTTTTATAAGGGAGATTTGTCAGGTATAAATTTTGAAAAGACTCTTGCCGTTGTAGGCTCCAGAAAAACTTCAAAATACGCAAAAGAAGCCGTTGACATTCTTCTGAAAGGTCTTGCAAACACCGATATCTGTATAGTTTCCGGCCTTGCCTCGGGAATCGACACATCAGCGCATGTTGCAGCGCTTGAGAACAATCTGAAGACAATCGGTGTCATCGCAAGCGGTTTTGACTTTGTTTATCCTGCCGCAAACAAGGATTTGTATAAAAAAATAGAAAACGGCGGAGGGGTAATATTTTCAGAATATTATCCGACATTTGAGCCTTTAAAATTCCGATTCCCGCAGCGAAACAGGATTGTCTCGGGACTTTCTTACGGAACGCTCGTTGCAGAAGCCTCTCTCAAAAGCGGCGCGCTGATTACGGCAAACTTGACTCTCGAACAGGGACGCGAATTGATGTGCATCCCCGGCCTCATCACAAATCCGAATACAGAAGGGATTTATAAACTTCTCAAAAACGGCGCCTCGCTTGTCACGAAATCGGAAGATATTTTAGATGCGCTAAACTGGGAAATCAAACCCGCTGAACAGTTGAAAATAGATTTGACAAATCTTGACGATATTGAAACGAAAATTCTAAGCGCGATTGAAATCGAAGAAAAAGGCGTGGATGAGATTATGGCGATTACAAAAATTGATTTGGACACGCTTTTAATCAACTTGACAACAATGGAGCTTAAAGGCATAATAGAACAAGTCAACGGCGACAGATATAAGAGGATATGAGAATATAAATGGCAAAAACAGCGACTGCAGCGGCAGAAAAGCCCGCAAAAAAAACAACCGCAAAAAAAGAAAAATCTCTGGTAATAGTCGAGTCTCCCGCAAAATCTAAAACCATTAGAAAGATTTTAGGCGACAGTTTTCAAATAGAAGCAAGCTTCGGTCATGTCCGGAATCTTCCGACAAAAGACCCTTCAACCGAAAACCTCGGATTTGACATCCAAAACCACTTTGCGCCGAAATTCGAAGTAATCCCCGGCAAACAAGCCGTTGTGAAAAAGCTGAATGACATGGCTCAAAAAGTTGACAAAATCTATCTTGCATCCGACCCTGACCGTGAAGGAGAAGCTATCGCATGGCATGTTCGCCAAATTTTGAAAGTGCCGGATGAAAAGATTTTAAGAATTGTATTCAACGAAATCACGCCAAAAGCTGTAAAGTATTCTGTCGACAACCCGCGCGGAATTGATATGGACATGGTTCAGGCCCAGCAAACACGCCAAATCTTAGACAAACTCGTAGGCTACAAGCTTTCACCGGTTCTGTGGAAACAAATCGGAAACCGAAACCTTTCAGCAGGCCGCGTCCAATCCGTTGCTCTTCGAATGATTTGTGAACGCGAAGAGGAAATCGAAGCATTCGTTCCGCAGGAATACTGGTCAATCCACACAGATTTAGACAAAGACGGCAAAATATTTGAAGCCGAACTTTCAAAATACAAAAACAAAGCAATTGAAAAAACAATCAAAAATCAGGAAGAAGCGCAAAAAATCGTCGACTATCTTCAAGACCCGACACGCGAATTTGAAGTTGCAAAAGTTACGAAAAAATCAATGAAGCGCAAACCGACCGCGCCCTTTATTACCTCAACCCTTCAGCGCGCGGCAAGTTCAAAACTCGGTTTCGGCGTTCAAAAAACAATGCAGGTTGCACAAAAACTTTACGAAGGTATGGAAATCGACGGAACACCTGTCGGTTTGATTACCTACATGAGAACAGACAGCGTCAGGGTTTCAGACGATGCTCAAGCCATGGCTAAAGATTTTATTTTAGGTAACTACGGCGAAAAATACTACCCAGAGACCCCAAACATTTACACAAAAGGCAAACAAAACGTTCAGGATGCCCACGAAGCAATCCGTCCGTCATACCCTGAACGCACACCCGACAGCATCAAACAATACCTTGACAACGACCAGTACAAGCTTTACAAACTTATCTGGAACAAATTTATGTCATCGCAAATGTCGAATGCAGAAATTGCCAACAAATCAATCGAAATTCAGGCAGGAGACTGCACACTAAAAGCCGGCACGTCAAAAGTCACATTTGACGGTTTCTTAAAACTATACAACGACGCGGAAGAAGATGAAAAAGCCGCGGATTCTAAAATTCCGGATCTTGAAAAAGGCGACAAAGTTGCCTGCCGCAAAATCACACCAAAACAACACTTCACACAGCCGCCGCCGCGCTACAACGAAGCATCTCTGGTTAAGGCGCTTGAAGAACACGGAATCGGCCGTCCGTCAACTTATGCAACAATTATCACGGTAATCCAGACGCGCAAATACGTTGAAAAACGCGAAAAAGCGCTCCATCCGACACTTTTAGGACGAACTGTCTCAAAACAGCTTGTTGCTCAATTTGCAGACATAATGGACTACAAATTCACAGCGGGTATGGAAACCAAACTCGACCAGATTGCCGATAAAAAATTAATCTGGAATGATGTTCTTGAAAAATTCTATGAACCGTTTATTGTCGAAGTTAATAAGGCACTCGGCAGTTCTGAACGCGTCAAAATCGAAAGCAACATCAAATGCCCCAATTGCGGCAAACCAATGCTTGTCAAAACAAGCCGCAAAGGCCAGCAATTTTTGGGATGTTCAGGCTATCCTGAATGCCGGACGGTTATGTCAATGAATGTTTTGACAGAAAATCTTGAGGGCGCACCTGCCAAAGAGCCTGAAATTTGCGAAGAAAAATGCGAAAAATGCGGCTCTGATATGGTTTTTAAAACCGGCCCCTACGGCAAATACATGGAATGCACAAATGACACGTGCAAACACCGAAAACCTTACCGCCGCTCAACCGGCGTCACCTGTCCGAAATGCGGCAAAGGCACAATCGTTGAGAGAAAATCCAAGCGCGGAACAGTATTTTTCGGCTGCGACAAGTATCCGGACTGCGACTTTGTGCTGTGGAACGAGCCGACAGGAGATGTTTGCCCTGATTGCGGTGCGCTTCTTGTTAAAAAAGAACTTAAAAAAGGCACTACTATAGAATGTTCAAACCGCTCCTGCGGCTACAAAGCACCTGTTGTCGAAGCGCCTGAATCTAATAGCGAAGAAATTTCGGCCGAATAAATTTTCATATTAAAAATTCAGCCATTTTAATTGCAAATGCTCTTGCAGAAGGCTGGAATTTTAAGAATTTAATTTTTCTTTGCGGAATTTTTGAAATCTTCCGGTACTGAAATAAAATCTTTTTTCAACAGCTTCATTCGCATCAATTTTGAAACATGAGATTTGATTGTATGAACACTTACATTCAAAATTTCGGCAATTTCATCTTCGCTGAAGTTCTGACACATCATCTCAATTACTCTTTTCTCCTGTTTCCGAAGAATTTCCGATTGTTTCATAAACTTTTTTACCTTTCCGTATATTTTTTCAATCTTAACAAAATAATTCGCCTCTGTAAATTAGAAATTCGGCTATTTTTTCGCGCGCGGATTTATATTTCTTCACAATCGACAAATACTCAAAATTTCTGATATGATTTAAAAAGACACAGGCAAAATCAGGAGGTAACTTATGCAAAAATTCGGACTAATCGGATATCCCTTAGGCCATTCACTTTCGGCATACATTCACAAAGCCGGATTTCAAAGCCTCGGCATTTGTGCAAGTTACGAAATACTTGAAACAGATCCTGAAGATTTGGTTGACCGCGTAAAATTCTTTAAACACAATGATTATTCGGGGTTCAACGTAACAATACCACTAAAACTTCCGATTTCGCTCTTTGTTCAGGAAGTCGACAAATATGCAGATATAGCAGGAGCCGTGAATACGGTCAAAATCAATTCGGATAAGACTTTCAAAGGCTTTAACACAGACGCATCAGGTTTTAAGAAGGCAATACCTTCTGACATTGATTTGAAAGGCGCATCCATTGCGCTTTTAGGAACAGGCGGTGCGAGCCGCGCTGCGGTTTTGGCGTTATCGGAATGCGGAGTCAAAGAAATCGGGGTTTACACACGAAACATCCCGAACGCAATGGATTATATGGCATATATGAGAAGAAAATTCCCTCAAATAACCTTCACTTCGTACCAGATTGAACAGGTTCGGGATTTGTCGAAATACCAAATGATTGTAAACACGACACCCATTGGCATGCAGGGGCGTTCTGCTGATATGACGCCCATAGAAGAGCCGGTTTTGAGGACTTTGCCGGAGGGCGGAATTGTTTATGATGTAATTTACAATCCGAAAAAGACCATTCTTTTAAAAAGCGCTGAAAAACTCGGGCTAAGAACGATTAACGGACTTGATATGCTGATTTATCAGGCAATAAGTGCGCAGGAAATCTGGTTTGGCAGAACGCCGGATTTCAACGCAATGAAAATTGCGGCATTAGAAAATTTGTAGCTTGGGGGCTTTTTCAACCTTGCAAAAGCGTAAAAAATATTTTATAATAGATATGGAGCATAAAATTTAAAGGAGAATTAAGAATGCTACAATCCAGTAAACACAACACTTTGAGCCAGGGGGGGGGGGGCTTCTGAATACTCTCCTTTAGCATTTGGGGCTAATTTTGGCCTTGATGTTTTTGTTAAGAATTTTAGATTTCTGCAGGATTTTGGGGTACATAAGGGAAGAATGTATCTTCGCGATTTAAGTTGTCAATGCAGCAGCCTTTCCGTCCGCGGGCACAGTCATTGCGAGCACTCTGCCGAGCAAACGATTAAGTATCGTTTGGGAGAGGTAAGAAGCAATCCAGCTTATGCTTATAATTACAGAAATAAACCCCTTCAGCGTGCGCAAATTTTGAAACAACTAAAAGGCTGGATTGCTTGCCTGTGCCGTTGGGGAGGTTTCCGAACCATACGGAACAGGATGCTCGTGAGTACGCTCACGCTCGCAATGACGGGACGGTTACATGCAAACGCCGCCGGCGCCCTACTGAAAATCCGCTATTTACCTATTCACTCATTTACTCCCAAAATCCCCGCCTTTACGCTTGCCGAAGTCCTCATCACTCTCGGCATTATAGGCATCGTTGCCGCCATGACTTTGCCGGCTTTAATCCAGAGGAATAATAATAAAATCACAGAAGTTCGCTTGAAAAGATTTTATACCGCAATAAATCAGGCTGTCTTGATGGCGGAAGCCGAGTATGAGGATAGAAAATACTGGTTTGAGGATTTGAAAGGGGCTGAACTTGATGCAGACGGCAAACCCGTTAAAGGTTCTTCTCCTGCCGAAAAATGGTTTAACAAGTATCTTGGCAAACATCTTCCTATTTTGCATTCAAAACTTCTAGACAACGGAAGTTTTATCGTATATTTCACAGACGGTTCGGCATTAAGAACGATTAACCAGTATAATACCAGAGATTGGACTTTCTATCCAAAATCTGCAGACAAATGCATTGAGAAATATGGATTAACAGGAGTTGGAGGAGCCGGAATTTGTGCATTTCCATTTAATTTTATGCCGAGAATAAGCGAAACATCCACGCCGGCAACCCGAGAAAATTGGAAATTTCATATAAAAAAAGGGTTTGAACCATGGAAATATAAATGGGACGGCTCGCGGGAACAACTGCTTGAGGGTTGTAAAAAACAGACCGGCGGTGCGGATAATCCTCCGTCACCTTACTTTTGCACAGCACTCATACAGTATGACAATTGGACAATAAGCCCGGATTATCCGAAAAAAGTCAGTTATTAATTAAAAAAGGCGCCCATATAATGGGCGCCTAAAACTTTGTTTTGCTACGAACTATTTTCCGTTAACAACAGTTTTGAATTTTTTACCAGCTGAAAATGCCGGAACTGTTTTTGCAGGGATTTTTAATTCTTTACCGGTTTGAGGGTTGCGGCCTGTTCTTGCAGCTCTTTTGCGTGCTTCAAATGTTCCGAAACCTACCAAAGTAACTTTTTTTCCTTTAGCAACTGTTTTCTGGATTGTATCAACCCAAGCTGAAATTACTTCTGCAGCTTCTTTTTGAGTAACATTAGCTTTTTTAGCAACTTCTTGTACTAACTCTTCTTTGTTCATGATAAAACTCCTTTACTTTATGTACATGCTTTATTATAGCCAAACCCCGATTATTTGCAAGTATTTTAAGGAATTTTTACATTAAAAAGCCTATTTTTACTAATTAATTTATTTTTTTGATACAATATTATAGGAAATACTTAGCTGGGGATGCGCCAATTCGGCGAATATTTATCCGTAAAGAGGTTTATGATGAAAGAACGTATAGTCTTATTTGCAATAGTTTTCGGAATGGCAGTATTTATCTACATTTTCCAGAGTTATTTTAACACACTCTTGGGGTTAGCATTCCTTTGCACGGCCATGACAATCTATGTTTTGTTCATGAACCTTGCATACAAACTAAAAAAACGCCAGCTTCAAAAACACCCGAAAATAATCAACGAAAACTACAAACCATTCGTCACAATAATGGTTCCATGCCACAACGAAGAATCAGTTATTGAAAAAACGGCTGAAAATATTTTAAACATTGATTATCCGCACTTTGAAATAATCCTGATTGACGACAGAAGTTCAGATAACACGCCAAATGTCATCAAATCACTTGAAAGCCGCTATCCTGAAATTACGGCACTTATACGCGACAAAGACGCATTTCCCGGCAAATCCGCCGTTCTGAATGATGCAATGAAAATCGCAAAAGGCGAAGCAATACTTGTTTTCGACGCAGATGCAACAGTGGATTCTGATTTTTTGAAAAAACTTATCCCCGAACTTGAGCCGAAAGATGTCGGCGCTGTTCAGGCACGAAAAGTCATCAGAAACAAAAACTACAACCTTCTGACCCGCTGCCAGAACAACGAATACACAATGGATACGCACTTTCAGGTCGGGCGGGATTCTGTAAAGGGTGCGGTTGAACTTCGCGGAAACGGCGAACTTATCAAGCGCGAAGCCATTGAAGACATCGGCGGATGGAACAACTACACAATCACAGACGATTTGGACATGTCAACGCGTCTTCACATAAAAGGCTGGAACATAAGATTCTGCCCGGAAGCAATCGTTTATGAGGAAGGAATTATTTATCTTGCGCCGCTGTATAGACAGCGCAGACGCTGGATTGAAGGAACTATCAGAAGATATTTGGAATATTTTGACGATGTTTTATTTTCTAAAAAAATGTCGTTGCGCGCAAGTCTTGATATGACAGCCTATGTGTCGGAATTCCTTATGCCGGGATGGTTTATTATGGAACTTTTAATCAGGGTGTTCAAGGTGCTTGCAAAAGATGCGCCGACACAGACTCTTTTTTCATCCATCGTAATCGGCGGACTTATCGGACTCGGATTTTTCCTTGCCGCAAGATACGCACTTCGCAGATACGACAACATGCCAAGGCCTGATGCGTTGTTTGAGGCTTTGCAAACTTCAATATACCTTTTCATAATCTGGTTCCCGCTGGTTCTGTTCATCGCGTTCAAAATTCTTTTCTGCAAAAAGGATATGAACTGGGGCAAAACCGCACACGGACTAGTGATGGAAGAACAGGCAAATATTAACGAAGAAAACAAGAATTTACTAAACATATAAAACCGGCGCGCACAATGCGTTGCCGCGACAACGAAGGAGAAAAAATGACACAAACAATTACCGATGTAAAAAGCAAAATAAGAGATGTTGTGGATTTCCCGAAACCCGGAATCATTTTCCGCGACATTACAACAGCCCTCAAAGACCCTGAAACTTTAAAAGTCATGGTTGACTATCTTTGCGACGAATTCAAAGACACAAAAATCGACTACATTGCAGGGATTGAATCGCGCGGATTTATTTTCGGAATGCCGATGGCTTATAAAATGAATGCAGGTTTCGTACCTGTCAGAAAGCCGAAGAAACTTCCTGCCGCAACATATTCTCAGGAATACGACCTTGAATACGGCACTGACACAATCGAAATCCATCAGGACGCTTTGCCTGAGGGTGCGAATGTATTGATTGTTGACGACTTGCTTGCAACCGGCGGAACAGCTGAAGCTGCGTGCAAACTTATTAAGAAAACAGGTGCAAATCTTGTCGGGATTGCGTTTTTGATTGAACTTGAAGCGTTGAAAGGCCGCGACAAGCTTGTTGATGCGCCGAAGATTGTTTCGATGTTGAAATATTAGGTTAAGTGAAATGGTGAAAGGTGAGAAGTGAAAAGACCGTATCGGGAATTTAAGGTTTGCCGGATGGTTAAATTGTTGATAAATTAAGTTTTGCCGCAATAACTTTTCAACTTTCGATTTTCAGATTTTGACAGAAAAACGCCGCGAGTTTGAAGACTTGCGGCGTTTTTGATGTATTAAGATTTGGTTATTTGGCGGGCTTTTCGCCAAAGATGCGTTTGGCAAGTTCAAGGATTTTATTGAAATCAGCTCTGGGGCTACTAATGCACTCGTCTTCACCTAACTCAACACCCAATCCATTTGAGGCATACCAAACATCATAATCTTTATCAGTGGCTGAATCTATCCAAACATGAGTTATTTCGCCCTGATCATTTCTACGTACTGAAATACGTCTGCCATCAGGAAGTTTTGCAACCTCATCGCCCTCATTATCTTTTTCGACTTTCAGCGGAGGATTTGCGTTGACGGCTTCGGCAAGAGTTTTGTTTGCTGCATCAATTTGCGGTTTTGCCTTTTTGAGTTCTGCAAGTTCTTCTTGTTCAGCCTTAACTTCTTTGAGATTGTTGTTGTATTCTGACATTATTTTCTTTTCTGCATCTAATATAAGCGCAGTTGCCTTTTTTATCCATTCTCTCATTGTACCAAGGTCTGCTCCATCAGCAATTGTATATCCTTCTTTCGGATATGGATCAGGAAGTCCAAGTTCTGTCAGCCTTGTCTTAAGAGGCGTTACAACATACTTGTACACATCTTTGTTATCCATGCCCATTACGTTGTCGATTTTATCCGCAAGTTCAGGGTATTCAGCCAGAACATGTGTAGCGTTTGCAGGAGTTATTTTTGATAATAGCGTTCTTGCTGTGTCGTTTGATGTCCAGAATGCTTCCAGTTCTGCTTTAATATTTTTGGCAACTTCAGGCGCTTCATCGAGGGCGGCACTTATGGCGTCGTTTTTTGCTTTCAGACCTTCATCTATTTTCTTTTTCGGCGTCATATCAGGGGCAATAGATGCCGCATCTTCTTCAATTTTGGCCTGACGTTCTTCTTCTGTCATTTTTGCAGGCGGAGTTTTCTTACCTTCAACAGGCGGGGCATCATCTCCATCTTCTGTTGGCGGAGTCTCTTCAATCGGCTCTGCGCCTTCTACCGGAGGTGCATCTTCAGCAGGTGCGGTATCTTCTGCCGGAGCTGGAGCCGCAGGGGCTTCGTTTTTGCCGATTGCTGTTCCATGGCCTTCTGTGCCTTTCATTTGAACAAGCATCGGTACTCCGTTGATTGTTCGGAGTTCATAGGAATTGCCTTTGGTGTAAGCGCCTTTGCCGGAGGTACATTTGTACATTACTTTGCCTTCAACGCTTTCGTCGAGTTCAAATGTATATGTAACGCCGTTATCCTGGTCTGTGATAGTGAATTTCTTTGGATTTTCGCCGTTTTTGGCTTCGCCGTCAACTGTAATTTTGCCATGAATAGGACGGGTCGGAATTTTACCGTTTTCATCGGGTTCGTCGATTACTTCAAAGTAATTTCCGTTCAAATCAGCCCAATTGGCAGTTGTGGCGGGTTTGTTTTCGCCTTTGTACCTGTCAGGAGAACCCGGCGGTGGCGGAGTTGGGGTGGTTTCCTGTTCTTCAGGGTTTTCTTCTGCGGCCGGCGGATCTTGACCTTCAGTAACTTCCGGAGCGTCTTCGGTTTCCTCAGCCTGTGCCGGCGCTACGTTGAATTTTTCAAGAATAGCTTCGATGTTTAGCGGAATTCCGCATTTTAACTTTTTGCCGTTTAATTCAATTGAAACATAAAGTTTGCCGTCTTCTTCACGAACATTAGAGAATTTTGCTTCTTTGAAGCTATCGCCTGCGATAGCTTCAAACCTTGCCGGCAAGGTTTCCAAATATTTATCGGGATATTTTTTCGCGAAATCTTTTTCAGGCATTTCTTTGCCGGTTTCGTCATGATAAACGAAAGTTCCGTCTTCTTTTTTGGTTACTCCGGCGGTTTTTGGAGGCTCCACGTTAGCTGCTGCAATTTGAGTTAAATCAGATTTTGCATTCATCATTTCGACTAATTTAGCATCATCAATATCTCTGTTAAAAGCCAGTTCGCGCCCTCCTGCACTATCTGCCGGCGTGCTGTTGTTGAGCCGCTGGAATTCCGTTCTCATTTGCGCTGTCACGTTTTCCGGAATTAACGGCTTTATACGCGTTGCATCAGAAGGCAATGTTAAATCATTGATTAGCTTAATGTCTACCTTTTTGTCACCAATACCCATTAGAGTTTTCTCCTTTTTGATTTTTTCTCATACACGTTATATACCCTGTGTACGGATTAAATGCAAAAAAAATTTAGGTTAAATTTTTAAAAATTTTATTACAATTCCGGAAAAACAGGCGGTATAATTTTTTGGTGCCCCCCCCCCCCCCCCCCGTAACATTTCGTTACATATTTAGAATAGTTAAAATCTTTTTATCTTGTTCATCAAAAACATTGTCGTTCATTTCGACTGATTTTTTATAAAGAATTTTTGCCTCATCAAGATTTCCGAGGCGGTAAGCAAGTTCTGCTTTGACAAGGAAATAACAGCCTTCTGATGACTGGTATTCAGGATTGCGATTCAGATACTCCGCAACTTTTTCCAAATCATTCAAACACAGATAAATAACTGCGAGTCTGGTATAAACAGGAGAGATGGAAGTTTTGAGAGCATTTTCAGCCAATTCCTGATTTGCGGCAAGTTTATAGAATTCGAAATATTCCAAAGCTTTGTTGTAAGCGGCAATTGATTCAGTGAAGTTTTCCTGAAAAAATTTGCAATCGGCAAAAACCATGTTCAAATTGATTGCGGTGTCAGAATTATCTTTTATGTAGTCGGGGTATTCTTGCAGAGCCTGAGTGAGGTATTTCAGGCCTTTTTCGGAATAGTGGAGCGCATTTTTGAAATCTTTTTTATTTAAGTAAATCAGAGCCGCGCTTTTACATGACAAAATTGCGTTCCAGATGTCATATTTGTTTGAATTTGTAATTTCAGTATATATAGAAAGTGCTTCTTCGATTCTTTTTTTGTAATACAGATATTCAGCAAGCCGCCATTTTATATAGCCTTTTGAGACATCATAGTTCAGCGCGTTTTGATAAGTTTCGATAACTTTTTCGCTATCGCCGAGGAGTTCGTAACAGTCTGCGATTTTGTCAACGCAATAGCAGTCGTTTGAATCTATTTCGAGAGATTTTTGGTAAAAGCCCAGTGCTGCGTCGATATTTCCGGCATCGAACATTGTATCGCCCATTTGAAAATAGCAGACATCACTTTCCCATGGCATACGTTTCAGAAGCGCTTCATAGACCTGAATTGCGTCGTCCCATCTATGCATTTCGCGCAATATCGTTGTTTTATGAAAGTAGGCATAAGAGTATGTCGAATCTTTTTGAATAGCTTTGTCGAGCCATTCAAGCGCAATTTCAGGATTTGCAAGCATTTGATAAATTTCGGCAATCGTATTGTATAATTTAACATCATTTTGATTTAGCGAGTAAGCTTTCAGAGATTTTTCGAGCGCTCGGCTGCACCATGCTTTGTAACTTTTGGAATTTTCTGTGCGTTCTTCGCGGATAAATTGAATGCAGACGCTTGCCGAATCCATGTAGGTACGGTAATCTTCGGGATATTTTTTAATAAAACGTCTTGAATGTTTCAAGGCGTTTCTATAGTTGCAGGTTTTTACAAGCGCCGCTATGACGTAGTGCATGTAGTCATAATTTTTGTATTCTTCACGGGCCTCAAGATTTATGAGGCGGTCCATTGTTTCGAACAAATCGTCATATCTTTCGTTTGCATAAAGCATCTGGATATATTCCAAATCCACAATTGAACCGTCTTTATACATATTTAATCCTTTTTATAAAGTTTATAAGCCTCACCGAGCGCAAGAATTGCAGAAGTTTTCACAATCGGGTTTTTATCATTTGTCATCTCAATCAAGGGCGTAATAAGCTTTTCGACCTTAACGCTTTCGCTTTTTATCAGGCGCTGGAGGCAAATCAGGCAGGAATTTCTTCTGACCCAGTTTTCATCATTCAAGGCTGAGAGTAATTTTTTCACAGACCTTGCACCGAAATTCAGCAGGGAATTGATTGAACTTGTTCTGATTGCTTCGTTATCTTCGCCCATTTTGTCGATGAACAAATCCATAAGTTCCGGCGTGTCGAATTCGCCAAGAGATGTGAGCGCGGCGGCCGCTACCGTTGAATTCATATCTTTAGTTTGTTTGAGAAGGGCATCGAAAATCATTTCTTCGAAAGTTTTGTCTTTTTCGATTTTTTTATCGCGGATTTTGACTTCTCCGCCGTCTGCGAGCATGCACTTGAATCCTGAGACCTGAACTGATTTTATGGCTTCATCAAGGGTGTCGAATTCCAAAAAGCTGTCGCCAAGAGGGTGCGGAATCCGCTGTTTCATCTCGCCTTTTGAATTTTTCAGAGTCAGAGCCGGAACAAGGAATTTTTCAAGTCCGGATTCTTTGTCGATTTCTTTTTTTATTGTTACGTACTGCATTATTCTATTTTTCCCTATTTTACGTAAATTTCATCTTTTGAAAGAGAAAATGTTGCAGGTTTGTAATTTTTCAGGTATTGAACCGCGTCGAAAGGTGTTTTTGCAACGTAATATATATCACGATTATGACTGCGGCCAAAGTTCTCGTTTATAATAACTTCAAAAAACTCGATTAATTTATCATAAAACCCTGCCGTATTTAGAATTACAACGGGTTTGTTATTGTAGCCGAGCTGCTTTTGCACAATCATTTCGGACAATTCTTCCAGAGTCCCGAATCCTCCCGGAAGTGCCACAACAGCGTCTGAAATCTCATCCATTTTAGCTTTTCGTGTTCTCATGCATGGTGTGACGGTCAATTCAACACATTCGTCCGTTGAAACACCCAGGTTATAAAGTCTTTCGGGCATAACACCATAAACTTTTGCGCCAGACTTTTTTGCCTCACCAGCGCAAGCCCACATCAGCCCGAGTGAACTTCCGCCATAAACAATATTATAGCCGGATTCTGCAAGCAATCGGCCAAGTGTTGCAGCGGCTTCAAAATAAATCTTTTCAACTTTTCCGCTTGAACTTGCAAATATGCAAACCTTTTTATTCATTAAATCCTCCGCCGATTTTGTAATAATATGAACATCCGACTCCTGTTCCAAAAGCAGAACAGTCTTTTTTAAGTTCATTAATTGGCAATTCTGCACCGAATGGCTCTATGCCGTCTTCGTAAATATTGACTCCGTAAATGTCTTTTCCCCATGTATTTGGAGGAAGAATTCCGTTTATATCAAACATCATTATAAACATCGGCTCTTCACTATTTGTATTCACAAAATCTTTAATGCCAACTATCATTCCGTTTTCGCTTATATAAATATCTTCAAAATAATATAGATTTGATTTTGGAACTTTTGTTTTGTTCAGAAATTTTACGGAATATCTTTTCGGGAGTTTTTCCTTGTGGATTCTGAAATATGGCTGGATAAGGTTTATCAATATCCTTTCTCTGGCTGCTGAATCTTTTGCGCGTTTCAGACTGCTCAAAAGTTCTTCGCTTTCATGCGCGTTTATTACGCTAAACATGTATTCAAGTCTTGAATATTTATCTGTCCAGCGCGTAATAAAGTTTGCCTGCGCGCTTGATGTGAAGTCGAACGGAAATATCAGTATAATTATAGCGATAATTATAATTATAGTTACAGTATATTCAAGTTTCAGGTGTTTTTTTCGAGCCATAAACAACCTTTTTTAATTTTAAGCCATATCAATCAGTTTTTTCTCTTTTATGAGTTTTTCATAGACCCATTCAGGTACAAAGTTTTTACCGAGAATTATCTGACCGTTGACGATATTCGGCGCATGGAAATCTGAGCCGCCTGTTACAACCAGCCCCAAATCTTCTGCCATTGAAGAGAAGTATTCAACGCAGGCAGGTGAATGTTTTCTATGGTAAGCCTCAATTCCGCGAAGGCCGTAGTTCATAAGTTCTTTAATTAAACTTTCTGCAATGTCAAGGTCATGAGGGTGTGCGATAACGGGAATTCCGCCGGCATCGTAAATAATTTCGACCGCATCTTGAGGCGTCACGGTTTTTCTCGGAACGTAGACGGGGCTGTCATCGTGGATGTATTTTGCGTAAGCTTCAATAACGCTTGTTGTTCCGCCTGCGGTTGTGATTGCTTTTGCGATGTGCGGACGGCCGATTGAGCCGCCTTCTGCTACCTGTTTTACTATATCTTCAAACTTTATTTTTATACCTTCTTTTTTTGAAAGAAGTGATATTATTTCTTCGGTTTGTTTTACACGGGCTTCCTGCTGGATTTTTAAAAGCTTTTTAAAGTCGGAATTTTCGGGGTTAAAAAAGTATCCCAAAATATGGACTTCGTAATTCTTATACAAAGTGTTTATTTCAACACCCTGAATAATTTCCAGTTTATTTTCTTTGCCCAGTTGTTTTAAGTGGTTTTTGGCAACACCGTATGAGAGCACATTGTCATGGTCTGTGAGCGCAATGACTTCAAGCCCGACATCAAGTGCGGTGTCAACGATTTTTTCAGGGCTGAAAACGCCGTCTGAATAGTATGTATGAATATGCAAATCGCTTTTCATTGACTTTCATCCTCTTCTGTTTTATCTCTGCTGCAAAAAATTCTTCTTATTGCAAGAGCCTTGCCGCTTGAAGGAGAAATCTCGACTTCAACGGCATTAATCTGGCATTCGCCGCCCTCTGCAACTTCGTAACGTTCGGGGATTCCTGTCAAAAACCGGCTTAAGGAAGTTTTATATTCCATCCCGATTACACTGTCAACAGTGCCGCAAAATCCGGCATCTGTTATGTATCCCATTCCGTTTAAAATTCTTTCATCGGCCGTTTGCACATGAGTATGGGTTCCGAAAAACGCGCTCGCGCCCAATTCTGCACAAAACCTGCCCAAACATATCTTTTCTGCCGTTGCTTCCGCATGAAAATCCACGACAACAATCGGCGTTATTTCTTTCAATCTTTTAATTTCTTTTTCGACAAGCGCAAACGGGTCATCAACAAGGTTCATAAATACGCGTCCCAAAAGGTTTATGACGGCAATTTTGTATTCACCGAATTCAAAAACACGGCTTCCGGCACCTTGTACGCCGTTTGGATAATTCATCGGACGAATAAGTTTATCAGCTTGATCAATGTAGTTTAATATATCACGTTTATCCCAAATATGGTTGCCGCTTGTCATGCAGTCAATTCCGAAGGATGATAATTCGTTATAATTTTTTTCCGTAAGCCCGAAACCGTGGGATGCGTTTTCGACATTTGCTATGACGAAGTGAGTATGAGGTTCTATATGAAAGTTAAAAGGTTCTATTCCCGGGTAATTCGGCTCACGCGCGGTTTTATCTTTGATAAATTCGTCATTAAGAAAATCCCGCACGGCATTGCGGCCGGGTTTGCCGACCATATCGCCGAAAAATAGAATTTTTATTATCTTATCATCACCTGACATATTTTTTTATTATTAGTAAAAAGTGAGAGGTGAAAAGTGAAAAGGCCGTATCGTAAAATGAGTTTTTTAACAAAATTATATTAATTAATGAAAATAAAATACATTTTATGAATATTAAATTGTTATGGTCTTTTCACTTTTCACCTCTCACTTTTTACCTACCATTCCTTTCAATTTACTTTGCAATCTCGGTTGTTCTGAATTCTCTGACAACAGTTACTCTGATTTGGCCGGGGTAATCAAGTTCATCTTCAATGCGTTTTGCAACATCGCGCGCAAGCTTTTGGGATGCCAAATCGTCAAACTTTTCAGCCTCAACAATAATTCTTACTTCGCGGCCGGCCTGAACTGCAAATGATTGTTTGATACCTTCGTAGCTGTTAACTATTTCTTCAATTTTTTGAAGACGTTTGATGTAGATTTCCAAAGTATCACGGCGTGCGCCCGGGCGGCCTGCTGAAATCGCGTCGGCAACCTTTACCAACACAGCTTCAATTGTATTTGCCACAACATCGTCGTGGTGCGCTTCGATTGCATGGATTACTTCAGGACGTTCGCCGTAGCGGTTTGCAATTTCTACACCAAGCTGGATATGCGTGCCTTCCTGAGTTTGGTCGACTGCTTTTCCGATATCGTGAAGAAGGCCTGCGCGTTTTGCGATTGTTTCGTTTGCGCCGAGTTCTGCCGCAAGCATGCCGGCAATATGGCCGACTTCAAGCGAGTGTTTCAAAACGTTCTGGCCGTAGCTTGTTCTGTAATAAAGGCGACCTAAAGTCTTGATTAATTCTTTATTCAAGCCCATAACACCCATATCAAGAGCGGCATTTTCACCTTCTCGCCAAATTTTCTTTTCGATTTCTTCGCGGGCTTTTTCAACCATTTCTTCGATTCTGACAGGGTGAATTCTGCCATCGACGATTAGTTTTTCTAAAGCCAACTTTGCAATTTCGCGGCGGACAGGGTCAAAGCTTGATAATACAACGGCTTCGGGCGTATCATCAATAATTAAATCAACACCTGTTAAAGTTTCAAGTGCGCGAATGTTTCTGCCTTCGCGGCCGATTATTCGGCCTTTCATTTCGTCATTCGGCAAAGCGACAACCGAAACTGTTGTTTCGACAACCTGTTCTATCATACATCTTTGCATTGTTGTTGAGAGAATTTCCTTTGATTTTTCAAGAGAAACTTCTTTTATTTTTGCTTCGTTTTCACGAATTAATTGCATTTGCTCTTGCGCAAGGTCATGTTTAAGTTGATCCAGAAGCATGTTTTTGGCATCTTCTGCGCTCATGCCGGCAATTCTTTCAAGTTCTGCAGATTGTTTTTGCACAATTTCTGCGAGGTAATCTTCTTTTTCAAGAAGTTCGTCGATTTTTCTTTGAACCTGAACTTCTTTGTCTGTATATTCCTGAATTTTGTCTTCTAATACATCTTCGCGTTTGGCTAATTTAGTTTCGATTCTTGCGATTTCCTGACGGCGTTCTCTTTCTTCTTCGTTAAGCTTTTCTCTGTCGTTTTGAAGTTCTTCAATCGCTCTTATTTTGGCTTCTTTAAGAAGGATTTTTTCTTTTTCTTCCAGAGCGTTTCTGTCTTTTTCAATGTCATTAAGAACGGCTTTAACTTTGTTTTGCTGGATAATCAGCACAGCGACTAATGCTATTACCACAATAATCGCGATAATCAATAAAAAATCCATGAAGTTTTTTACCTTATCCTTTTCTATTTTTTTATAATACACGCAACGCCCGATACATTTAGCCTACCGGACTTTCTTCTAAATTAATATTTAAACGAATTTTATTGCATATATATCCAAAAATATTTACCTACTACATCTGTCAATATCTTAGCATGCAAAATCGCATTTGTATAGGGGATATTTATTTTTTGATACAAAAGGAGGGCTTTTTATTAAAGTCGTTTTTTTAAAATTTTGAAGCCATATTTCTTAGAAGAAGATTTTTAAACTCTTCAATTGTTGTCGTCGCTTTCTGGGCAGGAAGAATTCCATGTAATTTTGCGACATAATCAAGCGCATATTTTGTCAAAGGATTCATAGATTTAGATGAATAATATTCATAAAGGGATTTTTTATTCCGCGTGATAGAAAATCTTCTGTCAATTAAGTCTTTCTCGCATCTCATAATACTGTTTTCACTGTTAAACGAGCGGAGCATTTCCAAAAACTTATTGTTTGATTTTTCATTCATCTTTATGTTGAATTTATGGACAACATCGCCGAACGTGTTATTCGTAACTGTCACCAATCCGTTTGGTGCGCAATTAATTATGGTGTATTTATCACCAAAGCGTTCTACGTTATCAAGAATTTCTGTAATTTCTCCGATTTGAAAAGCATCTTTTGCTTCTTTTATTGCAGAGCGAATTGCAAGCCCTCTTAATTGAGCCGTGAATTGAGGCTGAGAATTGTTTTCTGCCGTTTTTGGGGTATTAAATGTATTTGTATGATTAATCAGCATTATCTTTTTCCTTTTCTACTTTCTGCCACACTGTGTGAACGCTAAAATCACCCAATGAGTAAGTATAGCATTTTGAAGTTACAACAGGCTTAAATCTTCCGTCTTTCAAAAGAGCTTTTTCCAGCGGCGATTTTAGTCTTATGTATTCATCCGTAACATCATCAAAATAATATTCTTCCCTCGGCGTAAATTTGTCTGCCTGATAGACATGCTCTTTTTCATCGTTTCCGATAACAAAAAATCCGCCCGGAAGAAGTTTGTCATAAACTTTTGATACTACATCTTCAATAACTTCGTCTTTATTTGTGTACCAGATTTTGTCAAGAACCGGCTTATCAAAAATGTGTTCGAAAATATGATTGTTCGTCAAATGATAGAACGCGTTTCTGAAAAATATTGCGCCAACCTGCTTTTCAGGCACAATTTCAGGAAGATTTCTAATGTCGCCTTTTTGGATTTTAAAATAGGGCAAATATTCATCTTTTACTTTATAATATTTGACACTAAAATCTTTTTCTTTACGCCTGTAATTCATAAAATCTTTATCATTTATATCACTATCCGGTTCCGGAATTTCTTCCATCAATTCAAAGAAACATCTGGCAAGATCTTTATACATGGCATTTTGTGATTCGGGATTTATGAGAAATCCGTCGGACGAATCACAAAAAACTGAATGAATATTAAGATTGGCATAGTTTATGGCTTTATCCGAAACATCATAGCTGTGTATGGGATATGGTATATTATGTTTATCATTTATAAGAGTGTGAAGCGTTATGGCTTCTTCTCCGTTTGATGCCGCAAATTCAAGAATATCAGTTCCCTCAGGGAATGTGTCCTGAATAAGTTTTGTTGCATTCATCATTGTGAATAAGTCTCTGTAAAACGCGGTGCCTAAATATTTATAAGGAGTTTCAGAATCAGCTTTCAGGCTTTTAAAATTCACCAGATAATTAGCCTTTAAATTAGAAAGACTGAGCCAAGATTTTTCGTATTGCAAACGTTCGCTTTGAACATTTGAAGATTCCTTTTTTAAAGTCGGAGGTTTTATATTAAAGGTTTGAAAATTAATTTGAGGTATTTGCATTATAAAAGTTTCAAAACAGGTTAAAGATTTTTTTGAACATCAGCAAAAATAAATTTACATTTCTTCAAATTAAGTGTATAATTAAAATCGTTAAAAAGGAGAGACACAAATGGAAATCAAAGTATCACAAAACGTATCTTCAACCCCTTGCGAAGTGCTTGTTGTAAACAAGTTTGAGGGGGAAAATACATCAGTTGAACTTGCAAACAAATACGCGGTTGAAAAAGACGGATTTGAAGGCAGATTCGGCGAAACATATTTAATCCACACGCTCGGACAGATTCCGGCAGACAAAGTTTTGATTATCGGATTTGGCAAAAAAGAAGAATTTGACGCAAACAAAATGCGCGAAGCTGTTGCAAAATCAGTTAAAAAACTTCAGCAAATCAAAGCAAAAAATGCCTGCTTTGACTTTAACATCAACGCCGACTACGGAAAATCAGCCGCAATCGGGGCATTAATTGCAGATTACGCTTTCGACAAATACAAAAACAAAAAAGTTGACAGAGTTGAGGAAATCACTTTTGCAAAATTCAGCGAAGCAGAAGTTGCAGAAGGAATTATTTTTGCAAACGCAATGAAACTCACAAGGGATTTGGCAAACGAGCCTGCGCAATTTGCAACACCTTCAAAGCTTGCAGAAACCGCTAAAAATTTGGAAGGAATTCAAACCCAGATTTTTGAAAAAGAAGAAATCGAAAGAATGGGAATGGGCGCATACCTTGCTGTCGGACAGGGAAGCGCACAGGCGCCGAAATTCATACACATGAAATACACAGGCAAAAACGTCAGAAAAAAAATCGCGCTAATCGGAAAAGGAATTTGTTTTGATTCCGGCGGATTGGATTTAAAACCGGCCTCATCAATGCTTACAATGCGCGATGATATGTCGGGTGCTGCTTGTATTCTCGGGGTTATGAGCGCACTTGCTAAATTACAGCCGGATGTGGAAGTTCACGGGATTATCGCGGCTTGCGAAAACATGCCATCAGGCACCTCTTACAAACCCGGTGACATTTTGACAGCCAAAAACGGCAAAACTATCGAAGTTGACAACACCGACGCAGAAGGACGCCTGACACTTGCAGACGCATTATGCTACGCTTCAGAACTCGGAGTTGATGAAATAATCGACATTGCAACTTTAACAGGTGCGTGCATGGTCGCTCTCGGAACCGTTGCCTCAGGAGTTATGGGCAACGATAAGGAAATGATTAACCGCGTAATTGAAACCGCAAAATCAAGTGGTGAAACTTACTGGGAGTTGCCGATGTTTCCGGAATACAAAAACAGCCTGAAATCAGATATTGCAGATATGAAAAACACAGGTTCAAGATATGGCGGAGCGTCAGCCGCAGGCGTATTTTTGCAGGAATTTGTAAGCAATGCAAAATGGTGTCATATTGACATTGCAGGAACCGCGTTTTTAGAAAAACCGCAGAAAGAATTTATCGCAGGTGCAACCGGTGCCGGCGTCAGAACTCTTTTAAATTATGTTTGCAAATAGGTAAAAATATACACATAAAGCGCCGGGATAAAATCCCGGCGCTTTGTTTTTCAGAAAGTCATTAATAAGCCTTTTCGACAGTATTTATTATGATTTTTCCGGCGGAAGTTACTCTTGATATTTATACGGAACTTTACCGGAATACTCTAACCATCAGAAGTTATACCTTAATTCTCAGTTTCTCCTGCAATTTCAGATGTCACAGTGCCGCTTAGTGTCGTCCCCTGTTCATCTTTTGAATCAGGTTTCTTCTGAGTTTCTGAATTTTTTACCTCATTCATTCTTGCCTCTACCATTGCTCTGAATTCATCAATGTTCATCGAAACATCATCGCCGGCATATTTTTTAAATTCAGCGTATTTTTCATTTATAATATCGGCAAAATTCTGCCCCGGAATTGCACCATACCCGTTTTTCAGGCAATCCTCAATGAAATCTTTAATATATTCATCAGCAGAAACTTTCAAATCGCCGTCTCTGTCCAATTGCTTAAATCTATCAACAACCGGATCTAATGAGTTATGATTTTTTTTATTTCCACCGCCGGTCAAACCGTTTGTTAAAGCTGTTTGCTCGGCATTGCTTAGAGGACTCGCAGGCGCTCACAAATTTTGGGTCTGTTGACGATTTCCTTCCATTTTTTGCGGCTCTTGCATACGCTTCATCATCACACCATTACGCAAATTAGAATTGTTAAAAATTGGCATAAATTACTCCTTTCTCGTTAATATTTACTTCACTCGTATTTCGAAATAGCTTATAATCTTACTAACGTAATTTATGCCCAAAAATTTACACTGCCCCGCCCAACCATACCATACCATACCATACAGCAGAGTATAACAGGGTTTGAGGCATTTTTAAATTCATTTTTTACATTTCTTAATATTATTGAATTTTCGGAAGGGTGAAGCGAACGTAAGCGAACAAAACCCGTAACATCCAAAGCTTCGTCGTGAGCGCGAGTCGGCAGATGATGAAAAGTGTTGCGGGGAGAAACGCTTTGGAACCCGTTTAGCGCCGCCGAGCAAGACAGCGGCAACATTCCGTCAGGAATTTGAAGCGAGCGTAAGGTGCGGGATGGCCGAATAATCCAAGACAATAAATGAGTTCTTTTCTTTTTGCTGAAATGTAAAATATTACCAATATTTTTTATGTAACGAACTTTTCACCTTTCACTTCTCACTACATCCCACTGCGTCCTGCGCAAAGCAAAAAAACGTTACAAACTTATTTCAAACCTAATTCTTCAAAAACTCCTCAACGCCGTCTGCAATAGCCTTTCCTGCTTGCTTTTGAACGTCTTTGTCGATAAGTTTTGAATTGTCTTCCGGATTAATCATATAAGCAACTTCAATCAAAATACTCAAAGCATTCGTGTTTCTGACAACCGCCAAACTGCCTTTGCGCACCTTATCATCATTAAAAAAAAGCTGTTCCGTCATTTCTTTCATAATCTTGTCAGCAAGCGGTTTTGCCTGGGGATAATAATAGTAAATACTTGTTCCGTTGTTAAGCACAGGATTCATACTGTCCGGAAGTGCATTTCCATGAATACTTATGAAAATCATCGAATCATTTTGATTTGCCAAATTTACACGTTCATAAAGCGCGACCGTCTCATCCCCGCTTCGCGTCATAAAAACATCTGCACCGCGGGATTTTAATTCTGAGGCAAGATTTTTCGCAATCGCAAGATTTATATCTTTTTCCCTGTGGCGAAGACAGCCGATTGCACCCGATTCCTCGCCGCCATGACCTGCATCAATCGCAATTTTTATCTTGTTCAGAGGCTTTTCTTCATTAATTTCAGGAAATTTTCGGATTTTCAGAATAAACGAATTTCCCTCAAATTTCCCGCTGTATCCCGCAAGTTTTTGCTTTAGCGGAAAATTAAAACTGAATGTATTGTTTTCCCTGCCTTCAACATTGTAAAAATTCACAACAAAAGGATATCCGCCCTCTATTACATAAGGAATTTTTTTATCAAAATCTATTTTGAAAATGAAATATTTATCATCGTCTATTGAAGAACGCTTCAAAAGTTTCGCAGGAGTATCTTCACTCACTGAGCGCACATCCCCTTTTGCAATCCATGCAAATCTTTCAGGACTCAGTTCAACCTTATAAAACCCGCCTTTTTCACTGATAATTTTCAAAGGAATTCCTTCCTGAAAATGTGCGATTCTGTTGATTCCCGCATCTACCGGAGTTGAACGAAGAGGAACATTATCCCGTACCGTGACAAAAGTCAAAGCCTGCTTGTAATTTTCATCAGCAGAAGGTTTTTCGCCCTCAAGCGGACAAACTGTTTTTTTAGGCGGATTTGTGATTTTAAAAACCTGTTTTTCATTTCCGGCCTGAATTACAAACTCGTTCACACCTATATCAAGTTTTACGGGATACGCAAACCCTCCGGATTTATGCACCGGCACAATTTCCCCGTTGATTGTTAAAGTTTTTCCTGTGTCCGAATTCCCTATGAAAAATGTCGAGGGTGAAGAAATTGTAACTTCGTTCTTCTTCGGATAAACCACGTCAAGAGCATACGCTGACGGCATTATCAGCATAGCAAGCAATGTTAATATATATATCTTCATGCCTTTATTATATAATTAAATTTTTGAAATACAATGCCCTTAAAATCTTGGTAAATATTCGTTAATATTTCATGATTTTATAATTCCTTATGATAAAATATTTCTATATAAGGGGAGATTGCCGTGAGAGAAAGAATGCCGGAACGAGCAAAAGAAAAAAGATTCAAACGATTTGACAAACTTTTAAGCTGGCTTCACATATTTTTTGTAGGCTTTGCCTCAGCACTTGTTATTTACCTGTTCTTCATTATGGTAATAGACACCGGAAAATACAGGGTTCGTGCGCAAAACCAGCGGGCCGGAAGAACTTTTTCAATGCGCGGCGATATTTTCGACAGAAACGGCATAAAACTTGCAACAGACAAGGTTTATTCAGATGTCTACGCGCACCCCGCAAACTATGACAGCACGCCGGAAGAGTTGGCAAAAGTCTTAGCCCCGATTTTGAAAATTCCAAAAGACCAGCTTGTGCAAAAGCTTAAAAAACCGGGTCCTGTAATTACAATAAAAAAAGACATCGACCGAAATGCCGCAAAAGAAATCGCCAAACTACACCTGCGAGAAATTTCCATGGGCAAAAAAAACACACGTGAATATCCGCAAGGAACGCTCGCTGCGCATGTTTTGGGGTATTACAACTTTGACGCAGACATCGCAAACGGGGTTGAATACACCGCAAAAGACAAGTTAGAAAACATAGAAGACGCGGTTCAATTTCAGGCAACCCGCGACGGAAAAATAATTTACGACCTTACAACAGACCCTATTGCAACAACCAAAAACCCGAAAGGTCAGGACATAACCTTAACGATAGACGCCGCAATACAGCATGTTTGCGAAAAAGAAATCGAAAAAATGGTTAAGGAAAAAGAGGCGCTTCGCGGAACAGTTCTTGTAATGAACCCGAAGAACGGCGAAATCCTTGCTTATGCAGTTTATCCGACTTATGACCCTAACAATTACAGAAAAGCCACTCAGGCGCAGATTAAAAACTGGACTCTGACAGACGTCTTCCCGCCAGGCTCTACATTCAAGATTATCACGGTTGCCGCTGCTATGAGTTTGGGCAAAATTAACGAACATTCAAAAATTCTCGACACCGGAAAAACCACCATCGGAAACTGGGTAATCAAAAATTACGATTATGATGTTCATCCGTATCCCGGCGAGATTTCGCTTGAATATTTGTTTGAACACTCAAGCAATATCGGCTCGATTAACGTTGCGAAAACTATGACGCCAAAAGAGTTCTATGAGGTTTTGAAAAACTTCGGGTTCGGTTCAAAAACAGGAATCGACTTACCCGGAGAATCCTCTGGGCTTCTGCCCTACTGGGGTCAGTGGGATAAAGGGATTCAGGCTACAATGTCTTACGGATACGGAACATCGGTTACTGCAATGCAGATGGTTTCTGCAGTACAGACGCTTGCAAACAACGGGGTCAGAATTACTCCGCACATAATCAAGTATCCGCAGGAAGAATTTGAACAAAAAATTCACTACACACAGGTCGTAACACCGGAAACCGCAAGAACAATAACAAAACTTCTGGCCTCAAGCGTTAACCATGGCCGCTCGGTTATCAAAATGGACAACTACAATGTTGCAGCCAAAACCGGTACATCCAGAAAACCGAAAGAAAATGCTTCAGGTTACACGCCATATATGTACACCTCCACAATCGGTTATTTGCCGGCGTCTGACCCTCAGGTGCTGATTTATGTAATGGTTGACAGTGCAAAAGTCGGCGCGATTTGGGGAAATACCGTTGCCGGCCCTGTGTTTAAAGAAGTTGCGACCCAAGTGGCCCGAATTATGAATTTAAAACCCGACAAGTTTACAAAATAATCAAAGCTTCGCCGGATAAAAAGTATAAAACAAAGGAGAGATGATAAAAGATGAAACTTGATGAATTAATCGAACATTTAGATTATAAAGACCTTATAAATTTTAAGAATGTGGAAGTAACAGGTATTTCCTACAACTCAAAGACCACCAAAAAAGGAGATATATTTATTTGTCTTACAGGCGAATACACTGACGGGCATGAATATGCCGCAAGCGCTATAGAAAACGGTGCGGTTGCACTTCTTGCAGAACACAGAGTTGAAGCCGGAAAAATTCCGCAAATAATCGTTTCATCAACAAGAAAAAAAATCGCAGACATTGCAGACAGGTTTTACTCCAGCCCCTCAAAAGGCATTAATTTAATCGGGATTACCGGCACAAACGGAAAAACAACCGTGACGCATTTGATACAAAAAATATTGGAAGAAAACAGTGAAAAATGCGCGCTTATCGGAACTCTCGGCTACAAACTATCTTCAGGCGGCGAATACCGCGATGCAAAACATACAACGCCTCAAGCTCCTGAACTTCAGGCAACACTTCGCATGATTAAAGATGTTGAAAAAATTGACAATGTTGTAATGGAAGTCAGTTCGCATGCGCTTGAACAAAACCGGGTCGGCGGCTGCTGTTTCAATGGTGCGGTTTTGACAAACCTGACGCAAGACCATCTTGATTATCATATTACAATGGACAATTATTTTGAGGCAAAAGCACTTTTATTCAAAAGTTTGAAAGAAGGAGATTTTGCAGTAATAAATTCGGATGATTCTTATGGCGAAAGATTTTCAGCCGCAGTGCCTGAAGGCGTCAGACTACTTACATACGGCTTCAAAAACGATGCTGATGTGAAGGCAAAAGATATCCGTTTTTCGCTTAACGGTGCTGAATTTACAATCGCAATTAACTCAAAATTTGCACCGGAAGGAGAAACCGAACACCATGTTAATTTGCACATGAACGGCATGTTCAGTGTTTACAATGTTCTGGCCGCAGTCACAGCGTCGATTGCAATGGGAATTGATATTAAAACTGCACTAAAAGCGCTTGAAAACGTAAAAGGCGTTGCAGGCAGGTTTGAAGTTGTTGTGAAAAAGCCGCTTGTAATAGTTGATTACGCGCACACGCCGGACGGTTTGGAAAACGTTTTAAAATCGGCAAGAGAAATTACGCCCAAAGACGGAAAACTAATATGTCTTTTTGGCTGCGGGGGTGATCGAGATGCGACAAAACGTCCGAAAATGGGCGCGATTGCAGAAAGGCTTGCTGATAAAATAGTTATCACAAGCGACAACCCCAGAAGCGAAGAGCCGCAACAGATTATCACAGACATTCTGGCAGGACTCAAAAACGTCAACACGGAAACCGTCACTGTCGAACCCGACAGAGGACATGCGATTTCTTTGTTAAAAACAATTGCCGCAAACAATGATGTTGTCGTGATTGCCGGAAAAGGTCATGAAGATTATCAAATTCTCAAAGACCGCACAATTCATTTTGACGACAGAGAAGAAGCAAGAAAAGTTTTTGAAGGAAGCGTAATTTAATCTAAAAGGCCGTTCGATTTTTGCCGGCTTAAAAAATTTGAAAGGAAAAAAATGCAGACAAAATTATTAATAGAACAGCACATTCATGGCGCCTTTGGCGTAGATTTTAACAAAGCAGCGCCGGAGGATATTTTATATTTTGCTAAAGAGCTTGTTAAATATGGTATTGGCGGATTTTTTCCGACGCTTGTGACCGACAATATTATGAACATAAAACACCAAATTGAGGTCATAAAAAAAGCGGCGGCGGCTCAAACATCTGATATGGCAAAAATTTTAGGGATTCATCTTGAAGGAATTTTTCTTAATGCGGAAAAATGCGGGGTGCATAATCCGAAATATTTTTTGCCTCCGACAATTGAAAATTATCAAAAAGTGGAAGATCCGTTTATAAAAATAGTTACGCTTGCGCCGGAATTTGATGAAGGGTTGATTGATTATTTAAACAATAGAAAAGTAAAAGTTCAGGCCGGACACTGCATAAGCGGGCATTTGAACGGAGTTCAGGGCGTCACGCATCTTTTTAATGCAATGAGCGGAATCCCGCACCGCGGAAAATCTACGTCATTATCTGCGCTTATGAATGATAATATTTACACAGAAATCATCTGCGACGGACTTCATATTTCAGACGAAGCTTTGAAACTGGTATTTCACACAAAACCGGCAGACAAGATAATATTGGTAAGTGACAGTTTGCCGATTGCAAAAAGCAGTCTGACTGAGATGATTTTTTCAGATTCGAAAGTATATTATGATGGTGTGAAAGCGACAACAAAAGAGGGCACCATTGCCGGAAGCACCGCGCTTTTGCCGGACATGATAAAATGGCTCCATACATACGGACTTTTCAATCCGCAATATATCGAAAACCCTTACAATTACCACGGAATCGACCTGCCGGGGCACATTGAGTGGGATGATGAGTGGAATATTCTTGAGGTTGTACTAAAATAATCATAAGACAACAAAAAATAAGAGGCGGGATTTGAACTTTTCCCGCCTTTATTATTCTAAAAACTATTACGGTAATTTTTGACTATCAAGGCCGGTTCGGCAACAATTCCTATAATACCCGGAGTTATTAAAAACTCAGCTAAAGTAAAGATACATAGTTTCTTGCCGCAGAAAGAGTCTATAAATCTAAACACCTCCGAAACCAGTCTTAGCAAGTATTTTAAACATTTTCACCCCGCTTAATATACTATCTGAACGTAAACAGTTCTTGTTCTGGCTTTGTTGTCAAAATCAATCAGCACAATCTGCTGCCATTGCCCCAATTGCAGAGCGCCTTCCATCAACGGCACCATTGTTGAATTACCGACTATTGAGGCTCTGATATGCGCATAGCCGTTTCCGTCATGCCAGGTTTCGTCATGGTGATATTCGGCAGCCATAGGCGCAAATTTTTCAAGAGCCTCCGGCAAATCATTCAACAGCCCGGGTTCAAACTCAATATTCGTAATAGATACAGTGCTTCCGGCAACATAAACATGCACAACCGCGTTTTGAAGGTTGTGACGATAGACGGCGTTTTGAACCTGACGCGTAATATCTATTATTTGCGTGTTGCCTTTTGTATGAACAGTAAATTTTTCATTCAAAACTGTCATAGAGTAAACCTTACTTCGCCATTTTTCACGAGCTTTCTGCCTTTTGAATAAGTCGCATACGGAAGCGCCAAATTCTTCAGCGCGTTGTAATCTTCACCTTCACAAAGCCTGAAAACGTTAAAATCCGCATCTTTTCCAACTTTAATTGAGCCGGTGGTATTTTCAAGCCGCAAAATCTTTGCCGGATAAATTGTCAAATATTTAATCAATTCATCTATTGGCAAACCGCATTCTTCATTTGCACTATTTGCAAGGCGCAGGAGGCTGAAGTCTTTTTCTTTTGCAAAAGACTGGGTTGAAAAGCCAAAGTTTTCTTTAAAATATTTCAAAACTGTTGCAAGCGAAAGTTTTTTATTGCAGATTTCTTCGCTGTAATATGGCTGATAAACATATTTCACACCGGTTTCGGCAAGCTTTTGCAATTCTTCTTCATCTGCAAAGTTCGCATTTGCCGCAATGATTTTTTTAGTCAGAACCTTCAAATTGTCAAGGTATTCGACAGGTGTCACGCCTTTCATATAAGGTGTGATTTTTCGAAATCCCATAAATTTGTGCAGCAAATCAATGTCTGAAAATCCGAATTCCAGCCACTCTATTTCGTCCTGCGATTCTGCAAAGCGGGTCATCATAAGCATATTATGCTTGCGACAGTATTTGGAAAAAAGTTCCCAGAGTTTTTTATGCACGCTTGAAATCGAATGGAGCATAATGCCGATGTGCGAATTTTCGCCCTTATGATAGATTAAATCTTCGACTTTTGCGCGGATATCTTTGAATTTCTTTTTACTTTTTTGAGAACTGTCAGCAAAAACTTCAAAGAACAGATAATTTTTAATCGGCACTTTGTTTATGATGTCGAAATATTTGAATTCACGTGAAACTTGTGCAATACAGGTTGTTCCGGCTTTTATGGATTCTTCAATGCCGCATTTGAAAGATTCAATCTTTTCCTGACGGTTCATTGTGTAGTAGTCGCTCAGGATATTTGCCCATTTCAAAGAGTAGTTATCAGGTTTTACGCCGGCAAAATTATATTTTTTCGAGATTGTCTGGAAAAGTTTCTTTATTACATTTTTGACTCCGACAGGTTTGGCCTCGCCGACTGTTGTGTATTGATATTGCGTAAACAAATCAATAAAACCGGGTGTGATAACTGCATTTCCGAGGTCTTTTACAACTTTTTCCTCAAAATCCACTTGAGCATTCGGAATAATGTCGACAATTTTTCCTTCATCCACGACAATAGCGTAATCTTTTAGAATTTCGCCTTCTGATGTTAAAATCCATTTTGATTTATAGCACTTCATAATATCCCCTTTAAACTGATTTTAGCGAATAAAAAAGGAAAATGCAAGTATCAGCAAAAGCTTTGCATATATTAAAAAAAGTAACAATTCTCCTTAAAAACCTGAAGAATTCGGAATCAGAGGTCGTAAATCTATACAGGAAGGTGGTTTACGATGACAAACGATAAGATAAACAAATTTTTAGAAGAACTTGCGGTATCAAAAGCATGGTCAGATGATTTTGCAAGCGCCATAAAAACGGAAGAGGATTTAGAAGTTTTAAAAATCGCAGCGGGGTTTAAAAACAATAAAGGTGAACGTTTGTATGACAACTTCCAGCTTTTTCAATTTTTAGGCGATGACAAGGCGCAAAAACTTGAACTTGCCGAAAAATTTTTGCGCGAAAATCCCGAATTCACCAATCAAAAATACAACATGCCTGTGATAAACTACATTATCAGGAACAAATTGTCAGAAGAAGATATTGACATGATTATAAAAAATGCCCACAAGGCTGATTTTATTAAAATCAATTAAATTAAAATTCAACCGGACTTAACAACTTTCCAAAGTTCAAAAAATTCTTCAAGTCCGGTTAAACTCATTAAAGCTTCGAGCGATGTACAAGTTTTAAGATTCCGCGCTCGTTTAATCCGTCAAGAATCCTGAAATTAAGCAGGTTTCTATAATCACACATTGCGGGTGTAAAAGATGAAATACTTTTTTCGTATTTTAACCATTTTACCATTTCTTTAATTTTTTTCATATCTTTAATTATGCCTGTTTTGAACCGGTCCGGTTTATATACGGTCCATGCTTCATGAGGATAGTAAGTCGAACGGCATTCGTTAGTATTCTGGTTTATTAGCATTTCTTTAAAGATTTTATAATTAATATTATGAAATTCCTGTTTTATATTATTTGAATAAGGGCGCAAAACTTCAGGCATTATAACTTTTGGTTCCGAAATTGAGTCTGCATAAGGATTTAGTTCTTCCATATAGTCCATAGAGCCAATTCCGACAATTTGGATTGATTTTGAAAACTCTTCAAGGATTCCCAAATCTTTAGCGTATCTTCCGAGCATTTCAAGAAAAGAACATGCGCCTTTGCCGGAACAGATATAGTCCGTAATAACTGTTTTCTTACCGGTTTTAGCCATATTGTTAACGATAGTTTGCGGATCGGCCTTAATCCTTTTTAAATATTTGCGATAAGCTGTTTCTTCTTTTGCCGTCGGTGCAACACTATCCATGCGGCGCATTCCTTCTACAGGGTCCGGTCTGTGCCAGAATTTTGAAAAGGCTACAAACTTGTAATCGTCAATCCCATCTTTCATCCACAATGCAGTATTCAAAAACCATTTCGGACTTCTGCCAAGACAAATAATTGGCTGATCTTTATATTTTGTGTAAATTTTGGCGGCATCTATAAATTTATCCATCAATTCTTCTGTTTGCAAAGGCATATAACGGTAATTTTGATCAATCATATCACTTGTATTTATTGAAGAATCGGTAAAAAACTTTTTATACTTCTTTCTGAATCTTGCCTTCGTTGAATTTTGCATTGCCATATATTCTTCGTAATCAATATGCGGAATAGTTCTGTTCGGGTCGAAAAATTCTCCAAAATGTATATTTGCGCCATAACGAAAACCTGCAGGAATTTTGCTGAACTGACGATTAATTTGATTATGATTAATATCCGTATTTCCAACATTTGGATTTATTGATTTTGCGTCAGAACTTTTTACCAATGAGATATTACGGTTGCCCCCCACCCCGTTAAATTTAATAATAGCTTGTGATACGTACATATAGTCTCCTTTGTTTTTTTATATTAAAAATGAACAAGATTTTTTTTGCTACAGTATTAATATTTAAATTTATTAACAAAACCGGAAATATAAAAAAAATTGTCACCCATTTGTCATCCAAAAGTTGAATTTTTACAAAAATTTTGCAATAAAAAAGTGCTTCAAAAAACCTTGAAACACTTATTGTTATTAATTTACGCGCGGAGGGATTCGAACCCCCGACCTTTTGGTTCGTAGCCAAACGCTCTATCCAACTGAGCTACGCACGCTTATATTAAATTTTGTTACGAACTTTGCGCTTTGCACAGAGCACAGTTCTTATATTAGCAAATAAATTTTTATTTTCAAGTACCTATTTTACATTTTATATTTTTATCCAAAACTTCTCAAAATAAAGCTTTTCGCTGCATTTTTTCAAATTAGGATATTATTTTAATAAATCAAATGTGAAGTTAAGTTAAAAAATGACTTATTATTAATTGGAGCTCTTTTTTAATATTCGTTTATGTTCCATAATAATAGACATAAGTTGAGCATGCTTAACTTTAGTCGACAGAATTTTATAGAAAGGTTTTTTATGTCAAACTCTTCGGACAATTTATTCGATACTGATGATGGAGAACTTACACAGAGAGAAAGAAAAATCCTGGAATTTATGACATACGGCTATGATAACAGCGAAATAGCCGAACATATTTATGTTAGCATTCATACTGTTAAAGCGCACGTCAGCACCATTATAAAAAAATTAAATGCCAAAAACAGAACAGACGCTGCCTGCAAAGCTGTAAGAATCGGCATTTGCTAAAATTGGAGATTGAAAATTTGAGTAATAAAATCTTCACATAATTATGTAACATTTTTGAATGTTTCGCAAATTCTTATTATAATATTTATGTGAGAAACGATTTATGAAAACAATCTTCAAAATTTTTATATTATTTATAATGTTCCTGTGTACATTTA
This sequence comes from uncultured Candidatus Melainabacteria bacterium, assembly GCA_949927415.1. Taxonomy (GTDB): domain Bacteria; phylum Cyanobacteriota; class Vampirovibrionia; order Gastranaerophilales; family Gastranaerophilaceae; genus Scatenecus. Next base: position 410,387 of record CATLFB010000001.1, read on the forward strand.
CTCATCAAGCACTCGCTGATGATGTGTACAAAGTTACTTCGTTTAATTACGATACTTCTAATTCGTTTATACTTCTGACCGTTCCGGACACAATCGAAGAGCCGGTCTTGAAAAGTATAAAATTTGTCAAAATGGAGAATCCCACAAGAGCCTATTTTGATATTGATTCGTCCGTATTGACTGTTCCAAAACAAGACTGGACATTCACCTCAAACGGCCTGAAACAGGTTGTTGTCAGCCAATTTTCGACAAATCCAGATAAAGTTCGTGTTGTGATGTACTTTGATGATGATTACGACCTTTCAAAAATCCATTTTTACAGGCTTAAAAACAATATCTTTATACAATTGAAAGATAATAACACCTGCAAAAACAATTATTTTCAACACACCTATAGAGATGACCATGCCTCAGCGAGCGACTTTTACGAATACCTGACAATGACGACTCCGGAACAGCCAAAAACAAATATCGCCGGCCAGATTCAGGAAGCTTTTAACGCACAGTTAACTCAAAAAAAAGAATTAAAACTCAATACTAAATATTATATAGAAAGCATTACCCCAAAACAAAATGCGGTTCTTTTAAACGGTTTTGGTGCAATAACAATTGAAAAACCGATGATTTTGACAAATCCTTCAAGAATTGTTTACGACATCCCAAACACCGTCGTAAAAGGAGCAATCAGAAACACCGAATACAAAATCGGCGGCCAGGATACTGTTAAAATCGGACAGTTTTCAGTGAACAAGGCCCGCGTTGTAATTACAACCGAAGATGTCGACAAATATATCCCGATAATTTCAAGCGACAACCAGTCCTTGTTAATCGCGAATTCTGAAAAAACAGATAATTTCACTCTTTTCAGCAATGTATCGAACATGATTTCATATTCTCATGAAAAAACGGATGACCAGACAAGTTCAATGACCCTTGCTTTTACAAATCCGGTTGTTCACGGCCTGAACAGAGGCAACAACGAACTAATTTTGTATTTGTATAATGTTCAGAATTATAACGAAGAAGATTTCAAAAATGCATTCCAAAACACAAAATTTGCAAATGCCGAAATAAGCCTGATTCCTAAAATCGGGCTGAAAATGACCGTTCCGTTAGAACAAAACAGTTTAGTCAACACGTTTTTAGGGGCTGACGGAAAAGCATTCAAATTAACGATTAAAACGCCTAAAAAACAGACGCCCGCCGCGGAAACTCCAAAACCGGTCATTACAACTCCTGTAATAATCCCGAAACCAAGCGGAAAAGGAGTAAAAAAAGTTGTAATAGACGCAGGCCATGGCGGAAGCGATTACGGCGCAATCCGCGAAAACATAAATGAAAAAGACATAACAATAGATGTTTCAAAACAGGTCAGAGACATGCTTGTGAAAAAAGGTTATATTGTCCAGATGACCCGCGATTCGGATGAATACGTATCATTGCAGGACAGAGTAGCGATAAGCGAAAACTTTGATGCGGATATTTTCATCAGCATTCACGTAAATTCAAGCACCGGCACTGAAGCCTCAGGCGTTGAGACCCACTATTATCATCAGGAAAGTCTTTTCCTTGCCCAAACCGTCCACTCAGCACTTGCAAGTGCGATAAACACAAAAAACCGCGGTTTGTTTAAATCAAAATTTTATGTTATAAATCATACAACAGCACCGGCGATATTAATTGAAATCGGATTTTTATCAAACCCGACAGAACGCGCCCAGCTGATTTGTCCGGAACGCAAAAAAGCCACGGCAAAAGCCATTGTAGAAGGAGTTGAGAACTATTTTAAACAAATCAAATAATAACAGTGCAATAGGATTTTTCGACTCAGGCGTCGGCGGCGTCACTGTTTTTGAACAGGTGAAAAAGCTTTTGCCCGACGAAAATTACATATACTTTGGCGACACAAAAAATATGCCATACGGCGAAAAAACAAAAACGCAGTTACTGGAATTTGCCGACAATATTTTCCGATTTTTTGAAAGAAACGGCGCAAAAGCAGTTGTAATGGCCTGCAATACGACATCGGCAATTGTTTATGAAGAGTTGAAAAACAACTACAATTTTGAAATATATCCGATTATTCAATCGGCCGCAAAAAAGATTTCTGAATTACAAATTTCGCGGCTCGGCGTATTTGCAACTCCCGCAACAATTAGTTCTCACTGTTACAGAAACGAAATTTTGAGACACAACAACAAAATTGAAGTTGTTGAAATTCCGTGCCCAAAATGGGTTAAAATTGTGGAAGACGGGCTTGAAAATACGCCTGCCGGAAAGCTTGCCGTAAAAGAAAAAATGCTTGAGATGTCAAATTTTAAGCCTGAAAAGATTGTCCTTGGCTGTACGCACTATCCGTATCTTTTGGAAACTTTAAAAGAATTCGCGCCACGGGAAACATTTATAAATCCGGCAATTGAATTTGCAAAAGTTATTAAATCCGACCTTGCGGCCAAAAACCTTCTAAATACAACAAAATCGCCCGTATCAGAAAAATTTTACGTAAGCGCAAATCCTGAAAAATTCAAAAATTCAGCATCAATATTTTATGAGATAAAAGAGTTGCCGCAACTGGTCAAATTTCAGCCTGCGCATGCGTGAAAAACCTTGCTAATTCGCGAATTTCCGGCTTGCCTAAATCAGTTCCAAACATTCATTGTATGTATCAACTTCGACAATCCCGCTTGAGTTGAAAAGCTTGTCATTTGTGACATCCAGAAGTGTCGAATTCTCTTTTACCGCAAAAACTTTTATCCCGCGCTTCAACGCCTCAAAAACAGGAATCGACCCGAGCGAATTATAAGGCATTACAAGATAATCAACATCAGAAACCGAAAATCCGCCATCCTTCACGATTTTTGGCGCATTATTCAGCCCCAAAAGCACACAGGGCAAAAATGTCGGCGTAATATATTCCGACGCAGATTTAGGATTGACAAGTTCAGTCGAAATCGAATAGTCCGCAAACGCAGGCGAATGCGCACAAGGCACCTTAAATTTTTTCGAAATACAATGCGAGATAATCCCCTCAACGCCTCCAACAGGATCCACTCCCGAGCCGTTTGCATAATCCACATTGTCTCCTTCAGGATCATCAAACAGGCAAACTATCGTAATTGCTTCCGCCCCGCGCTTAATGAGTTTTTCTGCCGCTTTATAAAGAGTTTCAGGATTTTTGACGCCGCCCGTTGAAATCCCCTGTTCGTTTACAAAAAATTCAACCCCGACATTAAATTCCGTCATCTCAAACCCGATAACATCAACACCGTAAACCGTTTGCACCGCGCCAACAGTATTCAGATGAATATTCAAAACATCCTGAGGGATGGCTCTATCAAAAATTATTCCGATTTTATTCTGACGCGATGGCGTTAAGCGAAGCTTTCCCTTAAAAAATTCATCCAGAGTGAACCCTTCAACATAAAACATCTCATCATTAATGCCGGAAAATACGCCCGCATTCACAACATTCGGGTTTACAATCAGCTTTGATTTTTTGGAGAATTCGCGCGCATAACAGCTTGCATCGCCTGCAAATCCGCCAACAGACGCCCCGACTCCTGTCGGAACGATAAAAACACCTAATTTTTCACCACTTTCTAACATAATTGAATTATAAAACAAACACGCGGGCTTTGATAGTCCGCGTGCTTTTGTATTTGTTATTATTTTCCTGAACCGCCGTATGTGAAGTCGTTTTTGATGTTCGTTTGCAAAAGTTTTGTCCAGGAACTTTCAAATGTTGTGATTTCGTTCAGCCTTGTTTCGTAATTGTTTTTGTCCATTTCAAGCTGTTCTTCCCAGGCGTTCAGATTTTGAAGTTCATACTCATGTTCGTTTTCCAAAATCTCCATCACTGCAGTGTATTCATCCGGAGAATCATTATGATATTCAAAATAGTAATATTGCTGCTTTTCATTGTATTTTTGCTGCAATTCCGCACTCTTTCTGGAGGCATTCATCATATTGAACTGCACTTGAGCCAATTTTTCGTTAATCATTGACTTCTGTTTGGTGTACATCAACAACGTTTCCTGAATATTTGATATTGCCATCTCTCTCGTCCTCTTGTTTTAGTTCTCTTAGTTATATAAAAACATTTTGAAAACCCTGATTTCAAAGCTTGCAAAACTCGTTACATTTTTTAACAATTCAAATTTCAAAATTAATGAAGGACAATTGCAGGATGAAAATTTTTATAATATAATAATTATATTAAATTAGGAGAGAAAAATGAATCAGGAAACTTACATGAAAATTATGGGCTACGTGCCGACAGTTGTAGAAGCATCATCACGCGGCGAACGCTCATTTGATATATTTTCAAGACTTTTGAGAGAAAGAATTATTTTCTTAGGCTCAGAAATCAACGACGAAGTTGCAAATTCAATTGTTGCACAGCTTTTGCTTTTAGACAGCGAAAACAGTGAAAAAGATATTATGCTTTACATCAACAGCCCTGGCGGCGTGATTACTGCAGGAATGGCAATTTATGACACCATGAACCTTATAAAATCAGATGTTTGCACAATCTGCCTTGGCGATGCGGCATCAATGGGTGCTTTCTTGCTTTGTTCAGGCGCAAAAGGCAAAAGAATGGCGCTTCCAAACGCACGTGTTATGATTCACCAGCCTCTTGGCGGCGCGCAGGGTCAGGCAACTGATATTGAACTTGAAGCAAAAGAAATTCTTCGAATGAAAGATATGTTAATCAGCATTATGGCAGAAAATTCAGGTCAGCCTTATGACAAAGTTAAGGAAGATTGTGAACGCGACCACTTCCTCTCAGCTTATGAAGCAAAGGAATACGGACTGATTGACAAAGTTATTGAAAAGAACTCTTTGTAACAAAACTTCACAAAACACTCAAAAACATGCAATTCGCGAGAGTTGCATGTTTTTATATATATGTGTAAAGGTCAAACAATTATACAAGGTTAGGTTACAAAATTCAGGTAGGAGTTTAGTATGTCTCTTCTAGTTTTCGGATATCGAAAATATGAGATTCTGCGCCAAAAAAACGAGATTAATTATCGTTTAATGGCGTTAACCAGAAAGCTGAATCATTTGCAGCAATACGCGGCAAACATCGGCGACGGGACAATCTCAATGCAGGATATGATGAACATACCTGCCTCACAATTTAACAGAGCAATGGCCTTTATGGCATACTCACACAACGGAGCGTTGCGCGGAGCCCAGCAGAATATGCAGATGATGGGGCCGCAGATTCAAATGCAGCTTCAGCAGATGCAGCAGGCACAGCAAGGTCAAAATCCACAGCAAGCGCAAATGTATCAAAAATGGATATTTAACAATTTATATAAACAAGAACTTCAGAAATATCAACAGCATGAAACAAAACTTTTAAACCAGCAGGAAAAAGAAATCGAACAGGAAAAAGCAAGGCTTGAAGCGCAATTAAGAATGCTTGATGCGGAATATCAAAGCACGGCGGATGCTGAAAAGCAGTCTTACCAGTTCTGGAAACCTGAATATACCGCATAAGATATTAAACAAAAGCGGTCAGAATAAAAATTTCTCCCTTTAATATCCCTTAATCCCCCCTATAATTAATAACTCAAAGAGCCCGCCTCTATAGCGGACTCTTTTTATTATGTTTAAATCCGACGGGGTAAGAGAGTACCATTTCTAATCCGTAATAACCAAATCAACAGGAATATCAAATTTTTCAGACGGAAGTTTATCTATCAAAAGCTGACGCGCAATAGGGAGAATTGTTTTGCAATTGGTTTGGCTTAAAAACCTGTCGTAAAAGCCTCCGCCGTAACCGAGCCGGAATCCGGATTTGTCCGCGGCTAGTGCAGGAACAATTATCAAATCAAGACAGGCGGGATTTATTGGTGCCGAACATGGTTCTTTTATATTAAATGAAGAAACCTCGAGTTTTCCGCCTTTTGTGAAAGGACAAACAAAAAGATTTTTGCCGCTCACTTTAGGAAGATAAAAAGATTTATCATCCTCAAGAAGCGTCAAAAGATTGATTTCATACGGCAAAGGATAAAACAGCATAACATTTTTTGCATTTTTATAAAAACAATGCTGACGTATTTTTTCAACAATAGCCGTGCTAACCTTTTCAATCGGGAGCGTTTTTCTTATACTTTTGGCCCATAGCCGTAAGTCGGTTTTGTTATCCATATTTTTAATATATAATGAACACAAGGATTTGTCCTTAAATTTTCAAAAGCGGGGTTAAAATGACAGATTTTTGCGAAAACAATTTAATAAATCCGAATTGGGCAAAACATGGATACATTCAAGTGTACACCGGAAACGGAAAGGGCAAAACAACAGCATCATTGGGACTTGCTATGCGGGCGCTCGGGAGATGCTGGAAAGTTTTGATAATAATGTTTACCAAAGGCGGAGACGATTACGGGGAATTGAATTCGTTCAGAAATCTTTCGCCCGAAATTTCCAAAAACCTGACTATCATACAAGCCGGACTGGACAGAATAGTTTACGAACAAAACAAGAACGAAAATGATGAGGCTGAAATCAAAAAGGGATGGGAAATTGCTAAAAAGGCAATTCAAAACGACGAATATAATTTGATAATTCTTGACGAGGCCAATATCGCGATTGATTTGGGCCTGATTGACCTTGATGATGTTATTGAAGTATTAAAAAACAAGCCTGAAGATATGGAAATCGTTTTGACAGGCAGAAACGCAAATCCGAAGATAATCGAACTTGCGCATCTTGTATCTGAAATTACACCGATAAAACATTACTGGGATACCGGGATTTCGGCACGTAAGGGGATTGAATACTAAGTTTCGGCACCTCTGCACCGAAATACGCTTGCGCAATCCCATAAAATATCAGGAAATTTATTTTTTATAAAATGACGAAATAATGTCAAAATTTTCAAATTTTAGCCTCCGCTCATACATTAATACTGATTATTTTTTGTCATCGTATAACGATTTAATCATTTGCTGTGTTGTTTTTCCGCCTTTTTCAACCAGATAGCCCAAACCCTGCAGAGTCAAATTTGACTTGCCGTTGCTGACTGAAAAAAATGAAAACAAATCATACCCCCATTTGTTCGGACCCTTTTTGCCGTTTATATCAATAGCAAAAATTCGCGGAACATCATAATCTATTATAATTGAACCATCCGCAAGCACATACGCAGGTCTTTCATATAATATAGTTGTTCCTTAAAACCGGGTTGCCCGCGAACGATAGCCAATGCATCTTCCTCGCTTAAATCAGGATTATTTTCAACTGCGATTGTATCGAAACCTTTATATTTCGGAATACATCCTTTAGGGTACGCATTATCTTTACAAGTTTGGTTTATTTTCAAATTCTTAAGAAAAACTTTTTTAAATGCTACGCATTCACTTGCCTGGTACGCGCTTCCACCTTGAATGCCACCTAAACTTCCGCTTGCCGAAATATTACCTGATGAGTAATAACAAAAAGGCGTTGCACCATATTCGTTTTCAGCATTTAGCAAGGCCTGAGTTAAAGTTGAATAGGACTTTTTGAATTGATTTTTGAGAATCATTTTTTCCGATTTATTAATTAAAGCCGGAAGCGTCATTGCAGCAACGATTCCGATAATGCCAAGCGTTATCAAAACTTCAGCTAAAGTAAAAGCGTTTTCCCGGCTCAAAAAAGATTTAGATATTATATTACATCTCTTTGGGTCACAATTGTCAAATTTTGGCTTGTTTTGAGCATAATACACCCAAAACCCGGAAGGAGCGTTATTTTCGGGTGCCCCCCCCCCCCGTAAATTCAAGTATGGTAAGTCTTTTCACAATATTGCTCCTATAAAAATTATCTTTTCCGAATTTATTATATCATATTTTTCAAAAAGATTGCAATAATAGTCACAAAGTTACATTTTTATAAGAGCTTTGCTAAATTTTCCGTGCATTTACATCTCAAAGCGGAGTCGCAATTAGTAACTTCTTCTCATCAAGTCTGAAAGTTTAACTTCTGTTTTTTGCGGAATTGAAACTTTTTTCACCGATTTTTCAACAGGGGTTTCGGTTTTAAACTGAGTCAAGCCGACTTTGAAATTATCCTCACTTTTCAGCATAAAAATTTCTTTAAAAAAATTAATCATTTCTTTCATAAAACATCTCCTAACCGCTGGGGTTTCTTAACTATATAATACATTAAAACGATTTGACGTGCAAATTTCATTATACTTTATGTTATATTAGTTATACAAAGCAAAATTCTCTAATATTTGAATCACGATTTTTTAAAAGGGTATAATGGCAGAAAATCAGCAGGGTTACTACGAAAATACGCAAGAAAATTTTAAACATGCTTATGATTTGATAACAACAGAACAAAATCATGAGGAACTTATTTTGATGCTGAAATCGGGCAACATTGTGCAAAAACAGCTTGCGGCGCTAAAACTGGACAAAATTTCAGACGAAGTTGAGGCACAAATTTTGATTGATAATCTGACCGGACAGGATGGAAAAGTTCGCGAGGCTGTGTCTTTGAAAATTTTGGAATTTATGCAAAAGGCGGAACTCGCAAAGCTTTTCCGTGTTTATCTCAATTACGAAATATTTCTTGCGGCAATTATTGATATTAACGGAAACATTTGCAGAAACATTATTTCAGCGCTTTCAAACCTGAAAAATGATATGGAATTTTGCAAATTATTCACAGCCGAACTCTTAAGCAGAACTGAAAAAATCGCAAATATTATCAAGGATTTTGATTTTCAGGAAGGCAAATATAAGGTGAATAAAGAGGTTTTCAAGCTTTACTGGTATCTTGAGACAATTTTTGTATTCGCAGAATTTGCAGATATCGAAAAATTGAAAACCATTTTAAACATTACCAAATCAATCAACGAATACACCATCAGAGAGAAGACTGCAAAGATTTTGACGCTGGATTTTCCGGACGAAACTTTATCTGAAATCCGCGAAGTGTTAAAAAATGATACAAACTATTACGTAAGGAGATTTTAGGTATATAATAGGAAAAACGCGCTTTAAGTTAAGAAATATTACAAAAATTTCATGTTTGATAATTATTTTTAGCAATTTTTGCGGAAAGATATTTTTTATATATATACAAGAGTTGCATAAAAGTTATCAGATGGGAAATTTAAAAGGAGAATATTATGGCAAGAGTACTTATTTCAATGCCGGAGAAATTTTTAGACGAGATTGACAGTCTTGCTCTTAACGAAAATCGCTCAAGGTCAGAATTAATCAGAGAAGCGCTCAGAACATATATGTATCGCAATCAGGTGCGCAACACAAAAAGAGCCGACAGAAACGCAGAATTACTTGACAGTTTGCTAGGCTAAAACAAAAATTTTATCAGGGGAAAATAAAAAAATAAATACGATTGGGGGAAAATATGGAAAAATTGGAAAAAGATTACACAATGTCATCATTGGATGAGTATTTCAACTTACTTGACGAAGAAAATACAAAACGTTCTCAAATGGTTGCCAAATCTTTGACTAAATATCTGAAAAAATCTCAGGAACATGGCAAATTTGACGAACTTAAATCTGTAAATGCTCAGTAATTTTGCACCCGCACAATATTATGTATCAAACACATTTATCAAGGTGTAATTTAAGAATGAAACGTCCTGCTATATTAGCAGGACGTTGTGTTTAAAAAAGCGTGTTTTATCTAATTTTATCTGAACATTTCCATTAATTTTTCACCGCGCTTAACCAAATCCGCAGTGATTAACTTGAATGTATCTATCGAAAACGGCAACGCTCCGTCTGAAAGTTTGATTCTCGCATGCGGACCTTTTTTCACTTTTGCACTTGAAAAATCTGCGTAAGTTTCTTTTCCGCACACAACAGTTCCTGTGGATAATCTTACAGGCTCCTTGTTTACGGTAATTATATCAATATTAGTGTACCTTTTGCCTGCGCGAAAATTTTTGACAAGTTTAAAATCTTTATCTGATAGATTCGCCTGAAACTTAGAAAGCGTATTAGCTGAAAATTTACCTGTGAATGCCGCTTGGTTGTTAGATATTGGATGCATATTTTTCTCCTTTTTATATATAAACCCTCTGAAAATATTTTTTGCTATTGGTTAAAAATTATATTATTTTAATATAGCATAAAATAATTAAATTAGAAAAGAGCCTGCTATATTCGCAGGCTCTTTAAAGATTTTGTATTGTTTCAAAAATTATTCAATAATTTTGTCAACAACACCGGCACCAACTGTACGTCCGCCTTCACGGATAGCGAATCTCATACCTTCTTCGATAGCAACCGGAGCGATAAGTTCAACTTCCATTACAACGTTGTCGCCAGGCATAACCATTTGTCCGTCAAATTTGATTGAACCGGTTACGTCAGTTGTTCTGATGTAGAACTGCGGTCTGTAGCCAGGGAAGAAAGGAGTGTGACGTCCGCCTTCTTCTTTTGTCAAAACGTAAACGTTAGCAGTGAATTTTGTGTGCGGGTGAATTGTACCCGGTTTAGCCAAAACCTGACCGCGTTGGATTTCAGTTTTGTCAACGCCACGGAGCAAAGCACCTACGTTGTCACCAGCTTGACCTTGGTCAAGTGATTTTCTGAACATTTCAACACCGGTAACAGTTGTTTTCTTAGTTTCGCCAAGACCAACCAATTCAACTTCGTCACCAACTTTAACGATACCACGTTCTACACGGCCTGTAGCAACAGTACCGCGGCCTGTGATTGAGAATACGTCTTCAACAGGCATCAAGAACGGTTTGTCTAAGTCACGTTCCGGAGTCGGGAAGTAAGAATCGATAGCATCCATCAATTCCCAAATTTTGTCAACCCATTTGTCTGCGCCGCGAGCGATAGAAGTATTAGCCTGAGCAGCTTCAAGAGCTTTCAAAGCAGAACCGTGGATGAACGGGATATTGTCGCCGTCGAATTCGTATGAAGAAAGAAGTTCACGAACTTCCATTTCAACCAATTCCAACAATTCTTCGTCATCAACCATGTCGCATTTGTTAAGGAATACAACCAAGTTCGGAACACCAACCTGACGTGCAAGCAAGATGTGTTCACGAGTCTGAGGCATAGCACCGTCAGTTGCTGCAACAACAAGGATTGCGCCGTCCATCTGAGCTGCACCTGTAATCATGTTTTTAACATAGTCAGCGTGGCCAGGGCAGTCAACGTGTGCATAGTGTCTTGCTGCTGTTTCATATTCTACGTGAGCTGTAGAGATAGTAATACCTCTTGCTTTTTCTTCCGGAGCTGCGTCGATTTCATCGAATTTTTTCAATGCAGCTTGTCCTTGAGCAGCCAATACAGCTGTGATTGCTGCTGTCAAAGTTGTTTTACCGTGGTCAACGTGGCCGATTGTACCGATGTTAACGTGCGGTTTGGTACGTTCATACTTTTCTCTTGCCATGAGATTAATCTCCTTTTTACTACTTATACTACTTTCTAATTTGGTATTTTAAGCCATATTATATATAATATTTGCTCAATTTTTTTTGTCAAGGCACGGGACATGGCAAATCGAAATGCGGAGCAAAGGCTTTTTGAGACATTTAAAAAACTGCCGGACAGAAAAAAGAGACCTTTCGGCCTCTTTTAAGTTTGCGCGGTTATTTTATTATGAAGATTATTGATTTAACTTTACAAGGACCGAATCTGCTGATTCATTTGCTTTGTGTAATTTTGAATTCAGAACTCTTGTCTTTGAGGCGCTGGCGTTTAAATTGGATTCAATACCGCTGAGATTGCTTTCGATTCCGCTGGTTGCGGCATGAATGCGCTCTTTGTATTCCAAATCGGCTTGACGGCGTTCTTCTTCGCGTTTTTTAATTTCTGCCTGAAGTTTTTCATTTTGCTCATGCATTCTTAATTTTGCTTCGATTGTTTCATCATTCTTTACGGAATTAGCACACTTTTTAGCCAAAATTCCTGTTATAAGACCGATTGCAGCTGTAATCAAAGCTATTTTGCCGGCTCCCGGGACTTTGTTAACGAATTTTGCATACGTATAACCTATGGTTGTTCCAGCAGCAGCCGTTGTTCCAATGGATAATATCGCGTTTCCAACCTCAGCGCCACCGGAATCTAAGCCTTGTTCCTTAATCTTTGCGGCTTCCACATCAGAAATAAATCTTTCTTCGCCATCTGTATATTTTACCCTGTAACCGTTGCCTTCAGCCGGCATTACGTCAACTTTCGGAAAAACAAATTCATTAAGTTTTCCAAGTGCCGATTTTGGAGTTTGCAAATCTTTGACGTTAGTTGCGCCGTAATCTGCGAGCAAAACGCCGATTTCAGATGCGTCGATGAATTCGTTTTTATCAGGGTTGTATCTGTCCTGATTGCTCAGAATTTTCTGTTGAACCTCCGCTCTGAATGATATAATTAATTCTCCTGTCATAAATTCCCCTTTCTGCAGCCTCGCAATGCATTTTTAATTTCCCTTACGTATTCATAAAAAATTTTCGGGCTGAATTATTGACAGTAAGGCACCGCACCATACCATACCATACCATACAGCAGATTATGAAAGGGTTTGAGGCATTTTAAAATTCATTTTTACATTTCGTTACATTCTAAAATTTATTAACATATATTGCCGCGGCAGGGTTGCATCTCCCCTCTCCTAAATTAGGAGAGGGGTTGGGGGTGAGGTCTTCATACCTCTTCAACAAAATCTAACAATTTTCTATAGACACCTTCCAAATTATTATCTATTTCGTTATTCCAGAATCTTAAAACTTTATATCCTTTAGAAATCAAATATTCAGTTCTTTTGTCATCATAAATTTTATTTTTAATTTCGTTATGCTGCCCGCCGTCAATTTCAATAACTATTCTCTTTTTTCTACATACAAAATCTGCAATATAGGGGCCAACAGGATATTGCCTGACAAATTTCACACCATGAAAATTCCTATTTCTTAGCAAATTCCACAGAATTTTTTCTTGCGGTGTAATATTTTGTCTTAATTCACGTGCTTTTAAATATTTGTCGTCCATATGACCTCACCCCCAACCCCTCTCCTAGTTTAGGAGAGGGGAGTTCACTAAAGACATTCAATATTCATTAAAAAAGAGGCTCGAAGGAGCCTCTTTTAAAAACTGTCAAATTATTCATCTTCTGAAATTTCTTCTTCAACCGGCTCTTCATGCTGAATATCTTCTTCATCATAAGCCTGCTGGTTCATTTCTTCTTCGATTTCCGCTTTCAATTCATCATCTTCATCTTCCGTGAAATCATCAGAAGTGTCTTCCTGATAGTTTTGGATATTTTGCGCTTCAGCTTTTTCCATCTGGGAAACGCTCTTGATGTCTATTTTCCAGCCGGTAAGTTTGTGCGCAAGTCTTACGTTCTGGCCTTCTCTGCCTATGGCAAGGCTTAGTTGATCATCCGGCACTACAACCATTGCATCATGCGAGAATTCATCATCCGCAAGAACATCGACTGAAACAACTCTTGCCGGAGAAAGCGCGTTAACAATGTATTCTACAGGGTCTTCGGAATATCTTACAATATCGATTTTTTCGTTTTTAAGTTCTGAAACGATTGTCTGAATTCTGCTTCCGCGAGGCCCGATACAAGCGCCTACAGAGTCAACTTCGGGGTCATTTGACCAGACTGCGATTTTTGTTCTGTAGCCGGCTTCGCGTGAAATTGATTTGATTTCAACAATTCCGTCTTCGATTTCCGGAACTTCGAGTTCAAAGAGTTCACGAACGATTTCAGCATGCGCGTGAGAAACGATTACCTGCGGAAGGCGGGTTGTTTCTTTTACGTTAAGAACAAAAACTCTGATTCTGTTGCCGGGTTTGTAGTATTCGCCCGGGATTTGTTCTTTTTGCGGCATGATTGCATCGGTTTTGCCGATATTTACTATTACATTGCGGTTTTCGACACGTTGGATTATACCGGTTGTAAGAGTGCCTTTTTTGTCCATAAATTCTTGAAGGACAAGGTTTCTTTCAGCTTCGCGGATTCTTTGAGTGATAACCTGTTTGGCTGATTGAGCGGCAATTCTGCCGAATTGGTCAGGAGTAACTTCGATTTTAACTTCGTCATCAACTTCTACATCTTCATCAATTTCTTTTGCATCAGCTAATGAAATCTGGAGTTCGGGATCTTCAACTTCATTTACGACTGTTTTTGTGCTGAAAACACCGATTTCGCCGGATTGTTCGTCGAGGATAGCTTCGACATTAGCGGATTCTTTGATTCTCATGTGTTTTTTGTAAGCTGCAACCATCGCGTCACAAAGTGAAGATATTAAAACTTCTTTTGATATACCGCGTTCTCTTTCAAGTTCTTCGCAAGCTTCAAAAAGTGCTGTTCCGATTTTAATCATTTTTTTATCCTTTCGTTTTTTTATTTTTATTTTGTAAATAAGTAAATGAGTGAATAGGTAAATAAGTGCGTATCGTTAGTTATTATTCGTTTAAACTCATTAATCTATATATAGTTTCGCAGACTGGATGTTGCTGCGCGGAATCTGAAGTTCGCGCCCGTCGTCAAACCTGAAAAACTTCAAACCTTCGTTTTCGTCAAAGTCCAGAATTTCGCCTTTGAAAACCTTTTCTTCTTCGCCTTCCAGCGCGTTTTTAAGCTTTATACTGACATTGCGGCCTTTGAAGATGACAAATTCTTTGTCCGACTTGAATTTGCGCTCCAACCCCGGAGATGAAACCTCAAGATAATACTTCACAGGAATCAGTTCATCCAAAAAGTCTGAAAGGCTTCTGGTAACTTTTTCGCAATCATCAAGAGTCACGTCTTTTTCAGAGGAATATAAATATATCCGCAAAAACCAACGGTGATTTTCTTTTGAAAAATCGACTTCGAGAGGAATATATCCGAAACGCATGGCTGTATTTTCTATTAACGGATTGATGAGTTCAAGAATTTCGTATCTGTTAATATCCTGTTTCATAACACTTCCTTCCTTTTTTATGCGGAGCCGAACCAAGAAACCGGTCAAAATCCGCTGCAAACTTTTGCCACCCCGGCTTGCCACCCCTGATGATAGAAAAAGAACGGGAGGGCCCGTTCTTTTCTGTTAGCATTATAATGTATAGAAATTTAAAAGTAAAGTGTTATGTAAAGTTTTAAGAATTATTTTATGCAAATGTCAGATTCTTAGTGCTTTCAGCCATTCTTGCCATCGGATCATCAAAAACCAATTCCGGACTTACACGGCTAAAGCCTTGAACTGTAGTTAAATCAACAAGTGAATTGTATTTTGGTGCAAGTTCTTTATATTCCTGCATAAGTTTTTGCTTCTTAGCTTCATCCTGTTCTTTTGATGCTTTAAGCGCAATATCTGTCAATTTTTTGTACTGTTTGTTTAGTTTATTTTGTTCTTCTTTTTCCAGTTTTTCCTGTCTTTTTGTCAAATCTGCTATTGTTTTTTCTGAAGTTTTTTTATTTTCTTCTGCGACAGCTTTCTTTTCTGTATCACTTTTGATTTCGGTTTCAAGGTTTTCAATTTCAGTTTCAAGCTGGGCTTTTTCGTTTTCTTTTTGAGTTTGTTGAGCCTGAAGTTCTTTAATTTGGGATTCAAGCTGGGCAACTTGTGCTGCATTTTCCGGGTTTGCAGCCAATCTTGTTTTCTGAATTTCCAAACCTCTAATCTGACCTTTAATGTCGCTGATTTGAGTACCCAAATCTGTTACCTGTTGAGTTTTTGCGTCTTTGATTTCTGTATTTTCAGTGATTGCCTGTTCTAAACCTGAAATTTCGGTTTGATATCCTTCAAGTGCTGAATTTTCAGTACTTAACGCAGTTTTAACTTCTGAGGAGTTTGAAAGTGATGAAATATCTGTGGCGGCAGAAGCATTAGAGGCTACAGTTGCAGCATTGCCGGCTGCGCTTGAAGAATTTGAACTTTTGAGTGCTTTTACACCGTCAACAATTTGCGGAATGCTTGAAGATAACTGATTTAGCATGCCCATTGCAGTTACAAAACCGGAGGTGCTGTTTCCTGCTGTATAACGGGATTGAAGTTGAGCTTGCAATTTGAAGAAGTCTTCATACGCGCGCATTTCTCTTCTTTGACCGCGTGAAGTCTTTGCAAAACCGTTTTCAATGCTTGCTGTCAAATCTGCATCTACATTGTGCATTCTGTAATCGCCGGGATTTACGTTGCGTTTGCCGCCGACTCTGACAGCAGATGCTGTTCCCGTTGCGTATTCTGATCCGTTATTATATATTGTCTGTCTTGATGTTGTGTTTTGAAGTGCTGCTTGTGCACTGTATCTTACAGAATTATTATTTGTACGAGATGTTGCAGCAGGTGTTGAAGTGCCGGCTGAAGATGAAGTTCTTGTATTTTTTTCTTCAAACTTCGGCAGAGAATTCTTGTGGTTCAAGTTTGTTTTGAGCCCCGGCTTTTTATAAGATTGTACTGCTACATTAATACTCATAATTCTCTCTTTTTATATACTTCTTATATATATAAAGTATATAACGTTTAAAAAATTGTCTTTTTTGTGTTTTTTAGCTTTACATTTGTTAACATACTCTTGAACATATCCCATTTATATATTATGCCCGAAATTCTCGTTTAACCACGGTTTTAAAATTATTCATGCGTTTTCGGAGATTTGTAACAAGTGTTAAAATTTTAAAAATGTTTGAAATACACTTCTTGAGACTTCTTCGAGTATTTGCAAGCTTTTGTTGCAGGAAGTTTACAAAATTATTGTAAATTTTTAGTTTGATTTTTATTTTTCTGAAACCCGCCGCAAATCTCATTCTTTGGATTTATGAAAAAAATAATTGTAAAAAGATTGGCATGGGTTGGCCAAAAGTTATTTCTTTTAAACAAGTTTGTTCTATGATGAATTTACATCTTGGGAGGCGGGGATTTCAAAAGATACATCCTCTCCTTAAGTCTAATCAATCCATAGAACGATTAAAGAAGGTTCAAATATCGTTTAAAATATGGATAACAATAACAGTTTATATTTGGAGGTAGTAAAGAAGTGTTAGAGCATGGTTATATTCAAATTTACACAGGAGACGGAAAAGGCAAAACTACAGCATCATTGGGTTTAGCACTTCGCGCGCTGGGTCATGGATGGAAGGTTCTTATTATCCAGTTCACAAAAGGCGACAGCGCAACTTCTTACGGTGAAATCGTATCTTCATCAAAATTCCTTCCAAACCTTGATGTTGTGCAGTTTGGAATGGACAGAGTATGCTATTCTCATAATGTTTGCATGGACGATTTTAAAGAAGCAAAAAAAGGCTGGGATTTTGCAAAAAAAGCAATCCAATCCGGCGAATATCAACTGATTATTTTAGACGAAATCAACATTTGCACTTCCATGAACATGATTAAGGTATCAGAAGTTAAAGAAGCCTTAATGAACAAGCCTGAAAACCTTGAAATCGTGTTAACAGGAAGATATGCACACCCTGAATTAAAAGCAATGGCTCATCTGGTAACAGAAATGAAACCTATCAAACATTATTTTGATATGGGCGTTATGGCAAGACAGGGAATTGAATATTAATTCTGAAGCATACAAAAGCTTGAAAATGAAAAAGATTTAAGTTAATGTAAATCCTTTTTGTTTCAGAAATGAAATAACCGGACTTAACTGTAAGGGGAGGTCCGATTTTTTTTGCACACGAAGTGTGCGCTTACGTATTGGCTCTGGATTAGGAGAAATGCGTTTATGAAAGAATGTGCTACGCACGTAGGTGGATTTTCGGTAGAGTGGAGTGAAACCGACGCGCGGTTAGCGCAGAGGATGAGCGGAACTCGTCACATCCGACGCACCGCAGTGAGCGTGAGTCGGCAGAGGGTGAAAAGCGTTGCGGGGAGCAATGCTTTGGAACCCGTTTAGCGCCGACGAGTAAGATAGCCGCAAAATCGCGAGAGCGATTTGGAGCGAACGCTAGGTGCGGGACCGCCGAAGTGCTACGCACGTAGACATATTGGAACTGGATTAGGTGAAGGGCGCTTTTGAAGAAATTAGGCGAGGACGTTCAGAATTAGGACAGGGGCGCTTGGAACAGCCTACATCTTCTGACGCCACCCACAAACCACGACGAAAATCGTCACAAACCCCTCTCCTGGTAGAGGAGAGGGCGGAATTTCTTAACGAGCACCTCGCGAGTTTAGAAATTCGGGTGAGGTACTACGCCCGGTGCTACGCACGTAGACATATCGGAACTGAATGAGGTGAAAGGCGCTTTTGGAAGAATTAGACGCAGACGTTCCGAATTAGGAGAAAGCCGCTTAGAAAAGTCAACATAGCATTCCTATCGCTCCAGGTAAAGTATTTTAAGACAACCGCGCAATCAAATTTATAATATTATTTTGATTACGCAGTTTTATATTATTCTGAGCAGTCTGGCTGCAAATATCGGCTCAGATACCATTATAGTATTCGCAGTCAGAACAAAGATTTACCTTACGCTGCCGTCGGGATTGTGGCGAATTGTTCGGGTTCTGTTACCTTTTTCATCATATTTATATTCAGTATAGTCAGCGACACTGCCATCCGATTCGCGATAAGTTGCTTGAGTTCTATTGCCATTTTCATCGTACTCATAGTCAATGTAAAAATCTACGTTGAAGCCAGAGTCACGAAAAATTGCCCTGGTTTTGTTGCCATTTTGGTCCAAAACCGCCTCTAAATAGCCGTCTTTATTATAGCTGTATGAGGTGCCATCAGGATTTTTAACTGTCCGGTTGGCCAGTATTTTATTCGGAAATATGTATTCGCGGTTTTCGAGAGTATATTGTGACACATCCTGACCTTTCGATGGCAGATTAGTGTCGGTTACAGGAGTATTTTCATCCTTTTTAGGAACATTTTCTTCTGCAACATTCGTCGTTGCGACATTTTGCGCCGGCTCTGGCACCGGCTTTGGTGCGGGCGTTTGCTCAGGCACAGTTACAGACGCTGAATCCGGACTTGCCGCCGGTGTTTTAGGTTCTGCATTCGGCGCCGCCGGCGCCTTGGAGGTGAACTTTGCCCCCATCGCGTCGTAAAGTTCTGAAATTTCTTCTGCAGTAAACTCAATCTCCTGCCCCGGATGAACCACAAAACTATTTTGCCAGCCGGCTCTTGTTTTATCTGTTCCGCCTGAAAAAATCGAGGCCTGACCGTTTGCTTTTCTGTTTTGTTGAATTTCGGCAAGCTTGTCCATAACAGAATTCCACTCTGACGCAGTTATCTTTCCGTCAGAAAGTTCCATTTTCTGTTCTTCCACAAGCTTTTTCAAGGCATGAGTTATCCCAAAGCCTTTTTGAATCTGAATTTATACCGGTCCGTTGTTTACTTCACTCATCTCAATATCCTTTCTTTTTGTTAGCACACATTGCTTATACTTCATGAAAGTAAATCACCCGGAAATTATTGACACTCCTGCACCGCACCATACCATACCATACCATACAGCAGATTATGACAGGGTTTGAGGCATTTTAAAACTCATCTTTACATTTCGTTACATTAGGAGAATCGGTAAACAAATAAATAGATAAATAAGTTCTTTTCGTTTTGCCGGTATTGTGAAATTTTACCGGTATTAATTATGTAATGGACTTTTCACCTTTCACTTATTCACCCCATCAAACTTATACCCTCCAAAATCACAATTAATCAATGATTTACATTACGCAATAAAAATTTGCAAAAGTTCTTGTTTATAATAAAATATAAATGGTTACACTAGTCTGATAGGTTTGCCCTAGTTCGGGTCGGCGTAATTGCCCGTAAAAGCCGGATACGCAGAAAAACTCCGAATGAGACAGTTTAGCCCGTAGTACAAGTTAAAATAAAGGAGAAAACCGATGCCAGCAGCATCTATGATTGAACTTTTGGAAGCAGGTGTACACTTCGGACACCAAACACAAAGATGGAACCCTAAAATGAAACCGTATATTTACGGTGCAAGAAACGGTATTTATGTATTTGATTTACGCAAAACTTCAGAACTTCTTGACGAAGCATACAACGTAGTCAGAGATTTTGCAGCACGTAATAAAAACATCCTGTTTGTAGGTACTAAAAAACAGGCAGCTGAAGTTGTAGCTGAGGAAGCTCAAAGAGCAGGTGCTTACTACATCAACAGAAGATGGTTAGGCGGTATGCTTACTAACTTTGAAACAATCAGAGGACGTGTTAGCAAGCTCAGAGAATTAGAAGACTTCTTAAACAGCGGACATGCTGAAAAATTGCCGAAAAAAGAAATCGCACAATTGAACAGACAACTTGCTAAATTGAGCAAAACTTTAGGCGGTATTAAAGAAATGAGAGGATTGCCTGATGTAATCTTCATCATCGACCAGCAGAAAGAAAACATTGCGATTTTGGAAGCTAACAAACTTAACATCCCTGTAATCTGCCTTGCAGATACCAACGCAGATCCGTCAAATGTTAACTACGTTATCCCCGGAAACGACGATGCAATCCGCTCAATCAGATTAATCACTTCAAAACTTGCAGACGCTGTTCTTGAAGGCAAACAGTTAAAAGAAAACAAAGCCAACACAACAGCAAAGATTGAAGAAATCAAAGCTGAAGATGCAGGCGTTGTTGAAACTGCAGAAGTTGCAGCAGAATAGTTAAAAATTGTGAAAAGTGAATGGTGAAAAGTTCTTTACAAAATGGAATTAGTAAATTCTACCGAAATTATTTTTTATGTAACGGACTTTTCACTTCTCACATTTCGCTTTTCACTCAACAATAAAGGAGAGAATTAAATGAACATTACAGCTCAAATGGTTAAAGAACTCCGCGACAAAACGGGTGCCGGCATGATGGATGCTAAAAAAGCACTTGTTGAAACTGACGGTGATATGGAAAAAGCAATGGACGTACTTCGCCAAAAAGGTATGGCTTCTGCAGACAAAAAAATGGGCAGAATTGCTGCTGAAGGTTTAATCGCATCAGCAATCGTCGACAATGCAGGCGCTATGGTTGAAGTTAACTGCGAAACAGACTTCGTTGCTAAAAACGAAGAGTTCAAAGAACTTTCAAACTGCCTTGCAAAAGCTGTTGCAGAATCAAATCCGGCTGACGTTGAAACTTTTGTAGCTTCAACTTGCCCGAAATGCGGAAAAACTATTGAAGAAGTTATTAAAGAAAAAATCGCATCAATCGGCGAAAAAATCACTTTCAGAAGATTTGTCCGCTATGAAGGCGCTGTTGCAACATACATTCACAACGGCAAAATCGGCGTTCTTTTAGAAACTGACAAAAAAGACGAAGAATTAATGAACGACATTTGTCTTCACATTGCATCAAACGCTCCTGAATTCCTTTCAAGAAAAGAAATTCCGCAATCAGTAATCGACCATGAAACAGAAATCGAAATGGGCAAAGAAGACTTGCAGAAAAAACCTGAAAACATCAGAGCAAAAATTGTAGAAGGCAGAGTTAACAAACTTATGGCATCAAAAGTTCTTTTAGAACAGCCGTTTGTTAAAAACCCTGATGTAACAATTGAACAGTTGATTGAAGGCAAATTGACAATCAAAGCATTCTCAAGATACGTACTTGGCGAAGGCCTTGAAAAACGTCAGGACAACTTTGCAGAAGAAGTTATGAGCCAGGTTAAAGGCTAACTTACTTCTCCTAACTTTCGGCCGTGCGGGTTTTGTAGCCGGCGGGCTTGAGAGTTTTCCCGGATACCGGATTTGCCGGATTTAACAGGGAATTTGCAAAATAAGTTTAACTAAAAAAGGGGACTGAAATCAGTCCTCTTTTTGCATGGCTTGTTGTTGATTCTGCTAAAAAACTTGCGTGAAATGGGAAAATAGTTTATAATAACTTTGGAGCAAACAAATTTAAAGGAGAATTAAGAAATGCTACAATCCAGTAAACACAATACTTTGAGCCAGGGGGGGGGGGGCTTCTGAATACTCTCCTATAGCATTTGGGGCTAATTTTAGCCTTGATGTTTTTGTTAAAAAATTTAGATTTCTGCAGGATTTTTTTATTTACTGCTTTACACCCCAAAAAGCCTTTACGCTTGCCGAAGGTGCTACGCACGTAGAAACTTCTGCAAAAAAATGTGCACACGCGTTTACATTAGCCGAAGTTCTCATCACCCTCGGCATCATCGGAATCGTTGCCGCTATGACGCTGCCGGCACTCACGACAAAATACCGCAAACAAGAGATTTCTGCCAGACTCAAAAAATTCTATACCATCATGAATCAGGCAATTGCAATGAGTGAAATCGAAAACGGAGATATCCAATATTGGCAAATTGAGAGAACGTTCAAGGCTCCGGATGGTAGTTATGATTATAATGTAGGCTCACAAAACAGTCTGAATTTCTTCAACAGATACCTTGCTAAATATATTAAATATCATCATATTTCTCAAGGTTACTCAAAAGAAAACGAGGATGGCACAACAAGCAACGAATTCAACAAAATTTATTTCTTTGACGGCTCAAGCGCGCAGTTAAAACAAGGCACCTGTCAGGATTTTATTTTTGATATTAACGGTGACAAAAAACCGAATGAACGCGGCTATGATCAATTTTATTTTCTAATTTGCCCGTCAGGTAGTAGTCATAAGCTTTATAAAAACGAAAAATTTTCAGCATACAGTTCTGCAAAAAACCGCGAGGATGCTTTAACTAAATGCAAACTAGATGCTTCATATTGCGGAAAGCTTATCCAGATTGACGGCTGGGAAATCAAGAATGATTATCCCTATAAAATATAAGGCTTGTTTTTATAAAATGAAAAATATTCGAAAGCGAAAATATCACTCAGGCAAAGCAGTTTCTGCCGCGTCTTCCTGCAATGTGTATTCGTAATTCGGCTTGTCATCATCGTCTTTTAGCTTAAAATTCAAAATAAAAACCTGATTTTTCTGAATCACAATATCTTCGCCCTTTTCAACATAAGAAAAGGGCGTACTTTCATAAACAGAAGCCGCGCTTGATTTTAAACGGCTGCCTTCTTCGTTTTTAACGGCCCCCTCAACAGCATGATAGCCGAGAGAAATCCCTTTTACAAAATGATTTCCAATCCCGAGCGCAACACTTTTTGCAGTGCTTTTGTAGTCAAATTTTGTCGTAAATTTGCCTTTAACAAACTGCTCCACTTTGTGTGTCTTCCCGTCGTTATCCGTATATTCAGTCAAAACAAAAGCAAAAGAGGCATCACGCTTGAGGCGTTTAGGGCTTGAAACATCGACAATGTTGCCTTTCAAAATATTTCCTTCAAGTATAATTAAAACGCCGTCATCCAAAAATAAATCAGTGACAGCCTTAACTTCAAGAGTTTCCGGCGGATTTTCCGTTGTAAAATCAGACATAGATTCAACTTTAATAGTTGCGGCACTTACATTCATCTGGAATAAAAATAGTGACAATAATGCAATAATTATTTTTTTCATATTAAAAACCCTTATATTTGAACCTATTTGACGCTGTATTTAAAATATTTATCCTTGAAAATATTTTCACAAAAGTTCTGAGCATTTGTGCGTCTGCGCGAATCCGAAAATCCTGAAAGTACAAGCACCTGACCGTTTTTAAGCACAAGTTTCGGATAATAAGTTGTACGCGTGTGTCTTCTTCCTCTATGCCTGTTAGTGCCGACAGTACATTCAGAAATATCTTCCGTTTTGAATTTTGCGACTTGCTTTGAACCTTCCGTAAAAGTACAGGTTCCGCTAACACAATTCACATTCAGGCGCGGAGAAACACAATATAAGATAAGCCAAATAACTCCCAATACAACAAGAGAAATATTAAACCTGAAAAATTTTGAGAATCTATCCAAAAAGCACCTCTTTGTTTATTAGATTAAATCATTTTTAACTTCTATTGTCAAGAAAAGAACGGCTTCAAATATTGTCCTGTGAAAGATTTCTTGACCTTTGAAACCTGTTTTGGCGTACCTTTTGCAACAATCTGCCCGCCGCCGCTGCCGCCTTCCGGTCCAAGGTCAATAATATAATCCGCGACTTTTATCAAATCCAGATTGTGTTCAATGATTAAAATCGTGTTTCCCTGATCAGCCAGCGCCTGAATAATTTTGATAAGTTTATCCAAATCAGCCCAATGCAATCCGACAGACGGTTCGTCCATCAAATACAAAGTTTTTCCTGTTGCGCGCTTGTTGAGTTCCGAGGCAAGCTTGATTCTTTGCGCCTCGCCGCCTGAAAGCGTTGTCGCACTCTGTCCGAGTTTGATATAATCCAATCCGACATCATTTAGAGTTTGAAGTTTATTTTTTATAGACGGAACATTTTCGAAAAACGCAAGCGCTTCTTTTACGCTCATATCAAGGACATCGGCAATTGTTTTGCCTTTGTATTTTACTTCCAACGTTTCGCGGTTATAGCGTTTGCCTTTGCAAATCGGGCATTTGACATAAACGTCAGAGAGGAAATTCATCTCGATTTTGTTAACACCGTCGCCCTTACAAGCCTCACAGCGTCCGCCTTTTACGTTAAAACTGAATCGTCCGGCCTTGTAGCCTCTGAGTTTTGCCTCATTTGTTTTTGCGTACAAATCCCTGATATGCGTGAATAAATCCGTGTATGTTGCAGGGTTTGAACGCGGAGTTCTGCCGATTGGCGACTGGTCAATGTCAATAATTTTGTCGATATTTTCAAATCCGGTGATTTCATCCACACCTTGCGGCTTTGGCTTGTTTTTGCGAAGTTTGTGGATTGCATATTCATAAATCAAATCCTGCATCAAAGTTGATTTTCCGGAGCCTGAAACGCCTGTCAGAACAACAATTTTCCCTAGCGGAATGTCAACGCTGATATTTTTCAGGTTATTCAAATGCGCATTTTTCACGCTCAGAAAATTCCCGTTACCTTCACGAATTTTCTCGGGAATCGGGATATACCGTTCTCCGCTCAGATATTTTCCGGTAATCGACCTTTCAGCAGCGATAATATCATCAATCGTACCGGAGGCAATAACTTCTCCGCCAAGAACACCTGCGCGCGGGCCGATATCCACAAGAAAATCCGCATTTCTGATTGTTTCTTCGTCATGTTCAACGACTATCAGAGTGTTTCCGAGGTTGCGCAGTTTTATAAGAGTTTTTATTAAGCGGTCATTGTCGCGCTGGTGAAGGCCGATTGAAGGTTCATCCAAAACATACAAAACGCCTGAAAGTCCGCTTCCGATTTGGGTTGCAAGTCTGATTCGCTGGGCTTCGCCGCCGGAGAGGGTTCCGGCCATTCTCGAAAGGTTTAAATAACTCAAACCCACGTCTTTTAAGAATTTCAGACGCGCGCGAATTTCATCGAGAATTTGTTTTGCGATTTGAATATGATATTCGCTCAATTCCAGATACAAATCCGAAATAAAGTCATATTCTTCATCTATCGGCATTTGGGTAAATTCAAAAATATTTTTGCCCTTAATTGTTACCGCGAGCGGAAATGGCTTCAATCTGGCACCTTTGCAGGCTTTGCAAGGTGTCATTATCATGTATTTTTCGATTTCTTCGCGCCAGTAATCCGCGTCTGATTCATGGTATTTTTTCATCAGATACGGGATGACTCCGGGATAGCTGTGATATCTGGTTTCGTAGCGCTTTGAGGTGAAACCTTTTATTTTCATTTTGATTATATCATCAGAGCCGTAGAGGATAATGTTCCGGTGTTCTTCGGGCAAATCTTCAAACGGAGTGTCAGGGTTGATTCCGTAAGTTGCGCAGACGGCCGAAAGCATATCTTTGTAGTAAGAAGTCGAGGATTTATCCCACGGATAAATCGCGCCGTTATTGATTGATTTTGTGCGGTCGGGCACGACTAAATCCGGTGAAATTTCGTAATCCACACCGATTCCGGAACATCTTTCGCAGGCGCCGTATGGAGCGTTGAAAGAAAAGATTCTTGGTGCAAGTTCTTCAAAACTGATATTACAATTCGGGCAGGCAAGTTTTTCGCTGAAAATGATTTCCGAAGAGCCATTTTGTTTCTCACCTCTTCCTTTGGAACAAAGGGAACTGACGAGTTCCGAGTCATGTGACCCTGTTTCCCGTAACGAAGTGGAGTGGTGAGAGGGGCTGGGGGTGAGGGTTTTCGCGACTACATCACAAATCACAACCCCTTCGGCTTTATGAAGCGCGATTCCGACGCTGTCTGCGATTCTGGACTGCGCATCGGGTTTCACGACAATTCTGTCGACGACAACAGAAATGTCATGTTTTTTAGTTTTAGCAAGTTCAATTTCGTCTTCATCGAGATTATAAATTTCGCCGTCAACTTTTACGCGCACAAAGCCTTCCTGTCGAAGTTCTTCAAAAAGCGAACTGTATTCGCCTTTTTTGCTGCGGACAACAGGCGCCAGAATTTGGATTTTAGTACCTTCCCCGAGTTTCATAATACAACTGACAATTTCATCTATTGTCTGCGGTTTAATTTCTTCACCGCACTCAGGGCAGTGAGGCGTTCCGACACGAGCATACAAAAGTCGCAGGTAATCATAAATTTCCGTAACTGTTCCGACAGTTGAGCGCGGGTTGTTGTTTGTGGATTTCTGGTCAATTGAAATAGCCGGAGAAAGCCCGTCGATATATTCAACATCGGGTTTGTCCATCTGACCCAAAAATTGACGTGCGTATGTGGAAAGGCTTTCGATATAGCGTCTTTGACCTTCCGCAAAAATTGTATCAAATGCAAGAGAACTTTTGCCTGACCCTGAAACACCCGTAAAGACGACAAGTTCATTTTTGGGAATCTCCAGTGAAACGTCCTTTAAATTATGTTCTTTTGCCCCTTTTATTTTAATCGTGTCTGACATAATTATATTTTACACCAAGAAAAAAGGCTGGCAAGAAATTATAAAAGTGACTTCACATTTGAATAAAGGATATGGAGTTTTTTGTTATCTTGAGAAATTTTGTCTATTGAGGAATAAATTTCTTTCAAGAGTTCCTCATTAGATTTTGCGCGGTCATCAATAAATAATTCATACAGTTCAATGGCCAATATATCTGCAATCTTTGCCAAATTTTCAGCAGTCGGATAATTCCGGCCTGTTTCAATTTTACTGAGGCTGATAGTGTCTATACCTATAGTTTCTGCAAGCTTTTCCTGAGTAATTCGCCTTAACTTACGGTAAGTTTGAATATTTCTGCCAAGAATTTTTTTAGGATCCATACCGCCTCCTATTTATATAATTTTGAGACACTTAGCTTTTAAGTTTAATAACTTGTAAAGCTAAACACCTTGACAACTTAACTTTAAAAGCATATAATATAAATAAATTTTACTTTGGAGGATATATGCAAATAAAAAAACACGGATTTACATTAGCCGAAGTGCTCATTACCCTTGGCATAATAGGAATTGTCGCCGCGATGACACTTCCTACCGTTATTAATAAACACCAGGAAAGAGTTACTGTAGCAAGAGTTAAAAAATTCTATTCTGTAATGAATCAGGCACTTTTATTTGCAATTAAAGATAACGGCTATGTAAACGACTGGAGTTTTGTAGAATATGATGAAAACAATGTTTCCAGAAGCGACAAATTTGTGAGTTACATTAAACCATATCTGCATATCGCAAAATTTTGCGGTGCTGAATCAGGCTGCATAGCTGCTCAATACAAATATTTAAAAGGCACAATTAATGGTACTGACTATGACAAACATAAAAGGTATTCCAAAATGATACTTAATGACGGGAGTTATTTATGGATTAGAAATAGCATTGGAACAGGCAACGAGAATAGTTCCACTGAGTGTAATGCAACAGATGGTGGACAGAAAAATGTTTGCGGACTTATTTGGCTTGATATCAATGGAAAAAAAGAACCTAATACTTTAGGAAGAGATGTTTTTGTATTTTTGATTTTAAAAGACAGAATTTTACCGCATGGCAATGATGATTGCAATGGCAAATCTAATGGCTGGGGATGTTCCGGATACATATTGCAAAATGATAACATGAAATATTTTTATAAATAGTCAATACCGCCTGTTAATGTCACCAAAGTTTTATGCAGCGGCACATTATGTACCCTTAAATAATCAACTTTTCGCTCAATTGCAAGCGTATTCAAGGCAACGGTGAAAATATCTTTCATTTCATTGGATTCGTCCGACATATTCAGCAAAGATTTTCGCGAAAGCCCGAGCATAACTTCACATCCGAGGCCGTAAAATTCTTCAATACGCTTCAATATCTCAAAGTTGTCCTCACGGGTTTTGCCAAAGCCGATTCCGGGATCAACGATAATATTTTCGTGAGCAATGCCTTTTGATAGGGCAAAATCTACTTTTGAGTGCAAATTAAGATAAATCTCATCAATCAGGCTTTCATAATTCGGATTGATTTGCATATTCTCCGGAGTGCCTTTAGAATGCTGGAGAACAATTTTTACACCATATTTTGTAATTACACCGGGCATTTCTTCATCAAAATCAAAGCCTGAAACATCGTTAATGATTTTCGCACCGGCTTTAATGCATTCTTCTGCAACCCTGGCGGATCTTGTGTCAATGCTTATCGGGACTTGGATGTTTTCTTCTGCCGCAAATTCCAACATCGGCAAAATTCGTCGTATCTGGGTTTCACAAGAAACCGGTGTTGAATAAGGTTTGGTGGATTCTGCGCCAATGTCAATTATATCTGCGCCGCTTTCTATCATATAGAGAAAATGCTCTTTTGCTTTTTCATAATCCAGAAATTCTCCGCCGTCAGAAAATGAATCCGGTGTTAAGTTCAGGATTCCGACGATTTTTGTTTTTGAAGTTTTTGAAAAATCTGCCATTGCTGAAATTTTTTCACCGAGAATTTTCAGACCAAAAGGCTGATTAGAAAGCTTTTGCGAAATTTTTTTTAACTGCGAAAGGCTTCCTCCTAAAACACAATCGCTTGTTTCAATATTGCCGGTAATGACTTCGCGATGGGTTGCGCAGTCAGCACCAACGGTTAGAGCAGTTTGCTTCAGAATATTTGCCTGCGCCGGCGAAAGTGAGTAAATTTTGATATTTTTATATTTATATTTTGACGCGGCCGCCGCGCGATAGGATTTGTCAAAACCGATTGTCTCTAACTCTTTGACAATATTTTCCGCAACAATTTCTTTTAGAATAAAATCTTTCATAAACACAGTTTAGCAAAAAACAAATTATTGCTCAATGGCATCATCGCGCTTTTTGTCGCTTTTTGTAATTATAAGTTTGTCACGTTCGATTGTATATTCGACCATGTCGGTTTTAGGATTGACTTTGAGAAGGTCGAGGATTGTGGCATTCAGACAGAGCGCCCATCCGTTACCGTTTCGCATTAGTTTTCTATCCATACATTTATCCTTACATTTAACTTGACATTATCATATTAAATGTGCTATAAAGTTTCTAACATTACTTTGTATGGTTAAATGTATGTACAAAATAAAAAAGTTGACGTATTGAAAGCAAAATATTTAAAAACGGAGGTAAAATTGTCAGGAAGTTTGAAAAGGTTGGGAAATTTTAATTATTATAACTGTAAAGGCTTTACGCTCGCTGAAGTTTTAATCACGCTCGGGATTATCGGAATAGTTGCGGCGATGACTTTACCTGCGATATTGGAGCATCATGAAAAAGTTGTCACTGCAAATAAATTAAAAAAATTCTACACTGTAATGCAGCAGGCAATATTATTTTCAGAAAATGAGAATGAAGAATTAAAGAATTGGATGCCATCAGAAGCCCAAGTTCGCAAAAGTGAAGGTTTTGAACAGTGGTACAATCTTTATCTGGACAAACACATACAATCAATAAACAAAAAGAAGCTAAAAGAACCATATTATCAAATTACGCTTGCTGACGGAAGTGGTTTTGTTGCATATATCGCTAATCGGCAAAACATTTTTTTTATGTACTGCACTGATATAAAATACTGCGGGCCGGAAATTTATGATGGCAGACATTCGTTTCTTTTTACAATAGATTCAAACAAAAAATTCATTGCATCTCTCGTTGGCAGTCAAAACGCGACACGCGAGAAGCTATTGGACTCGTGCTCCAAGGGCAATTTTGACGACCCTGAAAACAGCCGTAAAGATGCACGCCATACCTGCGCAAGACTTATTCAATATGACGGCTGGGAAATCAAGAAAGATTACCCGTGGCGGCAAACTATGATTAAAAAACAAAAAAGTTAAACGTCAGAAATTTATTCAAACTTATTCTTCGTCTTCTTTTCCGAGAGAGTTTAAGAATTTTGAATTTTGGATATGGTCACTGTATGCAGTTGTAGTAGCTTTTGCAATATTTGTAAGCCCAGTCAACAATGTCAGAACCGCAAGTCCAAAGCCTAAGAAGGAAGCTGTTCCAATGAACAATTTGCTTTTTACAACTTTTCCTATAACCGGCGCCTTGTGAACCCAATTTGTGATTCCATCAGCAAATCCTTTTGCCATTTTGCCAAACTTGCCGAAAAGCGATTTAGTTTCTTTTATGGGTTTGTTTGCAATTCTGATGCTGTCAACAACTTCTTGTTGCAAGTATCCGATTTTTTTTGCTGATTTGAACATCTTGAAACCGGCTCTGTTGCCTGCCGCAGCTACTGCACTTGTCCCGACAGCGGCTTCACCGACTTTTTTCTTTTTATTTTCAATCTCAGCACGCCGGTCGTAATCCCGTCCGGTGAAGGTTATTTTTGCAGAAATCTGCATTATATTTCCTCCTCGATATAACGATGAACGTCAGAGTCTGATTTTTCGTTATCTTTGGGCTTTTTAACTTCATCCATCAATGCAACGGCACCTGTTGAAACACCGCCTGCAACACCAAGTGTATCTGCGGCCGCGTTTTTATAGTTGACGCGTGCAAGTTTGTTATATATTTTTACAACGCCTTCGCCGATTGCGCTGAATACCGTATCAATTGCGCCGGTTACTTTTTTAACAATTTTGTTATTTGCGATTTTTGCAAAGAATTCTTTTACTGACTTTGCAAATTTTGAAGTTGTAAATTGATTATATTTATTCTTGATTTTTGCCGTATTGTTTTTGTAAGAATCGGTTTTCTTCAACTTGGCAAACTGAGATGTTACATAATTTTTGACAGTTGTCAGGCCCTTTTTAACCGGAGTTGAGATGTGTTTATCGAAACTTTTCACAGCTGCCTGAACCTGTTTTGACTTATACATTTTCTGGAATGCAGTCATAATATATTTTGCACTGTATCCTGTTGCCATACCGCCAAGAACACCGGCAGCAAGAATTACGCCGCCTTTCATTGTTGTTTTAAGCGGTTTTGGAAGATTCGCTTCCTTGTCACGAATCATTTCCTCAATGCCTTGTTTGTGTTCAATCCACTCACTGCGCTCCTCGTCGTATTCACGTTTTAAGCGGTCCATTTCGGACATATTGTTTTGTTCATCCTGCTCACGTCTTTTTGCTCGATTGCTTTTGCCGAATACAGGATTTTGCTGATAGTTTTGATTGATTGCTGAATGAATTGTTAACATATTTTCTCCATTTCTCACTTTGGCTTTTGCCAGTAGTTTAAAATTCGTGAAAAAGTTTTTTTGCCGGTAGAATCCGATTATTTTAACAAAAGTTTACACACTTCGCTATGAGCATTATCTCATATTTTCAGGTTTTTGTAAACATTTATATTAACTTTTTAAAACCTTGAAAAGTTCCGCGTGAAATAAGCTCTCTGTCGATTTTATTCAGGCAATCGAATTTTTTGCCAAGCCACTGCGGCTCAATTAGAGTTTTGCTGAAACCGTTGCCGGCAAGCCTGTGAATAGTAGTTTCTTTCGGAAGATATTCCAGAAAGTCACAAACCGTTTGAACATATTCATCTTCACTCATAAAATCAACGCCGCCCGCGCGATAAATATTCGCAAGCTTTGTATTTTCAAGCGCGCAGAGCATGTGGATTTTAACGCCGTCGACATTTAATTCTGCGAGTTTTTGTGCGGTCTGCATAATTTCATCATGCCCTTCCCAAAGCCCGAAAATCACATGAACACAAACTTTCAACCCCTTATCTTTTGTTTTTTCATAAGCTTTTAAGAAACAATCGAAATCATGCCCGCGGTTTATTTTCAACAAAGTTTTATCATGAATCGACTGAAGCCCGTATTCAATCCATGTTTCATAATCGTCTTTATAAGAAGAAATCATGGTTAATTTTTCATCATCTACGCAGTCAGGACGGGTTCCGATGGAAAGCCCGACGATTCTGTCATCCGAAAGTGCGGATGTGTAGATTTTTTCAAGTTCTTTTACGGGCTTGTAGGTGTTTGAATAGGCTTGAAAATATGACATGAATTTTTCGGCTTTAAAGCGTTTGCTCAAAGTTTCAATTCCGGTTTTCACCTGTTCTTCCACTGAAAGTGTGTTTGAATGCGCCTGAGAAAAACTCCCGCCTTCATCGCAGAAAATACAGCCGCCTGTTGAAATTGTGCCGTCCCTGTTCGGACACGAAAAACCGGCATCAAGAGTTATTTTATAAACCTTGACGCCGAATTTGTTTTTCAAATATGCACTAAATTGATTGTAACGTTTGTCAGAATTTTCGTAAAACATTACTTATTTTTCTTCGCCCTCTTCGCCGATAATCGGGTAAACATAGTGCTCGCCGCAGTTCGGGCATACAACTTCCTGCTGTTTACCGTCTTCAAGTTTTGCAACTTCAAACAAAGTTTTGCATCCTGATTGAACGCATCTTATTGCCCAGGTTGGTCTGATTAATCTTGCCATAAAATTCCCTCTTAATTACTTTAAATCAACAAAAACATTTTACCATCAGAAACGCGGTTTTGCAAGTTTTGAAAAAATCACATAATAGCCATGACGTGCCCGAAAGAGTAATTTAATACAAACCTATAAAAAGTATAATGAACAAAACGGAGGAAAATTAATGAAACGATTTTTGATATTATTTTCAATAATGGTTGTTGGCATGCTGGCGTTTGTGGATGCAAAAACCAGAATGGACGAACTTGATGATGTTGCGGCAACAACCCCGGGTCAGGTTGAAATGAAACGAGAAATTCCGCAATCAACAGGCTCTGGGATACAGGAACAGACCGACAATTCACCATCCAAGCTTGCGTTTCCCAAAAGCCCCAATAACAATGCAGAATTCCAAAACATTCCGCAGAAATTAAATCCCGAATTCACTGATAAAATTCAGCCGGCGATACCTCAAATAAATCACAATCCGTAGATAATTTCGCCGAAATCACCTTCATTAATGCCTTTTATATCGTCCATTTTAGCCGGCATAACAGGCGTTGAAGGGTTTACTTTCGGGAACGATACAGGTGAAACGTTTTCCGTACTTTTAGGCGCAACAACAGGGTTTGCGGTTTTCGGGAAAAATCTCAAAGTAACGTTTTGCGAAATATTTCCGGCCGCGATTGCTTTACTGTAAAGTTTTATTTGCTCCAGCTTTGCGTATGCTGCAGAAGGAGTTTTGGCTTTGAATTCGTTGTTATTATTGCCTAATTTTTTTGTAAGATTTCCGCTCCACATCACAAGCCCGTTTACGGTATCAAGAAGAACGGCATTAGTATCCATTTCAAAAGGGTAGACAATATCAAATCCGCTTGACAAGTCGAGAACTTCCCACACGCTTCTTCGCAAATTGCTTTTTTTCGTCATTGCGGATGTGGAAATCAGAAGGACTGATTTTGCGGAAAATTCGTTTGAAATATTTTTTATTGCCGGCATATCGATATTTCCGGCTTTGTTGAATTTTCTCAAAGTATTTATAGTTGTTGTTTTGAGCGCCGGATTTGCGTTTAATTTGGCGCGAACCAAATCGAGAGACGGCGCTTGAATGGCTGGCGTTTTTGAAAAATTGTCAATCACGTCTTCTGCTATAATATTTGATACTTCATCAAAGCAGTAATAATTGTTGCAAACATTTTCGATATCAGCCGGAAGAACAAGTACATTAAAAGTTACAGCCGAAGCTTTGAGCGGCACAAACAATAAAAGTGCGAGTAAAACTTTAAATAAATTTTTCATAATTTTATTGTAACACATAATTTTCTCATACAAGTAACGGATTAATTTTACACCAATATAACTTAAAATAACATAAAAACAGGAGAGCCGGATGGACTATCAATTTTTAATGGAAAAAGCAAAGGAAGCATCGAAGAATTCATATTCACCATACTCGCATTTTGCGGTTGGGGCATGCGTTCTTGGTGAAAGCGGCAATTATTATTACGGCTGCAACTTTGAAAACTCCAGCTTTGGCCTCACTATTTGCGCGGAAAGAAACGCCATCGGTAACGCGATTGCAAACGGGGAAAAACAGATTAAGGCGATTGCGATTTATTCTCCGAACCGCGAAGATTGTCCGCCTTGCGGGGCTTGCCGGCAGGTAATTTCTGAATTTTCGGCACCTGAAGGAATTCCTGTTATTACACTGGGCGCAGACGGTCTTATCACGCGGAATTTTAACGAGTTGTTTCCGGGAAGATTTCAGTTGTAGAAATGTATATTTTTGAACTTTTGGTAAAATATTTTCAGAAAAACAGAGTTGAAGATTTGATTGAGAAATATGAAAGCGAGCGCGCACAAGACCCGCTCAATGAGACTTTTGATGTCGAAGACGACAGCCAAAATTGCGAGCATGTTTTTCTGCCGATTGACAGCACCAAAGAAACTTTTGCCTGTTCAAAATGCGGACTTGTGATTAATCGAAAAGCTTACGAAAGCAGGAATTTTTTCAAGGATAAATAAGTTCAAATTTTAGCGTAACTGAAGTTATTTTTTTAGAGCCGTTGTTGTTTCCTGCTGAATCATTTGTGAAAGGATTTTTTTCGCGGTTTCAAGTTGAACGTCTTTTCTGTTTTTGACATCTTCTGCCGTAAGTTTAACTTCGATATCAGGCGAAATACCTTTTTTATTGATGTCAGAACCGCTCGGGGTCAGGTATTTTGCGATTGTCAAGTTCAGGCCGGTTTCGTTTGGAAGCGGAATTATTTTTTGCACCATGCCTTTGCCGAAAGTTTTTGTGCCAAGAAGTTTTGCGCGTTTGTAATCCTTCAGTGCGCCCGAGAGAATTTCGCTGGCACTGGCAGATGAGCCGTCGACAAGCACTATCATGGGTTTGTCGATTTCAAATTCGGTGTCTTCTGCGTAGATATCAAATTTGTAGTTGTTACGGCCGACGATACTTACGATATTGCCATCCGGAATAAACAGGTTTGCAATAAAGATTGCGTTTGGCAAAAGCCCGCCGGTGTTGCCGCGAAGGTCAAGGATTATCCCTTGAGATTCTTTTGTTTTTTCAACCGCGTCTATGAATTCATTCGGGGTTGAGGTTCCTAAAAAGGAGGAAATCTGAATGTATCCGATATTTTTATCAACGGAACTTTTGACTGTTTTTATTTTGATTTCTTTTCGGGAAACTTTTTTGATAAATTTGTCTTTGTTTCTCAGAATTGTAAGCTGAACGATGGTGTTTTCAGGGCCGCGGACAAGGTTTGCAACATCTGAAAGCGGAAGACCGTTAACTTCTTTGCCGTTAATGTCTAAAATTATGTCGCCCGGCATAAGATTCGCCGCTTGAGCGGGCGTACCGTCCATAACGTTTATTATGTGGACTTTACCTGATACTGAGGCAATATTTACGCCTATCCCTGTAATTTTTGAATTCAGAGAGGTATTCTGGTCGTTGTATTCGGCCTTATCCATATATCTTGAATACGGGTCGTCAAGGCTTGCAAGCATTGAATCAATTGCGACTTTTGCATCCTCGTCGGTTTTAATTTTTCCGTGATAATGCTCTTTCCATCTTGCCCAGGACTGGTGGTTCATTGAAGGATCATAGTAATTATTTTTTACGGCACCCCAAACATTTTCAAAAAGTTTTTGGCTTGAAACATGCTCATGGTTTACAAGTTCGCTCGTATCCGTAATGGAAATGTTGTTATTCACATTCATTACAAATTTATTCAGAAGGAACAAACCGGCGATTGTTATTATAAATAAAATTACCTGATTTCTTTTCATACGATTATTTAACATCAAGGCATTTTTTTAATCAATATACTTTATAATTAGCATGATGGGATATTATAAAGTTTACAAATCTTCAAAGCCCGGGGAGGTTGCCGGAAGTCCTTTGTAGCCTTCATTTGACTGGACTGTTTTGCGGATATATTTGTTAGAATAGTTGCCTTTTTCGAAAAGTTTTTTTAAGGTATTTTCGCGGTTAACCAGGGGGCTTAAATTTTCGTTGCTTTCCGGGTAGATATCCAAAATTTCGCACCATACAGAGGCTTCCATTGTCCAGGCGTAAGTTTCTTCCGCGATTGAGTTGTATTCATCCTGATGGAGCGCTTCATGAGAAAGCAAGGCCGCAAGAGCCCCGGGAGGCGCGTCTTTGTGTTTCGGATTTATAAAAATATAAAGCCGTCCGCCTTTTTTCCAGCCAAGCGCGTCAAAATCAGAATATCCGGGATTGATAGTCCCCAAATCCTTAAACATAACTCTGACAGGTTTTTGCGAAAGGTTACTTCCTAGAATTGCGCGTCTTGAGAATTCGCCGTTTGTATCTTTCAGCATATCAAGAGCCACATGGAAAATATGTTCTTCGCTTACGTCTTTGTATAGCGGTTTAATTCTTTTTACGTATTCAGCGTTGTATTTTTCCGGATAATTTTTGGGAATTACCAATTCTTCCTTTTTGCCCAATGCGTATGACGGAATCGCCATTGAAAACGCCGCAAGCGTGAGCATTATATTCACATATTTTCTAAATCTTTTCATATCCGCTAATCTCCTCCAAATTACTACATACTTAACAGTATATATCATATTATTTTAAGGACAAATTTTTTAAAAACAACATTGAGCCAAAAGCTTTTAAATTCAGGCTTTTCGATTTTTTGCCGCAAGTTCTTTGTAGATAATTTTATATTCGCTGTTTTTGTTATCGAGAGTTTCGGCTTCCTTAATGTATTCAAAAGCAGTTTTAAAGTCGCCCTTTTCTTTGTACAAACCGCTCATTTCAGCATAATAAAGGGGATTGTTTATATCATAAAAAATTGCGCGTTTCATGCATTCAACAGCCTCTTCAAAGTCGCCTTCCGAAGAACGGACTTTTGAAAGCCAGCAGTAACCTTTTGAACAATTCACATCGAGTGCAATCGCGTTTTGCGAGAATTCTTTTGTTTTTTCCAGATCGCCCTTTTGGAAGGCTGCGCCGGCCGCCAGAATATACGCATCCAAATAATTTTCATTTTCGCTTATAACATTTTCCAGAAGGGAAAGCGCATCATCGAACCTTTTTTCTTTAATATAAACGTTTGCAAAATCGCACTTGTAAGCAAGGTTTTGTGGGAAAAGAGCTGTCAATTCTTCAAGAATTTTTTCGGCTTTGTCTAAATTCAAAAGTTCTGAATAGACTTTTGCAAGCGCGGATTTTGTGAAAGCATCATCCGGAGAATTTTTCAGGTTTTCTTCAAGAATTTTCTCTGCGCCAAGATAATCATTGAATTCAAACTTCAAAAGTGCGTCAAGAACTTTTGTCTGCGAATGGTTGGGATTGTTTTCGAGAATGAATTTGACTTCATTTTGCGCTTTTTCAAAATCTTTTTGTCTGAAATACAAATAGCAGAGAGAATATCTGTAATCGCAATTATCAACATCAAGCCCGATTGCCTTTTTGTAAGCTGAAACAGCCTCTTCTATCCAGCCGTTAAGAAAATATGCGTTGCCTAAATTATAGAAATACACGGATTTATTTTTGTTCATTGAAGACGCTTTTGAAAAATATTTTACAGCGTCCGTAAAACGCTCATCTTCCATTGCAAAAAGTCCGAGATAGTTTAAAACTTCGTCATTTT
Organism: uncultured Candidatus Melainabacteria bacterium; assembly: GCA_949927415.1. GTDB lineage: Bacteria > Cyanobacteriota > Vampirovibrionia > Gastranaerophilales > Gastranaerophilaceae > Scatenecus. The sequence goes on from CATLFB010000001.1 coordinate 448,152, forward strand.
CGGTTATTCTCTCGAGTTTTTGGAAAATTTCGCGTGATTTTTGCATATCGCCATTGTCAAAGTAAATTTTTCCTTTGAGAATTTGCGCATCGTCAGATTCTTCGCTGATTTGCGCAAGAATTTCAAGCGCATGCTCCAAATCTCCCTTTTGCCTGCAGCAGTTGGCATATTCAACCATCACGTAAGCGTCAGAAAGATTTCCCGAAACATATTTTTCTATTTCGCCGAATTCTTTTAGCTGCGCGAGGATATTTATTAAATTTGCAAGGTTTTTGGATGAGCCGTCGAGCGTGTAAATCTTTTCGGCAATTGTTTTAGCATTTTGAAGATTGTTTTCGCGAATGCAGATTTCTTTTAAAAGTTTATAAGAATCTATATGGCGCGGATTTTTTAGAAGAACTTTTTCCAGATATTTTTCTGCGCGCACGTAATTGTGAAGCTGAAAATACAAATCCCCCAGTTGAAACAAAATTTCCGCATTATCAACATCGCACTCAAGCGTTTTGTAGAGCATTTCGATTGCCTGTTTAAAACAGCCTTGCTCTTTTAATTCAAAAGCCTGTTTTATATAGTCTAAAACTTCTTTATCCTGCATATATCCTCTGATTATTTTTTCTTCTTATTTTTAGTTTCGGGAACGGGCTTGTTGATAATCACCAGAACCTCATCTTCGCCGGCCATTTTCAGATTGTTGCGCGCAATGCCTTCAAGCGAGGCGGCTGATGAAAACTGCCTGATATCATTTTTTAAATCCTGATTGCGTGCCTCAGCCTCATCGCGAACTTTTTCAAGCGTATTAATTTTAGCCCTGTAAGAAATCGTTTTTGAGATATTCAAAATCGCGCCAAATCCCACCTGAACAAGGCAGAACAGCAAAACAAGCGTCAAAAAAGAATAATAGAAACCCTTTTTGACCTTTTGCGCACGGCTTTTATGCTTCAATTTTTGAGAAGCATCTTTTGGCGCCTGAGAATTCGCATTCAGATTCCCTTCCGGATTCGGGTTGTTATTTTGATTTTGCGCACAATCTTCTGACACACATACCTCACTTAATTTCTGACTATATTATAAACAAAATAAAATGCGCAAACAACAATGTTTTCATAAATTTACAATTTGAAATTAGTGGAAAATTCCACCTGCGACCACGAGTTGCCGCTATTAACGTCATAGGTATGCTTTGCACCGACATTAAATCTCATACGGTCAATATCTTTGCTTCCGAGCGGATTAATCGAGAAAACAAGTTCGCTAGACCTTCTGTTTCGCGTCATATCTGCTGAAAGTATTTCCTGAATTGCAAAAATATTATTGAATTTCAACTCCGGAATTATGCTGAAATTATCAGTCTGAATCTGCGAAACCGTCATGTTATTTTTTTTGTATTTAGAGCTTAGAGAAAAATATTTGGTGTCATATTTTGTAAACAAACTTGTCGTATTTTCAAGCTGGGCAATGTTTGTGGATTCAGTGTCAAACGAAGTCCCTAAAGACCAGTTACCTTCTTTGATTACGTAATTTTTACTGTATGGCGAAATATTATACTCTTCACCCTTAAATTTCGAAATCGAATAGATGTTTTTCATATCCGGAACAATCTTTTTTGATTCCGCAAGCTTTTGGGCAGCCATTTGTTCAGGCGTTTTTAGATTAAGCACAAACTTCTTATGATCATCCATATATAAAATATCGTCCGCACCTTCGACAAATTCCGTATAACCCTTCAATGTCACAGGTTTTAGAACAATTACTTCGCCTTCTTCCGGCATAAGTTCCTGCTCTTCAGATGACTCTTTTTCCTGTTTTTTATTCTTTTTGGAAACCTTTTCTGTTGTCACAGCCCCGTCTTCATCATCAGGCATTGCATAAATGAAGATATTCGGCAATGTTGGCTTTTCTTCATGCGGAATCTCTCCCGCAAAACACGGAATGAAACTAAATACAAACAAAAATATTGCAGATATAATTCCCGCTCTCTTCATACTCCTATTTTAGCCTCTAACAGAATGTAGTCAAATAGTTTACGGGAAGTTAAGTAAAAGTTTCAAATATTTGCTTTTCCTTGAAATTATTTTTTCCGCGTGATAAAATTTTTTTGCGAAATATAAAAGAAAACGAGGTTTACAATGGAAGATGTAAGAGTCAGAATAGCGCCCTCTCCGAGCGGTAATTTGCATGTCGGAACGGCAAGAACAGCTTTATTTAATTATTTATTTGCAAAGAAAAATAACGGTAAATTCGTACTCAGAATTGAAGATACAGACGCTGAGCGCACAAGTCAGGAATATATCGACAATATTTTTGACAGCTTAAAGGCTCTCGGGCTAAACTGGGATGAAGGTCCGGATGTTGGCGGTCCTTACGGCCCTTACACACAATCCGAAAGATTTGACATTTATCCGAAATACGTTCAGGAACTTTTAGACAAAGGTTTTGCCTACGAATGCTTCTGCACGCCGGAAGAACTTGAGGCTGAAAAAGAAGAAGCTTCAAAAAACAAAAAACCTTATGTTTACACAAGAAAATGCGAAAATTTGACAGAAGATGAAAAAGCAAAACTCCGCGCAGAAGGAAGAAAACCCGCAATCAGATTCAACATTGCAAAAGCGCAAAAAGCTTTTCATGAAACTTCAATGCTTACATTTGAAGATATGGTAAAAGGCGAACTTCATGTAGATACAAACCTTCTCGGCGATTTCGTAATCCTGAAGTCAAACGGAACTCCGACATACAACTTCGCGGTTGTAATTGACGATATGCTGATGAAGATTTCCCATGTAATCCGCGGCGAAGACCATATTTCAAACACATTCAAACAGATTTTAATATTTGAAGCGCTGGGTGCTGAAGTTCCGAAATTCGGACATTTGGGAATGATTCTTGCTCCTGACAGAAGCAAGCTTTCAAAACGTCATGGAGCAACTGCTGTTTCCGAATTCGTTGAAAAAGGCTATCTGACAGACGCTTTGATTAACTTTGTTGCACTTCTTGGCTGGTCGCCTTCTGACGGACAGGAAATTAAAACAGTTGATGAAATCGCACAGGATTTCAGAATCAATGAAATCTCATCTTCAAACTCAATTTTCGAATACGACAAACTCAACTGGATGAACAGCCACTATATCAAAATGCTTTCAATTCCTGAGTTGAAGGAAAGATTGAAACCATATCTTGAAAAATACAACTTATCAGAACTCACAGATGCTCAATACACAAGAATGGTTGAAATCACTTATGAACCGTTGACTCTGCTTTCAGACATCACTGATGCGGTTCCGTATTTCTTCGGCGAAGGCGTCGAATTCGACGAAAAAGCAAAAGAAACGCTCGAAACTGATGTTTCGCAGGATGTGTTGAAAAAATTCCTAGAACAAGCCAAAGATTGGGAATGGACAGAAGAAAATCTTCATGAAAAACTTGAAGCTTTCAGAGCATTCTACAAAGAAAAAGGCGTAAAACCAAAAGTTACAATGTGGGCCATCCGCGCAGCCGTAACAGGCAGAATCTGCGGAGCCGATATGACAGCAATCCTTGCAATCATCGGCGAAGACAAGACTTTCAGCCGTGTCAAAGCTGCTATTAAATAATAAAAACTACACCTGTAATATTTTGTAAATAAATGTAACAAAACAGTCGTCAGAAATTAAAGATTTTTGACGGCTGTTCCGTATATTCAAATATATTAACGGGTTGCACGAGTCCGGTATTAAATTGAGAGTATATAAGAGTAACCGGACAACTAAAGGAGTTTAAAATATGGCAGTAGCAAAAAGAGCATCAGAACATCAAAATTATGCAGAAGTACTGGAATTCTTCACAGCGGAAGAAGTTCAGAACAACCTGACATTCATTATGCTGGTTGATTCTTTGATTCGCAAAGGCGTAGAGCACAAAAACAAAATTATTAAAGTTATTGACCCTGAAGATGAAAACAACATCTTGTACTACACAAATGACAAGTTTTTGGAAGTAATCGACATGTACGGTCTTGACGGCTTTATTTATTAATATGCGCATGCTAAACTTTAAGCATGGAATTTAAGCATTATACGGTAATGAAAAATGAAGCAGTCGATGCGCTGGAATGCAGCAGCGGCAAGATATATGTAGACTGCACACTTGGCGGCGGAGGCCACAGCGGGCTGATACTCGAAAGAATTCAGCCGGAGGGCAGACTTATTGCATTTGATATTGATCAGGATGCAATAGATTCGGCATCTGAACGATTAAAAGATTACAAAAATTTAACAATAGTCAAAAACTCCTATACGACTATCAAGCAGACACTTGCCACACTTGGGATTTCTAAGATTTCGGGCGGTGTCCTGTTTGATTTGGGCGCAAGCTATCACCAGTTTAATAAGGCTGAGCGCGGCTTTTCATTCTCAAAAGAAGCGCCGCTTGATATGCGGTTTAACCGGGATGCTGAATTTTCGGCGTATGATGTTGTAAACACGTATTCAGAAGCGGATTTGGTACGGATATTTTCAGAATACGGTGAAGAAAGATTTTCAAAAAGAATAGCAAAAAAAATAGTTGAGGAAAGAAAAGCACTCAAGATTGCAACAACAACAGAACTGGCAAACTTAATTGTTAATTGCACCCCACGCGTAAAATCATCCATCCATCCGGCAACACGTGTATTTCAGGCAATTCGAATCGAAGTTAACCAAGAGTTAACAAATGTTAAAAATACTCTAAATGATGTGTTGGATTTATTGGAAGTTGGTGCTATAATAAGTGTAATAAGTTTTCATTCTCTTGAAGACAGGTTAGTGAAAAACTTATTCAGATATCATTCGCAAAAATGTCACTGCGAACCAAATCAAATGATTTGCAAGTGCCCGCCGCCAAGGCTGGAATTGGTTAACAGAAAACCGATAATTGCGAGTGAAGAGGAGATTAAAGAAAATCCGCCGTCAAGAAGTGCAAAATTGAGAATTGCAAGATGTATTAATTAGTTTTTGAAAAAGATTTTTCACATTTTGGGGCATCAGTTGGGGAATTAAAAGTTGAATACAGCAAGAGTAAGACGAGAAGATTTAAACTATTCTTATACACAACCGGGTTACGGCGAAAACCCGATAACTCAAGCACCGGTAATAGAAGGACCTTTTTATTACGATAAAGAAAATCTGGTAAAAGAAATGGCAATCAGAAGAATTAACAAAACTTTAAGCGGGTTGTTGACCCTTCTTATTCTGACAGCATTCGTCAGTTACTATTTTGCCATGACAAGCGAAGTCTCGCTGAACAAATTAAGACGCCAGATTACAACGCTGAACGAAGAAAATGCGGAACTTCAAAACAACCTTGACCGCCTAAAATCGTTCAATAATGTAGATGTTACAATGGGTCAGTACAATTTGCTTCAAAAAGCCGCAAAAGTAATCGAAGTTCCGGCAGTCACAGCCGCAGTTCCCGTTGACAGCAAAAAAGCCGCAACAGCCGCATTCAGCTGGGCTATCGGGTATTAAAAATTTCGATAAAATTCAAGATATTATTGTTTAAAAAACTTCCGCGACAAACGACGGAAGCTTTTTGTTGTCTTAGAGAATATTTCTAATGCAAAATATTACCTGCGCCCAAAAATTACTTAAGCAACTTTTGTATAACTTTTCCATACTAAAGTATGAACTTTTGTAAAATATGTTAAAGTTTTTTTCATGCTCTGCCGTAATACAAAACAAAAGTAGTAAGTAGAGAAGGCATGAACTTAAATGAATAAAGATGGAAATAAAAACAGCGTTTCACTTTTCAGTCAATCTGAATTCTTAATTGATAACGACCCGCTGGAAGAAATTTTTGCACTCAACCTCGGTGACTTTTTGTCTGAACATTTGATATCAAAAGATTTGGCAGAAAAAATCGGCGAACACTCAAAAGAAGACAAAAAAGCCGGACTGAAAAACCAGCTTTCAGAACTCATTTCCATATATTCACTGAACAATACACTTTGCGTGTTGAATTTTGAAACAAAAGAAGATTATGCAATCATAACATCCATCGCAAAATCAGTTGCGCAGATGGTCGACATAAAAGATTGCAACATTTATCTTGCAAAAGAATTCACAAAAGGCTTTGGCGAAAACGAAATGCCGCTTGTACTTGCAGGTTCAACAACAGAATCTGCCGCAAAAGGTTATCAACTGAATGAAGAAAATATTATTGCCAGAACATATTTAGAAAAAGATACAATCCATAATGAAAACTCAATTGCAATCTCAATCCATAGTATCTCTCAAAACATCGGTGTCATTGAATTGCAAACATCTGCACTTCCTGATGAATTCATCGGGCTTGTTGAAAGCATCGCAAACCTTTTTGCAACCTCAATAACTCTGCAAAGCCAGATTGATGAATCGAACAAACTAATTGCTGATGAAAACTCTGCAACCCCGGATTTACAGCACATGAGAGCGGAATTGACCGCATTAATCGGCGACTTGTGCGACTTCCAGCAAATCTTTGTGGAAAACCTTGCAAATGCAGTTGACACAAAAGGCGGCTATAAAGTTTCGCACTCCAAAAACACAGCAAATCTTGCAAGAAAAATCTGCAAACAACTCGGACTGAACGAAAAGACAACAGATTTGATATATTATGCCGGATTGCTGCAAAATATCGGGAAAATCACACTTCCGGAAAGCATTTTTGCCACAAACGGAAAACTCTCCGATGAAGACTTCAAAAAAATCCAAAACCACTCAAATGTCGGCGTAAACCTTTTGATGAACATCAATTTTCTATCAGAAGTTGTACCATATATCACATATCAAAAAGAACGCGTCGACGGCTCGGGTTCACCGGAAGGGCTGAAAGGCCAGTCAATCCCGTTCGGCTCAAGAATTATTGCTGTTGCTGATGCGTATTCCGCAATGACATCTGACAGACCCTACAGAAAGGCTCTGCCGGCAGATGAAGCCCTTTCAATTCTAAAAAGTGAAGCCGGAAAGTTGTGGGATATTGATGTCGTCAATGCTCTTGCCCAAACGGTTCAAAACTAATTTCTGCATAAATTATATAAAAGGATTGAGGCCGCGAAAAAATTTGCGGCCTCAGTCTTTATCGACGGTCTTTTTTTAATGCCGGATTTGAAGCAAAAAACAAATCCAAATCCGCATTTATGGATTACTCCTGAACCACGCTGAAAGCCGTGATATCATCAATTGCAACACTCAGCCAGTCATAGCGGAAGCAAACATAATCATTGCATTCGCAGTTGTCATCATCGCATGTGCAATAATCTTCCAAACGGCAAACAAGCGCGTTTTCTAATGCGATAAAATCATCGTGGCATTCTTCACACTTGCCTTCAGGAAGAAAAACACGTCCGTCAATTTTCAAATGCCCTGTGAAAATAACAATTTTATCAGTTCCGTTGTCTTCAACAATTTTCTTCAAGGATTTAATCAATTTTTTACTCATCAGTTTTCTCCATATATTTAAAGCCCTAAGGCCACTCTAAACAAGTATATTTAATCAAATATTTGGAGAAAATAAATTCGACAACCAAACTAGGCGCAAATATTAAGATTTCGCAAAACCAATCAACTCTTCAGTTATCAAATTCACACTGTCATATTTTGCAAGCGAAATTGCATTTTGCTGAATTTTGCTTAATTCCGCGGGATTGTCCAAAAGATAAGAAATCAATTCCAACAGCATTTTTTCATTAACTTCCGCATCCTCAAGATATAAAGCAGCACCTTTTTCCTGCATATATTTTGCGTTTTTGCGCTGATGATCAGCCGCAGCATGCGGATATGGTACAAGGATTGAGGCAATACCCGATGCGCAAAGTTCCGACAAACTTAAAGAGCCGGATCTGGAAATCGCAATATCCGACGCCTTCAAAACCGTCACCATATCATCGAAATAAGGCTTAACAATCAGGTTTTTATCAGCCTCATATTCAGGATAAATTTTAATCAACTGTTCAATTACGCGGCTGAAATTCTTCTTGCCGGTCTGAACAATAATCTGCAAATTGTAATCTTTGGAAAGCTTTTCTAAAATCTTCACAGCCCCGTCGTTAATTGAGCGCGCGCCCTGCGAACCGCCCATGATACAAAGCGTTGTACGATTTTGAAGCCCCAAATTTTTGCGCGCATCTTCTTTTGTAAGCGTTTTGAAAGCTTCCCGAATCGGGTTTCCGCCAATTAAACAATTTTTATTGCAAATCTCTTTTTTCGCACATTCAAACGCAAGAGAAACAGCCGCAGCGCCAGACGACAATTTTCTTGTAACAAGTCCCGGCTTTGCATCGCAATCATGGAGCATATAAGGCGTTTTTGTAATCTTTGCCGCCAACAGAGCCGGCGCCGACACATAACCTCCGGTTCCAAACACAGCATCCGGCTTGTATTTCATAATATATCCGACAGATTTCAAAACCGCAATCCCGAGTTCAAAACCCCATTTCACAAGCGCCAATTTTGCCCCGCGGGGCATCCCATGAACATTTACCGGCAAAAAATCGTACCCTTTTTGAGAAACAATTGAAAACTCAAGATTGTCAGGATTTCCGACATAAAATATTTTGTGGCCTTTATCTTTTAGAGAATCCGCAACCGCAGATGCCGGATAAATATGTCCGCCTGTGCCGCCGCCGGTTATGAAAAAAGTATATTTTTTATCGGTTTGAGTCATTTTCCTGATTCCTTATTTTTTTTATACGTTTTTTAGAAATATTCAAAAGAATTCCGACCATCCACAAAGATACAATCAAAGATGAGCCGCCATAACTTATGAAAGGCAGAGGAACGCCGGTTGTCGGCAGGAATGAACTTGCAACGCTTATGTTCAAAAAGGCTTGAAACCCTATTGAGAATGTAATTCCGACAGCCAAAAGTCTTCCGTACATATCCGGACACCTTGATGCGACAATAAATCCGCGGTGGATAAACGTCCAGAAAAGCCCGATAACTAAAACGCATCCGACAAATCCCAATTCTTCCGCGACAATTGCGAAGATAAAGTCCGTATGGCATTCCGGCAGATACGACAATTTCTGGATAGATCCGCCGTATCCGACACCGTTGAAACCGCCTGAGGCAAATGCAATCAGCGACTGAATAATGTTATAGCCTGCGCCCTGCGGGTCAGTTTCCGGATGGCGCCAGATTCTTAAGCGCTGGAGCTGATAGGGTTTAATAATTGTTGTCAGAGCCAGGATAACCGTTGTGACGCCGGCTGCAAGACAGCTGAAAAAGAGTTTTAAAGAACCACCGCCGCACAAAAACATTACAACCGACACAGAAAGCAACAAAATTACCATACTTAAATTCGGCTGCATGAAAATAAATGCAAGCATTACAAGAATCGGAACGAAGTATTTTATCCATTTTGTTTCGTCGAAAAGATTTCCGTTTTCTCTAAAGGCTGATGCCAGAAGCAATACAACTGCAGGTTTTGCAAATTCTGACGGCTGAAGCTGGAAGCCTAAAAGGTTAATCCATCTTTTTGCGCCGTTGACGGTAACTCCAAGCGGCGTAAAATCCACCAGCAAAAGAAGTATAATAATACCTGCCGCTACGATTGTATTCCACTGCGCGAGTTTTTTGTAATCGTAATTTGTGAAAAATTTAAGCCCGACAAATCCGACAACAAAGCAGATAATTTGTTTTATCAAAAATTGCGCGGGATTAACGCCCTCATCAAGACATTTTGGAGCCGAAGCCGAAAATATTGCCATAAATCCTATCATAACAAGGAAAGTCACGACAACTAAGAGCGTTCTGTCCGGAGAGGAGATAATAACACTCTGAATCGGCTGGCGATTTGCGCGCTGTCTTTCTCTTTCATAATTATTTCTGTCATAATCGCGATAGGACATATTCTTTAAATACCTTTCCCCTTTCTTCGTATCCGCTGAACATATCGAAACTTGCGCATGCCGGCGAGAGCAGAACTACATCCGGATTCAATTCGATTGATTTGTCGATTGCGCTTTGCATTGTAGTTTCGCGTATAATATTGTTAAACCCGTCTGATCTGAGGTTTTCTTCAAACCTGTCTGCGGCCTCTCCTATCAAAATCACGGTTTTAATATGTTTTTTGCAAGCCTCGTCGAATTCTTTCAAATCAGTATTCTTGTCGCGGCCGCCGGCAATCAGTACAACATTTTCATCTTCTTTGAATGAGCGGATTGCAACAAGCGAGGCTTCCGGATTTGTCGCTTTTGAATCGTTGTAGAAAACAGTTCCGTTTTTCTGTGCAAACTTTTCTAACCGATGCTCAGGAACTTTGAATGACATAATCGCATTTTTTATGTTTTCGTTTGAAACCCCTTCGAGTTTTGCTGCAATCACTGCACACTCAATATTTTGATAATTGTGTTCGCCAATCATCGGGCAGTCTTTCAAGTCGATTATATGTTCTTCTATTCCGCCGCGTTTGAAATAAATCGCGTCATCTTTGACATAACAGCAATTTTCGCCCAAATTTTCGGCAAACATAAATACAGTTCCGCCGCAAACTTTTGCAAACTCTCTCAAACGTTCATCCTTGGCATTCAGGATTGAAAATGCTGGTGCGGTCGGAGATTTAAAGATTTTCGACTTTGCATTAAAATAGTTTTCGAGATTTCCATGCCAGTTGATGTGATCGGGTGTGAAGTTTGTCCAAACTGAAATCTGCGGCTGGAAAGCGTCGCTGTATTCAAGTTGGAAAGAACTGCATTCGCACACAAAAACCTCAACCTCAACATCCAAAAGGTCACATGGCGGAACTCCGTAATTTCCGCAAGGATAAGCCTTAAATTCCGTATTCAAAATATGCGCCGTCAGAGCAGTTGTTGTTGTTTTGCCGTTGGTGCCGGTTATTGCAACAAAAGGTTTCAGGGTTTGTGTGAAGGCAAGTTCGATTTCAGAGATTACCTGAATATTTTCATTCTTCAATTTTTGCATAATCTCTGACTGAGGCGGGATTCCGGGGCTTGTGACGGCTATATAGGAATCTTTTATAAAATCTTCGCTATGCGCGCCCATCTCTACCTTTATGCCTGATTTTTCCAATTCTTCAATAACTGCAGAATCTTTATCCTCGCGCGGGCGGCTTTCTGTGATGTAAACATCCGCGCCATGTTTGTTCAAATACTTTGCGGCCGCAATTCCGCTTTTTGATAAACCCAATACCAGAACTTTTTTATCAAACCAATTTGTTTTCATAGATTATATTACACCTCTGTTTGTCAGATAAAACAACGCGAGCGCAAACGCTCCAAGAATTGCTGAGGAAAAAGCAAACACCAGAACAATTTTCTTTTCGCTCCATCCGCAAAGTTCAAAGTGATGGTGAATCGGCGCCATTTTAAAAATCCGCTTTCCGGTTGTTTTGAAACTTGTAACCTGCAAAATTACAGACAAAGTTTCCATCACAAAAATTCCGCCGATAAAAATCAAAAGGAATTCAAATTTACCGACAACCGCTAACGTTCCAAGAAGTCCGCCGATTGCAAGAGAACCCGTATCGCCCATAAAAACCTGAGCTTTGGGCTTGTTATATCTCAAAAATCCAAACAATGCACCCGCAACAGACGCTGAAATTATCGCCGCTCCCGGATGCCCGCCAAAAAGCAGAATCAATGCACTCGCAGTAAATGCAAAAACACCCGTAGACGCCGCCAGCCCGTCAAGCCCGTCTGTCAGATTGTAAGCATTTGACGCTCCCGTAATTACGAAAACGGCCAAAAACGGATACAGCCATTTCAAATCAATTGCAAAATGCCCGACAGAAAACACTGATCCGTCAGGATTTGTCATCATGACATACAATGCCGGCAAAAGCGCGATTGCAATTTGGCGGAGAAGTTTTCCGCGCGCGCTCAGGCCATCGTTAGTTCTACCTTTAAGTTTCAAATAATCGTCCTGAAAGCCCGCGAAAGTATAGAACAAAAGCGTAATCAAAATTATTCCGACTTCGGCGGAAAGTCTTTGCGCAAGCATTAATGTAATAATTGATGCGATAATTACTGCAAGAATTATAAAAACGCCACCCGTTGTCGGCGTGCCTTGTTTCTGTTTATGTGCTTCCGGCGCCAAATCTTTCACGTATTGGCCAATCATTTTCTTTTTCAAAAAAGATATATACGGAACCCCGAACAAAAGACATAATATCATTCCCAGCAAAAATGCTACTGTAACCATTATCATAATAATCATCTCTCCCTGATAATTTCTAGTATTTCTTCAAATTTCATAGAACGTGAAGCCTTTAAAAATATTGTACTTCCGGCTTTTATGTTTTCAAGTATGTAAAGCGCTGTTTGCATATTATTTTCAAAATTCTTTACAAAAATGCCCTGTTTTGAAAGCGCATGACCGATTTTTTCTCCGAGATTTCCGACTGTCAAAAACTTAACTTCTTTTTCTCTTCTGTATGTCAAAACTTCATTAAGCAAAGCTTTTCCGACATTTTCGTGGATTTCTTCTTCCGCACATCCCAATTCACCCATATTCCCGAGAATAATAACAGGATTTTCATAAAAATAAAGAAATGTCGAAACAGAAGCCTTCATCGACTCAGGATTGGCGTTGTAGCTGTCATTGATAAATTTAAACCCTTTAATTTCTTCAACTTCCCATCGCTTTTCAATCGGTCTGTAATCCAGAAGCCCCGCTTTAATCTCTTCATAAACCATTCCGGCTTTATAACCCGCCTCAATTGCCGCAAGCGAGTTTTCTATATTGTAATTTCCCTCAACGTTAAGTTCATATTCAAGTTTCTTATAGATAAATTTTGAATACCCCTGCCTTTGTTCTAAAACTTCGACATCCCACAAAGAATACCAAACTTTTTCACCGTCAAATCCGGCAAAATTCTTCAACCGCGGATTGTCATTAGCAATTAAGGCACCCTTTGAATTCAAATAAGAAACAATTTCCGATTTTGCTTTTGCAATATTATCAAGGCTTCCAAGCCGTCCCAAATGCGCGGAGCCGGCGTTTGTAATTATTGCAACATCAGGTTCAGCGTATTTTGAAAGAAGTTCTATTTCACCTAACCCCCTCATTCCCATTTCGACAATCAAAACTTCGGTATTTTCCGGCATCCCGAGAATAGTCTGGCAAAGCCCTACTTCGTTGTTATGATTTGAGAAAGTTTTTTTTGTTTTGAATTTTTTATTTAAAACCGCAAAAACCATTTCTTTTGTGGTGGTTTTGCCTGAACTTCCGGTAATAGCAATGGTCAGCGGATTGATTTTGCGCCTGTAAAACCTTGCAAGAGCCAAATATGCATCCAAAGTATTCTCAACTTTAAATACAACTTTTGCATCCTCAAAAACCTCTTTGCCTGTAGTAAAATATCCGGCCGCACCTTTATCAAGCGCCTGCCTAATAAATTTTTCGCCATCAAAAGTTTCGCCCTTCAAAGGAAGATAAATTTCACCTTCCTTAATCGTTCTTGTATCAGTTGAAATACCGTATAAATCAGCATTTCCCAAACTTTTTAACACATCTGCCTCTGTGGCAATCCCTATTTCTTTCTCATTAAACTTCATATTTATAATTTTACTTCAAACAAAACAACAGGCGCAGAAAGTTAATAAATATTAATACTGCTTGACAATCGGATTTGACTATCTGATAATAATTATACGTGTATTACAGGTAAATCGTTGACAAAACCCCGACGCTTGTGCTGAAAGGGTTACGAAACCTCAATTAGAAAGGACAAACAAATGTACGCAATTGTAGAAACAGGCGGAAAACAGTATCAGGTTGAAGAAGGACGCTATGTTGATATCGAACTTCTTAATCAGGAAGCAGATTCTAAAGTTGTTTTTGACAACATCGTTATGATTGTTAACGGCAAAAAATCAAAAGTAGGTCAGCCTTATGTTTCAGGCGCTTCTGTTGAAGGCGTTGTTGTTAAAGAAGACAAATCTAAAAAAATCATCGTCTTCAAACAAAGACCAAAAAAAGGCTACAGAAAAAAACAAGGCCACAGACAAGGCTTTACAAGAGTTATGATTAACAAAATCAGAACTTCTGCACAGAAAAAAGCAGCCGAAACAACTGAAGAAGCGTAATTTATTCACCCTCTACCTCTGGGAGAGGGAAGAATTTCTTAGTGAACGCAAGTGAACTTAGAAATTCGGGTGAGGGTCAAACCTCATAAATACTCCGTAATCAACACGGAAAACAAGTAAAAGAAATCAAAACAATACAGGAGATAAAGAAATGGCACATAAGAAAGGTATGGGATCAACCCGTAACGGACGCGATTCCGAAGCGAAGCGATTAGGCGTCAAAAAATTCGGCGGCGAAGTTGTCAAAGCCGGAAACATTATTGTTCGCCAACGCGGAACCAAAATTCACCCGGGCAACAATGTAGGCATCGGTTCAGACGATACTTTGTTCGCTCTTATCGACGGTCAGGTGAAATTTGAGCCGCACAGACGCGACAGAAAACAGGTTAGCGTTTACGCTGTATAGTTAAGTTAAATGCTCAGCCATGCAGCAACTTAAACTTTAAATCAATAGAACTATTAACAAAAAGCGGTTTTGATTAAAACCGCTTTTCTGTTTAAAATTTTACGGGATAATCATCCGGAATCCTCATCCCATTTTGGAAAATCAGAACCGTACACCAATGTTCCCTTTGCCAAAAAGTACCGTGAGGAGTGGTAAATGGCGAGACACAATTCTCAATTATTTTAGCTCGGGATGCATTACCAGAATCAATAGCCTTCAGATTCATTTTATAATCATTCTTTTTTAAATTTCGCTGAACTTGAAAATGAAAAATATCCTTTCCTGCAACCAAAACTTTTTTACTCGGAGAAAGAATTATCCACCACATCATCGCAGCCGAATTATCAACCCCAAGTCCTTTTCCCTGATTTTGTTGCATAAACCCCAGCCCAACGCCATTTTTCAACCTTACAAAATAAGCCAAATGAGGTGAATAAACACCTTCATTTTTAGCATTAGCAATCTTAATATCATTTCCGTATCTCTTAGTAATTTGCAAATGAGGCGCAAAATAATGCTCAAAAACTTCTATAGAAAGAGTTCTCGAATAACCATTTCCGTCAGCATCTCCATATTCTTTATAAATTTCCTCCGGAATAAATGCTAAATCATGTTCAGAATTTACCTGCTCAAGCACATTAGACAATAACGAATATGTAGATTTTAATTTATTCTCCGCCACGACTTTCCTGTAATATCCCATTAGATTTGGGATTGTAATAGCTGCAATTATACCAATAATACCAAGCGTAACGAGCACCTCAGCCAGTGTAAATGCAATCTTTTGGTTTGATGAATTAATTTCAGGAAATCCTTTTGCTTGAAAGGCAAAACTATCAAATTTAGAAACTTTTACCTTAAAAATATTAATGGCATTGTGCCATTGACAAATAGTTCGGATTTTTTCATCATTTAAAAACCTTTCAGGAGTACTGTTTTTACTTGCCCCCCCCCCCGGCAAATCCAATCATAGCTTGTTTTTCCATAAATCATACCTCCTTTATAACAAATTTATCATATCATGCATGTTACGCTTTGTAAACTAATATAATAAAAATTCTAAAGTTTTCACAATTACCTGCCGATATAGAGTTTGTAAGAAAGCTCATAAGGAGACCCCAAAATGTTAAAAAAGATTGTAAAACCTGCGTGTAATGTATGCGGCAGTGTTGAATATATATTAAGAGGAGCGAGAAAACGCCGTTCTATGGCGGTGGCTAATGCCGGACGTATCAATACAGAAGCCGGAATTAAGCCGAAACTTGCTGTTGTAAAATAAGTAAATAGTAAGTATACAGCAAGAATTTTAAGAAGTTGAGAGCAAAATTGAGCGGGCTGAGAGAAATCTCAGCCCTTAGTTTTGTCTTTGCCAAAAGCCATAGCCCCATGTAACGTTTTGTCATAAAGTGACAATATAATTATGTTTATGCTATAATTTTGTTAAAGAATCATGAGAATTAAGGGGAGAAAATATATATGTCAGACGGAATTCAAGAAGTAACCGAACAGACTGCCGCCGCGGCTCAACAGCCTGAAAAAACCGAGGTAGTCGACCTTCCAAGCAGTAATGAGGCAATTGAAACAAAAACAAGCGCCAGCTACGACGCAAGCAACATCAGGGTTCTGGAAGGCCTTGAAGCAGTTCGTATGAGACCCGGCATGTATATTGGTTCGACTTCGCAAAGAGGGCTTCATCACTGCATCTACGAAATCGTAGACAACTCGATTGATGAATCTCTTGCAGGATTTTGTACAGACATCCATGTTACAGTAAATAAAGATTTTAGCGTAACGGTCGAAGATAACGGCCGCGGAATTCCGGTCGACATCAAGCCGGAAACAGGCAAATCAGCATTGGAAATCGTTCATACAGTACTTCACGCCGGCGGAAAGTTTGGAGACGGCGGCTACAAAGTATCAGGCGGCCTTCACGGCGTTGGGGCGTCCGTTGTAAACGCGCTTTCTGAAAAATACCGTGTAGAAGTTTCCAGACAAGGATTCGTATGGCGTCAGGAATACATGAGAGGCGAACCTCTCGCGCCGGTCGAAAAGGGTGAAGCAACCGACAAAACCGGAACAAAGACCACTTTCTGGCCTGATCCTGAAATATTTACAGAAACAACTGAAATCGACTGCGATGTAATTGCAAACAGACTTCGGGAAATGGCGTTTTTGAACAAAGGTTTGAAAATCATTTTCACAAACGCGCACGCAGAAGAGCCGGAAACAGAGACTTTCCACTTCGTCGGCGGTATCGGAAGCTATGTTGAATTCTTGAACAAAAACAAGACGGTTCTTCATGACAAACCGATTTACATCGACAAAGTTGTTGATACAATGCAGGTTGAAGTTGCAATGCAATATACAGACGCTTACAACGAAAGCGTGCTTTCATTTGCGAACAACATCAACACACATTCAGGCGGAACCCACCTTACAGGTTTCAGAAACTCAATTACGCGTGTTTTGAATGATTACGCAAGAAAAAACAATATTTTGAAAGATTCTGACGCAAACCTTTCTGGCGAAGATGTCAGAGAAGGTTTGACAGCCATCGTTTCAGTCAAAATCCCGAATCCGGAGTTTGAAGGCCAGACAAAAGAAAAATTAGGCTCGCAAGAGGCAATGGGCGCCGTTCAAGACGCAGTCCGCGACAAATTACAGGAATGGCTGGAATTCAACCCGAAAATCGCGAAAATGATTCTGGAAAAAACCTTGCAAGCCCAGCGCGCAAGAGAAGCCGCACGTAAGGCAAGAGAACTTACAAGACGCAAAACCGTTCTGGAAAATTCGACATTGCCCGGAAAACTCGCAGACTGTTCAAACCGCGAGCCTGAAAAATGCGAAATCTATATCGTTGAGGGAGATTCAGCGGGCGGATCAGCAAAACAGGGCAGAAACAGAATGTTTCAGGCAATCCTGCCTTTGCGCGGTAAAATTCTGAACGTTGAAAAAGCACGCCTTGACAAGATTTACGGCAACAACGAAATCCAGTCAATGGTTCAGGCTTTCGGTATAAACATTTCTAAAAACGAAGAAGAAGTTGACCTTGAAAAACTCCGCTATCACAAAATTATCATCATGACCGATGCGGACGTTGACGGTGCACACATCAGAACGCTTCTTTTGACATTCTTCTTCAGATATGCAAAACCGTTGATTGAAAACGGTTATGTATATATCGCGCAGCCGCCGCTTTACAAAATCACGTCAGGCAAAACTTCAGAATACCTGTTTAACGAACATGCGCTTGACAAGATGTTGAAAGAACGCGGAATCAAGAGTTTGAGCCTTTCTGATAAGACAAAATCAAAGGTTAAAACGGGCGATGAACTCTTAGAACTTATCAAAAATATGTCGACATTCTACAATTCATACAACAACCCGATTTTGAACCTGTTCCCTGCCGTTATGCTGAGAGGGCTTGTGCGCTCGAACATTCAGCCGGAAGACTTTGACGATCAGGCTAAGATGAATGAAATTACGGAATACCTGAACAATTACCTGCAAGACCATGCGAAAAACTACAACATTGCAGAAGCAGAGAATTACAAGGTTTCAGTCAAATACAACCCTGAAAACTCAAAATATTCGCTCCAGTTGAACCTTAACGAAGAAGAACATGTAATTATCAACCAGAGCATTATCAAAAGCAGTGAGTTCAAGCGTTTGAAGACATCTTATCCTTTAATCAGAGATTTTCTGATTGAAGAAGAAGAAAAACTGATTCTCGAAACAGACACTGAACAATACGACATCACATCGTTTGACAAACTTCAAAAAATCATTGACGACAGAGGTCAAAAAGGTTTGACCATCCAGCGCTTCAAAGGTCTGGGCGAAATGATGCCGCAGCAGCTCTGGGAAACAACAATGGATCCTGCGACAAGAACGTTGTTGAAAGTAAACATTGAAGATGCAATGCTTTGCGACCAGTTGTTTGATATTCTTATGGGAGACAAGGTTGACCCGCGTAAGAAATTCATCGAATCCAACGCGGTTTACGCAACCAACATTGATACATAAAAAATACGAAAACACCCCGGAGAGATAATTTCCGGGGCGTTTTTTATGTAATAAATTAATCCAAAAGCAATGATTTATAGTAACAATGCCCGTCCGGACACCAGCGTTCCTTTTCAATAATATCATCCATGGGAATAATTATATTCGGGCTTTGCATATAGTTTGAATTGCTGTTATTTTGTCCAAAGCGCAGAACATATCTGTCTTTGCCGAGTTTATTCGGATTTTTGGCTCCATTAACATCAATAAGAATCGGGTATTCATCATTGTGGTATAAATGCCACGCCATACCAGAAGCATCCACAAAGGCATAACTATCCTTGTAGCAGCCAAGCCATAGAGGAGCACTTCCCCTCCAATATCCGGCCTGACCCTTTTCGCAAACCCAGCATTCATCGGCATTGTCATTAAAACATGTTTTTACGGTTTTAAAATATTTTGATAAAGTTTTAAAATTTTCACCAACAGCATCAGAACGCAGAACTCCCATACCATCAATATAAGATGTCATATCAATCACTTCGCCTTCGTTTTGCATTCTCAAGAATGCCTGTGAAATACCGGAATAAGCCTTTTTATAGGCTGAGTGCCATTCCTTTTCATTCGCCCTGTTTATTAGTGAAGGCAAAGTCATAGCAGCAACTATACCAATAATTCCCAGCGTAATAAGAACTTCCGCCAATGTAAATCCAAAAACGCAGAAATAAGAGAATGAAAATCTCTTCAAACAATCCGGCCAAAACCTTTTAAGGAGCTGATTAGAGGACGCCCCCCCCCCCCTGGAATTCAGTAATAACAAGCTTTTTCATACAATAGTCTCCTTTTTCTATATAATTTATTATACAATCTTTCTTGAAAATTTTCAACATCCAAATCTCAAAACTTCTCCGGGCACCGTTTAAAAAGAATTTATTTTATGCTACAATTGCGGCAGAAGAATAACAAAATTAAGAGGGATGAAACAGTTATGGAAAAATTTTATTTAACAACAGCAATAGATTACGTAAACGGCGCTCCGCACATCGGACATGCTTATGAAAAGATTTTGACAGATATTCTTGCAAGGCACTATTCTCAACGCTGTGATGATGTATTTTTCCTGACAGGAACTGACGAACACGGAATTAAAATCCAGAAAACAGCAGAAAAAAACGGAATTTCTCCTAAAGAACTCTGCGATATGAACGCTCAATCCTTCAAAGACGCCTGGGAAGCGCTTGATGTCGATTACACCAGATTTATCAGAACAACCGATGAAGATCACGAAGCAATCGTACAGAGAATTTTCA
Source organism: uncultured Candidatus Melainabacteria bacterium (assembly GCA_949927415.1). Taxonomy (GTDB): domain Bacteria; phylum Cyanobacteriota; class Vampirovibrionia; order Gastranaerophilales; family Gastranaerophilaceae; genus Scatenecus. The sequence goes on from CATLFB010000001.1 coordinate 467,947, forward strand.
AAAAACTTGTAGAACAAGGCGACATCTACAAACACAAATATGAAGGCCTTTACTGTTCCGGATGCGAATGCTTCCTCAACCCGAAAGACCTGACAGAAGACGGTCTTTGCCCGGATCACCTTAAAAAACCCGAAGTCGTCAGCGAAGAAAACTACTTTTTCAAGCTTACAAAATACAAAGACGCCATTGCAAAACATATTAAAGAAAATCCGGATTTTATCATCCCGCAATTCAGAGCCAACGAGGTTTTGAACCAGCTTGAAGACATTCAGGACATCTCTGTTTCCCGCTCAAAAGACAACGTAAAATGGGCAATTGATGTCTTAGATGACGAAGATCAGTCGATTTATGTTTGGATTGACGCGCTTTCAAACTACATTACAGCCCTTGGGTATGATGTGGAAAATCCTTCTGAAAACTTCAAAAAATACTGGCCGGCTGATGTTCAGGTTATCGGAAAAGATATTTTGAAATTCCACAGCATTTACTGGCCCGCAATTTTGATGGCGCTGGATTTGCCGCTGCCGAAACACATTTATGCGCACGGCTGGATTACGATTGATGAGAGCAAAATGTCAAAGTCTCTCGGAAACGTAATATCACCAACTTCAGTTCTTGAAAACTTTGAACTTGATATTCCGGACCCGTTCCGCTACTATATGGCGGTTTCCGCACCTTGCGGCAAGGACGGAAACTATTCGGACGAAGATTTCAAAGAAAAAGTTAACGCACACCTTGCAAATTCAATGGGAAATCTTCTCAACAGAACGCTTTCAATGCTCGTGAAATATTTTGACGGCGAAATCAAACCGGAATTTGATGTCAGAGAAAACGAACTTGTCGCAGGTTCAAAAAGCCTTCTTCAAGCCGCAAAAAACAAAATTGATCTGGTGAAAAGCCACTTTGACAACTTCGGAATTGCAGAAGCCGGCAATGAAATAATCCAGCTTGTTGATATGACAAACAAATACGTCACAGATAACGCGCCATGGACTCTTGCAAAAGAAGAAAAAATGGTTGAATGCGGTCAGGTGTTGACAACAGTTCTTGAAATTATGTGCGTGGTGTCAGCGCTGATTTATCCATATTGCCCGAACATCGCGCAAAGAATGGCATCTCAACTTTCTTTTGATTTGAAAGGCGCAAAATTAGACGGCCTTGACAGCAATTGCTTAAAGGCGGGAAAACTGATTTCAAAAGAAGATATCAAGCCGGTATTTTTGAGAATGGACAGCGAACTTGCCGACAAAAGCAAAAAATAGCCGCACATAAATCCAAACCTCCGTTGAAATCAAAATGTGCTTGTAGTACAATTGTTGTGTATTGAACACTAATAAAGAAAAGAGTTTTGTATGGACGTGATAGAAAATCAAAAAATTTACAATAATTTAGAAAAGAGTACAACAATGAAAAAAGAATTTATTTTTCTGGGCCCTCCGGCTTGCGGCAAAGGCACGCAAACCACAAAGCTTGCAGAATATTTAAACTTTCCGCACGTAGATACAGGCTCACTTCTCAGGGCGGAAATCAAAAACCAAACACCTGACGGCGTTATTGCAAAATCGTTTATTGACAAAGGCAACCTTGTACCTTTGGATTTGGTTGCAAAGATTATCAAAAACAGACTTTCAGAAAACGACTGCCGCGACGGATATATTCTTGACGGATACCCGAGAAGCGTTGAACAGGCTGACAAACTTGATGTTATCAATGACGAAATCAACAGCAAACGCGATTTGGAAGTTGACTTCAGAGCGATTTACTTCGACATTGACACAAAAGTTCTTGTTGAAAGAATCGTGAACCGACGTTCTTGCCCTGTTTGCGGTGAAATTTACAACCTTGAATTCAAAGCGCCTCACAAAGACGGCATTTGTGACAAGTGCGGAACTGAACTTGTGCAGAGAAAAGATGACACAAGAGAAGTTGCCGAAGCGCGTTTTGAAACCTATTTCCACGAAACAGCACCTTTGATTGAATATTACAAAAACAAAGGCGTTTTGAAAACAATCGATGCAAACGGAACCATTGACGAAGTTTGGGAAAGATTGCTGGAAGTAATTAAGTAAGTAAGAAAGGTCGCTGTTGCAGTGAGAAGTGAAAGGTAAAAAACAGTATCGGAATTTATATCAAACGAAGTTGTTTTCTATTGTCCGGTGAAAATTAATCACTTCTCACTGCAACAGTCATTAAGGAAATAAATGATTAACAAAAAATCACGCGATGAAATAAAGAGAATGCGTCATGCGGGTCATATTGTGGCTCTGGTTCATGCGAAGATGAAAGAGGTAATTGAACCCGGAATCAGCACAAAAGAACTTGATGATATCGCTTTTCGTATTATTAAAGAAAACAAAGCAATCCCGACATTTTTGGGATATTCGGGCTTTCCGGCCTCAATCTGTGCATCAATAAATGAACAGGTTGTCCATGGAATTCCGGATGAAAAAACAATTGTAAAAGAAGGCGACATCATATCAATTGATGTTGGCGCAACTTACGGCGGAATGGTCGGGGATGGCGCGTGGACTTATCCTGTGGGACAAGTTTCAACGGATGTTCAAAAACTTTTGAAAACAACTGAAGAAGCACTGTTTGCAGGGATTAGCCAGATGCGCGAAGGAAACGTTCTTGACGATGTTTCAAAAGCGATTGAGAGGGTTGCCAAACGAGAAAATCTCGGGATTGTTCGCCAGTACGGCGGCCATGGCGTCGGTCATCAGATGCATGAAGAACCATTCCTTTTTAATTACAGCGTCGGCGACAAAACTTTGTTGAAACAGGGTTTTGCAATCGCGATTGAGCCTATGCTCAATCTAGGAGTTGACGATGTTGAAGTTGCAGATGATGAATGGACGGTTTCGACCGTGGATAAAAAGCCTTCTGCGCACTTTGAACATACTGTTCTTGTAACTGAAGATGAGCCGCTCATCATAACACAGCTTATGGCGTAGGAGGAAAAATGGGCTGGGCATACCTTGCAGGTGCAATTCTTTGCGAAGTTTTTGCAACCTCAATGATGAAACTTTCAAACGGGTTTACTCAAATAATTCCCGCGGTTTTAATGTTTGCCGGATATGCCGCAAGTTTTACACTCCTCGCTTTTGCACTCAAAACGGTTGAAGTCAGTGTTGCATACGCAATATGGTCAGCGCTGGGAATTATCTTAATCACAATTATCGGAATCATTTATTTCAGCGAAAGTTTTTCGTACGCAAAAGTTTTTTCAATAATCCTGATTCTTGCAGGAGTCGTATCTCTAAAATTATGTACAAACTAATCCGGCGACATTTTTCAAACAGAAAAAACGCCAAAGGAGTTTAAATGAAATATTACATAGGCCTCTCACTGGCCGCAACATCAAGTGTAGACACAGGCGTTGCAATAATAGACAAATTCAACAATATTATTTTCGTTGATAAACTTTATCGAATGAACGATATCATACATTTTTTTGACAACTATTCTTCCCTGAAAGATTCAGAAATCTGTGTTTCGCTTGCCTGGGACAGGACAATGCTGAACGGCAAGTGGAGAATTCTATCAAAACCTTACCAGCTAGTATCTACAAACACGCACATGCCAAATCAGGACAACTGGACTCAAAGATACACAACCCGCGGCTGCGAATACTTTAAATCTTTAAGCGAAAAAGGCGTGTCCATCAATCGTTTTGAACTTTACCTGACGCGCCAGAGCCTGCATTTGAATTCCTGCTACAAAGAACGCTCACCCGCAGATTGCAAATTTCTCCAGCAAGCTCTGAAAAACGAATGGGGATTTGAAGATATCCCATCTAATATGATGCCGATGGGTCAATTGGAGGCAATTGTCGGTGCAATTTTGGCCAGAGAAAACTCCAAAAATCCTGAAAATATTAAACAAATTTCAACTTTCCGAGATTTTCCGGTAATCGACGTTGTTAAAAACCCCAAAAATCTATTTGAAATCGGTCAACAAACAGAAATCTACGTCTAAGGCATCAGAAATCGCAAACAATTTTTTCAAACTTATATTTTTCTGCCCGCGCTCTACACGGGTAATATATTCGCGCGAAAGATCGACAAGCTCTGCAAGTTTCTCTTGAGAGAGCCCCTTTTGCTGTCTGAATTTGGCGATATTTTTTCCTAATAATTCGAGCCTTGACATGTGACCTATTTTGCCTTAAACTTTCATTAAAGTCAGTGACCTATTTGTCCAAAAATTTATGGAGGTTTTATGTACAAAACAAACGGTTTTACGCTCGCAGAAGTCTTGATAACACTTGGAATTATCGGAATAGTTGCCGCGATGACGCTTCCTACTGTTATAAACAATTCGCGCAACAAACAGCTGGAAGCAGGTTTGAAACGCAGTTATTCACTAATAAGTCAGGCTCTCGATTTGTATCAGGCAGAAATCGGAGAGCGCATAACTCCGGATACAAAAGGAGTAAAAAAACAACTTTTGAAGTATATAAAAACCGCAAGAGACTGCGGACAGGGGTCAGAAAGTACAGAAGAAGCACTGGCAAAAGTTTGTATACCAAATTATGTAAACACAGGTTCCACCGAAAAAAATTCAACAAAATACAAAACTTTTAATGGCAGCACAAATATCAATCTAGGCTACTTTGATGACGGACAATTTGTCATGACTGACGGAAGTCTTGTTCTTTTAGAAAATCGCATTTTTGAAGGTAGGGACAACAAGCTTTACATATCAGTTGACGTTAACGGCTTCAACAAAAATCCTAACAGACTTGGACATGACCTTTTCATGTTCCAGATTGATAAAAAAGGAAAACTTCTTCCGATGGGAGTTGAAGGAACAGATTACAACAACACAGACTTTTGTTCTCCGACATCAACGTCAAATATGAACGGTGCCGGATGTACTTATAACGCGCTTACAAATAAAGATTATTTTAAAAATCTGCCTAAATAAGTCAAAAAGGGCACAAATATTTATGAGCCCTTTTTATAAAAATGCCTTTTTCAGAAAAACATTGATTATCTGTCTTTTGTTCCGAAAAGGCTCAACGACATGCCAAGAACCGCACCGATTCCCATACCCCACTTAAACCCGTTCCATTTAATGTTGCTCATTGCTTTTGAGGTTACTGTATCCATCAAGCTTGCGTCTTTTTTATAGCTTTTGAAGTGGTCGGCAAAATCCTTTTTCATGGCTTTAACAGTTGTCGGGTCAGTAACACCTTCTTGCAGGGTTTTGCATTTATCTTTAATCGCATCAAGGCTTTCGGCGATTCCGATACGATGAAGAAGGATTTTGCTTTCGTTAGAAAGTTTGTTCTTTGAAATTTCATCAGCTGCAACATTCAAGGCCTTAATATCGTTTTCGGCATTCTTTTTAGTAACCCTGAAAGCTTCATTAACAAACGTATCTTTTGTAATCGGAAGGTAATAGCAGGTCATACCGGCGACTCCGCCAAGCAAAGTTGCACCTGCACGTTTTGAGCGTTCAGAAACTGTCGGGCGCTGAAAATAAGTCATAGATGCATCATAATTCATAGAAAACCTCACAAATATTTTGTATTTGCTTATTTTAAATCCCGTAAAAATATTTTTTGCTAGTTTTTACAAATATTTTTCAATTATTTTTTTCACATCATCAAAAACTGCTTCAATTGATTGTGCGGCATTGACGACTTTAATTCGTTCGGGCTCTTCTTTCGCGATATCCAAATACCCGAATCTTACGCGGTTATGAAACTCGCAACCTGCGCTTTCCATTCTGTCTTTATTGTCGCCGACGCGCTTTTGAGAGGTTTCTAAATCAACGTCAAAGACGATTGTCAAATCCGGTTTTCTGCCGTTAGTTGCAATTGAGTTAAGCATTTTTATACGTTCGATATCAAGCCCTCTGCCGTAACCCTGATAGGCGACGGTTGAATCAATGTGTCTGTCACAGAGGACAATTTTTCCCTCGGCAACCGCGGGATTGACAATAATGTCGATATTTTGGGCACGGTCAGCAAGAAAGAGAAAGGATTCGCATCTGTCAGACACAGGGCCATCGTAATTTAGAAGGATTTCACGGACTTTTTCTCCTAAACCTTTTCCGCCGGGTTCGCGTGTAATCACGATATCACGGCCTTGATTTTCAAGGTATTGTGCAAGAAGTTTCAACTGGGTAGTTTTACCGCACCCATCAGCGCCTTCAAAAGTAATGAACAAGCCTTTTTTCATATTCTCTCCAAATAAAAAGATTATATAATACAAAACCCCAAAAATCAAGGTGCTACAGTGCTACGCACGTAGAGACATTGGGTCTGAATTAGGTGGGTGGCGCTTTTTGAAGAATCAAACACGGAAGTCCGGAATTAGGACATAAGCGCTGGGAAAGGGCAACGTCTTCTGACGATTCTAGTCTACCGCGACGGGATTATTACGCACATAGACGTATTGAGCTTGAATTTGATGAAGAGAGTCGGAGAAGAATTAGACACGAAAGTTCAGAATTAGGACAAAAGCCCGCTCGGAACGACCGCCGTCTTCTGCAGAATCCCACAAAATCTCACGAAAATCGTCGCAATCCCCTCTCCTGTTAGAGGAGAGGGCAGAATTTCTTAACGAGCGCCCCGCGAGTTTAGAAATTCGGGTGAGGTACTACGCACGCAGGAACATTGGAGATGAATGAGATAAAACCGCGTTGGGAAAATTTAGACGCCGAAACTCAGAATTATGACAACGGTGCCGGGTGGATTTTCGGCAGAGTTCTGGCTAATCGCGGCGTCGGCTTCACTCCACTCTGCCGAAAATCCACAGAAAGTACAACGTCTTCTGACGAAATCCCAAAACGTCACGGTGAAATTACGAACGTGGAACTAAATTTGCCATAACATAAAATCTGACGCAAAAACAAAACAAAAGCGGCCGGTAAACCTGGCCGCCCGCATTATTATTCCTCAAATTGCTAGAGCAAACCATCTCTTATATAAGCCTCATTACACCTGATTTTTTCCAAAAGTTCAGTGTATCTTGTTCCTAACTTAATCTTTTCTTCTTCTGTTTGCGCTTTAGAAAATGCACTTTGTAATTTATCAGCCTCATTCTTCATCAAAGCATTGCAATCTTTTATCTCTTTAATTTTCTGCTCGTTCATTTTTGCTTTGTTTTTAGAGATAAATGCAGCGATATCTTCAGAATTTACTTCATGCGCACCTTTAGCTTTCGCAGCAGTTTTTTCAAATGAAGCATCTACGACCTTAGAGGACGGCTTTTTCGCAAATGGATTTACGCGTTGCAAACCATACGCGATTTTTTGGCGTGCAGTTTCAAGAATATTTACATGCACCTGGCGGCCTTTTTGTATTATCTTCTCACCGCCCATTAAATTAATTGTTTCTACAAGTGCAGGATTGTTGCCTTTAATATCCGCATCCAAAAATTCTGATTTTGCTTTTATTGAAACATCGCCACCGACCTTGCTCACCGTCAATTCATCCATTGCTTCAAGATTTATCTGTTTGTTCGTATTCATTTTAACATTTGCTCTCAAGGCATCACCTGTGCCGGTATTCTTTTTCACAAACCCTTTAACCTGCAACAGCGGCTCGGCATCCATGTAATCAATTCGGCCGGCAGCTGCGGCAACAGGTTGTTTATTACCTTTTGCGAAAACTTTAATCCCATACATTGAACCTTCCGCCCCGCGACCGTTGATTCCAAGATGGACAACCGGCTTTTCGATATTTTGAGTCAGAACTTTTAAATTGACAGGCAGAGCCTCAATTTGTTTTCCTTTTAATACACAACGATATTTTGTGCCATTTCCTAAAAATTTCACAGCTGAAGTGATAAGTGACATAATTTCTCCTTTCGTTTTTCCCTTAAAAAGTTTGTTTCCCTATACTTTTAGAAAAACGGAAGGGCTGAAAATATTGACACCAGGGCACCGCACCATACCATACCATACCATACAGCAGATTATGACTGGGTTTGAGGTGTTTTTAAATCTGTTTTTACATTTCGTAATATTTAAAAAATTTTGTTTTAATTATCAACGCGGCCTTGTTGCACCTCCCCTCTCCTAAATTAGGAGAGGGGGCGGGGGTGAGGTCTTAATACAGCTTTGACAAAATCTAAATTCTCTATTTACCAATATTTATTATGTAAAGGACTATTCACCTTTCACCTCTCACAAATAAGCCATCCCGCGGCAAGAAAAAAAGCGCCTCTTTACAGAGACGCTTTTTATCATTTCGCTATAACTTAAACAAGTTCTTTTACTTCAGCGGCAAATGTTTTCGGATCCAATTTGATTCCGGGGCCCATTGTTGTTGAAAGGTAAACTGATTTTACAAATGTACCTTTTGCTGAAGACGGTTTTGCTCTTAGAATTGCATCAGCCAAAGTTGCGTAGTTTTTAACCAGGTCAGCTTCTACAAACTGAACTTTTCCGATAGGACAGTGAATCATACCCTGTTTGTCTGCACGGAATTCAACTTTACCTGCTTTTGCATCTTTAACAGCTTTTTCTACATCCATTGTAACTGTGCCGGTTTTCGGGTTCGGCATCAAGCCTTTAGGTCCTAAAACGCGGCCCAGTTTACCGAGCATGCCCATGCAGTCCGGTGTTGCAATCAATGTATCGAATTCAAACCAGCCGCCTGAAATTTTATCAACGATTTCTTCTGCACCTGCAAAGTCTGCGCCTGCATCTTTTGCTTCAGTTGCTTTTGCACCTTTTGCGATAACGCAAACTCTGACAGTTTTACCAAGACCTGCCGGCAAAACTACTGTTGAGCGGATTTGCTGGTCTGCCTGGCGAACGTCGATACCTAATCTCATGTGGCATTCAACTGTTTCGTTAAATTTAGAAAGCTCTTTTGAGATTTCCTGAAGTTTTTTTATTGCATCAACTGCTGTTGAAGGTTGTTCAAAGCCTTCAAGCATTTCCTGCATTTTCTTTTGTTTTTTAGTTAATTTTGACATTTTTATTTCCTTTCGTGGTATTAGCGGACACGAGTCCTTCCATCTAACCATTTCCGCCTGTCAAATCAAAGATTTGTTCGTTCATTTCGCTCACGCTCCATTCACAACGGCGGCATCGTAGAGTTTCGCCCTGCTTGTCTTGCTAAACGCAAGCCAACACCGGCTTCACTCCGGCTTACGCCTCTTTTACTGTTACGCCCATTGCGCGGCAAGAACCTTTAATCATTCTGACAGCCGCTTCCATAGTTGTAGCATTCAAGTCGTCCATTTTAATTTTTGCGATTTCTTCAAGCTGTTCTTGAGTAATTTCGGCAACTTTATCCTTGTTCGGAACTGATGAACCTTTTGACAAGTTTAAAGCTTTTTTAATCAATACCGGAGCCGGCGGTGATTTTGTTACGAATGTAAAACTTCTGTCTTCGTAAACATCAATTACTACAGGGATGATATAGCCTGCCTGGGATTCTGTTTTAGCGTTGAACTGTTTGCAGAAATCCATGATGTTAACACCGTGCTGACCTAGTGCCGGACCTACCGGAGGTGACGGGTTTGCTTTTCCTGCTTCGATTTGAAGCTTGATTTTTCCTACTACTTTCTTTGCCATTTTTTTCTCCTTTTGTGGTACTAACGGTCTTCCTTTTTCATTGGCAGGGAAGGGTCCTTCCACATTTTGTACTATACTGGCGGATGTTACTATCGGGTTAATTCCGCCGGACTTTATTTTTATTGTTTTTCACGATTTGTGAATTACAATTCCTGAATTCTTGTAATGTTCAAGAGATTTTACAGGACATTACAATTTATTAATTTGTTTATATTCCAATTCAACAGGCGTTTCGCGGCCGAAGATTGAAACATTTGCACGAAGTTTTGATTTATCCGGATAAACTTCAATAATATCCGCAACAAAGTCTGCAAACGGGCCTGATGTAATTCTGACCTTGTCGCCTGCCTTAACGTCAAGTTCGATTTTTTGTGCGGTTGAAGTTGAACGGTTAATAATTTTCTTAATTTCGCTGTCACGTGCAGGAATCGGTTTTTTAGCAGAGCCGACGAATTTTGTGACGCCAGCAGTGTGTCTTACAACATACCAGCTGTCTTCGTCCATAATCATTTCGACCAAAACATAGCCCGGGAAGATTTTTTCTTCACGTTCCTGCTTTTTGCCGCCCTTCATCTGCGTAACTGTTTTTTGCGGGACTTCCACACGGAAGATTTTTTCTCCCATGTTCATATATTCAATACGTTTTTCAAGGTTTACTTTAACCTTGTTTTCATGACCTGTTACTGTATGAACAATATACCAGCGTTTTTGACCTTTTTTAGCAGCCCTTTTTTCTTCTTCAGCACTGGCTAAAGCTTCTGCTTCGGCTCTTTCTGCCTGCAAATCTTCATTCAATTGTTCTTCCATTGATTTTTCTTTTTTAGTCATAAGCCACCTTTATTTTTGCCGCTGCGATTATTTTATTAAGCCCAGCAGACCTTTAAAAATTATATCCATTAAATACACTGATACCGTAAATACAAACACAATTGCGATTACAAACATGGTTTCCGCAACAACCTGACGTCTTTCAGGCCAGCTGATTTTACCCCATTCAGACCTTACGCCCTTGAAGTAATTAATGATTCCGTTCATAAATGCCGGTGTTTTTCCTCCCATTTGAGAAGAAGAATCGTTACCTATCATATCTGTTTCCTTATTTTTAAAATCGCGCCCTGAAGGACTCGAACCCTCGACATCCGGTTTTGGAGACCGACGTTCTACCGACTGAACTAAGGACGCATATTAAGTGAATAGTGAGGTGTGAAAAGTGAAAAGCTCTTTACGTTCGCTTCGCTCAAAATTATCAGAACTTTTGTTTCTCACCATTCACTTTTAACTTACTTAGTTTCTTTATGTTTTGTGTGTTTTTTACAAGTCGGACAGTATTTGTTCAATTCAAGTCTTTCCTTGATATTTTTTTTGTTTTTTGTTGTTGTGTAGTTTCTTTCTTTGCAGTCTTCGCATGCAAGAACTACCATTTTGTCTGTTTTTCCTTTGATACCCATTGTTTTTATTTCCTTTTTCTTATTAAATTTTCAACGATTTATGTATATTTTTAATCTTTTTAAAATAGAATGTGAGAGAAATCACATTCTATTTAATCGGCTTATAATAATATAATAAAACAAAAATAAATAAATGCAAACAAATGTTAACAAATACTACAAAAAAGAGACGCCTGTTTAGACATCTCTTTTTGATTAAAATTATTTATGATTCTTACTTCACAACGTAATCAGAAGAACTGTTTCGATATTCGTAAGAACTCGGAACATCATAAGCGCCGTATGATTCAGAGCGGAGCTGTTCCATATAAACCTGGCCGTTTTTGACAACTTGCTGAAGCTGAGTGAGGTCGCGTTCAAGATTTGTCAAAACCTGTTCTGCATAGATTTCAGCACCTTCTCTTGTTTTCATTGCATCCTGACTTGCTTTTGCTCTAATATCATCTGATTCTTCAAGTGCTCTGCGTTTCAAGTCTTCGCATTCTTCTTGAACTTGTGCTCTGATTCTGTTACCTTCGCGCTCGAGTGCTTTTATAAAGTCAGCTTCCGATAATTTTCTGTCCGCTTCGGCTTGTGCATCAGCTACGATTTTTTCGGCTTTTTGCTGCGCTTCGGCTTGCAATTCATCACGTCTTCTCAAAAATGCTCTTGCTTCCTGAACTTCTACAGGCAAGGCTTTATATACTTCATCAATCAATGCGATAATTTCTTTCGGCTTAACCAGAACATAACGTCCGGGAATAATCGGGAAACTATCGTCAATTGACATTTCCAATAATCTTAATAAGTCAAATACGCCATTCTGCTGCATGATTTTACATATCCCTTTCTTGATAATAACATTCTACATAAGGGATTTTCAATTGTCAAATAATTGCAGAACTTGTAATTACATAATTTAACATGATACGAAAATTTGACTAATGTTTGGAGAGGATACTAATTGAATGTTTAATTTCATCTAGCTTGCTTTTCATTTCCTTGATTGACACAACAGAGTACATTATTATATTAAAATTTTCAACCATTCTTTCCATTGCTGACAAAATATCATATATTTCCGTCCCATTAAAATCATTGCCGCAAACTCCGTTTTCGCGCGTCATTTTAATATCCATTGGAACTTCGGAATAAATTTTGTCTATATATTCAAATATCTGTGACTTTCTTACAGCAACAAACCCAAAAGGAAGCCTCAGTGCCCTTATATAAATATAATCTTCTAATTCACTTAGTACAGCAAGAGTTTTCAAGTTCATCAGCTAAATTTCCTTATTTTTCAAATATTCATACACACATTCGGGAACGAATTTTGAGATATCGCCGTTGTTGAGATAAATTTCTTTTATCGTGCTTGAAGAGATGAAGTTATATTTAGGCTTTGTAATCATGAAAATTGTTTTTATATCACTTGAAAGCGCGCTGTTTGCCTGCGAAAGCTGCATTTCGTATTCAAAATCCGAAACCGCACGCAAACCTCTCAGAATCACATTTGCACCGCGTTTTTTTGCATACTCGATGGTTAACCCGTCAAAACTGTCAACTTCAACATTTGCGATATCTTTAACACTTTCCTGAATAAGCTTAACCCTGTCTGCAACAGAAAGAAACGCATGTTTTTCGGAATTTTTTGCAACTGCAATTATCACCTTGTCGAAAATTTCCGCACCGTTTTTAAGAATGTCGATATGCCCTTTTGTAATCGGGTCAAAGCTTCCGGGATAAACTGCTATTTTCATTTTTGTTTCCTTTCCGTATTTTAAGGCAAGACAATTATAAAACGAAAAGAAGTTATTTTGCAAACTTTTGTAAAGAAAAATCAAATTTGCGAAATTTTATATATGAAAAATACTTTATTAATATATAAGAAATAAATAACTTTTAAATATTATAATTTACACTACCTACTACACACTTTTGATTAACCAAACTTCTTTTAAAGAAGTTTTTTTTTGCGAAATTTTGTTTTCGCGCAAAAAATTTTATGTTTAAATTTATAATAGATATGAAAATTCTCAAACCCCTCAACTACATCACTCATGGATGCCTGGTTACTTATGTTTGCTTAAAGGCATGCTCACCCGCTATAAAAAATGCGAAAGAAGCAATTCCGGTTGTTGACAGAATTGTCGCTCGCACTGAAGTTGCGGATACGTTTCAGCGGGTAAGGCCGAAAACTGTCGGTGTCATAGATTTCTTTTCGAATGATCATATCAATATTAATTTGGATTTCACACCGGACGTATCACATGGATTTGTTACGAGCAGGATTATTGAAGAGGGGCTGCCGGAGGCAAATGTCAAAAAATTTGATGTTTTAAACGGTGCTGATGAAGATGATAATGATTTGCTTTATCATAATATGGACAGTATCTTAAAAAAGATTCGTCAGGATATCAAAAACGGCACAAAATATCATGCAATAAATATCTCTCTCGGAGAAGAAATAAAATTTTCAAGTTTAAACAAACAACTTGGCACGAATTTTTCAAAAGAAAATATCAAGGATAAAGCAAAAGAATTAAAATAATTATTCATGAAAAATAAAGATAAAATCCTCATATCCGTCATTGATTCAATTAAGCTAAAAGATGTTGCTCAAATAATTGACAATCTTGACAGCATCTGTGCAAGCGGAACAAAGATATACATATCTGCCGGAAACAAAGGAGATAAAAGTTTAAATCTTTACACTCTGGCAGATAGCGTAAGAAGCGTCGGCGCGCTGAATAACAAAGGTAAAAAAGCATCTTTTTCTTGCGACAATTCATTAGTCAACAGGTGGGAAAACGACAAGTTGGAAATTCACAGAACAAAAGACGGCTATGACATATTAGGAAACGGAAAAACGGATGTAACATTCAGCCAGACAGGTTCATATATAAGAATTCCGTCATTCTTTAATATCAGAGGCACATCATTTGCCAGCCCGAAAGCACTTGTGAAAGATTTGAAAGAATAAAACCAATTAACAGAAGATTAAAAAAGGCGCCCTGCGGGCGCCTCTAAACTTTTAAGTAAATTCTCAAAACTATTTCAAAGTTACTCTTACAGAAGAACCTTTTTTAGAGAATTCAACTTTGTCTTCTCTGGCCAACCAGCCAAGACCTAAATCAGCGAAGTTGCCTTTAAGATCTAATTCTTTTTTCATTTTAGCGATAGTTGAAGTACCGTTGTTTGATGATAAATAGTTGTAAATCTGACCTGCTGAAGATCCGATTTGTTCTTGTAATTCTTGCATTTCTACCTCCACATTCTTACAATATGCACTATATTGATTTACAAACTAATAGTAGAACATTTTTTTCAAAAATGCAATAGTATAATAATATTAATTTAAAAGGTAAAAATAACACTTTTTTTGTGATAAAATACTGTAAAAAGAGGATTGATTAAGGTGCTTTTAGAGGGAAGTTTATCATCAAAAAAAACAGACATGCTTGTTGAAAAATACGCAAAACTTTTGAATGCGGGAATTGAGGCCTCATCAATTCTTGTACTTGTGCAGAATTCGCAGGCAAAAAACAAATTTTTAGAAAGTACACTTAATCTTTTAAACATAAATGCAATCGAAAAACTTGAAGTTCATTCATTTTTTTCGCTAGTTTATAACACAATAATCGACAACTGGGCCGTTTTAGAAAACATAAACCCTTATCCCGGCGCGGAAATCCTGCCGAACCTTGCCGGACTTGAAGTTTCACAATTTATTTTAAAAGACATCATAAGAGAAGTTAAATTCAAAGGTTACAATTCAAAAAAATCACTTCTCCACCAGCTTTTCAGACGTTATTCACTAATCGTCCAGAACAATTTGACAGACGAGGATGTTGAATGGCGTTCAAGAATTTTAGGCGAAAGTTTTGCGGATGATGCAAAAGCCGCGCTTAAAAAACTTCTGGCAAGAACTCTTGAACTTCGGGACTTTGACTACCTGCGCCAGGGGCTTGTTTTCAATTATATTTATAAAAACACGGATTACTTTAAAAACATAAAATATTTGATTATAGATGACGGAGATGAAATTACGCCTGCTTGTTTTGATTTTATCAAACATTTAGCGCCGCAATTAAAAGATTACGCAATCGCGTTTGACAAGAAAGGCGCCAGCCGCACAGGCTATTTGAGCGCAGATAGAACCGCCGTTTGGGAGTTTGAAAAACTTTTTAATGAACCTGTTATTTCGATTGATGCAAGTTCAAAAATGAAATTTGACGCGGAAAATCTTTTCAAAAATATCACGGAAGAAAAGTCGGAGATTTTGCAAAATTTTTCACTTTCTTCACCCTCAAAACGCGCAAAAATGATTGACCTTGCATCAAAACAAATCAATTCTCTGTTGAAATCAAACGTCAAGCCAAACGAAATTGCAATCGTGACACCGGTGATTGACGATATGCTGAAATTTTCGCTGAAAGAATCAATAAAAAATCATACGCGTCTTTTGTTTTTATCGGGCAGTGAAAAACTTATTCAAAACCCGCTTGTGCTCTCAACCCTGACGATTATCAAACTCAATTGCGGAATGCGCAGCTCTCTGACATCATTTGATTTGAGAATAATTTTGTCGAATTTTCTGGAAATTCCAATCAAATATTGCCGCGAAATTCTATCTCAATTTGACCGCACAAAAGAACTCATTGATTTTGAATTTCCTCATGAAGATTACACCGAAAAATATCGAAAATTTTTAAAACTTGTTAATGAACAGGAAAATTCCGAAAAAAAACTTTCACTCCAAGCTTTAGAAATCTACAACGAACTTGTGGAGTTGAAATCCTTTGATACTCAGGTTTTGAACAAGTTTAATTTCTTCATAAAACAGCTTCAGGAGTTTGAAAATATTTTCAAAAATGATTTTGAAAATCGCAAGAGCGAAATCATAATCCAAATCGAAAATTCAATAATTTCCGAAAATCCATACTCGATTTTGGAAATTTCTGAACGGGATTTGGTAATCGGCACGCCGCAAAAAATCATCGACAACCAAATCCGCACAAAATACCAAATCTGGCTGGATGTCTCAAGCGACGAGTGGATTAAAAGCGACACAGGCCCCTTGTACAACGCATGGGTTTTCCAGCGCGGCTGGGCAAAAGATGAATACACAATTGACGATAATATTGAGTTGGGTCGAGAAAAAACAGCCAGAATTTTAAGAAAACTTACGCTTTGTGCTGATGAAAAAGTTTTTGCATACTCAAGCCTTTTTGACGGCAACGGAATCGAAAACTTCGGCGGTATCGAAAAACACATTTTGACACCAACCGAAACAACGGTTCAACCCGAAACTCAAAAGAAATTCCAAATCACACCGCGCCCGGACCAGCAGCCGGTATTGGATTACAAATCCGGAAAGATGGCAATTTCAGCGGTTCCGGGCGCCGGCAAGACAACAATTTTGCTTGCTTTAATCCTGAAACTTCTTGAAAACGGCGCGTGTCCTGAAAACATTTTTGTCTTGACATATATGGAATCCGCCGCCAGAAATTTCCGCGAAAGAATCAAATCAGTTAGAGAAGATTCTTCGCAATTGCCGAATATCAGTACAATTCACGGGCTTGCGCTGAGGATTCTCAAAGAAAACGGAAACTTTGAACGCCTAGGGCTCTCATCAGATTTTGAAATCTGCGACGACACTCAGCGCTCGAGAATTGTGAAAGAAATCGCCGCAAAATTAAAACTCAAAAAAACAGAAACCGATGAATTTGACCGGGGGATTTCAGTTTACAAAATCGGCTGCAATGTTGGTGCGAAATCAGCTCAAAATGCCGCAGGCGCACAAAACATAACAGATAAAAAAGTTTTAAAATTCCTTGATTTTTTTGAAGAATATCAAAGCCGTTTAAAAGAAAGCAATTTGATTGATTATGATGACATGCTGGTCTCATCCGTCAGACTTCTGGAAGAAAACCCGGATATCCTTGCATATTATCAGGAAATCTGTCATTTTGTAATTGAAGACGAAGCGCAGGATTCATCGGCAATTCAGCAGAGGCTTATCAATCTTTTGAGTGCGAAGTACAAAAATCTGATTCGCTGCGGCGACATAAATCAGGCAATTACAACAACTTTTTCAAACGCAGATGTTGAAGGATTCAGAAACTTCATTTCGCAATCAAACAACGTGAGCATGAATTGTTCGCAGCGCTGCACAAAAGATGTCTGGATGCTTGCAAACAATCTTGTGAGATTTGCAGATGTTCATGATGAGATGAAAAACGCGTTTTTCAAAATATTTATGTCACCTGTGGAAGGCAGAAATCCGGTGAGCGAAAACGCGGTTACGCCAAAAATTTTCGATACTACAATCGAAGAAAAAAATTACATTTTATCCGTAATCAAAAACACGCTCAAAAAAAATCCGAAAGCGACTGTTGGAATTCTTCTCCGAAACAATTTTCAAGTTGTTCAGTGGATGGATTTTATAAACAACAGCGGGCTGAAAACCATTACCAGAAGCGAATGTTTGGAACAAAAGACTATTTTCCGCGTAATTTTTGCAGTTCTTTCTATGATTTTGAACCCGTTTGATAACGACACAATTGCGGACAATTACGAAATTCTGGCAGAAAGCGGACTTTACAAACAACGGCTCGGATCTGAAGTCAGAAAGTATGAAAACCCGTTTATTTCGCTAAATTGCGACAATATCAACAATATTTATCTTGAACAATTTTACTGGGATTTGACATACTGGCTATCGTTTCCGCATTTGACGGTCGATGAACTTGCAATAAAAATCGGGCTGCATTATTTTTCAAACGAAATCGAAAAGTCAAATGTTTACCTGATTTCAACGCTCATAAAACGAATCGGGATGGCAAATTCGGGGTTTGAATACATTATAACGCGGCTTGGCGAATTGGCGAAAAAGACTTCTTTAAGCGGCTTCAAATTTTTCTCGGAAGAGGATGAAAGCGACAAAGAATTTTTGGAAGGAAAAGTTCAGATTATGACGCTTCACAAGTCAAAGGGTGATGAATTTGACCTTGTATTTTTGCCGGAGATGGCGGAGAAAAATTTGACACTTGATTTTGCGCAAGTCAAGTTAAAATCGTCGGATTTTATGGAAAATTTGCGCCAGTTGAACCCTGAATACAAGCCGAAATCGGAAATTCAGCTTAAAGAAGAACTGTTGGCAGAAAACTTGAGGCTTTTGTATGTTGCGATTACGCGCGCGAAGAGAAATCTTCACATCACAGTCAGCCGCAAGGCAAAAGCTTTTGAAAAAATGATTGATCAGCAGCCGTCGTTGGTGTTTGATGTAATTGAAGAAAGGGCCGGTGTTTTATGAAGAATTTTTCACCTAACATGCTGAAAACATATCAGAGCTGCCCTTTAAAATACAATTTGAAATTCAACGAAAAAATCACGATACCGCAGAATCCGGCATTTTTTGAAAAGGGCAAAAAAATTCATGCACTGGCAAATTACTATCATCGCGGCGCAGACATTACAAAGCTTGAAAAGGCTTTGAATGAAAGCGAACGCGAGATTTGGAAACGTTTAAAAAATAACGAATATTTTTCGAAAAAATGTTTGCATTCGGAATATCCGATAACGGCAAAGATTGATGATATCTGGATTTTCGGGCGGCTTGATGCGATAGTTTGCGAAGCTGTTGGTGAGGTATCAGCGCGAAGTTTTGAGGTTAATGAAAAAGACACCGGCACCTGCGGGCAACTCGGGCCGGATGAAGAAAAGTGCGCCTCTTCACACTCATATTGGATTTTGGATTACAAGACGGGTTCAATTCCGAAAAATCCGGAAAAAGATTTTCAGACAATGATATATTTGCTTTGCGCAGATTTGATTTTACCTCCGCGCAAGTCGCTTTCTTTTGTCTACATTGATTTGAAAAATAATGAAAACAAAGTTATTGAATTCACGCCTGAATTAAAAGAATTTTACGAAAACACAATAAAACAACAGTGCCGCGAAATCCTTGCAACAAAAGATTTTGAAGGCAAAGAAAATCGTGAACACTGCCGTTTTTGCGAATATAATAAAATCTGTCGTTATTAAACGGTCACCGCTATTTTTACCGCTCCCCCTCCCCTCCTTTTTAATAAGAAAAAGAGGTGACTTTTTTAGTTTTTTTAAAAAAGGAGCATTCACCTCTAGAGATTTGCGATAGCTATGACCTTATCGCAATTATTTCCTCAGCTATGATAAGGAAATACCTTTATAAAATTTTCACAATTTATAGAAACACGGCCAATTGTCTAATATATTTTACATAATAACATAATATTGGGTAGCAAGTCAATATATAGGTGTTTACAATAAAATGTATGACTAACGGAAATCATACTAATTTAACTGAAAAACTCGGGCAAAAAATTCGCATTGAAAGAATGAAACGAAAAATGTCTCAAGAAAAGCTCGCGGAACTCGCCGAACTTAACAGAAATTTTATCGGCATGGTTGAAAGAGGCGAAAGCAATATTACAGTCAAGAATCTTGAGCATATTTCAAAAGCATTTGGAATGGAAATTCAGGATTTATTCAATTTTGTTTTGTAAATACTGCAGATACGTAATATAAGATTTTCATGCCTTTACAATTATAAAGCATGACAGAATTGCTGATTTATTTTGGCTGACTAATTTTATTGAATCTAATAAAACAAAACCCCCGCAAATTTGCGAGGGTTTTTAGATTATGTTTAAGAATCAAACTACTTGATTTCAACTGTAGCGCCAGCTGCTTCAAGCTGTTTTTTGATTGCTTCAGCATCTTCTTTTTTGATGCCTTCTTTAACCGGTTTCGGAGCACCGTCAACAAGGTCTTTAGCTTCTTTCAAGCCAAGGCCTGTGATAGCACGAACTTCTTTCAATACAGCGATTTTGTTAGCGCCTGCTGAAGCAAGGATAACTGAAACTTCTGAAGCTTCTTCAGCTGCTGCTTCGCCTGCTGCTGCTGGTGCTGCTGCTACTGCAACAGGTGCTGCTGCAGATACGCCGAATTTTTCTTCCATTGCTTTTACTAATTCTGCTGCTTCTAATAAAGTTAATTTTTCAATTGATTCTAAAATTGATTCTACGTTAGACATTATTTTTCTCCTTGTATGTTAATTGTGTACGTTTAGTTTGTTTGATTTGTGTCTTTCGGATTTATCAGCCTTTTAGCTTAAGCACAACTTAAAACTATGCGGCCGGCTTTAGAAAATCCGTTATGCAGCTTTTTGATCTCTGACAGCTGCAACAGCTCTTGTGAGAGATGCCATAACTGCGTTGACTGAAAGTGCAATGCCTGATGCCGGTGAGTTGATTGAACCGAGCATTTTGGCGATAAGTTCTTCTTTTGAAGGAAGTTTTGATAACGCTTCTGCTTCTTTTGCTGATAACAAATTGCCGTCAAGCGCTGCACCTAAAATTACACCTTTTTTGCTTTCTTTGATGAATTTTGCAACGACTTTAGCAGGGCTTACCTGGTCTTCGTAACCGAAAGCAAGAGCAATCGGTCCTTTGAATGTATCATTAAGAACTTCAAAATCAGTACCTTTTACGGCGATTTTAGCAAGAGTGTTTTTTGTAACCATATAGTCGCCGCCTTCTTTTTGAAGTGCGCGTCTAAGCTTTTGAATTTCTTCAACAGTGTAGCCTTTGTATTCAGTTACGATTGCAACTTTTGCTTTTTCTAATTTTGATTTCAGAGCGTCTATTTTTTCAGATTTAAATTGTTTTGTTGCCATTTTTAGCTCCTTGTTTTTGTATCGACCTGTTGTTTTGAATGGAAATCTTTTCATACAAAAAAGATTTTGCGCATCCAAACCGCAAAATCACACATTTCTGAAATATAAAATATTTAGCCAGTGTAACCTCGATTAGCAGTTTTTGAACTTTTAACGCCGATTGGCGGCTAATTGTCTGCGGTTTATGAGATTATATTATATTAAAACATTTAAAAAATCAAGCATAGCTTAATATTTTTTAACCAAAGTCCAAACGTTTTCGGGTTCCGTTGTATCGTAAACCCCTTTCAAATACGCTTCAAACATGTTTTTCGGCTCCATGTAATATCTGTTACAGAAGTTGCCGTAGCAGATAATTTCGTTATAGAGGTTGAGTTTCAGAAGGATTTGCAAATCATAGTAGACATCTTTCAAAAGCGCCTTGTCATCGAAGGCATCAATTGCAGCATAGAATTTTAGAATGCAGTGTTCTTTGCGCATTTCGGCCTGCAAATCTTCTAAAGCCTTATTTGTGTAGTATAAAAGCTTGTTTACATGCGTAAACCCTTTTAAGGTTACAACAAGCTGGTCGCCGCTTTTTGCAAACTTGCAGCAGGGCGCTTCTTTGATTCTGTTGTAAAATTCACAAACCAGCCTGTCAGCGATTTCTTTATTCTCTTTTTCTTTTTCTTCATCAGGACGAATATCGTCAACAATTCGTTTTTTGGCCGCAAGCTTTACTATCAAAACGACATTTCTGTAAGCCAGAATTGCCTGATCGGCTTCTGCTCTGAGCTGGGCGTTAAATTCGTCTTCATTTTTTGATTTAATCTTATCAATTGTTCTTCCGATTCTGTTTTCTGCAGAAGATGTGTAAATTTTCAACTGAGACAATGCGCCGATTACAACAAGCAGGAACATTACAAAAAGGAAAAGTGAACCGTCGGTTTGATTTACGCCTTTGTTCAGGGATTCTTCAAAGTATGCATGCATAAAGTTTGTGATATTTTCCGCAACCGGATTCAAAAATGCAAGAAACTGACAGTTTATTAAATCGAAAAACCAGTACATTATAAAAGCAAAAAGTGTTATAAAAACGACAATCTGGATTACCATTGCGAAATCCACAAACAGTCTTAAAAACTTTTTCAAAAAATTAAATATTGCAAGCATACTCTTCCTCTTTTATACTAGTTTTCCAGCGATATATTGTCAATCAAGCGCACGTTACCGATTTTTACGGCAATAAAAACGATTGTATCTTTGTCCGCGGTTTTCTTTAATTCCAAATCGTTTTTGTCGCGGAATTCAAGATATTCAAGACTGTGGCAGCTTTTCAGAAAATTGAAAGCGGTTTCTGCCAGCGCTTCGGTATCTTTTATACCTGAATTATAGCATGATTTGATGTTAAATAAAATGTTTTTAAGAACAAGTGCATCTTTTCTTTCTTGTTCATTGAGATATTTATTGCGCGAACTCATTGCCAGACCGTCAGCTTCGCGAACAATCGGGCAGGGAATAATTTCTGTCGGAATGCTCAAATCTTTAACCATTTTCTTAATAATTATTAACTGCTGGCGATCTTTTTCCCCGAAAAATGCAAAATCCGGCTGTACAATATTGAACAATTTATTCACAACTGTACAAACTCCGTCAAAATGGCCTGTTCTTGACTTTCCGCAGAGTTTATTCACGTAGAAAAACGGCGGGATGACATAGGTCAGAAAATCATTTGACATAATATGTCCTTCTCCGTACATTTCAGCGGCAGATGGTGCAAAAACAATATCAACACCCGCGCTTTCAGCCATTTCTCTATCGGCATCAAGGGTTCTGGGATATTTTTCAAAATCTTCGCCGGGGCAGAACTGAATCGGGTTCACAAAAACTGAGACAACAGTTTTGTCGCATTTTTCAACACTTTTTTTGATTAAACTCAAATGTCCCTCATGCAAAGCCCCCATTGTCGGAACAAGCCCGACGGTTAGCCCTTGTTTTTTCCAGATTCTAATTTGTTCTCTGACTTCCGCTATAGTGTGTAATAACATTTCTCTACCTCTTATTGGAATAATTATATCACAAGTTTTAGAATTTATATTTTTTCTTTAAATTTGCATAATGCTCTTCGTAATAATTTTTATTATTATAAAGTTCTTTCAACCTTTCATTTTTCGGACACATTTTGACAGCCGTATTGTAATCAGACAGGAACAATTCGTTCTGTCCGAGAGCCCTGTAAATATAGCCTCTCACTGCATAATCATGGCAGGAAGGTTTTTCATCATTTTGGATTTCCATATCTATAAGATTCAGGGCAATTGTATAATCTTTGTTTAAAATCCCGTTTATTGCTGCAAGCTGGTTGGATTTTGTTTGAACACAGGCGGCAATTGCGTTTTCTTTGTCACCTTTGATTGTGTAGAGGAGGCACAATTGCGCAAGGGCCATGTCATTTTTACTTATGCTGTATGATTTTTCAAATGCCTGAATAGCGTCTTTGCCCCGGAACGTTCTGCTGTAGTATGAGCCTTTTTCTTCGTACATAACGGCTTTTACAGATGGAAAAAGCGCGGTTTTCAAAGCCAAATCGTAGTATTTGCCGGCATGCGACAAATCTTCCGTTTTATAAGCCGCACTCAAAAGCCAGAAAGGTAATCCCAAATACAAAATAAATAAAGCCGTGACTATCACACCGATTTTTGCATACGCATACTTTAATTTCTTTGTCCGATACAATTCGATTCCGGAAAAAACGCTCAACACGACAATAGCAATTACGCTTACTATTGATACCAAAACCATTACAACCACAGTAATAAACAAATCATTATTAATCATAATTACCAGCCTCTTATTTAAAAAACTTCGCTCTCTGACGGGAATTTGCCGCTTTTAACATCAGTATCAAATCTTTTTGCACAATCCAGAATTAACCCTCTCATATCACCGTATTTTCTGGCGAATTTCGGAGTGAATTCGCTGTATTTACCAAAAACATCGTCGCATACAAGCACCTGCGCATCGCAATATTTTCCGGCACCGCAGGAAATAGTCGGGATGGAAAGGTTTTCGGTTATATATTTCGCGCTTTTTTCAGGAACCATTTCCAACACTAAAGAAAATGCTCCGGCCGCTTGCAATTCTTTTGCCTGACGGAGAATTTCATCTGCGGCTTCCTGAGTTTTCCCTTGAATTTTGTAGCCGCCGAGAGTATTCAAAAACTGCGGAGTGAAACCAAGGTGTGCCATTACCGGAATTCCGGATTCGGTCAGTCTTTTTACAAGTGTCACGATATATTCGCTGTAACCCTCGATTTTTACAGCATTGGCATCAAGCTTAATCATTTCGCCACAATTTTGAATTGCAATAGAAACATCCGCATGATAGCTTAAAAACGGCATATCCGTCACGACCAGCGCTCTTTCAACACCTCTTGCAACTGCGCTTGTGAATATTTTCATCTCGTCAACCCCGACAGAATGGGTTGTTTCATATCCTAATGCTGTCATTGCAAGGCTGTCGCCGATTAAGATTACATCAATTCCGGCTTCGTCGATGTATTTCGCGGTTGAAAAATCGTATGCGGTCAGAACTGAAAATTTTTCGCCGGAAGATTTGATATTTTTCAGAGTGTTTACAGTAACCTTTTTAACCATTACACCGCACATTCTTTCCGGTGTTCTCTGTGCGGGAGGCGGGCTGTTTTGTCGAGTTTGTGTTCTTTTCTGAACCAGTAATAAATTGCGCGCGCTACACGGTTAGAACTGTGTCTTACAAGGCCTTCGCGGCTGTCTTCGATAAGTTTGCGCGGGAAGATTTTCACACCCAGTTTTTTGATATTTTCAAAATCGAGTTTTACAGGGTAAGAGCCTGCAAGTTCGTATTTTTTCGCAAGATTGCAGGGGATGAAATCATTCACAAGAACCGCATCAATTATATTTTTGCTGTTTGCATGCTGCATTAAAGCTTTAACATGGTCTGAAGTTGTGTAGTTATCGGTTTCGCCCGGTTGTGTCATTATATTGCAGACATAAATCTTTTTGGCGGGAGAATTTGCGATTTCCTGCGCAATTTCTTCAATTAGAAGGTTCGGAATTACGCTTGTATACAGGCTTCCCGGGCCAAGGATAATCAAATCAGCGTCTTTTATTGCCGCAATTACATCTTCAAGCGCGCGGCAACGGCCGGGGTCAGTGAAAAGTCGTTTAATTTTGCCATGGGCTTCGGGGATATTAGATTCGCCATGGATTATGCGGCCGTCTTCCATTTCGGCAACAAGTTTCATATCATCAAGAGTTGAAGGCAGTACTCTGCCGCGGATTGAAAGTACATTAGATGATTCCTTAACCGCTCTGACCATATCGCCTGTTATTGCGCAAAGTGCCGTCAGGAAAAGGTTTCCGAAGCTGTGGCCTTCAAGCCCTTCGCCGGATTTAAAACGGTATTGGAAGAGTTTTGTAATCAAATTTTCATCATCAGCGAGTGCCGCAATACAGTTTCGGATATCGCCCGGTGGCAGGATTCCCATATCTTCGCGAAGCCTTCCGGAACTTCCGCCGTCATCGCCGACGGTTACGACGGCTGTGATGTTATTTGTGATGTTTTTAATGCCTCTTAACAGCATTGAAAGTCCCGTGCCGCCGCCGACTGCAACGATTTTCGGACCGCGGTTGAGTTTGCGGCGTCTGTAAAGCGCTTCAAGCATTGTATTGTCGTCTTTTAACCCAAGCATTGAAAGGTTTGTTTTTTGCCAGCCTTTGAAGAATATTCCGGCCCCGAACATTACGATTGCGAACGCTATCCATTCAGTTGAAACATTCATCGCAACTTTTTTGATAAATTGCATTGTATAAAATACCGGTTTGATATCACAAAGGATTAAAAAACCTATTGTCATCATTGATGCGCCGAAAAATATCATTGCAAACCAGCGTTTTACCTGCAGTCCGGGCACAAGCCAGGCCGCATCTTTCGGCATTTTCATATTATTTCTAAAATTCTTCATCACCATTTATCCCTGATATTTAATTTATTCAACCCAGCCTGACGCGTAGACATTTTTATAGTTTACCGGAACCGGAGTTATGATTTTTTTAGCTTCCGAGGCTATTTCCAAAACATTTGAGACTTTGTTTGAAAAATGTATCGAATCTGCGTTTACAAAAGTTTTTCCGCCTTCGCGGTTTTGAACCTGTGAGAAGTTCAACAATGTTTTCAGGCGCCCGATGTTATCAAAAACGCTTTCGTTGTCTTTTGCGGAAAAATCAATTGTTCCGTCAACATTATAAGTCTTTTCAAGCATGATTTCCTGTGCAGTCGGAATATTTACAAATTCTCCTGCTTTTGCCGTAACATCTCCTGATGCTCCGTAATAGACAAGCCATTGTGAACATTTTTTGACAGCTTTTGCAATTGAGCAGGCAAAAGTGAAATCTTCAGCCGCCATTTTGTACATCGCGCCATGCGGACGAACATGTTCGATTTCCATTTTAAAACTCTTTGCAAAAGACATTATTGCGCCAACCTGATAAAGAACCAGCGCTTCGATTTCATCTTCATCCAAATCCATTGCACGGTATCCGAATCCTTGAATATCATCGAATCCGATATGCGCTCCGACTACTACATTTTTTTCTTTTGCCGCTAGAAGTGCTTTTTGAATCGTCAAAGGATCGCCCGCATGAAATCCGCATGAGATATTCACCGAACTCACGTAATCCAACAGTTCAAATTCCGAACTGTTTTTATATACGCCGAAACTTTGCGCGAGATCGCAGTTAAAATCTATATTTTTAATTTGTTTTCTTTCAGGTTTTTCTATAATTTGCTGCATATTTCCATTTCCGTTATCTACAAAGATTATTATACTAGTAAAATATTTAATTTGTACAATCTTTACATAATTTTAACCAAGTAAATAGTGAAGTAAAATTTTATTTCGCACATCGTGCGCCGTTTCTTTTGAGGCGCAGTTTAATTCTGCACTAAAAAAGCCTCTGCTAAACAGAGGCTTTTGGCATTTTTTAAAAAATCAATTAACTATTTTGCCTGGATTTTGTTTAATGCTTTAGTTAATCTTGATTTTTTTCTGGCAGCTGTATTTTTGTGCAAAACACCTTTTGATACAGCTTTGTCGCATAGCTGGTAAACTTTTGATAAAGCTGAATTTAAAGCTTCTTTGTCATCAGCTGTGCTAAGTTCAAGAACTTTTTTTACAGCAGTTTTGATTGAAGATTTCATTGCAACATTTCTCAATCTGTTTCTTTCTGCTACTAAAATTCTTTTTTTAGATGATTTAATATTTGCCATTTTATTTTGCCTTTCTGTTACTCTTACGCCTGATTAATGACTTCAGGCACATTTGAGGATGTGAGTATTTTTATAATTAATATAAAAACAACTTTATTGCAAGCCTTTTATTAAAAGATTTTAAGAAAAAACGAATTCGATTGCAGCTCTGAAAATTTTGAGGCAAAATTATTCAAATCACAATACAAATAGTGTATAAAAGATATATAAAAAATAAACATTAACATTTGTAACAGTATTCACAAGAATTAATTCTATAGGATTATATTTTTTGCCCTTTTGTGGTATATATAAAAATTATAAAGTTGGATTATAGTTATATAATAATTCGCTTAAAGAGAAGATAATGGAGGCAAAAATGTCAGTAGGACAATTCGTATTTATGTTACACAGCCACCTTCCTTACTATAGAAAAGCCGGCATGTGGCCTTTCGGGGAAGAAAACCTTTATGAATGCATGGCGGAAACTTATGTTCCTTTACTCAATGCCATTTCCGAGCTTTATGATGAAGGTATTAAAGCAAAGCTTACGGTAGGCATTACGCCTATTTTGGCAGAACAGCTTAACGATGAACATCTTAAGCATGGTTTTGTTGAATATTTGGATTCAAGAATTGCTAAAGTTTCTAAAGATTTGGACAGATATCCGGATCCGAAAGTTCCGCATTCACAGCATTTAAAATATCTGGCTAAATACTATTACGATTGGTTCAACCATATTAAAGATTCATTTATTAACAAATATGGCATGGACTTGATTGCCCAGTTTAAAAAATATCAAGACCTTGGATGTATCGAAATTACAACTTCCGGCGCAACCCATGGTTTTTCACCGCTTCTTGCAACTGACAGCAACCTGAATGCACAGTTCAAAATCGGTTCTGACACAACAAAAAGATTGTTCGGCAAAAAAGCTGACGGATGTTGGCTTCCTGAATGCGCTTACAGACAGGGCTATGAATATGTAGGAAAAGACGGTCAAAAACATTGGCGTCCTGCAATTGAAGTAACACTTCAAAACAATGACATTGAATATTTCTTCACAGAATCACATGTTATTGAAGGCGGAAATTCAATCGGAAACAGACGTGTAATCGGGGTTTACGGAAACATCGAATACATTCCGCTGCCTGAGCGCGAAGCAACCGGATATGACACATATTCGGCATACTGGCTTCCGGATGCACAGGTTGCGGTTATGGGAAGAAATGACAGAGCCGGTTATCAGGTATGGTCAGCGGCTGACGGATATCCGGGAGACGGATGTTTCAGAGAATTCCACAGAAAAGACTGCAATTCCGGTATGCATTACTGGAGAATAACGTCTTCCAAAACTGATTTAGGCGACAAAATGCTTTATGATCCGGTTTTGGCTCAAAATAAAATCAACGAAAACTCTGATCACTACACAACTTTGATTTACCATTTGCTGAACGATTACAAAATGGCTCACAATGGCAAAGAAGGTCTGGTAATGGTTTCATTTGACACAGAACTTTTTGGACACTGGTGGTTTGAGGGTGTTGAATTTATAAAACAGGTTATCAAGAAATTCAACCAGTATCTTCCTGAAGTAGAAAGAATGACAGCGGGTGAATATGTACATGCATATCCTCCGAAAGAAGCAATTCAGATTCCGGAAAGCTCATGGGGTCAAGGCGGACACTTCTACGTTTGGAACAACCATTTAACAGAATGGATGTGGCCGATAATCCATGCTTGCGAAAAAAGAATCAATGCGATTGCTGACAAATACTCTGAAATTCCGGAAGACAAAGTTTTCCACAGAGCATTAAATCAGCTGGCCAGAGAAAATCTGTTGCTGCAAAGTTCAGATTGGCCGTTTTTGATTACCACATGGCAGGCAAAAGATTATGCAACAGACAGGTTCAGAGAGCATGTCGAAAGATTTGAAAAAATCGCCGATATGATTGATTCCGGATGCATTGATGAGGGTGCACTGCAGGAAATCGAAAGTATCGACAACTGCTTCCCGACAATTGATTACAGGGTTTACCAGTCAATTGAAGAAGGTGTAATCCCGCAGCAGTCTAAAAAACTTGCTCCGCTTTATGTGGATTAAGAAATAACAAAGGATAAACAGACAAAAAAACTCCGATAAAATCGGAGTTTTTTTATGCTCTGCTCCGAAATGTAAAAAAATGTTAACTTTGTAGCAAAAAATTTTTTCAGCATTTTTTTAACATTCGAAAGGAGAATATATGCAAATAACTACAAATTATAATATGCCAAGTTCATACAAAATGACGTCAAATTCAACAAGACCGGTAAACACAAATTTACAAACAAAAAATATTGATACTGTTTCATTCAAAGGAAATAAAATTGGCGAACTAATAGATTTTGTGAACAAACATTCAAAAATAATTCCGGCAGAAAAAGCAGGAAGCAATGATATTAATTTAACATTTTTTGGTGTGAGAAAAATTGGCGAACCGTCAGTTGAAAAATTCAAAGAACTTGCCTCGCCCATAAAAGAGATTCTAAATAAAACAAAAGAGGATGTTTCTTATATTAAACTTGGCCCGATTTTTGACAGTCAGGAAAAAGCCTTACAAACAATGGGGCTTGGTCACTTGATGGGAGAATGGGAAGTATTATCTCCTGATACGCTAATGGAATTTGCACCAAAAGGATTCAAAAACCATTTAGCAGGGCAGGGTTTGGTAACTATAAAAAATAAATAATTTTTGTCATAAGAGAATTCTTCGACAGTGTCTTATTATATCCCTCAGCCATGTTTAAGAACTTATTAAAACTATTGATAAGTAAAGTTGAGCCGGAAATGTGGTAATGGACTAAAAATCAGTAATGGTATCCCGAACATAGTCATTATATTCATTGCAAGGCAAGAAAAAAGTTTAAAAGAAGTACTTGATTTTTAAAATTCAGCATATTATAATAAGACTTGTCGGAAGAGTTCCGACGATGACAAAAGAATTTAAGGGAGCGTAGCTCAGTTTGGTTAGAGCGCATGCCTGTCACGCATGAGGTCGCGAGTTCGAGCCTCGTCGTTCCCGCCATTATTAAAATTAGCACCACAAGGTGCTTTTTTTATTTATGCTCTCTGACTGCGTTTCAGCCGGTTCGGCACTCTGAATTCAATGTCCGGTTTGTTACAGATAAAATTTTGAAAGCTATGAAATCAAAATGCGCAACCTCGAAAGTCAAAATAAAACCATAATTTCAGATTGCAAAGAAAAGTTATTAAATGTAACGTTGTTTGTAATTTAATAGCAAATTTTATTTTTACAGGTTTTCATTATATTAAGAATTCAGAAAATAAACATCATTATCTATTACATTGAAAAACGGAAGTATAAAATAGTATCATGAACATCAAAAAATTACTTGGCGAAAAGGTTAAACTCCATCGAAAAATGCAAGGGTATACGCAAGAAAAATTTGCCGAAATGATTGATATTACTCCACGCAATTTAAACAGGATTGAATCAGGTAAAAACTTCGTTACGGCTCAAACTTTAGATAAAATTCTTTCTGCTCTGAACGTTTCTCCAGGTATATTATTTTCCTGCAAATATTTGAAAGAAGAAGATGATGATGATAATATGCTTAATCAAATATATGCTTTCATTGACAAGATAAAATTCAAACCGCAACAACTGGAAAAAACATATCAGCTAATTAAAATACTTTCTGAAAACGGAAATTTTTAGATTCTTTTTAATTGTTTAGCTAGCCGGATGGCAAAAATATTCACAAAATACATCTCTTATTGCAAGAGCAAAAGATATTTCGAAATGATATCAAGCCCATAATAAATTAACGAGATGGAAGATTCGCATATTTGCATAAAGTATGCTCATAGCGCTTTTAAGTCCGTTTGCAAAAAATCTTTGACAAAAAGATTGGCGATATGTTCAATACGCCAATCTTTCAGCTAAATATTTCTCAAAACTTACGCTAAGGTTACTTACACTTTGAATTTCCATACTAGCTTAAATCCTTGCAGCGTAAATAACTCATATTTTCTTTTTCAAGCACCCAGGCTGTGCAGCCGCGGCCGCTTTGCCTGTTGTTAGTAGAAATTTTACAGTTTCTCTCAAAAGGATTATTTTGGTCAGTTGGTACACCCCACGGGATTAGACGATCTTTCATCACATAAAAATTGAACTGATTGATGCCTTCATTTCTTTGCCTGTTTTTGGGCGGAAACCAGACGACAATAGTAGAACATAAATCACCTTTAGTTATATCACTTCTTGCACAGCTATCATTGCCATAAATTTGTCCCATTATCAGAATAGTTCCGTCATGCAATTGAATAGAGCGGGGTTCTCCTTTATCATATATCATCTCAAGCGGTACTCTTTGCATATTTGTCAGAACAACACCCTCATCCCAACCGGCTTTTAGCAAATCACCGTTTAAATATTGCAGAAACCTTTCTGTCAGAATATTCTGCCCGGTTTGGTCCAGAATCGTTTGTCCGTTTTCATTTTTATCGGAAGTAAGTGTAGGGGGCAAATCCCATTTGTCAATAGTTCCATATTCATTAATAGCCAAATTCATAGCCTGACTTATAGTAGAATAAACTTTCTTTAATTTTGATGCTGTTTCTTTTTCCTTATATCTTCCCACAACACTTGGCAATGTCATTGCTACAACAACACCTATAATACCTAGTGTAATAAGCACTTCTGCAAGAGTAAACGCAAAATTGAACTTTTTCATAACAGCCCTTTCGTCTATATAACGACATTTAAAATATAATAACGCCTATAATATCATAATAGCGTATTGTCGTTATATTGTCAAGGTGTTAGTATAACAGCATTATGGACAATATACAAACTTTGGCAAATAAATTTGCAATTAGAATTCGGTTTGAGAGAATAAAGAGACGCTATTCCCAGGAAAAACTTGCCGAACTGGCGGGAATCGGCCGCTCTACATTAACACAAATTGAGGCGCAAACTTCATCACCGACTCTTGACGTAGTTGAAAAACTCGCTAAAGCTCTTGAATATGAGCCATTTGAACTATTAATATTCAAGAATCTGGAAATTTAAGCGCAAAAAAATTTCATATTATATTCCGGCAAAAACTGCGTTAAGTTATTTGAATTTTTCCTGAAGTTTTTCCAAAAACAGTTTTGCTGCAGGCGAAAACACCTGATACTTTTTCCAGACAATATCCAGGCCGGATTCAAGTTTCGGGCTCAAAGGGCGAAAGCAAATCAGACTGTCTTCGGAGGTATTTGCAAGCTTGTCAAGCGTCAAAGCATACCCGACTCCGGCTTCAACCATTTTAACTGCATTATATGCGAGATTGTATGTCGCGGTTATGTTTAAATTATCAAACTCATCGCCAAACCAATCCAAAAACCCGCTGTCTTTTGAATATTTCGGAGACATCTGGCGTGAGGCAAGGAGCGGCACTTTTGTCAAATCTTTTAATTCAACAACTTTATTTTTTGCAAGCGGGCTGTCCTTTCGCATAATCACGCCCCAAACATCTTTTTCGGGCAACTCAATATTATCGTACTTTGACAAATCTACAGGCTGAATCAAAACGCCAAAATCAAGTAGGCCTCTGTCAAGTTTTTCAATTACGTCTTCTGCGTTGCCGGAATATATGTGAAATTTAATTGCAGGATAACTGATTTGAATTTCTTTTATAATTTCCGCTATATATTTCATGGAATCCGTTTCGCCGCCGCCAATATAAATATCTCCGCTTAAAGTTTCAGATAATGAGCGGAATTCAGCCTCTGTTTTTTCAACCATATCAACAATTTCTTCAGCCCTTTTTCTCAGAATCATTCCTTCTGAGGTGAGCGTCACTTTATGCTTGCCGCGGATGAAAAGCTTTTGATTCAGTTCTTTTTCCAAATCCTGCAATTGTCTTGTCAATGTCGGCTGGGTCAGGTGAAGAGAGTTTGCGGCACCGGTGATTGAGCCTTCTTTTGCAACGGAGAGAAAATATTTCAAGACACGAATTTCCATAATTTTATTTTATGGCATGAAATTATGCCTGTCAAGCATTCTTAAGTATAAAATATAAGTATTTGCTATTTTTAAAATATCGTAAATAATAAAAATATGGATAAAAAGATAAAAAAATTAGTAAAATTCTTCGCATAATAGATAAGGAGAAAAAATGGATATAATAAAAGTGGAAACCCCGAGAGGTTTAGAATTAAAAGGTGCGATATTTGGAGAAAAAACAGCCAATACGGTTGTCATAATGCTCACCGGAATTTGCTCTAATGTTTTTCAAAACGAACTTTTGTATTCTACCGGCAAATTGCTGAGCAAAAACGGGATTTGCTGTATTATTGCGCAAGCACATGATTCTTTTTCCTGTTTTGCCTATTCTGATTTTTCAATCGGGAAACAGCGCCATACGGGAGTTTTCAGGGATGATTTCGACAAGGTTTATGAGGATGTTGAAAGTTACGTGAAATATGCAAAAGACCTCGGCTTTAAAAACATAATACTTGCAGGCCATTCGCTTGGCTCAAACAAAATCATCCATTATCTTGGAAATACTGAGGATAATTATATAGATTATTTTATAGTGACCTCGCCGGTTGATTTAATGCACTGGTGGAATGTTATGCCAAATATTGACAAGTGCTTTGAGATGGCGAAACAATGGGTTGAAGAGGGCAGAGGCGATGACATTTTGCCGTTTATGTTCGGCGGATTCTCGCCAATGAGCGCAAAGACAGTTGTCGGATTTTGCAATGCAGATAATCTCAAAAATTGCCCGGTGATAAGCAAACAGGGAGAAACCCTATCTTTATACAACATAAAACCGAACGGAACTTTTTTAATCGGCTCAAAAGATTCTGTTACAGGTGACAGCCCGAAAGGTTTTATCGAAACTCTGAATTCATGGACGAAAAATCCTGAACTCAACAGAGTTATAGAAATCGAAGGCGGCTCACACATTTTCTATGGCAAACATGATGAATATGCGAAAAAAATTCTGGATATTGTAGAAGAGCAGGTTTTATCATTAAGGTAAGAAAGGATGGGTAATGAAAAATTTAATAATTTGTTTGATGACACTGGTATTAATTATAGGAGGTTCCTCAATGACTATGGCAGCCGGCAACAATTGGGACAAAACATTCAAAAAAAGCGATAAGGTCGAAGTTAAAAAGGTTAATTTCAAAAACAGATACGGCATAACTCTTGCGGGAGATTTATACATACCAAAAGACAAAAAATCCGGCAAATTACCTGCAATTGCTCTAAGCGGACCCTTTGGAGCCATCAAAGAACAGGCGTCGGGGTTGTATGCTCAAACGCTTGCTGAACGCGGATTTATCACGCTGGCATTTGACCCCTCATACACCGGCGAAAGCGGCGGAGAACCTCGAAATGTCGCATCTCCTGATATCAATACGGAAGATTTTAGTGCATCAGTTGACTTTTTAAGTAATCAGGAAAATGTTGATTCTGATAAAATCGGGATTCTCGGAATTTGCGGTTTTGGCGGAATGGGTCTGAATGCGGCCGCAATGGACACAAGAATCAAAGCAACCGTCACATCAACAATGTATGATATGAGCCGCGTAAATGCAAACGGCTACAACGATTCAATGGATGCAAAAGCCCGTTATGCTCTTAGAGAAACTCTGAACAGGCAGCGAAGTGTCGATTTTAAAAACGGAACTTATGCAAAAGCGTCCGGTCTTCCTGAAAAATTGACAGGCGATGAGCCGCAATTTATAAAGGATTACTGGGGTTATTACAAAACTCCGCGGGGATTCCACAAGCGTTCAATTAATTCTAACGGAAACTGGAATATGACTTCATCCCTGTCCTTTATGACAATGCCTATTCTTGCCTACAGTTCCGAAATCCAAAACGCAGTCCTGATGATTCACGGAGAAAATGCACACAGCCGCTATTTTACGGAAGATGCTTTCAAAAATCTGAAAGGCGCCAACAAAGAATTATACATCGTCAAAGGCGCAAACCATGTCGATTTGTACGACAATTTGGAAAAAATCCCTTTCGATAAAATCGAAACATTCTTCAAACAGCATTTGAAATAATTCGACCAAAATAAAAAACACTCCTCAAATCTGCAGGAGTGTTTTTTTATGCAAAAATTTATTGTCAAAAAGCGGCAAATTACAGCAAACCAAACATCAACTTATTCAACATTGCAATCTGGTCAGTGCCTTCTCCTTTGTCGACAAATTCTTTAGATTCAACATTCTCAGACTTTTTCTCTTCCTGTTTGGAATCCAAAAATTTCGCGTTTGCATTACTTTTAGCCTCTTCAATCTTTTGAAGCTTTGCCTTATCTACATTTTTGTCGCCTGTCGGCTCAATTCCATACGCCCGAAGCGCTCTTATAATTCTCTGATACTCTGTGTCGATAGTCATTCCGCAGCCGGGAATTGCAGACGACATCGCTAGTGAATTCAATGCCATAAAACTCTCTACTCCAATTAGTATATACTAATTATATACCCATACATATACTCATCTAACAACTTTTTATTTAAAATTTAATATATTTTAATATAATCCTAAAATCTTAACCAATCTCCGAATCAAATTCGGCAGAAAAATATTACAATTAGATTATGTTTTATATTTACGACGATGAATTTTATAACAGATTGAAAAAACCGAACTTTGAACCGCCCAAATGGATTTTCAAATATGTTTGGAGTGTTTTGTTTTTGCTGATGCTTGCATCTTTTATAATCATTTTGCTAAAACCCGCATCAAATCTGAAATACGCAGCGATTGTAGTATTTTTTGTACAGCTTGCAGTTAATCTTTACTGGACAAAAGCTTTTTTCAAAGAACATGATATAAAAAAGGCTTTAATCACGGCAATTACGCTGACGATTCTTGTTTTTGCAATGATAATATTATTTTTCAGGCTGTCATTTTTGGCAGGATATCTGCAAATCCCGTATTTCTTATGGCTATTGTTTGCCTGCGCGCTAAATAAGGTTTTACTGGATTTGAACAGCATAAAAAAGACCGATTTATAACCGGTCTTTACTTCCATCCTATCCTTAAATTTTAAAAATAATCTTCCTTTTCCTGTCCTTAATTTCCAACGGGCGCTTTTTAAACCCATTTTTGCTTACGCAATGAAATTTGTTCCGTATCTGCTTGCACCGTGGAAAAATGACTGCTTCATCATTTCAACAAGTGTTTTGCGGATTACACGTTTGTTATCAAATTTAACTTCGCTAATAGCTTTTGAAGTTTCTTTATATTTTTCAGCAACATCGGTGAATAGTAATGTTCTTGCCATTTTAAAGCCTCTCTTTTTCTTTATTTATCTCTCGTACTTATATAAAAAATTTTGGTAAAAAATTATTGACTTTTTATATTCAATTTATATAAATTTTGTTACATAAGTTTACATAACTCATTTTTTAAGATTTATGAAACACCCAAAATCCGGATATAACAAGAAAATTTATCAAAGGGGCAAAATCAATCTAAAGTTTTAAAACAAAAATGCCGTTAAAATCCGTATTCATATCAAGAATAAGGAGAAGACAAATATGGTAGATGCAATTAACAGTTATTCAGGCGTTAAGCCAAAGGATTTAACGATTGATTGGAATGATTGTACGGCAAACGAGGTTTTGGAATACAAAGACGAAGGGCAGGAGGTTCCGACCGCTATTCTTGCCTGGGCAGAGGATATGGCAAAACAGGAAGGCGCAGATGAAGTAACTTATGCTCTTGCGAACTCGAATCCGGAAGCAGTTGCAGATGCATCAGAAACTGCCAAACTCAATGCCGGCGAAACTTTAAAAAATGAACTTGACGCAAAAGGTTTGACTCTAACCGATCAGGCGGGAGTTTTCATGAACGAAAGCAACACGCGCCGGGATAATATTACATCTTTAGAAAACGAGATGGAGACAATATTGCAGGAATCAGAAGCCGCAACTGCAAATGCAGAAAACTACACAAACAATTTATTGAGCCAGATTCAGACGCTGAGGGCGCAACAGGAAAAGTTGAAATCCGACAAATCCACGATGTTTTCAGGACTTGAGGCTGCACAAATAGAATCACAAATTAAACAGCTTGGAAATCTTGGACTTACAAATATAGAAACAACAGCACAGCAAGTTTACTCATCAACAAACGGCATTGCTGATGCTCTGGCAGCCGCAGTAGACACAACAGATATCGGAAACACAACCGTTGGAATAGGCGAACTTTTAAGAGCGCAGGCAACAACAATGAACGGACTTTTAGGATTAGCATCACAGACAGTCAAAAGCGGCAACGACGCGGTTGACAGAGCAAAATCCGGAACCGAGGTTTTTAATGCGACAGCTTCCGACAACGGACAGTTTGAAGACCGTGTGAACGCAAGCAAAAATGCAGTTACACGCGCAACAGGCGCGTCCGGAATTCAGCCTCAAAATGAGGAAGAAAATCCAAATATTGAAAACGAGAATAAAGATGAAACAGAAGCTTTGACCGAGGAAGCCAAAAGCCCTGATGAAACCGCAATGAAAAGAGATGAGGCAAAACAGGAAGCGGCTGAACTTGACCCGACACTTGCCGACATCACAATTGCCACGGACCCTGATGAAATTCTCAAGCGCAAAGAGCGAAGAGGGCTGGTTTAATAAATATAAATAAGAGGCATCGCGCCGGCGAAATCGCCGGCGCGATGCCGTATTAATATAAAAATTTATATCGAAAACATTTTCCGGAAATGCAACCTTTAGAATTCGCACTCTATAAAATGCTCGATTGCAGGATAAATAGTCTTCCCGCAACAATTAACCAAAAGCGCCGCAAAAATCGAAAAACAAACTATCTCAAAGAGTTGATGGCTTGTGCATAATCTTGCGAATTAAAAATATAACTTCCCGCAACAAGAGAATTCGCGCCAAGTTCAGTACAAATTCTTGCGGTTTCACTGTTAATTCCGCCGTCAACCTGAACTATCAGATTTTCCGGTGCAAATCGCTTTATCAAATCAATTTTTTCAGCGCATTCTTTTATGAACTTTTGCCCGCCAAATCCCGGTTCCACAGTCATCACAAGAATCAAATCAAAATATGGCAGGTATTGAAGTATTTCTTCAGGATTTGTTTTCGGTTTTATTGAAAGTCCCGCTTTAATGTTGAAACTTTTGATATAGTGAGCCAAATCTAAAATTTCATTTCGCTTAACAGCCTCATAATGGAATGTGATAATATCAGCGCCGGCATCTGCAAAATCTTTAACATATTTTTGGGGATTTTCAATCATCAAATGCACGTCAAAAGGCATTTCCGTAACTTTTCTGATTGATTTTACAACAGGCGCGCCAATTGTCAGGTTCGGCACAAAATGTCCGTCCATAACATCGATATGAATCCAGTCAGCGCCGCTTTTTTCCATAAATCTTATATCGCGGCCCAGATTTGAAAAATCACTTGAAAGAATTGATGGTGAAACAATTATTTTTGACATTCTGTTACTCCGAGTTTTTGACAAGCTTCATACGCGCATTTTTGTTCGGCATCTTTTTTAGATTTGCCGCAGGCTTGCGCTATAAATTCGTCATTATACCATACTTCGACTGTAAACTCGCGGTTATGTGCAGGTCCGGATTCTTTGACAAGTTTATAAACTGGCGTTTTTTTGTTCAAAGATTGTGTATATTCCTGCAAAAGCGCTTTGGCATTGTATTTTGCCATATTTTCATTAACATTTTCAATATGAGGAGTGAAAAGTTCTTCTAACTTTTTCATCAAAAGTTCAAATTTTCCGTCAAGCCAGTATGCGCCCAAAACAGCTTCAAATGCGCATGCGCTAACTGATTCCAGCGTTCTGATTTTCTGTTTTAAATCATGCTCAGAAGCCCTAATTAAATCTGCAAGACCAATTTCTTTTGAAATCACAGAAAGCGTGCTGTCAGATACCACAATAGAGCGGATTTTTGACATTTCGCCTTCATGATAGTCCGGATATTTTCTGTATAAAATGTCTGATATCGCAAGTTTCAAAACCGCATCGCCTAAAAACTCCAGTCTTTCATAGCATTCAACATAATCGAGTTCTTTTTCCTGCGTGTAGGAAGGATGCGTCAAAGCTCTTTCAAAAAGCAGGCTGTCGCTGATTTTTATACCGAAAATATCCTCAACTTCCTTCATTTAAAAAAGCCCTTTAAAGTAATTTATAATATTGGTTAGAAAATCATTTGAAAATATAAAATATTTACAAAAATAATACATAACAGGAATTGTAAATATAAAGCTGTCTGTTCTGTCCAAAAAGCCGCCATGACCGGGAAGCGCGTCTCCGCTGTCTTTTACACCCGCATCACGTTTAATCAAAGATTCGCACAAATCGCCGATTTGAGCAAACACCGTACACAAAAGACCGGCAATCAATGAATAATACCATTCAAGATTGATAAAATGACCTACAATCATTGCCCCGATTACCGCACAAATTATACCGCCTACGGAGCCTTCAATTGTTTTATTAGGGCTTACGACAGGTGCAAGTTTATGTTTCCCGAGATGCCTTCCGGCATAATAACATCCGATATCAGTCAAAAGGATTGCTGTAAACATCATCACAACAAATCCCAGACCATCGTCAAATCTCGGGCTTGAAAGTTCGCGCAAAAACATTAACTGCAGAGGAAACCAGCCGCAATAAATAAAACCGAAAACAGTTGTCGCAGCATTTGCAATATATGGCTGGCGGCCTTTGAATAACACCCACATAAACGAAAGAATCGAAAATGCAGTCAGCGCAAGCGCTGTCAGGTCATATCGCAGGGAATACGCAATCAGCCCGAACACAGCTTCAGCCAGCCAGATTACTTTCAGGCTCGGATAAAACCCTTTATGTTCAAGGATTTTCACATATTCTTTCGATGCCGTAAACACGAACAAATACATCATCAAAAGCAGAAAAATTCCGCTTTTGATGATACAAAACATTGCAAAGGTTCCGAGAAGAAACCCCGTCAGCATTCGTGTTGCGTTTTTATTTAAGCCGCCGATTACATCCATTATACAGTCATAACCTCTTTTTCTTTTTCTGCAACAGCACAGTCAATAATGCCGGTGTATTTATCTGTAAGCTTCTGAATACTGTCCTGATTGTCTTTTACTGTGTCTTCAGGAAGATTTTCAGCCTTTTCGATTTTTTTCAAATCATCTGTCATATCGCGGCGAACATTGCGCACAGCAACTTTAGCTTCTTCACCGAGTTTTTTTACGTCTTTAACGATTTCTCTGCGTCTTTCTTCTGTTAGAGGCGGGAAGTTTAAACGAATGCATGTTCCGTCGTTATTCGGCGTAATCCCGATTTCTGCTTTGATAATAGCTTTTTCGATTTCTTTAATAGTAGATTTGTCGTAAGGTGAAATTGCAAGAGTTGTACCTTCCTGAACTGTCACCTGCGCCATCTGTCTTAATTGTGTCGGAACTCCGTAGTAATCAACCATAACTTTGTCTAAAATCATAGGATTTGCACGGCCTGAACGGATTGAGCCGAATTCACGCTTTAATGACGCTATTGCTTTTTCCATTTTCTCTTCGCCGAATAAAAATAATTCATCTAAACTTTCTGACATGTTTCATCCTTTCAATAATTATCTATAAACATATGTATGTGCCGATTTCCGCGTTGTTCAAAACTTTCAAAATACCGTCTTCAAGATCGAAATCAAATACTATTATAGGAATATTGTTTTGTTTGCACAATGCACAGGCAGAGGTATCCATGACTTTCAAACCATTTTTGATAATATCATCATAGGTAATTTTGTCGAGTTTTTTTGCGTTCGGATTTGTCTTTGGATCGTCTGTATAAACCCCGTCAACACCGTTTTTCGCCATAAGCATTGCTTCCGCGTTAATTTCAGACGCTCTTAGAGCCGCCGCAGTATCTGTTGTGAAGAAAGGATTTCCCGTACCGGCCGCAAAGATTACAACACGCCCCTTTTCAAGATGACGGATTGCGCGGTGCCTGATATAAGGTTCCGCAACCTGATTAATCGCCAGAGCGCTCTGAACACGGCATGGAACACCGATTTGATTAAGCGCGCTCTGCAGTGCAATTGCATTCATTACAGTCGCAAGCATCCCTACATAATCGCCGGAAGCCTGATCCATTCCAAGTTTTGCGCTGTTTTTCATGCCGCGGAAAATATTTCCGCCGCCAACAACAACAGCAATTTCAGCTCCGGCTTCAACTGCTTTTTTTATTTCTTCCGCAATTTTTTTGACAGGCTTCTGGTCAATCCCAAACTGCTGGTCGCCTAAAAGTGCTTCTCCGCTTATTTTCAACAGGATTCTTTTATATCTTAAATTACTCTTTTCCATTTTTCCCCTTTTTCCTAATAATAACTTAAACCTGATTTGATGTAAAGGCGCTTTATTTTATTCAATCGGAAAGTTGTTAACTTTTGTAAAGAGAAGTTTACCCTTTCAAACGTACGCCAAATAAGGGTTTTAAAAATTGGTATATATTTTATAGGTAATTTGTAGCACTTTTTTATAGCAAAAATTGTTTATTATAATATACGAGGATATTAAGCAGAAGATAAAGGAGAATATATGGCGCGAGTATTAATTTCAATGCCCGAAGAGTTTTTGAACAAAATCGACCAGGTTGCAGACGGCGAAAATCGTTCACGCAGTGAATTGATTAGAGAAGCGTTGAGAACTTACATTTACAAACAGAAAGTCCGCGAATCAACTTCTGCTGCGCGGAATGCGGAT
The DNA here is from genome assembly GCA_949927415.1 of uncultured Candidatus Melainabacteria bacterium. Lineage (GTDB taxonomy): Bacteria > Cyanobacteriota > Vampirovibrionia > Gastranaerophilales > Gastranaerophilaceae > Scatenecus. The sequence goes on from CATLFB010000001.1 coordinate 509,660, forward strand.
ATTCTTGACGCAATGCTTGAGTAAGGCAGGGATGGTTATCAGATTTGGGATTTGACGGGCGCTTTAGCGCCCGTTTTGGTTTGTTTTGTTTTTGGGCGAAGGATTTTTTCTAGGGAATAACAGATTTTTGAATTTTGTGCCGGATTTTTTTAATTATCAGCACATGCAAAAGTAAAAAGCCCCGCTTGACGAGGCTTTCCTTTCTTTAAATTTTATTAAATCATCGCAAACATCATTTTGAACGCAATATGTTGAGTATTATTCAGACTTTTTATTATTTGCAATCAAATATGTTGCAAAACCAAGGACTGCGGCCGCAATTCCGCCGTAAATAGCCGCGGTTTTGCCTTGAATTCCTTCGGCTGCTTTTTTGACAGATTTGAAAACTTTAGTCATCAATTCATCATCGGCATCAGGATTTACAAATTTCTTTTTGTCACTGTCCCACAAGCTTTCAAATGTTGCCTTGACTGCACTTTTTTCAATTTCAGCCGCCTTTGCTTTTCCGGAACTTAACAGGTCAGCAAGATTTTTACCATCACATTCTCTGTCAATAGAAGATTTTGCCGCGGCTATAATATCATCAAAAGTTTCGGCCGATTCAATTTCTCTTAGAACTTGCGCATCAGTTTTTCCAAAATTACTGATAATTTCATCTCCTATCAACATATATTCTTTTGCAGTATCGACATCAGGATATGCTTTCAACGCAGTTTTAACTATTTCCAAATTGAAGTTTTTGTATTCTTCCATTGTTTTTGAATTAAGCATTTTTTCGTTTAATTCTTTTATTGGGTTAAGATAATCTTTAATTTCCTGCGGCATGGCATCATTAGCCGCCTTTGCAATCTTTTTCGCAAATGTATCGGTCGGGGCATCGTCTTTCAAAAACGGTTTTGAATACCAACCGGCAGCAGCCCCTCCGGCACCGCCTACTAAAGCCGCGCCTGCCGCATAAATTCCGGCATTATTATTTGCACCGTTAACACCATCTACTGCCATATTTTATTCCTTTCAAAAGTTGTAACTACACAAATAATTAAACACCAAACGCCGGAAACAGTTGCTAATAGGGCACCACACCATACCATACCATACCATACAGCAGATTATAACCGGGTTTCAGGCATTTTAAAATCTATTTTTACAAAACTTAATATTCGAGGGAATTGTTACAAAAACTTCATTTTAAGCAAAATTACACTTGATGTTTTTTTATAAATACAGTATCATTAAACGCGAAAAGGTGTGTGTATGAAAAAAAACAGTTTGAGACAGATTCGACCTGACGAAATTTCGATTTCGCTTCCTGATTTAAAAAATTCTGATGTTCCAAAGGCCGTGACAATTTCCAAATGGATAATGGAATGGATTGATACGGATTTAGAAGCCGGAAGGGTTGAAATTGGAAATCTTTTGCCTGGCAAGGCAGAGTTTGCGTATTTGCTTGGGGTGAGTATCGGAACGATTCAAAACGCGCTAAGATTTGTTGAAGATGCGGGTTATGTAATTTCGAAACAGTGTATCGGAACCGTAATTTGCGACAGGATTGCGGGAAGTGAAGTGCGCAAACTTACATCAAAACGCGAAATTGCGATAGAAAGCATCAAAAAATTCATACGCATACATAAATATAAAATAGGCGAAAACCTACCATCATCGAGAATTCTTTCAAAAGAAATCGAAAGTTCAGCAAACACGACAAGGCTTGCGCTGGAAAATCTTTGTTCGTCGGGGGTTTTAGAGCACAATTTCAAGAATTCAAAAGATGCCTGCTGGGTTGTGAAATCTTTGGACTTTGAAATTTCTGAAAATATTGAAGAACAGACGACTTTGGTTGAAAAAGTCGAACAGGATTTAAAAGATTATATTACAGAAAACCTCAAAATCGGTGATAAAATTCCGGCACATTCAGAGTTGGCAAAAATTTTAAATGTTAGTATAAAAACGATTCATGACGCGCTTAAAAACCTGACAGGAGACGGCATTTTACTACCGCGGCGCGGACGCTACGGAACATCTGTTATAAAAATGCCGGATGACAATATGATTGATGCCGGCAAAGAAACTTCTATATTTGCAAGCGCAAAAGACACGGCATTTTATTATTATGAGCGGACACAAAACCACATCAAACGGATTATCAGCGAAAACTATTCAGTTGGCGACAGATTGCCGTCGATTATGGAAATGTCACGCCGGATGGATTTGAGCCCGAACACAATCAGGAAAGCTTTTCAAAATCTTGCGGCGGAAGGTTATTTATCATTTTCGCGCGGGCGTTACGGCGGGACATTTGTAATCGACATTCCGGAAACCGAGAGCGGAACGTTCAAGTGGCTTGCGGTCAATCCGAAGTATGCAAAACTGGAAAATTAAGGCAGATTTTTCCAGTAGGATTTGGATTTATCCTGCGGGTAAGTATCTTGAAGTGCAAAAAACGCGCAGGCCGCGCCGTTATCAGAAGCAGGACGACATGTACCTTCTTCCTCAAAATTACAGCAATCCTCTGACTGAGAGTTTTGCACCACAAATGAATTCTTGGAGTTTGACGGCATTAGAATATTTCTGTCAACAATCTGGAAATAGAATACGTCATAACCTAATTTATTAGGGCCTTTAAATCCGTTGGTATCTACGACAAAATCAACAGGCATATTGTTTCCATCTGCCCACCAGCAGCCGCTTGAAAAAATTATCATACCGTTTTTGAGCACTATATGTCCGTTATTATGCGAATCCGGATTAAAGTTGGCATCTTTGCCATAAACCGGCTGTCTGAAGCGAATTCCCGGATAACCGATTTTAGTCAAATCCATATCACCTTTTAGGTTCTGATTTACACTTACTGTTTGAAAATATTTTGCAAAATCTAAGATAAATATATTTTGCTTCATATCAAACCGATGATCGGATTGCGTACCGCAATAGCGAGTGGTAATTTCGGGTTCATCAACAGTCATACGAAGAACGGCCTGACTTACAAGAGAATAGGCGGTTTTGAAACGGGATTCCAGTTCGCGGTTGCGGGAGTTTTTAATAACCGTCGGCAAGGTCATGGCGGCGACGATTCCGATGATTGCGAGGGTGATGAGAACTTCTGCTAATGTAAACGCGTGTGCACATTTTTTTGCAGAAGTTTCTACGTGCGTGGCACCCTTCTGCGAGGGTAAATGCTTTTGGGGGGTAAAGGAGGATTTTTTTGAAGATGTAAATAGCGGATTTTCAAAAGGGCGCCGGTGAGCGTTTAGCGAACCCAGCCCGAATGTGCAACAACCTGCCGAAGCGGCAAGTTTGCGAGAGCAAAATGAAGCGAAGTGCAAAGGCTGCCCGCTCCCCGCATAGCGGGGCGGGGTCACGAATAATCCAAGACGTAATAAGTTCGTTACGTTATTATTATTTCCGCGACTTCTGTTTATAACCGTCCCGTCATTGCGAGCGGCAGCGAAGCAATCCAGCCAATTAGTTGTTTCAAGAATTGCGCACGTTGACGAGTTTTCATTTATGTAATTATAAACATAAGCTCGATTGCTTGCCTGTACCGTTGGTAAGGTTTCCGAACCATACGGAACAGGATGCTCGTGAGTACGCTTCCGCTCGCAATGACGGCCTTTGTGCATGGAAAAATTTTCGCAATGACGGTGCCCGCCAACGGAAAGGAAACAGCCTGAATCAAGAAGATTATTTCTTTCCTCTGTTCCAAAAAAACACCACAGAAATCTAAATTTCCCAACTAAACAATCAAAGGGTTTTACTACCTCAAACCCAACAGGAGCGTTATTTTCGGGTGCCCCCCCCCCCCTGGAATTCAGTAATAACAAGTCTTTTCATAACTTAAAGCTCCTATAATCAAAATTTTACATAAAAATAATATCAGAATTCATTACATTTTTCAACTACGGACAAAGGCTCTCCCAATCCGGCTCGTCCTCTTCTTCTCCCGGTTCTCTAATGTATTCGCCGCTTTCAAGCATTACCATAAGCGTAAGGCGGAGTTGTTTTTTGTAGTTTTCGCGCGCCTTTTCAATAGTCTTTGCACAGAAACAAAAACTCGGAATCTCTTCTATCATAATATATTTGTACGGATTTCCCTCAAAATCCAAATCCTCGCCTTCCTGAAGCGTCCAATCAAGATTTAAATAATATTCTATGTCTTTTTCCATAATTAATCTAATGAAGTCTCGCTCAAAGGTTGTGTTATCATAATTCCGTCTCCGCCTATTACATCAGCCTGCTGGCCGTTCAGGTAAAGATAGACCGGTTTTTCGGTGTTTCGTTTGGCTGTTTTTATCAGCTGGAAAAGCCTTTTATATACGCTTTCGGTGCCGCCTCCGGCGCTGAATGAGGCTGAAAGGTTTACGATAACGCGGTCAGGCTTTTCGGTAAGGCCCAAAAGTTGTGTGCCGGCTGGAATTTCGGTATAGACACCTTTATCTTTTTCGGCAGGTTTCGGGCCGAGAATCAAGCTGTTTATTGCATATTTTATTTTCGAGCCGTCAACGTCTTTGTTGTAAACCCTTTTTACAGCGCGGTAAACCTCTTCATTATTTTCATTTTTGCCGATGAAAAATACGTTGACATATTCTTCTGTCTTTGGCGGCTCTACCGGTTTTTGAGGCTTTTGCGGATCGTCTTCGGGCGGTACAACAACATGCGGATTTTTCTCAGGAATTCGCACAACTTCATCCCCCGGCGTCCAGAATTGCAGTCCGTAATAAACGCCGCAGGCAACAAGCGCTGTCAAAATAAGACCGATAAAAAATACTTTTATATTATTTGCAGTGTTATTTTTTTTCTTGCGTCTTCCCATAAGTTAATCCTTCTGTTGAGTTAATCTGTTTTTTTCTACGTTTATTATGCCCGTTATGTTTATTTTGTCATTCATGATTTTGACATTTTGAACTTTTATCGCAGCATCTTTGTTTTCCATAATTTTCAGAGAGTATTCAAGCGGATTCAGGTAGTTGAATGCTTTTGTAATTTTACCCATATCAACTCTTAAATAATCATTCATCAACTCAGGATTCTCGAGCCTGATTTTGCCGTTAACGATATTCAAATCCGATACCAGAGCAATCGCAAATGGTTTATTTGTACCAAACATCGGCACTTTCACATTGAAGACGTAGTAGAATTTATTATTCTTTATCCGAACCGCAGTTGAATCTATATCAAAAAGAGAAAGCGCACGGCCGAATGTATTGACTTTATTAATCATTTCATCATACCCGGCGGCTTTCATAGTATTGTTAAGGTCTGTTTCAGAAAGGGTTATGCCGAACATCAGCGGGAAATCTTCTTTAAAAATCGCGGTCGAATTCTTTTTATCATAAACAATATAGTTAAATCCGCAAAGCGTTTTGACATCAATCGTGCTGAAATAAACGCCTTCTGATACTACGTTTTCGCCATGAATTCTCATTCCCTTGAATCGGCCGGCAGTCAAATCAGAAACAGAAAATGAATCAACCTCGGCTTTAAATTTGCCTTCTGCATTTTTTTTAATCTGTGAGATAAGAATTTTTTCAGCGGCTTTTTCGCTCAAAAGGTTGACGCCGGTCACTTTTGTCATAAACCCGGATGCTTTTGATGACAAATCGTAGGGTGCAGAACATGTATAGCCATTTGAAGCGTAAGCCGGAATTGATGCGGCAAGCATTCCGCCGATTAATAGTGAAAACAACGCCAAATTTCTTTTCATATTAAAACACTTTCTTAATTAAGATTTTTTTATCCTCGGTGATTCCGACTGCATTTATTATATCATTATAAATTAAAATTACAACTTTCGAAGAAGGCAGGCTATTGTTGGCGATAGCGACTCCGTTTTGAATTTTGGCATGCTCTTCATCTGTCACGCAAATTTTTGGATAGTCAAGCATTTCAACGGGATTAATCAAATGTTCTGAAACAAATTCAGCAGAATCCAGATTTTCAAGCGGGATTGAATTATCAACAAAAAACTTTCCGGCATTGGTGCGGATTAATTTTGTAAGATGCGCGCCGCAGTTGAGATTTTGCCCCAAATCATGCGCAATTGAGCGGATGTAGGTACCTTTTGAACATTTAATAAGGATTTCGGCTTCCTGACGTTCAAAATCAAAACTTTTGAGAACTATTTTTTCGATTACAACAGAACGTGGCTGAATTTCGACGCTTTGGCCTTCGCGAGCATATTCATAGAGTTTTTTGCCCTTAACTTTTATGGCAGAATAAATCGGCGGCATCTGTGAAATTTCGCCGCTGAATGCCGGAAGCTGAGATAGGATATCATCTGAGGAAACTTTTTTATCACAAGTTTTGACAATTTCGCCTTCTAAATCGTAAGTATCGGTTTCAACGCCGAATTTTACGGTTGCGAGATATTCTTTGTCATCATCAAGAAATTCAATCAAGCGCGTTGATTTGCCGATACAGATTGGCAAAACGCCCTCTGCGAAAGGGTCAAGAGTTCCGGTGTGTCCGATTTGTTTTATTTTGGTAATCCGGCGCAGGCGCGCAACAACATCATGAGAGGTCAAACCTTTTGGTTTGTAGACATTCAAGAATCCGAAGAAGGTGATTGATTGTGCAGATTGCGCCGGCACGATTACAATTCTCCTCTGGAGATTTTGTCGATAAGTTCGCTAACGCGTGAACCTTTTTCGAGCGAATCTGTATACACAAATTTCAATTCAGGTGTGAGGCGCAGGCGGATACGTTTTCCGACTTCATATCTGATTTTCGGGGTGCTTTTTTCGATTGTTTCTTTTGTTTTTTCGATTTGTTCGTCAGAACCCAAGACGCTGTAAACAACTTTTGCAAAAGAATTATCATGAGAGACTTCCACATCCAAAACCGACACGACACCACACAGGCCGCGGATTTCTTTTTGCAAAATCTCTGATATATCGCGCATTAATTCTTTTCTTACACGTTCATTTCTTAGAGTCATAATTATCTCCTTGTTATAGAAATTATAGCATAAAATATTAAAAACAGAATTGTCGAATGGAATAGGCGGGGATTTTTTCTGTTTATAATAAAAGAATGATTTTAGTTTATGATTTAGGGTCGAATTTTCAAAAGGTTTAGTCTTGCGGAAAATGAGGGAATAGTTTATAATAAATTTAGAGCATAAAAATGAAAGGAGAATTAAGAAATGCTACAACCCAATAAACACAACACTTTGAGTCAGGGGGGGGGGGGCTTCTGAATACTCTCCTTTAGCAGTTGGGGCTAATTTGGGCCTTGATGTTTTTGTTAAAAATTTTAGATTTCTGCAGAAGTTTTGGGTACGTAAGAGAAGAAATTATATTCTTGACTCAGGTTATCTATGCGGCCTTTCCGTCCGCAGGAACCATCATTGCGAAAATCTCTTCAGGCGCGAGGGCCGTCATTGCGAGCGGGAGCGAAGCAATCCAGCCAATTAGTTGTTTCAAGAATTGCGCACGCTGACGAACTTTCATTTTTGTAATTATAAACATAAGCTGGATTGCTTCGCTCCCGCTCGCAATGACGGGACGGTTAATCATGCAAGTGGCGGAAATGAGAAAAACAGCAATCCCGTAAAGAACTTATTTACTGTCTTGGATTATTCGGGACCCCGCCCCGCTATGCGGGGAGCGGGCAGCCTTTACACTCCGCCTCATTTTGCTCTCGCAAAATTGCCGCTCCGGCAGGCTGTTGCTCTTGGGGGCTGGGTTCGCTCAACGCTCACCGGCGCCCTACTGAAAATCCGCTATTTACCTATTTACTCATTTACACCACAAAAGGCATTCACATTAGCCGAAGGTGCTACGCACGTAGAAACTTCGGCAGGAAAATGTGCACACGCGTTTACATTAGCAGAAGTTCTCATCACCCTCGGGATTATCGGAATCGTTGCCGCAATGACTTTGCCGTCCCTTCTGAACAAAGCCGAAAAATTAATACTTAAAAATCAATTCAAGAAAACCTATTCATTATTGTCTCAGGCGCTTCTGAAATCGGAAACCGAATTCGGTGCAAAACCAAATTGCTATTATTCTATTGATAGCAGTTCGTCTGTAGGAAACTTGACTCGGGGCTATGGAAATATAACTGAATGTGCAATATTTCGTTCAATTGTATTGAAAAATTTGAAAGTTATCCAAACTTGCCAAAAGAACGCATACCCCAATTGTATTCCTAAATATAAAGGTTTCGATACGATGGTTGCCGATAAAAATCCTGATATGACGCCGGCTGAAGCTTTGAACGCGATTTCCGGGTTGGATTCTTTTTCTCAGAATTCTATTTTAAATCAGAACCCTTCGTACGTTTTAGGTGATGGCAGTATAATAATTTCTTATTCGGATTATTTTCCGATGCTATTTGCAATAGATATCAACGGCAAGAAAGGTCCCAATAAATGGGGATATGATTTGTTTGGCTTTTTGACGGCAAGTTCTCCTAATTCAAACCTTTTGCTGGTGGCTCCAACCTATTCTGTTGAAAAAGGCGGAATGACAACCAAACAAATGCTTGAAAAAATGCATAGCAAATAACATCACTTCAATTCAAGCCGCTATTTGAAAAATAATTTGTTCCTGTTATAATCAGGTTATGAAAGATATGTTAGATAAAATTCTTCAAATAGAAAAAAAGTATAACGAACTCGGCGTTACACTTTCTGACCCTGCCGTAATCCAGGATTACAACCGCTTCCGCGATTTGTCAAAACAGCGCAAATCAATGGAAGAAACAGTTGAACTGTATTATGCCTGGAAAAAAGCAGTGGACGCTATTGCAGAAGCAAAGGAAATGATACACAACGAAAGCGACGATGAAATGAAGTCGTTTTTGAAAGCCGAAATGGAAGAAAACGAATCAAAGCTGCCCGAGTATGAAGAAAGAATGAAAATTTTACTTCTCCCGCGCGACCCGATGGATGACAAAGATATTATGCTCGAAATCCGCGGCGGCGCAGGCGGCGACGAGGCAAACATTTTTGCGGGCGATTTGGCCAGAATGTATATGAGATATGCAGACAAAAAAGGCTGGCAAACTCAGGTTCTTTCAAAAACAGAATGCGAAGCAGGCGGTGTTTCTGAAATTATCATCTCAATCAAAGGTGATGCTGTGTATTCGCAATTGAAATACGAATCCGGAGTTCATCGCGTCCAGCGCGTTCCCGCAACAGAATCTCAAGGCCGCGTTCACACTTCAACCGCAACAGTCGCGGTTATGCCCGAAGTTGATGATGTTGAAGTCGAACTCAATATGAACGATATCGAAATCACAACAGCACGTTCAGGCGGTGCCGGCGGTCAAAACGTTAACAAAGTTGAAACCGCAGCGCGCGTTTTCCACAAACCCACCGGAATAATGATTTTCTGTACGGAAGAACGTTCGCAATTGCAGAACAAAGAACGCGCATTGCAGATTTTGAAAGCAAAACTTTATGATATGGAAGTTCAAAAACAAATGCAGGAAATAACTGACCTTCGCCGCTCTCAAGTCGGAACGGGCGATAGAAGCGAAAGAATCAGAACATACAACTTCCCGCAAGGCCGCCTGACCGATCACAGGTTGAACCACAACCTGAATGTTTGGACTGTGATTGACGGCGAATTGGATGACCTGATAAAACTTTTGATGGAGTATGACCAAAAGCTGAAACTGGAAAAACTTGCCGAGGTGAATTAGTGTTGGAAAGAAAATGCGCCGGGTGCGGAAATATCAAAAATCGAGAAGAAATGATTAAAATCACCAAACAAAATCCGCACGGTTCAATCGTTGTCAACCCTGATTCCAAAGTATTTGGCAGATCGGTTTATCTTTGCTATAATAATACTTGCATAGAGAACGCTTTTAAAAAAAATAAAATATCCAGAGCCCTGAAAGCCTCAGTGCCTCCGGAACTGAAAGGGAAATTAATAAATGAGTTTTGAAACAAAAAGAATAAATGAAATAGCCAAAGAATTAAACATGCAAAGCAAAGAAATCATAGAAAAGCTTGCAGGAATGGGCATTACCGGAAAAACCCACTCCAGTACTCTTACTCCCGATCAGGAAAGACGACTTAAAGAGGTTATAAAAGGCGGCTCAGCCCAACCGGCTAAAAAACCAAAAGCGTTTGTTGTAAAAAAAGCCAAAGCCCCGGAACCTGCTCCGGAACCGGTAAAAGCTGAAGAAAAACCGGAACCCGAAGTTAAAAAAGTTGAAATCGAAACTCCAAAGCGTCCTCAAATAGAGATTGTAAAGCCGCAAAGCAGGCTAGAAATCGTAAGGCGCGCACCACGGCCGCAAACACCTGCCGCCGGTGCCAAACCCGCAGAAGGCCGTAAATTCCCTCCGCGTGGAGATAGACCGGAACGTCCGGCACGTCCAGAACGCGGCGAACGTTTTGAAAAAGGCAGAAGACCGAATGCACCCGGACAAGCCCCGAGAGATGGCGAAAGACCGAAAACAGGATTTAGAAAACCCGGCGAAAAACCGGGCGAATCAGGTGACAGAAAGCCAATCCAGCGCCACATTATTTCTCAGGATATCTACGATAACAAAGGTTCAGCAAGAAAAAGACCCGACGGTAAGAAAAAAGAAAAAGATTTTAATTCTAAAAAAGAAGAGCAGGAACGTATTTCTTTAGAAAAAGCCGCCGCTCAAAAGCATAAAAAACACGTTCAAAAAGAAGAAACAGTCGAAAAAGTAACGCAAATCGTCGTAAACAAACCAATGACAATCAGCGAACTTGCCGACAAAATCCAAAAAACACCGGCTGAAATAGTTAAATTCCTGATGTTCCAGGGGATTATGGCAACCGTAAACCAGCTTATTGACGTCGATGTAATCAAAAAGATTTGTGCTGAATATGAACTCGAAGTTCTTGATGAAGACTTAGAAGCATTCATGGAAGAAGAGTTAGAAAAAGAACAAAAACAGAAAGCTTTAACTGAAGTTGATAAAAAACTTCTTAAAAAACGCGCACCTGTCGTAAGTATTATGGGTCACGTTGACCATGGTAAAACAACACTTCTGGACAGCATCCGCGCATCAAAACACAAAATCGTTGCAACCGAGGTCGGCGGAATTACCCAATCTATTGGTGCATATACAGTCTATCTGGATGACAATAACGAGAAAAAAATTGTGTTTGTCGACACTCCGGGGCACGAAGCGTTCACGGAAATGCGCGCGCGCGGTGCAAAAGCAACCGATATTGCAATACTTGTCGTTGCGGCTGATGACGGCATCATGCCCCAGACAATTGAAGCGATAAGCCACGCAAAAGCCGCAGAAGTACCGATTATTGTAGCCGTAAACAAAATTGATAAACCGGGTGCAAATCCTGACAGAATTTTGCAGCAGCTGACAGAACACGGCCTTGTGCCTGAAGCCTGGGGCGGCGATACGATTACTGTAAAAGTTTCAGCGCTGCAAGGAACCGGTATTGACGAACTTCTTGAATATATTCTGCTTGTTGCTGATGTGCAGGATTTGAAAGCAAACCCGAAAGCGGAAGCATCAGGCGTTGTAATCGAGGCAAACTTAGACAAAGGAAAAGGCCCTGTTGCAACACTTCTTGTTCAAAACGGAACGCTTCGTGTCGGCAACTGCCTTGTTGTCGGAACAGCCTGCGGGCGAGTCAGAGCACTGCTTTCAGACAGCGGCGAAAGAATCCAGAAAGCCGAACCTTCAACTCCTGTCGAAATCCTCGGATTGACTGAAGTTCCGCAAGCCGGCGATTACTTTGAAGTTGTTAAAAACGAAAAAGAAATGAAAGCAATCATTGAAAAACGCAAAGAAAAAGAACGCGACAAACGTCTTGAAGCAATGCTTCCGGCTCACATCAGACGTGAGGCAGTTGCTGGTGAAGAAGATATTCCGCAGTTGAATTTGATTATCAAAGCCAATACCCATGGTTCAGCCGAAGCTGTTTCTCAAGGTATTGCACAGCTTGAATCAAAAGAAATCAAGACAAAAATTATTCACGTTGGCGTCGGTGATATTTCAGAAGCCGATGTTATGCTGGCATCAGCATCGGGAGCGTTGATTTTGGGCTTTACCGTAAAAGAAGACGGAAATGCGCTTGCGGCGGCTGAAAAAGAAGGCGTTACAATCAAAAAATATGATATTATCTACCAGATACTTGAAGATATGGAAAGAACGATGCTTTCACTTCTTGAACCGGAAATCAAACAGGTTGAACTTGGTAAAGCGGAAATCAGACAGGTCTTCACAATCGGCAAAACCACGAAAATCGCTGGCTGCTATGTTACGGAAGGCAAAATTGTCAGAAGCAAGGATGCGGTTCTGTATCGAGATGGAAAAGAAATTTTCCGCGGCGCAATCGACCAGCTTAAACGATTCAAAGATGACGTCAAAGAAGTCGCACAAGGTTTTGAATGCGGTATCTCTTTTGCAAAATGGAATGACATTGAAGTCGGCGACATTATTGAGGTTTCGACAACAGAGGAAGTCGAACGTCAAAGTTTGTAGGCTTTTACGGACATAACCAATTTCTAAAGCAAATATTTATAATAAAAAGGTGCTTTTTAAGCACCTTTTAGCATTTTATATTTATATTTTATATGGATAATCATTCCTGATTTCCCAGTTGTCCATCTGAATAAGGCGCGTGCAGAATCTTTTATTGCTTTTGCAGAGGTTGTAGGCCTGCTCACGGCTTTGATGATTCTTTGCCAGCTCTGCAGATGTTGAAAATTTTTCATTTGGATTTGATTTAAGAGAGGATTTGTATGGGCAAATGTAAAAATAAAATCTGTCGATTCCAAATTCGTTTGGCTTTTTGTCTCCATTCGTGTCAAATACAGTGTCAAAACACGATCCGACATTCAAATATGCAATTGTGCCGTCATGAAAAATTATTCTGTTGCTTTTAAAAACAGTCGACCCGTCAGTTTCGTCAGAGGTGTTTAATCCTTTTTCATAAGAATAGTAACTCAGATATTTTTTCAGATATGTATTAAAAAATTGTTCGCTAAGATTGGCCGATTTTACATGATCTCTGACCCCGTCAGTCGTATAGTCAGTCGGAAACACCCAAAATCTCATATCGCCATTGTCATTTTCGCTCATCATAATAGCCTGATTCATAACCGTGTAATATTTTTTCAGGCGCGCGGAAACTTCTTGTTTGCGGTATTTGGTCGTGAGTGCTGGCAGCGTCATGGCCGCAACGATTCCGATAATGCCAAGGGTGATGAGAACTTCTGCTAATGTAAACGCGTGTGCACATTTTTTTGCAGAAGTTTCTACGTGCGTAGCACCTTCTGCTAATGTGAATGCCTTTTGGGGTGTAAATGAGTAAATAGGTAAATAGCGGATTTTCAGTAGGGCGC
>CATLFB010000002.1 GCA_949927415.1 uncultured Candidatus Melainabacteria bacterium
ATTATCATTTACACCACAAAAAGCCTTTACGCTTGCAGAGGTTTTAGTGACACTCGGTATCATCGGAATCGTTGCCGCTATGACGCTACCTACGCTGATAAACAACAGCCGCAACAAACAACTTGAAAGCAGTCTAAAAGTAGCCTATTCAATAATTTCCCAAGGGCTGGACAGAATGAATGCAGCAAGAGGAGATGTTGTAAAGCCAGCAGATTTTCAAGACAAAGTACAGAACGGGCTTTTTTATGATGAATTCAAAACCTATTTCACAATCCTGCACGACTGCGAAAAAAACAATCCGGATCCGGCTCTTTGCATGTCAAGAGCAAATAATTATGGAGGAGATTTTAACAGTGATCAAACATATAAAACCTATAACGGCAAGACTTTACATTCAAATAGCTTTGATGACGGGCAGTTTGTACTTCCAAACGGAATGCTTGTTATGATAGAAAATCCCCAAGGCAGTATCTTATATCCAATATTTATATCCGTAGATATTAACGGCAAACGAAAAAATCCAAACAAATTAGGGCACGATTTATTTACATTTCAGCTGATGAATAACGGCAAACTGGTTCCAATGGGTGCAGACGGGACTATATATCCTGAAGATACCTACTGTTCTTCAACATCTTCGCACAATCTTAATGGCATCGGATGCACATACAAAGCGCTGACGGAAAAGGATTATTTTAAAAATTTGCCGAGATAAATTTTTTAATTGTTTATTTAAAATAGCAGGCAGGCCACAAATGCCCGCCGTTGTCTAAAGTTTCAAAATTGCGCTGTGACGGTTTGTCGTGGCGTTTTCTTTTCTGTAAGAAAAAAACAAATCATTGTCACAAACCGTGCAATACGGGCAAACATCAATTTTTGTGACACCGATTTCTTCCAGCTGGCGTCTGTTAATTTCTTTCAAATCAACAAAAAATTCGCCGTTTCTTTTTTCAAATGCGCCAACTTTATCAGAAATTGTTGAGAGCAATTTTTCCAAAACATCTTCTCCCACATTGTAACACCAGAAGGAAATCGCAGGACCGATTGCGGCTTTAAGATTTTCAGGATTTGAAGAACATTCATCAATCATTTTTTGAACTGTAATCTGCGCGATTTTCCCTGCGGTTCCACGCCAGCCTGCATGAGAAACAGCGCCGATTTTTTGTTTTTCGTCAAAAATTATCACAGGCGTACAGTCTGCAAAATTCAGGAAAATTCCCTGTTCTTTGTTTGTCAAAATCAGCCCGTCGCATTCAGGATAATCGCGTTTCCCAACTTTTGAAAATTCAACGTTCACAGAATGCGTCTGCGACGGATTTATGAAGTTCTCCGGCGCAATCGAGAGAACTTCACAGAACATTTTTTTGTTTTCCTCAACAAGATTTTGAAAATCATCCTCTTTACTTTTAATTACGCTTTCTCTTGTTGTAAAAAAATGTTCAACACCGTCCAAAAGGTCGGATTTCATAACGGTTTTTCCGTTTATTTTTTCAAAATAAAACAAATTTTTAAACCCTCGCTTTAACTTTATAATACACCAAAAATTTTTAGCCGGCTATGCAATAGAAACTTTTAAAAACAGATGTTAATCTTACAGGGTCAAAATAAAAAGGAGAAAAAAATGAATTTCAGAAGTTACGTTGTTGAATTTATCGGAACATTTTTTCTGGTATTTACAATAGGATGCGTGTCACTTTTAGGTGGAGACGGAGTTATAAACGCTGTTGCAATCGGTCTGACATTGATGATTATGGTTTATGCAGGCGGATTTATCAGCGGAGGGCATTACAATCCGGCGGTTTCGTTTGCGGCGGCTATCAGAAAAGCGCTTCCGTGGGTGGAATTTATTCCTTATGTAATTTCACAACTTTTAGGGGCTGCGTTTGCAGTTTTGCTTATCAATCATTTTTCGGGACATGTCGGAAACTTTGAAGGTTGTGCTTTCAACTTCTGGCCGATGGCGGTTGGAGAATTTTTGTTTACGTTTGCGCTTTGCTACGTTGTTTTGACAACTGCGACAAACAGAGAAACAAGAGGAAATTCTTACTACGGGCTTGCGATTGGCTCAACTTTGATTGCAGGGATTTTTGCGGTCGGCGGAGTGCTTTGCTACGGTGCGTTCAATCCTGCGGTTGCGATGTCGCTGGGGATGATGAATATTGCATGCTGGCAAAGTGTTTTCGTGACAATTATCGCGAACTTTATTGCAGGTGCTGCTGCGGCTCTTGTTTATAAATACGTTGCGCCGGACAGAATCGAAATTGACCTGTAAAAGATTAATCTAAAGTATCATATTTAGTCGGAATATTTAATTTTCCTGCGGCAAGGCGCATTGACGTTTTTGCCGCATTTTCCGGATAATGTCTCATGCTTCTGATGTAATCGTGTTTAATTATTTCGGCAATTTTTTTAAGATGTTTTGGAAGGTTTTCATTTATCTCCGGATGAATCGTCGCCCAAACATTAAAACGAATTCCGCTCTTTTCGTTGTTGCAGTCTTTGCAGTAGCCGATTTTGTTTGAATAATTGTCTTTGCCGCCGATTGTTTTTGCTGAAATGTGGTCTACTGTCAAAACCGACATTTTGAAAATATTCTGCATCATTGCCTTTGACTTGCTGCCTGTTTTTTCAACAACATTTGGCGCGGGATGTACAAGAAGGTCTTTTATATATAATGATTTTATATTACGTTTGGCGATTACTATCAATTTTTTGCTGTGCAGGGATCCGATTCTGCCTAAAGTATTTGATACCGTCTCATCATAGTCATCATATCTGAATGCCTGTTCAGGCTTTTCATTTAAAAATCTTTTTTTAACAATATTTAAAAAATCGTTGATTATTTCTTTCTCAAAATAACCAAGTTTATTAACTTCAGCATATTCAAGAAGTTCTTTTTTAATCTTTTGCATTTCGTCGGAAATATCCTTCTTACTCGAAGTTTGCAATGATTTAAACATTTCATCTTCCGTCACATCCGGATTTTGCTGAAAAATTTGTTTCAATCTTTCATGGATTACGCGGCCCTTTTTAGTAAGGTGATTGGAATATAAAGTTGAAAGATTAATTAACTCGTTCAAATTTTCGCACTCGTTGATTTCCTTGTAAATCTTAAGTTTTTGCTGGTGCGTAATAGTTTCCGTGCCGCAGCAGGCGCATGGAATTCCCTCGTAATTCTCAAACATGTAATCGCTTTTGTTTTCCTTAAATACTTTATCCTGCGCTATACTTTGAACCTGTTTTCTGGTTAAGTGGATTTTGCCTTTTGATACGGAATTAACCGCTCCCATAAATTCATACAAATAAGCATTATTTCCGACAAGCTTGTTATCTGCAATATTATCGGCAATATCATTCACATAATTCCGAATTTTCTCATACCCGTCCGGCGAATTTTGAATATACTTGAAAGTTGCATATTTTGGCACGCAATCACGGCAGATAAGCATATTGTTGAACCGTTTTTCTTCGTCAACATTCATATAAACTTTTGTCAAATTACTCTTAGAATAGTTAAGCATGTGACGGACAATGTAGGCATGTTCAGTTAGTCCGTCGGAATTTTCGGGATTATATCGCAGCGCCATCTGGTAAGAATATACATTTTGAATCTTCTTTTTAACATGTGTATAAATTTCCCACCGCCTGTCGTTTTCAAGCGAGCCCAGAGTATTTAACAAATTCTCCTTCAATACCGCAGTTTTCGGAAAATTGTTATTTGATTTTAAATATTCAATACATTCCTTGATTTTTTCTCTGTCGTTTTTTGAAAAAATTTCAGTATTTAATAAGTTGTTCAGATATTCGGATTCATTGTTCAACGTATTGAGCATTATTTTAGTGGCTCCGCTGCGTTGAATTCCATGAACGTCAGATATGGTTTTCTCCGGCTGTGTCTGCGCAATACTAGTGGTAAAATCAATATACATCTTAAATTGCGGGTGAAAATAGTCTTTGTTTTTGGTCAAAAATCTTGCATATTCAGGAAGGCTTCGAATCCACCCTGCCTCTTTTACCAGTTCTTTGATAGTTTTATCACTAAGCATTTTTTTACCGCATCCGGGACAGTGAACATCGTCTAGCGCCAAAAGCTGACTCTTCAAAACATCACAATTTTCCCCGAAGTTAATCTGCGCCGCTGAGTAAACTGCAGCAGAAGGCAGCATTGAATCCAGACCCATCGGCTTGCTCTGTACTTGAGCTTGATTTTCCTGCTTTTTGGTCTGCAAACTTTGATTTCTGTAATTAAAATTTATTATCGGGGATATTTTCATAAATCTGTTTCAAATATTATAAATCCCGTAAATAAATTTTTTGCCACTGAAAAAATAATCTTTACAATTTCGACACAATTTGAGAACCTGCCAAATTATGCTAACATTAAATTATGAAAAAGATTTTTTTAAGTATTTTGACACTTCTTCTGCTATTTAGCGCACAAAGCACCTGCAACGCCGCTGATATGAGCTTTTTATACATAAACGGCTCAAACAACAATAACGAAAAAATGAAAAACTGGTTTGAAAAAGGCGTCAGAAAGCTTCATCCGGCTATGAAAAAGCGATTTGAAACAAATGAACAAATCCGCCAGCTTATGCTGAAAACAGAAGGTCTGAATATTCTTGAAGAGCCGCAGATATTCTTCTGGGGCGATTTGAGCAAAACCGATTTGGATTTTGTAAACAAACAACTTGATATTTCAAAAAACTTCAGCCCGACAGTTGCCTATCAGGTCAGAAGTCTTATAACTCAATACATGCATGACGCGATTTGGGTTCAAAAACCGCACCACATGCAGCCGATTGTCAAAAATCTTAATGAAAAAATCAAAGAAGAATCAGCCGCAAAACGCACGGTCATTCTTTACGGATATTCTGCCGGAACCTTCATAACTTATGAATATCTTTTTAATACGCTTCCATATATCAATCTGACAGAACTTTTCAACGCGATTTCGGTTTCAGACGATATGAGAAAATTCGTTGCCGAAAACCCGCGCAAAGACACCTGCATCGCCGCTCTTGCTGAAGGCAAAATCGGTGTTGTATCATCCGGCGGACATCTGGTTTTTGATAATAATGACGAATCTTTGAAAAAACATTATCTTGCAATGGACACAGCAACCGAAAACGTATGTTCACCTGCCGGCACAGTAAAAGGTGTTGTGAATTTTGCAAGCCCGCTGGTACTGTTTTATTCGGACATTGCAGACACTGACTATGAATTGACTTTTTACAATAAATTAATGTTAAAATACATTATGGAAAACGGGATTTTCTGGCTCACGGTGAATTTCCGCGAAGATCCGCTCGGATTCCCCTCATCAAGAAATCTTACCTTTGAAGAGATGGAAGAATTGATGGATATGCAGATTTCAAACCCGTCGGGATTTGTTTTTGACAATTCAAGCGCCTGGAGCTGGCGGCCGTTCTTTCTTGCGCATACTTCTTACTGGTCTGCGAAAAAACAGTTCTCAAAAGCCGTCGTAAACAGTGTTGTAAACGGTTACAGATACCAGTACGACAAAACTTACAGAGAAAAAATCCAAAAAAAAGGTAAAAAATACGAATTATTATAATATATATAAGAGGAATTAAAAATGACAGAAAAATTTGACTTTACAGAAGGCGTTCAATTTGACCCGGGATTTATTTGCAATCTCAGTGCATTTGTGCCGAGCATTGATTATATTTATTCGGATTTGGGTGCTTTAAGAAATTTCAATCAGAAAAAATTAAAGTTCAAAATGTACTACCACAAAATCGTGAATCTAATCGACACTTACATCGGATTTTATCTGGGGTGTATACTTTGGGCGGCTGTTATTAAAGATTTGAAAAAGCCGGTTTTGAACAACCTTTGTTTCGGCGCTGAATACGACGAAAAAGAAACCCTTGGCGAAGTCAGATTTGTCAGAGAATATCTCGAACAGTTCAAAAAAGACGTCAAATATTACATGGGACAGGAGTACAAAATCGATGAATTCAAAACAAGAATTCTTGATGAGTACGAAGAATTTTTGAAACTTAACCAAGGTTTTTCAACTCTTCAAAATTCCTCAGAAATCCAGCTCAATGACAGCGCAAAAGCTTTGTCCGATTCTGACAGAGATTTAATACTCGACACAATCGCAGCAGTTGTTGAAAGCGGAAATTTCAAAGAACTTTACCCGCTGGAAGAAAAGCTTTTCCAGGCAAAAGTTTCAGCATAAAACAATAGAATTTGCGCAAAAATTTCACACGCCTCAGGCAGAAAAATCACAAACCTGAGGCGCCTTTAAACAAACCACAGAGACGCAAAAATTTTTGGAGAAAAATGGATTTAAAAGATAAAATATATTCAATGTTTATTCTCGGAACTGCAGGCGGAGGCTACGAAAAAGCACTTTCGCATCCGCTTGGCGGACTTATCTTTTTTTCATACGATATTGAATCGAAAACCCAATTCAAAGAGTTGATTTCTTCAATAAAAAGCAAATCCTCACATCCGCTATTTCTCTCAATTGATCAGGAAGGCGGACGGGTCGAGCGCACAGAAAACATTCACAACGGCAAAAAATATTTATCCGCACGATATGCATGGGAAAAAGGCGAAGAATTTCTAAAAAACCAAACAAAAGAAATCGCACGTGAACTGAAAGATTACGGCATAAATTTGAATTTTGCCCCCTGTATTGACGTCAACACAAATCCCGCAAATCCGATTATCGGCGAGCGCGCATTTTCTAACAATCCGCAGGACATAATGCGTGCTGAAAAAATCGTTTCCCAAACGTATTTCGAAAACTTCATTATCCCCTGCGCAAAACATTTTCCGGGTCATGGCGACGCGGATTCCGACAGCCATCTTACTCTTCCCGTGATAGATTTGCCGCTTGAAGAAATGGAAAAAACTCACATATCCCCCTTCAAATCCGCAATCGACAACGGAATTGAAATGATTATGGCCGCCCACCTCCACTGCACATGTTTTGACAAAGAAACCTGCCCCGCGTCTCTAAGCAAAACAGCGCTTTCTTATTTAAGAGAAAACCTTGGCTACAACGGCATTATAATTTCAGATGACATGATCATGAAAGGCGTCTCATCTTACGGCGCTACAGAAGCCTGCATAAAAGGCATCAAAGCCGGACTAAATATGTTCATCTACAGAAATTCCAACCCCGAAACTATTGCAATGATTGAAGAACTGGCATCTCTTGCAGATTTGGATGAAGAATTAAAAAAATGTATCGAAACATCTTCCGCAAAAATAGAATCCCTCAAATCCCGCACAATAAATTCAATTTTGTAAACAAACTTCACACCCCCTGAAACTTTCTCTATATTTGAAATTCTGCTTATTATCAACATCGTATCCGGAGATAAATTTTAAGTTTTTGTAACGATTTGACAAAAATAAAGCATGTTTTAACCCGTTTTTGCTAGTATTAAATAGTTGGTAATTTGAAATGGTATGTTTACCCTGTTAAATTAGTAAGCTACCGAAAGGAAATTTTTTAATGAACAAACTTTTAATTGTACTTTTGACACTCCTATTTAATGTTCAACAGGCAAGCGCAATGAACGTAGACGCGTTTATGGACAAATATATCGCGCCGGTTTCCGATACAGTTGCGTCATGGATTTTCTTCCCTGTAAAAATAGGTTCGTCAAGCGTACCGTTAATTATTTTCTGGATTTTAGCGGCCGGAATATTTTTCACGCTGTTTTTCAGAGGGATTTCCGTATGGGGTATGAAACATGCTATTGATGTTATTATAAAACCTTCAGACAAATCTTCAGACGGCAACGGCGAAGTTTCATCATTTCAGGCACTTGCAACAGCATTATCCGGAACAATCGGTATCGGAAGTATTGCAGGTGTAGCAATTTCGATTTCAATAGGCGGACCGGGTGCGGCGTTTTGGATTTTTGCAGGCGCAATTCTCGGGATGTCAATAAAATTTGTCGAAGCCTCGCTTGCTGTAAAATACAGACGTTTCAACCTTGACGGAACAGTCTCAGGCGGTCCGATGCATTATATTGCGCACGGCCTGACAAGAAAGAAAATGAGATGGCTCGGCCAGCCTCTGTCAGCAATATTTGCGGTTCTTTGTATCGGAGGCGCAATTTCCGGCGGAAACATGATTCAAATTAACCAATCAGCACACCAATTAATCCTGATTACAGGCGGCGAAAGCAGTTTCCTTCATGGTTATGCATGGGCGTTCGGCCTTGTAATCGCAATACTTGTGTGGCTTGCTGTTGTTGACGGGATTAAAAGTATTTCTAAAGTTACGACAGTCCTTGTTCCTGCAATGTGCTTTTTATACATCGGCGCAGGCTTGATTGTCATTCTTGCAAACTTTGTTCACATACCTCATGCGATTGCGCTTATTGTTAAAGAAGCATTCTCTCCACACGCAGTTGCCGGCGGTATTTTTGGAACAATTATCATAGGTTTGAGACGTTCTGTTCAATCAAATGAAGCCGGAACAGGAGCTGCAGCTATTGCTTATGCGACAGTTAAAACTAACGAACCCGTTTCACAAGGCTTTGTTGCATTGCTGGAAACTCTTTTGACCGGAATTTTGTGTCTTTTGACTTCATTTGCAATCGTATTTTCAGGAATTCTCGACAAAACAGAAGTCGGCCAGATTTCAGGGATTGAACTTGCAAGTTCAGCGTTTGAATCAGTAATTTCATTCTTCCCGTATATCTTGTCGGTTGTCGTAATTCTTTTTGCACTTTCAACTTTGATAAGCTGGGCATATTACGGACAAAAAGCATGGACATTCCTTGTCGGTGAAGGTCACAAACGCAACCTCGCATTTGATGTTATTTACTGTATGTTTATCGTAATCGGATCTTCACTGAACGTTGCATCAGTTATCAATATTACAGACGCGATGATGATTGCAATGTCTGTTCCAAACATTATTGCACTCTATATTCTTGCGCCGGAAATTAAAAACGATTTGAAACTTTATTGCAAAGTTCACTCAATCGGGAAATACATTGTACCGGACTGGATTAAATCAGCAGAACCTGTTGCGATAGCAGCAAAAGAAGGTGAATCATGTCAGACCAGCAAATAATAGTAACGGTTTCAGGCGTTGACAAAGTCGGCATTGTCGCAAAAGTTACGGCAGTACTGGCAGAATATGAAGTCAATATCGAAGATATCAAACAAACTTTAATGCAAGGACATTTCGTAATGTTTTTGCTCGGAAATATAGAAAAATCAAAATTCTCATTCAAAGAAATCAAAGATGCACTGACAAAAGCAGGTCAGGAACTCGGAATGGAAGTCTGGGTTCAGCGCAAAGAAATTGTGGACAATATGCACAATATCTAATAGAAAAACTCTCTCATTTTAAAAACCAACCTTTCTTGATACTAACGCAAAAAATTCCGGCTCAGAACAGGAGTCGGAATTTTTATTTTAATTTTTATTTTTAAGGCTTTGATTTCATCAACTGCGGTTTATTTATATAGTTTCGAATTTTTAAAAACCATATCTTTCAAACATTCAAAACTCGCCCCCGTTTGTGATTTTACCCACTTGCGAAACCGGTATTTTTGTCATAAAATTTTTTTGTAGGTTGGCATTTTTGCCAATATAAATTCTAAGGAGAAAGCATGAACGAGATTTTAAAGAAATCAGCGGCAGAGCAAAGCAAAGCCCTTAAAAATAAAGAAATTTCAGCTGTGGAATTGACAAATGCGGCGTTTGAAAGAATCGCCGAATTGGATGAAAAACTTGGAGCATTCAATTCTTTGACAAAAGAAACAGCGCTTGAAACAGCAAAAAAAGTTGACGAAAAAATTGCCAAAAGCGAAGAACTCCCGCTTCTTGCAGGTGTTCCTCTTGCCTTGAAAGACAACATGAATTTGGTCGGCTCAAAAACAACCGCATCCTCAAAAATTCTGGAAAACTTTGTTTCACCATTCAACGCAACAGTTACTGAAAAACTTTTAAACAACCTTGTTCCGATTGTTGGAAAAGCGAATTTGGACGAATTTGCGATGGGATCTTCAAACGAAAACTCGGCGTTTAAAAAGGTTCACAACCCGTGGGACTTGAAAAAAGTTCCGGGCGGCTCATCAGGCGGCTCAGCAGCTTCCGTTTCATCTTGTGAAGCGACTCTGGCACTGGGTTCTGA
This sequence comes from uncultured Candidatus Melainabacteria bacterium, assembly GCA_949927415.1. Lineage (GTDB taxonomy): Bacteria > Cyanobacteriota > Vampirovibrionia > Gastranaerophilales > Gastranaerophilaceae > Scatenecus. The sequence goes on from CATLFB010000002.1 coordinate 10,148, forward strand.
CACCGGCGGCTCAATCCGTCTTCCGGCATCTTTCTGTGGAATCGTCGGAATGAAACCGACTTACGGACGTGTTTCAAGATACGGCTTAATTGCGTTCGCGTCATCCTTAGACCAAATCGGGCCTTTTGCAAGAACTGTTGAAGATGCGGCGAATTTATTGGAAGTAATTTCAGGACATGACCCGAAAGATTCCACATCTTTGGACTTGCCGGTTGAACATTACGCCGCGCACCTTAACGATGATATCAAAGGCATGAAAGTCGGAGTTATCAAGGAACTCATGACAGAAGGGCTTTCTGATGATGTTGCGGCCGCAATGCAAAGAGCGATTGAGGATTACAAAAAACTTGGCGCTGAAATCGTTGAAATTTCACTGCCGAATTTGAAACATTCAATCGGAATTTACTACATACTTGCAACGGCAGAATGTTCATCAAACCTTGCTCGTTTCGACGGTGTAAAATACGGTTACAGAACGCCTGACGCTAAAAACCTTATGGAAATGTACACAAAAACGCGTGCAGAAGGTTTCGGTCCGGAAGTTAAACGCCGCATAATGCTTGGAACTTACGCACTTTCTTCAGGCTACTATGACGCTTATTACAAAAAAGCACAGCAGATGAGAGCGCTTGTCACACAGGATTTTGTTGAAGCGTTCAAAAAGGTTGACATTTTGATTTCGCCAACCTGCCCGAACACAGCGTTTGAACTCGGCGCAAAATCATCAGATCCTCTTGCGATGTATTTGACAGACATTGCGACAATTTCAGCGAACCTTGCGGGGATTCCGGGGATGAGCGTTCCTGCGGGATTTGATAAAGACGGCATGCCGATTGGTTTGCAAATCCTTGCACCGCAATTGAAAGAAAGCAGACTTTTCAACGCGGCTCACAAGTTTGAAAGAGCAAACGATTACTATTTGCAGTTGGCAAAGATTTAAAAAAGTGCCGGCAGAAATGCCGGCTTTTTTAGAAAAAATTAGCGGAGTTGTTATGACTATAAATACTGAATATCTTAAAAGATGTATTGAAACTCTTGAAAAATCTTATACATGCATAAAATCAGCGCCTGAAGGTTCAATTGATTATGAGATGTATCGGAATTCACTTGTGAAGAGTTTTGAGATTACTCTTGAACAGAGCGGAAAACTTTTAAGAAAAAGGCTGGCACCGTTTTTTGCTAGTAAAAAATCTGTCGATATGTTAACATTTAAGGATTTATTCAGAGAAGCGCACAAAACGGCACTCCTGGATGAGGCTGAAGTCAGCCGCTGGTTTAAATACCGGGATAATCGAAACAACACCGCACATGATTATGGAAAAGCTTTTGCGGAAGAAACTCTTACTCTGATAGATGACTTTTTAAAAGATGTTTATCATTTGAAGGACATAATAGACAATGAATAGGGTATTTATTAAACCTGAATATTTAAAAATGCTGACAGACATTTTTGACAAATTTTGTCCGGATGCAGAAATCTGGGCTTACGGCAGCAGAATTAAAGGAGATGCTCATGAAGGCAGCGATTTTGATTTGGTTGTAAAGAGTTTCAATTCTGAAAATAAGAGTCTTTTTGAACTTAAAAATCTTCTTTCAGAAAGTAACATTCCGTTTTTTGTTGACATACATGAATTTGATAAATTGCCTGAATATTTTCAGGATGAAATAACAAAGGATTATGTTGTCTTATACAACGGCGGATTGGTTGAATAAGATTCACATTTTTTACGAACTAAAAATTTTCTTAAAAAACTCGACAATCGCAAGAATTAATGCAGAACCGGTGATTCCAAGCCCGTAAATGTACCAGATATGAGGAGGAATTCCCTCATCAAGAAGTTCTTCATGAACAATTCTGCAGGGTTTTCCCATTTCACGCATTATTGAAATTATTTTTTTGACATCTTTTTTGTATTGAACATAAATGACAGAATGCCTTGCACCGTCAGTTTTGAAAATCAATTCGCCATTCACAAGATTTGTGTATTGGCTTAAAAATCCCAACAACCAGAACATTGTCGGCCTCTCATCAAGCACAAGTCTGACTCTTTCGACATCAGCCATTTTCAGCCGGACACGGTCATCAAAAATAATGACTTTTGAATCCGTATCGATTGTCATTTTGGTAAATCCGCCCATATCCCAGTATTTCAGAGTCGGTCTATACAAAAACCAGTTGTAAAACACAAGAATGAAAAACGGCAGAAAGGAAAAATTACTTTTGCCAAAAGACGCAACAGCAATCCATGCAAAGATTAAAGCCGCAAAAATAATCCAATTCATGAGGGCTTTGCTGTATAGAAAAGACGTTTTTATTTGCGTATTGAACGTATATCGCGCCATATCTAAATGGTATATTGTTACACAAAAATTGTCAACAAGCGCCGGAGAAATATTTTTCCGGCGCTTAGTTTTTAAAATAAAATTAAACTGAACTCAATCTGAAACTTCTAAAATCGACTTTTTTGTCAAAATCGAGTTTAAATTCTTTTGCGCCGAGCATGATAGTTTCGGGCAGTTTCATAATATCCGGCTGAACAATGAGCGACAAGGGGTTTATGCCATTGAATTCTTTCAAATCCTGAACGATTCTTCTGGCTTCATCGCTGTCAGCGCCGTATTTTGAAGAAACGATGCTGTACCAGTATTCACCGCTTCGGGGTTCGTAGGTTTCGTAGCGCTCTGACAAAATCACTCTGCCGCCGCCCGATTCTTTTTTCAAATCTGCCATGATTACTCCTTAACTATTTGAGACGAAATTAATTTATATATGCCACAGTCTGAGAAGAATATAACATTAGTGTCAGATTTTCTGGTGAAACCCTTTTTCTTCCGGCGGGATTTCATCCTGCTGGTTCACGGAAGAAGCGAATCCAAAACCAAACAATGAAAATTTCGGTTTGTTTTCTGCCGCGGGCTGAGCGTTTGCCGAATTCCGCGTTTCTTCAAGCTTGTTAAGTTCTGCCAGTGTTCTCATCGCGCTAATGTTTGTCATAATTTTATCCTCTCTTCAGACTGTTAAAAGTGCAACCGTGTATAAATATATAAAAATTTTGAAAAGCGCGGATTTCGGCATGTGATTATTTTGTTACATTGCGTAATAATTGAACATTAATATTTGAATAAAAAAGGGCGGCGCATTCGCGCCGCCCTTTTCTTTAATTTAGATTTTATTTATTCTTTTGTGTATTCCGCATCGATTACATCATCGTCTTTGTTTTCTGAAGATGCTGATGAGGCGCTTTCAGAACTTGCTGTTGCCTGTTCTTCTTTTTGAACTGCTTCGTAAGCTTTCTGAGAAATCGCAAACATTGTCTGCTGCAATTCATCTGACAATTTTTTCAATTCTTCAGTTGATTTGTTTTCATCCAATGCTTTTTGAAGCGCTGATTTTTGTTCGTCGAGTTTTGCCTGATCTGCTGAATCGATTTTGCCTTCGAAATCTTTGACGATTCTGTCAGCTGAGCCAATCAAACTTGTTGCATTGTTTTTGATTTCAGCTTCTTCTTTTTTCTTTTTGTCTTCCTGAGCATTGGCTTCGGCTTCTTTAACCATTTTATCAATATCAGCGTCACTCAGGTTAGAAGAATTTGTGATTGTAATTTTTTGTTCTTTGTTAGTTGCTTTGTCTTTAGCAGAAACGTTTACAATACCGTTTGCGTCGATATCGAAGGTAACTTCGATTTGCGGCAAACCTCTCATTGCCGGCGGAATTCCGTCAAGTCTGAACATACCGAGAGATTTGTTGTCGCCTGCCATCGGTCTTTCACCTTGAAGAACATGAATATCAACGGCTGTCTGGTTATTTTCGGCTGTTGAGAATACCTGGGATTTTGAAACCGGAATTGTAGTGTTTCTCGGAACAAGAGGAGTCATAACGCCGCCCAAAGTTTCAATACCCAAAGTCAGAGGAGTTACGTCCAAAAGAACGATGTCTTTAACTTCGCCTGCCAGAACACCCGCCTGAACTGCCGCACCAACCGCAACAACTTCATCAGGGTTAACTGACTGGTTCGGTTCTTTGCCTGTGTATTCTTTTACTAACTGCTGAACAGCAGGAATACGGGTTGAGCCGCCGACCAAAACAACTTCGTCGATGTCGGATTTTGAAACGCCGGCATCTTTCAATGCGTTTTCAACCGGAGTTTTACATCTGTTCAACAAATCGCGTGACAAATCTTCAAACTTAGCTCTTGTTAAATTCAAGTCTAAGTGTTTCGGACCGTTTGCATCAGCTGTAATGAACGGTAAGTTGATATTTGTTTCCATTACTGATGAAAGTTCGCATTTAGCTTTTTCAGCGGCTTCTTTAACACGCTGCATAGCCTGTTTGTCGTTTCTAAGGTCAATGCCTTCCTGTTTTTGGAATTCTTCACAAATCCAATCCATAACTTTTTGGTCGAAGTCGTCGCCGCCTAAGTGAGTGTCACCTGAAGTTGAAAGAACTTCGTGAACACCGTCGCCGATTTCAAGGATTGAAACGTCGAATGTACCGCCGCCAAGGTCGAATACAAGAACTTTTTCACTCTTTTCTTTTTCAAGACCGTAAGCCAAAGCCGCAGCAGTCGGTTCGTTTACGATACGAAGAACGTCTAAGCCTGCGATTTTACCTGCGTCTTTTGTAGCCTGTCTTTGAGCGTCGTTAAAGTAAGCAGGAACTGTGATTACAGCTGAAGTTACTTTTTCGCCCAGGTATGAAGAAGCGTCATCCGCCAACTTTCTCAGAATCATTGCTGAGATTTCTTGCGGAGTGTAATCTTTTCCGTCAATATTTTTTTTGTAATCTTCGCCCATGTGTCTTTTAATAGACGCGATTGTTTTATCGGGGTTAAGGATAGCCTGACGTTTTGCAAGCTGTCCGACTAATTTTTCACCTGTTTTAGAGAAGCCGACGATAGAAGGGGTTGTACGAGAGCCTTCTGCGTTAGCAATAACTGTAGGCTTGCCGCCTTCCATGACTGCTACAACGGAGTTTGTTGTACCCAAGTCAATACCAATTGTTTTTGCCATAATTTTTATCTCCTTTTACTAATTTATAGACAATTATTTATAATTATGTTATACCATCGTTTTCGCCAAAACCCGAAAAAATAAACAAAAAATTAATTATTGTGCTACGCACGTAGAAACATTGGATCTGAATTAGGAAATAACCGCTTTTGAAGTAATTAGGCGCGGAAGTGCAGGATTAGAACGAAGCCGCTTGGAGCAGCCAACGTCTTGTGACGATACCTGCAAAATCCAACAACAATCGCCGCACCCCCTCTCCTGGTAGAGGAGAGGGTGGAATTTCAACTTGAGCCCGCTTAAAGCGGCGCGAAAGTTAGAAATTTGGGTGAGGTACTACGGGTGCTCCGCACGTAGGAATATTGGGTATGAATTAGGTAAAAGGCGCTTTTGACAGAATTAGCGCTGGATGTTCAGGATTAAGACAAAGTCGCTCAAAACAGTCAACGTATTCTGACGCTTCCACTACACTACCGTCAAAAAAGACTAACCCTCCCGCAAAAAAAGACCTCTTATTTTGGTTATCAGAGGTCAAGGTTGGTTATTTTGGTTATGTTATAGTATGCTGTTTTATTTCTTGGGGTATGTCTTTTTAATTCTTCTGAATTTTATTTTTTGCCAAAATTATGCCAAAATCTTTACAAAACTTTATAAACTCACAAATTCAACTCTGCTATCATGTAAATATGCTATTAAAATTAAGGAAATGGTTTTTATCAAAAATTTTGCGCAGAAAATATTACCGGACAGGCAAATGCAAGGCTTGCGGCAAATGCTGCACACAAATTTATGTCAAACATTTCAAACATGTTATTCAGGATGAAAAGGAGTTTGAGAAATTACAACTTCTGCACCGTTTTTACACATACCTCAAAGTCATTGGTAAAGACGATATCGGGTTGATTTTCGAATGCACAAATCTTGATTCTGAGACGCACAAATGCAAAATCCACAAAAATCGTCCGGGGATTTGCAGACGCTATCCGCAGGAGGAACTTTTTTCCATGGGCGGCGCACTATCAGAGGATTGCGGATACAGGATGGAGCCGATAATTTCGTTTTCGGAAGTTTTGGAGAAGGAGAAGAAAAAACGTTAAAATTTTCTTACGCTAAAATTTCTTCACGCAAAATCCGCAACCTGTTATTTTTTGATAAATTCGATTTTATAGCCAAGGATGTCTGCCATTAAATATGCTTCTTTGAGTGTAATACTTTCGCGATTTATTTTGTTTGATAAACTTCCCTGAGTATAAACTCGTTCAGATTTTTCGCTCATCAATTGCGCCATTTTTTTGATAGTTACAGCATTTAATTGCAACAAAGATTTTACATAATTTTTTATATTCATATTTATATTATATTTTTTCTTGACAAAATAAGACAAATATTATATATTTAACACAATAATGTGTTATTTAATACAAATAAGTGATGTATTGCAAATTAAGGAGGCAATTGAATGAATCATCAAAAACTTGGCGGCTGCTATTCTGAAACTGAGATGCACAAATGCAAAATACGCACCCTGTTATTTTTTAATAAATTCGATTTTATAGCCAAGGATTTCTGCCATCAGATATGCTTCTTTGAGTGAAAACGTTTCCCTCTTTAATTTGCCGATCAAACTGTTTAATGTATAACTTTTGCCTGTTTTTTCGGACAATTTGTCACACAATTCAGTCAATGTCATGCAGTTTCTGGACAATAATGATTTAACAAGTGCTCTGATATTCTCTTCCATTTTTTAATTATAACTTATTTGACGAAAATCTTTAAATATTATATCATATCTGTCATATATAACAGATAATTATCATATAAAACAGATTTTTATTAATAAAATTAAGGAAAACAGATGAATCTTAAAAAACTTGGCGACTGCTATTCTGAAGCACTCGAAATAAGCGATTTAATTGAAATCCTTATTACATATCTCGAATATTATCAGGATGAGGACCAAAAAATTGCAAAACTAACCGGATTTTCAAAGATGATACATGCCAAGAATGAAGAACTTTTGGCAAATATTGATGATATATTTTCAGACGAGAGTTTCAAAACAAACAGCCGTCCTCAAGAGAATGAAGACGGCTGATAGAACATTTAATATGTAATTATTTAACTTCTTTGATAATAATTGAAGCGTTTTGTCCGCCAAAACCGAAAGAGTTTGACAAAGCGGCATGGATTTGAGCTTTTCTTGCTTTATGCGGAACATAATCAAGGTCTGCAACTTTTTCATCCTGATTGTCAAGATTGATAGTTGGAGGAACAATGCCTTCGTTAATAGCTTTAACACAGGCGATACATTCAACAGCGCCGGTTGCGCCCAGAAGGTGTCCGTGCATAGATTTGGTTGAAGAAACCATCAAATCCGGATTTTGTTTTCTGTCGCCAAAGACATTTGCAATTGCGTTTGATTCGGCAACATCGCCAAGGCCTGTGCTTGTACCGTGAGCGTTAATGTATTGGACATCTGTCGGCTTCATCTGAGCATCTTCCAGAGCAAATTTCATTGCATGGATTGCGCCCTGACCTTCCGGATCCGGAGCAACAACGTCATAAGCATCGCCTGTCTGGCCATAGCCGACAACTTCTGCGTAAATTTTTGCACCGCGTTTTTTAGCATGTTCATATTCTTCTAAAACAAGAACACCGGCGCCTTCGCTCATAACAAAACCGTCGCGGTCAACATCCCATGGACGTGATGCTTTTTGAGGCTCATCATTGCGTTTTGATAGTGTTCTGGCGCTTGAAAACGCTCCGATACCAACATCGCAGATTGTTGCTTCGCAGCCGCCTGCTACCATAATATCAGCATCACCGTATTGGATTGAACGGAAAGCGTCACCAACTGTATGCGTACCTGTTGCGCATGCCGAAACTACAACTTTATTGACACCTTTAAAGCCGTATTTCATTGAAATTCTGCCGGATGCCATGTTTACAATCATCATAGGAATTGTAAACGGAGAGCATTTGTTCGGGCCTTTTTCAAGAATTCTTACATGGTTGTCTTCAAACGTTCTGAAACCGCCTGCTGCAGCACTTACAATAACACCGATTTTGTACGGGTCAACATCTTTGACTTCTTCCAATTTGGCGTCTTTTACGGCCTCATCAGCCGCAATCATTGCAAACTGAATGAATCTGTCCATTTTTTTAGCTTCTTTTGGGTCAAGATATTCTTCAGGGTTGAAATTTTTAATTTCGCCCGAAATTTTTACGACATGTTTTGAAACATCTATTGATTCTGATGTTGAAATACCGCTTTTACCTTCAACAAGACTGTTCCAAAATTTATCAGTACCCACACCGAATGGAGTTACCGCACCAAGTCCTGTTATTACAACTCTTCTTTTAGCCATCTCTTTACCTTTTACAATTACTATTACCGATTACTGCCAGCTAACAATAATCTTTTTCTGATATCCGCTATTTATAAAAAAAGAATATACAGATTTAGAAAACTTTTTTAAAATATACGAGGGGAAAATTAATATTCAATTTTCGCCCTCGCAAATCTTTAATTTCGCTCTGCAACACTGCGCAAAGCAATTATCACATCAATTATTTGTGAGAATCGATGTAGTTAACAGCGTCTTGAACTGTTTGGATTTTTTCAGCTTCTTCATCAGGAATTTCGCATCCGAATTCTTCTTCGAAAGCCATAACCAATTCAACTGTATCTAAAGAATCAGCACCAAGGTCAGCTGTGAAGCTTGCTTCCGGAGTAACAAGAGCTTCATCAACGCTCAACTGATCTACTACAACTTTTTTTACTTTTTCTAATGTACTCATCTTTTTTTCCTCATAAATTATTGTATTACTACTTTTTAGAAATTTCGCTCTCGCGTCTACTACATTATAGTCGGCACAAGATTTTTTTGCAAGAAATTTACAATTTGTCGCACAGATTGTTAAAAATCTTTACTTTTTGCGGGTATGATTAAATCATCAAACCGCCGGCAACTTCGATAGCCTGACCTGTTACGTATTCTGTATCGAGGGCTAAGAATTTAACAACTTTTGCGATATCTTCAGGTGTGCCGAGTCTCTTCATCGGAATTGCTTTCAAGTATTCATCGATGTTAGGCAATTCTGCTGTCATTGCTGTTTGGATGAAGCCCGGGCAAACTGCGTTTACGCGGATATTTCTTGAGCCGAATTCTTTTGCAAGAGTTTGAGTAAAGCCGATCAGACCTGCTTTCGAAGCTGAGTAGTTTGCCTGACCTGCGTTTCCGTGGCGGCCTACGATGCTTGACATGTTGATGATTGAACCTTGACGGGCTTTTGACATGTGTTTGATTACGGCATGAGTTACGCAATATGCTGAAGTCAGGTTAATTTTGATAACTCTTTCCCACTGTTCCATATCCATTCTTAAGAACAAACCGTCTTTTGTAATACCGGCATTGTTAAGCAGGATATCGATTTTGCCGTGTTCTTTAATCATTGCATCAACTGCTGCCTGAACCTGTTCATCGTTTGAAACATCAAACTGATAAAAGGATGAGTTAACGCCGCAAGCTTTGATTTCGTCAAGAGCCGGCTGAGCTTTTTCAGCGTCGCAAATATCATTGATAATAATGTCGCAGCCTGCTTTTGCAAGTTCCAATGCGCAAGCCAAACCAATACCGCGTGAGCCGCCTGTAATTAAAGCGATTTTTCTTTCTGTCATTAATTTTCTCCTTATTTTACTATCAGAACCGCAGTTCCGACCTACATTTCTTTCCTGCCGGAGTAGTTTCCGGCGTTTTGTTTATTTTGTTTTTGAGAAAATATTCTTCAAATTTGAAAACCATCTTGAACATTTTTCACCGAATGATTCTCTTGTCATTTTGTCTAAATATTTTCTCACATCTTCCATTTTCAAAACTCTGCCTTCATACAGATAAATATTTCGAGGCGCCAAATCCGGATGTTTTTGATAGAATTCTTTGCTGTTATAATAATCTGTTTTATTGAAAGTTTTAAACAAAGATGTTTTAAAAATTTTCATCTATACTAATGCCAATTCTTCTTTCAGAGCCGCAACTGTTGAATCAAGAGTTGCTTTGTCAAAAATATTGAAAACTTTAGCTTCCGGCGCAATTTTTTTATTCAATCCGGCAAGAACTTTTCCCGGCCCGATTTCGACAAAAATTTCAACACCGTTTGCCGCCATTTTTTCAATAGTTTGAGTCCAGTAGACTGATGAATAAATTTGTTTCGGCATTTTTTCTCTGAAATCTTCGCTATTCAAAGTTTCAGAAGCGTCAACGTTTGTCACAACAGGAATTGAAGCATTGTTCAATTCAAGGTCTTTAACAAAGTTTTCGAATTCATGACCAGCTTTTTCCATAAATTTAGAGTGGAAAGCGCCTGAAACCGGCAGAGGAACAACACGTCTTACGCCGTTTGCAAGCAAATAATCCGATGCCGCTTTAACAGCAGTTTCATCGCCTGTCAGAACGACTTGAGCGGGCGAATTGTAGTTTGCAACATCAACGTAACCGGCTTTTGAACCTTCCAGAAGGCCTGCTTTCAAAACTTCTTCCGATGCATTCAAAACAGCTGCCATAGCGCCTCCCGTTGCACTTGCAGCCATCAAGTCCGCGCGTTTCTGGATTGCTTTAAGAGTATTTTCTAAAGACATAACGCCTGAAGCGTACATCGCGCAATATTCACCCAAGCTGTGGCCTGCAACGTAATCCGCTTTGATATCGCATTGAGATTTCAAGCTTTCTAAAGCCGCGATTGACATTGTAACAATTGAAGGCTGCGTGTTAACAGTTTGTTTCAAATTATCTTCCGGCCCTTCGAAACACATTGTCGTAATTTCTTTTCCTAAAACTTTATCTGCCGTATCAAAAACATTTTTTGCAGATTCGAAATTATCATACAAATCTTTTCCCATACCAACGGATTGCGAACCCTGACCCGGAAAAAGAAACGCTATTTTCTTACTCATAATATATCCCTCTCAAAGTATAACTTCCTGTGCTAATTATATTACAAAAACGCCAAAAGTAAATATATTAAAAAGGTTGGATAAACTTCCAACCCTAAATATATTTCATCAAAACATTCATCAAATCTTCTTTACTGCGAAGGCCGCTGAAACGGTTGACTTCTTTTCCGTTTTTAAATACCAAAAATGTCGGAAAAGAGTTGACGCCATGTTTTTTCGCAAGTTCAGCATCATCGTCTATATTTACCTGCCCGATCCAAACTTTATCCATCTGTTCCAGTTCAGGCTCCTGTTTTTTGCAGAACCCGCACCAGTCTGCAAAAAATTCCACAAGCTTTAAACCGTTCTTTGTTTCAGTATCAAAATTATCTTTTGTGAGTTTTGTTATCATAAAAAATTTCCTCCCAAAATTAATTTAGGAGGAAATAAAAATTTTTTCATCAGATTTTACGGCTAAATCTAGCAAATACCTTCACGAAGTCTGACAATTGCCCCGCCCCATGTCATACCTGCGCCAAAACCGCAAAGAATTGCAGTTGAGCCAAGTTTAACGTTTCCTTTTTCAACGCTTTCTGCAAGCGCAATCGGAATTGATGCGGCTGATGTGTTTCCGTAGTATTTGATATTTGTTACGACTTTTTCATCAGAATATCCGAGGCGCTCCTGAACTGCCTGAATGATTCTGATATTTGCCTGGTGCGGAATTAAGTAGTCAACATCTTCTGCTTTCATACCGGCGTTTTCAAGAAGTTCTTCAACGTAATGCGGAAGAATTTTCGCAACAAATGTGTAAACCCCGCGGCCGTTCATTCTGATTCCTTTTGGTTTTTCTTCGTAAGGTTCAACCAACGGGCAGTTTTTGCCGTCAAAAGAAAGTTCAATCAAATTGCCGTAATTGCCGTCAGCTTTGATATCAATTGCGATGATGTCGTCAATGCCGTCTTCGGATTGAGTGACAACCATTGCACCAGCGCCGTCGCCAAACAGGATTGAAGTTCCTCTGTCTGTCCAGTCTACAAGTCTGGAGTTGTTATCGGTTGCAACCAGAAGAATATTTTTATACATGCCTGATGCGATATAGGCTTTTGCAATACTCATAGCATAAATCAGACCTGAGCATGCTGCTGTAATATCGAATGCGGGAATTTGTCTTTTGATGCCAAGTCTTTCGTGAATGTGGCATGCGATTGCAGGGTACAAATCCGGCGGCGCAGATGAAGCCGCAATTATTAAGTCGATTTCTTCAGGGTCGATTCCTGATTTTTCAATGGCTTTTTTAGATGCGTCAAATCCAAGGTCTATTGCGTTTTCGTTGCCTGAAACCACGCGGCGTTCTTTAATACCTGTTCTTGTATAAATCCATTCGTCCGAAGTTTCGTACAATTTTGTTAAATCATCGTTTGTCACAACTGTTTCGGGTAAACTGTATCCAACACCCGCTATTCTCAGCGGAATCAATTTTTCTGACATTAATTATTCCTCATAAAATTTTGCTATTTTTTCGTTTATGCCGGTTTCAACAGCATTTTTGGCAACGCGAACCGCGTTTTTGATTGCGTACGCCTTACTGCGTCCATGCGAAATTACGGTAATACCTTTTACGCCAAGCAACAATGCGCCGCCGAATTCTTCATAGTTAATTTTTGTATAAATTCTTTTCATGAACGGTTTTGCCAAAAGTCCGATTATTTTACCGGCCAAATCAGATTTGAATTCTTGTTTCAACATTCTGAAAAGCATTTGTGAAGTGCCTTCTGTTACTTTTAATGCAACGTTTCCGACAAAACCGTCGCATACTACAACATCGCAAACGCTCAGGAAAATTTCTTTACCTTCAATGTTACCGACAAAGTTGATTTTTTCCTGTTCCTGTTCAAGAAGTTTGTAAGTTGCCTGAGCAAGTTCGTTACCTTTACCGGCTTCTTCACCGATGTTCAAAACGCCGACTCTCGGGTGTTCAATTCCAAGAACGTTTTTAGAGAAGGTTGCACCCATGATTGCGAACTGATGTAACATTTCAGGCGTACAATTGCTGTTTGCGCCGCCGTCAATAACTACAATCGGCTGCTTGATAGTCGGAAGGGTAACTGCGATTGCAGGTCTGTCGATTCCGGGAATTCTGCCGAGTCCGAACAAGCTTGATGCCATTGCAGCACCGGTTGAACCGGCCGCAACTACTGCGTCGGAACTTCCTTGTGCAACTGCGTCAACTGCAAGAACAATGGAGGATTTTTTCTTTTTACGAATAGCCTGACCCGGAGCTTCGCCCATTTCAATAACTTCTGAGGCATGGGTAATTTTGATATCAAGCTTAGAGGTGTCGATTTTTATTCGATATTTAGCGGCTCCGCCTTTGCCCATATCAGTCATGAAACCTTCATGGGAAATTTTGTCCAGTTCCTGTTCGATACGGTCTTGTTTTCCGACCAGTTCAATAGGAACGCCGTATTCTTTAGCCGCCCAAACAGCGCCGGCTACAATCTCATGCGGAGCATGGTCCCCGCCCATTGCGTCAATTGCTATTCTTGTCATATTATCCCTCTCCGTTATCTTAGTGAAAGGTGAAAAGTGAAAGGTGAAAAGTCAACTTCGCGGCTCAAGCCGGAAAACAACCTGAGCAAGTGCGCTGATAACTTCTTTTCACTTAGATTTTCACTTTTCACAATCAAACTTAATGCAGACGTTGTTTCGTCTTACTATTCAGCTTTTTCTTCCGCTTCAGTTGTTTCTTCAGCCTTAACTTCTTCTGCTTTCGGCTCTTCAACTTTTACTTCTTCAGCTTTTTCTGCTTTTTTAGAAGCTTTTTTAGCCGGTTTCTTTTCTTCAACAGCCGGAGTTTCTTCAACTCTGTCTTTCAAGCTTACCGGTTTGCCTTTGTAAGTGCCGCAAGCTGTGCAAACTGTGTGAGTCAACACTGTTTCGCCGCAGTTAGGGCATTTTGTTGTTGCAGGCTTTGTTGCCTTCCAGTTGCTTCTTCTTTTGCCTTGTGCGGAATGTCCTGTTCTTTTCTTAGGTACTGCCATTTTTCTTTTTCCTTTTTATTTTTACTACTACTTATATTTCTTTTTTCCTTGTCCGAAGAACGGAAAAGGCGGCACGTGGTGCCGTTTTCGGGGAAATTTATCCGTTTTCGATTTTTATGTTTTTAAATACATCCAATCGAGGGTCGGACAAATCTTCTTCTTTTGTGAAGTTGTCCCCATTACAATTTATACCACAAACTTTTTTATTTGGTAAATTTAATATTACAGATTGATACAATAAGTCATAAATATCGATTTCGTCTTCTCCGTTCAAATCTGTTATAAACTGGCCGTCTTTGAGTTCGGTTTCCTGCCCGTATTCATCCATCAGCGCGTTTTTCGCGTACATTTCATCTATTTGAAAATCCAGATTGTAATCAAATTCTTTCAGGCACAAATCGCATTCCAGCTTAACAATTCCCTTAACATTTCCGCTGACTTCTATAAAATCGCCGAGTGATTTCAGTTCCAAATCGGCCGAAATCGGCTCATCTGAAATTATCCCGTCAATTTTGTCTTCAAAATGACAGTGAAATATTTTATTTGGAGAATTTTCTATTTCGTCGATTAGTATTTTATGATTCATGACAAAACCTGTATTACATATATTGTTCTTCTTGCAGGGCAAGAGAAGCTATCTGGTTAGAGATAAAGCAGACTTTTTTCAAAGGGCCTGCGGTTTCTCTTTCGATGAAAAGCGGCGTCGGGTTTTTCATTGCCTGCTTGAATTCTTCATACATTTTTTCCGGTTCTTCAACATAAAGCACCAGAGGCGCTGTTGAACCTTTCAAAAACACCAGAACTGATGTTCTTTTTTTAATATTTTGTGCGTTAAACTGTTGAGCCATATCTTACTCCTATATTAATATCTTAAATCAGATTATAGTATAAAAAACTGTTTTTTGCAAAGAATTTCGCACCCGACAAATTTTGCGGACAGAAACAGAAATTCTGCGGCTTTTATTTTTATTGCAGTATTAGCGCCCTGCACAACTTCAAAAAAACAGAAATCCCGGCTTATAAAAAATACAAACCGGGATTTTTGATTTATTGAATTATTAATTACTGGAAAAACTACTTAGCAACAGCCAATTTCATAGTTTTTTCGATAATTTCGTTCAAGCTTTCAGCTTTCAAAGAAGCGCCGCCGATTAAAGCACCGTCGATGTCTGATTTAGACATTTGTTCTTCGATTGTTGAAGGTTTAACAGAGCCGCCGTAGAGGATTCTGATTGAATCAGCAGCAACAGCTCCTGCAACTTCTTTAACAACGTTTCTAATCATGGCGATTACGCGGTTAGCTTCGTCTGAATCGCAAGTTTTGCCTGTTCCGATAGCCCAGATCGGTTCGTATGCGATAACTGATTTTGCAACATCTTCTGATGAAATTCCGTCAAGCGCCGCTTTGATTTGGCCTGCAATCCATGAGTCTGTAACGCCTGCTTCTCTTTGTTCAAGAGTTTCGCCGCAGCAGATAATCGGGATTAAGCCGCCGGCAAGGATTGCTTTTGCTTTTTTGTTAATCATTTCATCAGTTTCAGAGAAGTATTGTCTTCTTTCTGAGTGGCCGATGATTACGTAGTCACATCCTGCGTCTTTCAACATTTCAACAGAAATTTCGCCTGTGAATGCGCCTGAATTTTCCCAGTGGCAGTTTTGACCGGCGATAGCAATTTTTGTTCCGCCGCAGCCGCAGTCGCATTTTACTGATTCAACAGCCGCAATTGATGTGAATACAGGTGCAATTACGATTGTAGGCAATTCTGTTGCCGAGTAATCTTTTACGAAATTTTTAACGCCTTCAAACACTTCTTTTGCCTGTGATTGAAGTAAGTTCATTTTCCAGTTTCCTGCAATGATAGGTTTTCTTGACATATTTTCTCCTTTTTCCGAGTGCGGACGGTGTTTTGTGAAATTTTTGCCGCCGCAATCCGTGTTTTTGTATCTAGTCACTGATATTATAGTTAAGACAAAATTCAAAAGCAATCAATTCAGAAAAATTTTTGATTGTGATATATTATATTCAAAGGAGGGTTTTATGAAATTTTTACATACGATGATTAGAGTGAAGGATGTGGAAAAATCTGTAAAATTTTACACAGAACTTTTGAATATGACGCTTGATAAGAAAAAAAGACTTGATGATTGCGAACTGTATTTTTTGAATGATGAAGAAGGCGTCTGCCAGATTGAATTGACATATAACGATGAAACGCCTGCAAACGGTTATGATTTGGGAAACGGATTCGGACATTTCGCTTTTTCGGTAAAGTCGCTTGATGAATTCAGCGAAAAACTTCATTCACTGGGTTACGAATATTTATACGAACCGTTTGATTTGAACGGCAAAGGTACAAAAATAGCTTTTGTCAAAGATCCGGACGGATATGAGATTGAACTTATTGAAAAAGTGGTCTGGTAAATTTTGCCAAATTAGCAAATAGAAATCTGCGCAAAAGATTCTAAAAGGCCGGTAAAACCGGCCTTTTTTGCCGGAAAATCCGCGGTGAAATATTTTCTTCTACAAGTGAAAAAATTTTTCAAAAAATTTACTTTTTTCCTATTGAAAATAAAAATTTTCGATATACAATTTTTTTCGGCAGACTTTTGAAACTAGCCAAAAGTCATTGTTATTTTACAATTTAACATTTTTTATGCCGACAAATAGCCGACATTTTCCGATTTTTTAAAACAAGTTGGAATGTTTAGTTTTGGAATACTTTTTATAAGGAGATTGAAAAAAATGACAGCAACGTTAACCCCGAATCAGAACCTTGATACAAAAGACTGTATCAACCCCACTGATGTCGCTCATGAATTGACAGAATCAGTCATGCCTTCAAAGGCAAATTACAGAAAAAGCAAAACTTTTGTCCTTGCAATAGCCGCAGGCGCCCTAATCGCTTTTGGCGCACAGGTTTCGCTGACCGTTATGACAGGAACCGAACAGTTAAGCTGGGGGCTTGCAAAACTTGTAGGCGCAATGACATTTGCAACCGGCTTGATGATGGTTGTTTTGACAGGCGCAGAACTTTTCACGGGAAATGTCATGATGACATTTTCGGTTATTGAAAAAAGAACAAGCCTCGCAAAACTTTTGAGAAACTGGTCGCTCGTTTACCTCGGAAACTTCGTCGGCTCAATAATTCTTGCGACTTTGATTTATTTTTCGGGATGTTCACACAATTCGCATGAAGCGCTTGGCGTTATGGGGCTTACAACAGCTTATACAAAAGCATCATTGCCGCTTGTTGAAGCTTTCACGCGGGGAATTTTGTGCAACTGGCTTGTTTGCCTTGCAATCTGGATGGCGTCTTCTTCAAGACATGTAATCGGTAAAATCTTTGCGATATTCTTCCCGATTATGACATTTGTTGCATCAGGTTATGAACACAGTATTGCAAATATGTACTTTTTGACTAACGGTATTTTCCTGAAAAATACGCCTGCAGTCGTTGCCGCATCAGGCTTAACCGCTGACCAGCTTTCTGTTTTGAACTGGCACAACTGCCTTTTCAATAACCTGATTCCTGTTACTTTAGGAAACATGGTCGGAGCTTTTGTATTTGTTGTATTATTGTTCTGGACAGCTTACTTAAGAGATGACCGACACAAAAATGAAGAAAACGATTAATTTGTTTTAAATTTTTGGATTGTAATGAAAAAGAAATTAGGGATTATTATTTTATTAACTGCGATTTCATCTGCGGCTTATGCGGCGGATGGAATTTCAGTTGAAAAAATTCAAACCCATGAGGCTTTGGAAATCGTCCGCAGCGAGCAAAAAATTTCTGAAATTTCTGAAGAAAATTTACTTGCCGCGCCCGCTCCTAAACCTTCACAGGAAAAAGAAAATTCTCAAATAGTTTCTGATTCAACATCCGCCGAAATCCGAAACCAGGAGTCCGAAATTTTTCTTGAAACGCATCTTAACCTAACAGAACCGCAGGATGAAAAAGTTCATGGAAATATTGTACAGGAAGAAATTAAAGAGCCGACGCTTGCCGAAAAACTAAAAGAAGTTTACCATCTGGAAATCGAGCGGACAGATGTGCCAAGACCCTTGCTCCAGGACATTACGACGATGAAATTTGAGAGAGGACCGCTGGAAAGTTTTCATCCGTCGTTTGCGCTCCAAACTCACGCGCGATACGATATGCCGGAAGGCACGGACAATGATTTTTTGTACAGAGTCGGGCTTATAAATATAAACCTTGACGGGGTTTTGAAAGGCGGACATGAAGATTTCAGATTAATGCTTGACCCGACTCCGCAAACAGTAAGGCCGTTTATGCAGCAATTTATTCAGGACGCATACATTGCGACAAACAGAATTCCTCACCATCGCATAATCTTTGGTAATACGCGCCCCATGGTCGGTATTGAAGGCGGACAAAGCCCTTATACACTGCCGTTTATCAACCGTTCGCAAATTTCAAGAACCTTCGGAACTGTTCGAAAATTCGGGCTCCGCGTTAACGGAAATTATGATTTTGTAGATTATGATTTGGGCGCACTAAGTTCTGATACTTATTTTTCATCATTTTTCCCGGGCGTTGAATTCAACGGATGGGTTAACTTTAAACCGCTCGCAAAAACAAACGGAAAATACGGAAAAATCGTCACAGGCGGAGGGATTGCAGCAGGAAAAAGACATACTGATTTTTTTGTGACAGGCGCTTACGCGGGTTATGAATACAAAAGATTTTCCACATGTTTTGAATGGGCGCACGCAGACGGCTACAACGGCGCGGCCGGCCTGAGCACCAAACAGGCCTCGGGTTTTTATGCAACCGTTGCCTACAAAGTTACCCCAAAAGTTCAGGTGCTTTTCCGCTATGACGAACTTGACCCGAACACGAATGTTTCTCACAACAAAAAACGCGAATATACAACCGGTGTAAATTATTTTATCAAAGGCCAGGCTGTCAGGTTGATTTTAAACTATATTTTCTGTCAAAATGATAGTCAGCCGAATTCTCACAGAATTCTTCTCGGGACACAGTTCCTGATTTAAAAATTTTGACAGAAATTCCGGCGGAAACTTATAGAATCTTAGCGCGAATCAAAACGCCTTTCAGATTCATAGTATAAAAAATTTGGCACAAAATTATACTCAAAAAATTTTGGAGGAAACATGGAATTTCACGTAAACGAAAACTGCATTCACTGCGGAAAATGTATCAAAGATTGTATGGCAAAGGCTTTGGAATTTGACGAAAATAAAGTTCCGGTTTTGATTGAAGAACGCTGTATAAAATGCCAGCACTGTCTTGCAGTTTGCCCTGTCGGAGCGCTGTCGATTTTTGGAAAAAATCCGGAAGATTCCGCAACTTGCGACAACATGCCGGATGATGAACAAATATTGAACTTAATCAAAAACCGCCGAAGCATAAGACACTACAAGAATGAAAATATTGACCATGAAAAAATGCAAAAACTGAAAGACATGCTTAACTGGACTCCCACCGGCGTAAACAACCACGGACTTCATTTTGCATTCATTGATGATGTTGAAGTGATGAATGATTTCAGAGATTTGACTAACGGAAAACTTCTTCGCGTTTTGACAAATCCTGCGTTGAAAAATCTTGCCGGAAAATTCGACAGGTATAAAAATGCGTTTCTGAAAGGCGAGGATATAATTTTTCGCGGCGCGCCGCACATGCTCGTCGTTTCAGCGCCGGTTGATGCACCTTGCTGTGATATTGATCCGGTGATTGCGCTTTCGTATTTTGAACTTTATGCAAAAAGTTTAAATATAGGCACATGCTGGTGCGGAATTGCATATTCCGTGATAAAAATGTTTCCGGATTTGTGCGAATATCTTGAAATCCCGCAAAACTACAAGGTCGGATATGCCATGCTTTTCGGAAATCCTGATGTGTATTATCCGCGCGCGGTTCAGCCTGAGGAATGCAAATTTGTTTCGGTCAAAAAGAGTGAAAAATCTTCAACAATTTTACAAAAAACAAAAAGATATTTTTGGAATTGGATTAGATAAATTTTCAACAAAAATTTCTTTTTGCGGGCTTGTTATGGCAGCGCAAAAATGCGTAAACATTTTAAAAAAATTTTTATAATTTCCAACAAAAAAGGTTTCGAAAATTTTCGAAACCTTTTTAATCTTTGTTATGCAAAAATTCTTACACGCAAGCGCATTCCTGAACTTCAGAATTTACACTGCAGAAGTTGAATCCTGATTCGTTTTGTTCAAAATATCTGCGTCCGTCGATAACAAGTTCACCGCACATATTCAAAGTTGTAAGTGAAAGATTTTTAGCAACTTTTGAATCAACGATAAGAGTGTTTACGCGGAAATTTTTCGGCAATTGTTCAATTTTTGTGCCTGAAATGTTGAAAACATTTGTTCTGATATCTGTGTTAAGTTTTTCAACATTTGATTTTTCCATTGTAAGGCTGCCTGTGTAGATGTGTGAAGGCAATTTTTTAACTTTTGTACCTGTCATGTTTACGCTGTCAGCGTCAATCGGGCTTGCGAAGTTTTTGATTTCAGCGCCTGACATGTTGATTTCGCGGCTAACCCAGCCGATTGTCAATTTGTCTATAACACATTTTGAAAGATTTAAGTTTCCTTCAATATTGCCTAATTCCAAATTTTTGATTGTGCAGCCAGAAAGGTCTAAGTCTCCGCCTGTATAGCTGCTAAGAATTTGTTCGTAATCTTTTTTCATTTAATATTTCCTCCTGATTAAGTAAGTGTTTTAAATATAAATTAAGTTCTTTTTTCTGACATCCTCCATATATACGTTTTTAAAATTTTTTGTCGGATTTTAAGAAAAATTTTGTGAAAAATTTTTATAATTTTTTGAACTTTAATACTGTAAATTTAGCACTAAAAATTGAATAAGAAAATAAATTAAAAAAAGTTAATATTTTTGCGAAAATTCTAAAATAATGATAAAGTTTTTATTGCGGATTTGAGTGAAAATTTTAAAAAATTATTTAGGAAATTTAGAAATTTCTTTTCAAAAAAGAAAGCAAAAAATGCACAGATATGACAGAAATATTTTAATCAAAGAAATTGGAGAAGAAGGGCAGAAAAAACTTTTAGCATCAAAGGTTTTAATCTGCGGCTGCGGCGGGCTTGGCTCAACCGTGATTGCAAATTTAGCGTCTTGCGGAATCGGAACTATCGGATTAGTCGATGATGATGTCATTGAAATTTCAAATTTGAACAGACAATACATTCACAAATTTTCCGAAATCGGACGCATAAAAGTCGAATCTGCAAAAGACTGGATAAATGAATTCAATCCGGATATAAAAGTGAACATTTACAACTTAAGATTGGATGAAAAAAATTATCAGGAAATTGTAAAAGATTACGATTTAATTGTCGATTGTTTTGACAGTTTTTCGTCAAAATTTTTGTTAAACGACATTGCGGTTTTAACGGGCAAGCCGTTGATATATGGAGGCGTAACCGCTTTTTGCGGACAAATTATGACAATCTTGCCGAACAAATCAGCATGCCTCAGATGCATAATTCCGGAAGCTGAACTTTTGGCTGATGTTGTGAAGGGAATCGCAAGCCCCGCAGTTACAACAATCGCGTCTTTGCAGAGCATGGAAGTTTTGAAAATAATTCTCGGCGAAGGCGAACTTTTGACAGACAATCTTTTGACATTCAACGGGCTTACAATGGACTTTAACAAATTAAAAATCTCAAGAAGCGACAGTTGTCCTGCATGCGGCGAATTTTAACAAAAGTATTTTTTAGTTATATGAAAAAATAAAAACAAATGATTTTAAACGAAATTTTATTAATAACATCAATTCTATTGGTCTGTGCAATTTTATTCAACAAAATCGGCGGAAAGTTCGGCGTACCGTCACTTTTGATTTTCATTCTCGTCGGAATTCTTGCAGGTTCTGACGGGATATTAAAAATACATTTTGAGGATTACACGCTTGCGCAAAACGTCGGAATTGTTGCGATATCATACATTCTTTTTATGGGCGGATTGAGCGTAAATATTGACGAAGTAAAACCGACTGTAAAAGAGGGAATTGTTCTTGCAACTTTCGGAGTTTTTATAACGGGAATTGTAACTGGATTGTGCAGTTATTATTTTTTGAATCTTCCGCTTTTGGAATGTTTTCTTCTGGGAGCAATTGTATCTTCCACAGACGCCGCGGCCGTGTTTGGAGTTTTGCGCTCAAAAAGCATCGGATTGGGAAACAATTTAAAACCTCTGCTAGAATTTGAATCCGGAAGCAACGATCCTATGGCGGTATTTTTGACACTCGGAATCATCGGACTGATTGCAGGACGGTTAAATATTTCAGGACTTTTTATTGACTTCTTCAAACAAATGATTCTGGGAATTGTTTTCGGATATTTGATTGCAAGGTTTGTGATTGTTCTTATTAATAAAATTAAATTGGAATACGACAGTTTGTATGTTGTGATTACGCTGGCGTGCGTAATTTTTACGTACTCGTTCATTTCAATTTTCGGCGGAAACGGGTTTATCGGAGTTTATGTATGCGGGCTTGTGATGGCGGCGCATAAATTCGTGAACAAAAAAACTTTGATAAAATTTCATGACGCAATTGCATGGCTTATGCAGATTGTGATGTTTTTGATTCTCGGATTGCTTGTGAATTTCAAAGAAGGTTTTGTGCATACAAAAGAAGCGTTTTTTGCAGCGCTTGTTTTAATTTTTATAGCAAGGCCGATTGCGGTTTTCCTGTGCGATATCGGATTCAAAAGAACTTTGAAAGAAAAACTGATGATAAGCTGGGTCGGCCTTCGCGGAGCCGCGCCGATTGTGCTTGCGACATTTCCGCTGAGTGCAAATATAGAACATGCGTTTGAGATTTTTAACATAGTGTTTTTTGTCGTAATTATTTCGGTTTTGCTGCAGGGAACAACAATTCCGTACGCGGCAAAACTTTTAAAAGTCGATGCGCCGCTTGAAAAAAATCATGATTCAATTCTTGAATACGGCGACAAAGACAACCGCAACAAAATGATTGAGTTCACGGTATCAGATAACGCTCTTGCGGCCGGAAAACAGTTGTATGAATTGAATCTTCCAAAAGGCGCGTTGATTAGTCTGATTTACAAAAGAGGCGAGTACGTTATTCCGACAGGAAACACTGTTGTAGAGCCTTGTGATGTGCTTTTTGTTCTTATGGACAGGACAAAAGAAAAAACTGTACGCAAAATCCTTTGCACCGAATCAGATGATGACATTGCCTGATTAACCGTCTATGTAAATTATTATTAAGAAAACCAAAAAGGCAATAGCAAAAAATTTTATCAGAGATATTATAATAATATAATTTACAGGGTTTAAAATGAAAGTTTCTGCAATCACGTTTTCTAATCAGAATGCATCTGTTGAGCGGGCTTCAAGGCAAAACACGGGCATTCGCAAAAAAGAAAAAAAACAATCGTTTTATGATGAATACAAAAAACCTGCCGCATACGCAGCAGGCGCGCTTGCTGCAGGTTTGGGAATTTTTTATTACATAAAAAGCCGCCGCGCACCATCTCTTGCAAAAGAGATTTCATCGGCGGCAAATAATGTGAGCGAAAACAAGATTCCTCTCAAAAATCTCACATGCATTATGAGCGGGGATGAACTTTTAAAAGAATTGCCGAAACTGACAAAAGAAAACTTTGTCTGCACGCCGGAAAATATGAAAAACGGGATTTTCAGAGCGGATTTGCACAGCCACTCCAACTATTCTGACGGAGAGGGTTATGTCAAAAATATTCTAGAAGAGGCGGCTGAATATGCAGACAAACTTTATCAAAAAACCGGACAAAAATTCATTTTTGCACTAACAGACCATGACACGGTTGACGGTGTCAAAGAGGCTTTTAAGATTATTTCGCAGAACCCTTCAAAATACAAAAATCTTCAATTTGTACCGGGAGTTGAGATAAGTTTTGCTCACAGTGCGCCCAAATCAACGAATGAATGCGAAATTTCAGAAGTTCTTGCTTACGGGATAAATCCTTTTTCTGAAAATATCGGAAAATTTTTCGAAAATATTAAGCAAAAACGACTTCAGATGATAAACAATTTTATTAATGAGGCCGGTGAAAAATGTCCGCTGACAAAATTTTCTTTTGACGAGTTTTCAAAATATTACGAACACAAAAAATACGGCAATCTGATGAACATTCACTGGCGGATTTATCATTATGTTCAGACCAAACATGCTCTCACGCGGCATGCGGCAGACATCAATCAGGACGCGGAAATTTTGTACAAAAATATCATGGAAAATTTCAAAGGCGCATCAGTCGAAACTTTAAAAACAAACGGAAAAATTCCGTTTTCCATAAATGAAGTTTCTGATTTTGACGGAATCCTGAAAAAATATTCTCCTCATTTTGAAAACGGAAAACTTGTTGCGGCAAGCGAAAATTCTTATGAAGAAATTATCGAAAATTTGAAAGATGAAAAAAATATATTTCTCTCATTTGCGCACCCCGGCTATTTTGCAAACCATGTTGAAAATGCGGGCGAAAGTTTGAAATATTTTACGGAAAATTCAAAAGGATTAATCAAGGCAAGCGAATCATATCATCAGGCTTACAAAGAAAATGTAGACAAAAATTTTATAGAAAGTTTAAGAGAAAAAACCGAAAGTTTAAATCTTTTAAACCTAGGCGGCCGCGACAATCACGGCAAAAAATTATTTTAAAATAAGGCAGGCGGAATTATGAAAATTACATCGGCAAATCGGATTTACACAAACAAATTAAACAACGTTGAAAATCAACAAATCAAAAGGGGAAATTTGTTTTCAAACACCATGCAGGACACGTTTAGAACGAACAATTTTTTGCCTGTTAACAAGCCCTCATTCACTGGAATTACGCGGCCTCTGGACAAAATCACAATAAACACAACACAAGATCTTATAAGCCAGTGGCAAAAGATGAAATCGTCGGTTTTTTATGAAGCGCTCGACGATAAATTATTTCCGCAAAACAAAATTATAAGACGCGAAAATTTTTCATATTTAGAAAATCTTCCGAAAAAAATTAAGGAAGAATTTGTTGAATATTTTAAAGCGGAAACGGGCTTTCCACACTTAAAAAAATCTTCCGAAAAAATTGAAGAAGAATATATAACTCAAGTCAAAAACGCTGCCGCATGGGTTTCGCCAAACGTAAAAATTGTCACAGCCGGATACGACCCGACCTGCTCTGTTGGTTTAGAAAAAGCATTTCCCGGAAGTGATTTGGACAAAGCATTTGTTGTTTTGCAAAACGATTCTGTCAGAAACAGTTTCGATGTAATTAACCGTTTCAAATCACATCTCTGGTTTGAGACAGACCAGAGGATTTTGAGCCTGAATAATGAAGATACTTTTCCGGAAGTTTACACGATGGACGGCATAAGATACACGCTCAAAAAACTCGACAAACTTTTTGAAAACAAATTCCGCTTTTCAAAAACATCAAAAGAACATTTTTTAAACCTTCGCCAAACAGAACTGGAGCCTGTCAGAGGCGGACAATTTAATACCTACATTGCAGAGAAACTTCCCTTTGAAGACATTTCAAAAGAATACGCAAAAAACTTTGCCTACTTTATTGAGTCGGTTCGTGACGGAAAAATTCTTCTCAAAGACGAAAAATATTATACAATCTTGCAATCCTACATTAAAGAATCTCCGTTTGCACAATTCAGCAATGTAACGCAAATGGGCGCTCACCACAGATTGCTTTCGAGCGGTCAGAAAGAGATTAAAACAAAGCTTCAAATGCGCGAACATCTTTTGACGGATTTTGAGAATATGTCTGTTGATGACAAATTTGATTTAATAAAAGAAATCATAAAATCTGTATCTAAAGACAATGAAAATCCGAAGTTTGAAAAATATTTCCAAAACGACGACAACATCAAAGAGCGTTACGACAGACTGAACAGATTTCTTTTGAAATAAATTATATTAATTATTAAACAGACTTGCCGGCATCCGTTACGGAAGTTTTGGCAAGTCTGAAAAATAAATAAATTACATTTTATTTAAGAAGAACACGACATTTTTAACCCACAAATCGCTTACGGATTTGTCGCAATATCTGCCTGATTGGCCGATTGCATTAATGGTTTTGCAGTTCTCGCGGATTCTTGTATCGATTGTTTTTGCCATTATTTCAATACATTGTTCAACATTTTCAAATTTTGCATGTTTGTTGTTCAAATATATTCCGCCGATGTTTCTCATTTTAACAGCCGCGATTGATGTTCCTCTTCCGGATTCCTGCATGGCTATTGCGATAAGAACAGTGGGGTTTACGTTGTATTTTTTCGCGATATCAATGAAGCTTTGACCTTTGCGGTAGAATGGATTGTAATCCTTTTTGCCGTGGCGCTTCGGAATCAATTTTTCGATAAAATAATTCAGTTCTTCAACAGTGCCTTTGTAGCTTTCTCTTAAACACATTGAATTTTTATTCAATTTATTTTTCGGCACAAAATCTATTGAACCTAAAGGCGGCAACGCAGGCGCTTCTTCTTTCAGCTTTGGCATATAGGGGGTAAAAATCGAAAACTTTTTCGGTTCAATTCCGCCATAAGCCAGAAAGTTTTTATTTACCTGCTGTGCATGGCCAGAAAGACTGGTCAGTGATTCGGCTGCAATCATGGCAGTCGGAATAATTTTTTTAATTGCTTTTTCTTTAATATTTTGCGGTATAACTTTTTGCGGCAGGAATCTCTTCAAGCCGGCTTTACCACGCATAAAGTGCGCTTGAATCTGGGGTATTTTCATATTTTTTTCCTGTAAGTTTATAACGTTGAGCAAAATTATTTTGTACAAAATATAAAAAATTTTCAATACGGCAAATTTCAAAATTTAAAAAAAATTAACATTTTAACTATACAGGAATTCCAAATACCTATCATCAATTATCCTGCTATGTAATGTTTTGCGGACCGAAACAGATTATAAATTAAATCGTTAAATTAATGAGGTAAAATATGAAAATTTATCCCGTAAATTCATTGCCTAAGAATAACTTTCGCTCTAATATTCCTTTGCCGGTGCCAAAGCCGCCAGGGACAAAACTCTTTTTAGAGGGCGCAGGAACGGCTGCAGCGGCAAGCATACCAATGTTTATGTATTTGTACTTGTGCAATATTATCGAAAGAATTATGGGGATGAGAAAGAATTCCGAATAAAATTTCAAAAATCTTATTCCAGATACTTTCTTCTCATAATCAACCGGCCGGTTTCGTCATAGCCGTTACTTTTGAACCAGTGCGCTATAAGCCTTCCGTCAGGACTGAAAATAAAAGTTTCGGCTTTTGAAACCCTGAGGCTCATATTAACCATGGCACCGGAAAGGTCATATTTGAAAGTTTTGTATGGATATGCCGCCCCGTCTTTAATCTCATAATGCGTGAGCGTGCCGTTACGCGCATAATACCAGACATATTCCGGCTCATTTTTATACATTACGGCATAAGAGTTGTCAGAAAAAAGGGCAAGCGTTCTGTCTTTCAGTTCTGCTTTTCCCTTAAGCAAAAGCGATTTATTATATTCAAATTCTTTGTCAGTGATTCGCGCGCGGACAATTTTTCTGTCCGGTTTTTCAGGATTTGTATTTTGAAGTTCTTTTCGCGCTTCACTTGCCGTGTATTCAGCCTTCCCCGTCAAAAGCATCTCTGCCCTGACCGGCAGGCAAAACAACATCATCAAAAACACAGCCAAAAATCTTTTCATAAAAATATTTTAATGAGACTTAAGCGCATGTCAACAAACTTTGCGACAAAATTCCAAAGCCTCATCAAAATTCAAAAAAGCCTAAATCAAACGGCCTAAATACTTGTCGAAAGTGAAGGCGCAATTGTAATGAACTGTCTGACCAAGTCACTGTCCCACTGGGAGCCTGCGCCCATCTTCAAGATTTCGCATGCTTTTTCAACACCCAGTCCTTTTCTGTAGGGTCTGTCTGAAATCAGCGCATGGTAAGCATCGGCAACCGACACAATCCTTGCAGAAAGCGGGATTTCTTCGCCCTTAAGTTTTTCCGGATAACCCGTTCCGTCATAATGCTCATGGTGATATTTTACCATCGGAATCAAGTCGCGCAAAGCTTCGTTTGGCGCGAGAACTTTTTCCGCACCAATTACCGGATGCTGCTTCATGATTTCCCACTCGTCATCTGAGAGATGCGACGGTTTTTTCAAAACATTTTCCGGAATTCCGATTTTGCCCACATCATGAAGCAGTGCGCCGAGTTTAATCCTCTGCACTTCGTCTTCCGGAAGATTTATCGCGCGCGCCAGCGCTTCCGAGTATCTTGAAACCGATGTCGAATGGTCTTTTGTATAAGGATCTTTAGCATCAATTGCGCCGGCTAAAGATGTGGCCATTTCCATCAGGTGGTTTTGCGAACTTATTTGTTCGTTGTTGAATTTGTGAACAAGTTCTTCTTCAAAATTTATACCCATTTGCGAGTGGCGTTTTGCAAGAACTTCCGCAAAAGAATTCAAGCTGTCATCGCTCCAGAAGTTGTAATCACTGCTGCTGATTATTGCTGACATGCCTTCTTTATAGCCTTTTGCCTGCGAAATATACATTGCCTGCTCCGCAAGGACAAGAAGTTTTTCCTGATTTTCAGTGCAATCAGGATAAGTCGAAATTCCGACAGAAACCTTGACCGGCCCGACATCATCCACAAAACAGCACGAAAGCGTGTATGTAATATATTCTGCCAGATACTTCGCATCAGCTGTATTTGTGTTCGGCAAAATTATCGCAATCTCATCTCCGCCATAGCGGCCGGCTTTATCATTGTTCCTAATATTCTGTTTAATTTTGTCAGCCAGAAGTCTGATAACTTCATCGCCTTTTGCATGGCCAAGTTCGCGGTTGATTTTAGAAATATTGTTCACATCCATCATGATTATGGAAAGATGTGTTTTATTATCTTTTGCCCTCTGAAGTTCTTTTGAGAGAACTTCCTGAAATCCTCTGTGATTGTACAGAGAAGTAAGAGTGTCTGTATTGTCAAGTTTGTTGGCTTTTTCAAGCAGGTCAAGGTTGTGGATGAACATTGCCGCATAATTCGCCACAAATGAGAGCAATCCTGTATCCAAATCGTTTTCTTCCACCCCGATGACCATAACACCGATACAGTGGTTCACAGAAATCAGCGGAAGGATAAACGAAGACGAATTTTGAAGATACGGAATATTCAAAAACTTATTATCGTCGCGAGAAATCACAGATGAAGTTCTAAAGCTTTCCACTACCGGATTGAACTCATCTGACATGAAAATTTTTGAGGAATATGTGCTTCCGAGTTTGTTTTGAAGTTTGAGATTTATGCAGTTGGATTTTTCATGAAAAAGTCCGAATGCAGTGTATAAACAGTTGAATTTCTCGCTAAAAACATCATGAATTGATGTGAACAAATCTGACGATGAATTTTTTCCTTTAAGAGAAGCTGCCAAATCCGTCACAAAATCTGCAAAGTCCACGGATTTTTTGGAAACAGGATTGCTCAAGTAACCGCTGTAAAGCTTGTTGTTGGTTTTTTGCGCATTGAAATTGTTCAGGCGCGCAACAATCCCGTTGTCAGCAATCGGGTTTGAGACATTGCTTTTTATCGGGCTGCTAACATTAGGTTTTGCAGCTTTTTTTGTGTCTTGCTTTACCTGTTTACTTTTTTCCATGACCTTCTACACTTTGTAATGTTTTAAAACCCGTGACAGGTTTTTATTGCCTTATTTTTTCTGTAATTTAACATTCCTTAAAATATTTTACTAAATACTTTGCCGAACGCAATACTTCATTTAGATGGCAAATCGAAATGATTATAAGATTTTGCACTATAATCATACAAATTCTTCGATAAATGAAAATCCTTTTTTTAAAACAATTACAAAATTTCCTACTACACTTATAGTATAACTCTTATATTAAACTTTGTCAATTGTTTAGAAAAAAGGGGATTGCGTTTTATGAAAGTTTGTGGTAGAATTTTTTTACTTCTGTAGGAAGTTTATCTTTTTGGAGTGCAGAAGCTAAGGGTTTCTTAAAACAAATTCGAAAAAGACATAACAAGGTTAAAATTTGTTACAAAACAATTTTTAAAAGACCATGGTATGCCTTTATTTGTCATATTAACATGCCGGATTTGTGAAGGTTTTGTAATACTTGTGAGAATAAAATTTATATTTAATATCTTCATTAATATACATTTACTTATTGATGTTAATATATAACTATCTGCGGTTTTCGGACCGCTTTTTATTCTGGTGCTACGCACGTAGACACACTGGAACTGGATTAGGTGAAAGGCGCTTGTGAAAGAATTAGGAGCTGGGCGTTCAGAATTAGGACTAAGTCGCTTGGAACGGCCGCCGTTTTCTGACAAAACCCACAAAACTCCGACGATAATCGTCGCATCCCCTCTCCTGGTAGAGGAGAGGGTTGAATTTCAACTTGAGCCCGCGTTTTGCGGAGCGAAAGTTAGAAATTCGGGTGAGGTGTGCTACGTACGTAGATACACTGGAACTGTCATACCGAAGTCGCTTTTGACAGAATTAGGCCTTGGACATTCTGGATTAAAACTAAGCCGCTGGGAACGGGCAACGTCTTCTGACGGTTAATGTGAAAGTGCTACGTCTTTTGACGATTATTGCCTCAGAAAAAACGGGAGTTTTTGCAAAATTTCGGTTTTTCTCTTCATTTTTTCCGTTTTTCGGATATAATATTTTAGCAAACCTTTATAGGGGATTTTTATTTGAAAAAGATATTTCCGGTTATATTAACATTACTAATAATTCTTTCCGGCGCCCAAAATTCTTTTGCCGTTGAAGATGTCAAAAAAATCGACATAAAACAGGCAATCGAAATCGCGAAGGAAAACAACCTTGATATTTTGTCCTCAAGGCTTAATATTGATATTGCCAGAAACGATATTAAAACCGCAAACAGGCTTCAGAACCCCGAAATAAATCTTTTCTACAACTTTGGCCGCGCCGCCAAAGGAAACCCGCAGCAACTCGGCGCATCAGAAACCATTGAAATCGGCAAACGCACGCCAAGAAAAAATCTTGCGAAAAGCAATTTGAAACTTGTCGAAAACACTCTTGAATATCTTGAATTCGACTTGAGAATGGATGTGAGAGAAGCTTACATCAACCTTGTTGCGGCAAAAACTGTTTTGAAAAATATTCTTCTGCGCCAAAAACTTTTTGAAGAACTGGTCGAAATCGCAGAAAAAAAAGTCGTATCAAAAGAATTGCCTGAAATTGACCTCATTCAGGCAAAAATTGCACTAAATCAGTTGTTCACGCGCGTAAACACTTCCGCATCGGAAGTCAAGGCAAAAGCAATCGAATTCAACAAAGTAATCAACAGCAAACTTGAAGATTATGACTCTCTCGATGATTTTTTTCCGGACGCGGATGATTTCCTCGCGCTGATGACGCCAAAACCCGATTCCAAAATGCCTGATTTTAATTCGATTGCCCAAAGCTCTCTTCAAAACAGGATTGACTTAAAAATTGCAAAACAACAGGCTGATGTTGCCGAAAAGAACCTTTCGGTTGTTATAAGACAGCGGATTCCGGATTTGGAACTTACGGGCGGATACGGATATCAGACAAAAGCAATTTCGGATGACGGAACCTTCAGGGCAGGCGCTTATGCGGGCTTGAACATCGTGAATCTGCCGGTATTTTACAATTATTCACCAGAGATTAAAAACGCAGAATTGAAACTTAAACAGGCGCAATTGAACTGTGAATCGGTCGAAAACAAGGCGTTGAAAGATTTGAACAGGACTTACGGGCAATTTTTGACAGCAAAAGAAAATCTGAATTTTTACAACGAAAAACTTGTTAAAGATTCCGACAAAATGATGAATATCTCAAAATCGGACTACGAAGCCGGTCGTGCGGATTTGACAAGCCTTATCGTCATGGAGCAGTCGTATGAAGAAATTTTTCAAGGATTTACAACGGCAACGGCTGAGTATTACAAAAGCTGGGTGGAATTTTTGAGAGAAGCCAATACGGAAGAATTTTACCCCGACACGGAAACGATTTAAGATGGCGGCTGAATTCGGCCGGAAAAAGTGAGGATTAATGCATAAATGCGCGATTTTTGATTTGGACGGAACACTTTTATACACGCTTGAGGACTTAAAAGACAGCGTGAATTTTGCACTTGCGAAATTCGGATATCCCGCTCGCACGCTGGAAGAAGTCAGAAATTTTGTCGGTAACGGCGTTCGGCTCTTAATTGAGCGCTCAATTCCGGAGGGCAGTGAAAATCCCGATTTTGAAGAGTGCCTGAAAGTTTTCAAAGAGCATTACGCAAAAAACATGTACAATAAAACAAAGCCTTTTGACGGGATTATGGAAATGCTTGAAAACCTGCATTTGCAAGGGATTAAAATTGGTGTTGTTTCAAACAAGTTTGATGCGGCTGTAAAAGATTTGTGCGAGAAATATTTTGCCGGACTGACAGAAGCCGCAATCGGCGAGAACGAACAGGCAGGCGTTAGAAAAAAGCCTGCGCCTGACAGCGTTTTTCGTGCAATGGAGATTTTAGACGCCGACAAAGATTCCTCTTATTACATCGGAGATTCCGAAGTTGACATCCAAACGGCAAAAAACAGCGGATTGAAGTGCATTAGCGTAATTTGGGGTTACAAAAGCCGCGAGTTTCTGCTATCTTATGGCGCAAATATCATTGCTGATAAACCGGAAGACATTACAAAATTTCTCACAAACTCTTAATCAGCCGCAGCTTTATGAATTAAACAGCGTAAATGTCTTTTCAACGTTGGTGTTAATCAGGTTTTTAACCGTGTCATACTCTGTTGTAAGCGCCGAGATTTCAAGGTCGAGTTTTTTCATATCAAGTTCAAGTTTTTCTTCCTTGTAATTCAGCTTGCTTTTTTTCTGTGTATAAGCAAGTTCAGCCTGAGTGATTGCATCTTCGTCCGTTACCTCAATTACATGAGCTACATCGCGGTATTTTTCCTGATAATAGTAGTTGTCATTGCTGAGGCAGGAGACAAAGTATCTGGCGTTTTTCAAAGTATTGCCAAGGTATTCTTCATCATCAATCTGTTCATCTTCGCACCAGCCGTTCTGGCAGATATTGTTGAACAGGGCGCTGTAGAATTCAGCTTGATAAATTTCCTGAGATGTATTTGCATCAGGATTTTTAACTGTCCACATATAATATGGGTCATCAGTTACGTAAGCAGATTTTTTGCCAAGCTGGGTTATGTAATAAGTTTGGTCATATCCGTTCATACCCTGTGCAAGGTAGGTCATGAAGGATTCTGTAAGGTTTGAAAGGCTGATAGCCTGTGTGCCGTAGTTTTTGTCTTTGTTCGCACTCTTTTGAACCCATCCGTTGTAGTTGTTTGACTCGCTTATACAATCATTGAAAGCCCCGGTTGAATGGTTTCTTTTGCCTAAGTCTCTGCAGTCGCTTAACAAACCTATTGTCTGCTGGATTGCGTATTGGAAAGCTTGTGTCTGCTGAGGATTGTTTTCGTCAATATCTAATATTTCGTAGAATGAATTAAAGACATTGTCCAAAACATCCAAAATAGCTTTGTCGGTTTCAGTTGCGCCTTCAGGGTATCCGCCCTTGTCAACGCCAAGCATACCTTTAATTCCGCCAAATGTCCATACCGCAAAACCGCCGGTAAATGCTGACATTACGCCCGCAAGAATTTTCTTCCACCATTTTGTAGAATTCTTATTGCCGGTCTGCGCAACAGTGATGTCTTCTGTAAGAAGATCGGTTAATGTAAACGAAGAATCTGTTGTAATGTTTCCGTTTTTGGTGAAGAAGTTTGAATTTTCATCGCCCTTATCATGAATTGAATCTTTCAAGTTGAGGTTATGGCCTTCGCCATAATCAAATTTCATTTTCTCAACAAGATCTTTCTGCGCATCAGTTCCGTTTGCGCCATTAAGCAACAGGCGGTCCATATATGCAATCAAATCATTTATACCCATTGTTGACGCATCAGTTTTGTCAAGCATAGGCGCGCCAAGGCCGACTTTGTCAAGCAAGCCGATACTTTTCGCCAATTCAGCGGAAGTTCCGCTCATACCGCCATTTTTAACCATCTGGTTAATAAATGCTTCATACAATTCAGGGGTTGCTTCGCATCCGCCTTCCGGAATTCCGGCCTGACGGGCTGCGGCAGCCATTTTGCTGTTGAGAACCACTCTTCCGTCACGTGTTGTCACAAGGTTGGGAGTGAAATTATTCAATGCGGACGGTCTCATCATAATATCATAGCTTAAGTCAAAAGCATTATCGCCGCTTCCGTCCGGATCCCAAACAAGTTTTGTCGCATTCAAAGAACTTTGATACTCGTCGCTTGCTTTTTCAAGTTCACGGGTAATAGAAAGCTTTTCCTGTGCAATCTGCATAGATTGAAATTCACAGTTTGCCTTTCTGGATGTTATGGCTAAAAATCTCGCTTGTGATGCTGCCAATCCCATTTGCTGCCCGTTTTCCTTTCAATTAAGCTTAGTAACATTTCTTTGTTATGGTTAACGGCATTTGGCGTCGGGAACTTTAAAGTATTTGGGAGTGTTTGTAACATTTGTTTACAGAAGTGTGGGGAGGGAGGGATAAGTGAAAGGTGAAATGTGAAAGGTGAGAAGACCTTATCGGGAGTTTGAATTTCAAAGGGATTCTACGATATTGGTCTGTAATGAAAATTTTGCTTTCATTTGAAGAGTATTTAACGCTTGTCATCGGAGTTTTGTGGATGTCGGCAGAAGACGTTGCCCGTTCCCAGCGGCTTAGTTTTAATCCTGAAGGTCCAGAGCCTAATTCTGTCAAAAGCGACTTCGGTATGACAGTTCCAGTGTATCTACGTGCGTAGCACCTCACCCGAATTTCTAACTTTCGCTCCGCTTTAAGCGGGCTCAAGTTGAAATTCTACCCTCTCCTCTACCAGGAGAGGGGATGCCACGATTATCGTCGGAGTTTGCGGGAAGCGTCAGAAGACGTTGACTGCTACAAGCGCCTTTGTCCTAATTCTGAACGTCCAGCGTCTAATTCTTGCAAAAGCACCTTTCATCTAATTCAGCTCCAATGTGTCTGGATTATTCGGGTACGCACAATTCAAGCATTCCGCTATTTAAAGCCTTACGGCTTTAAGCCGCTCCATTGAATTGTTTGCTCTTACGGGTTCCAGTCGCTCACGCTCCTTTCACCCTACCAAAAATCCACCTACGTGCGTAGCACCTAGAATTTTTTGAGTTTGGCGTAAGCCGCATCCATGGCTTTGATGCCCTGCTTTCCAAAGTCAATCGTGTACATCATGCTCTCACCAATCTGCGTCACTTCCTTGATGTGCCCGATTCCAAGCTTGTCATGAAATACCCGCTCGCCTTCTGAAAAAACATACTCAACAACAGGCGCGCTCTGCTCACGCTCCGCCTTTTCCTGCTCCTGTCGCTGCTGCTCTGCAACTTGCTTGTTGCGCTCTTCCAACATCCGCTTTATCGCGTTGTCCTTGAAAAATTCCTTGACCTTTTCATCGTCCCGCGCCTTGTTAGCCTTGTTTTTTACCAGAATCGTGCGCGAAGGAGTTCTTTGCGGCTGTGAATATCCGTAACCTGATTTTTGCGAATTCCCGCTTGAATTTGAACTTGTGCTGTTATGGGTTTTTCCGCCTGACGCAAGCCCGCGGTTCGGAGCAACAAACCCTTTGCCAAATCCGGACGACGGCTTCACAAATCCGTAACTGTCCGATTGCGTGGCCGCATAATTGTATTTTGACTGGCCTGTTTTTGCCTTTGATACTGCGTTCTGGAATGTTGATGAGCCGCTTGTTGAACCTTCAAAAGATGTGGTTTCCATCAACTGGCGCGGAATCTCTTCCAAAAATCTGGACGGATTGTAATATTTGTATTCACCCCACATCTGACGGCGTTTTGCGGATGTAAGATAAAGTTTTTCCTCCGCACGCGTCACGCCAACATACATCAAGCGGCGTTCTTCCTCCATTTCAGAAGGCACGTTAAGCGTTCTCTGATGCGGAAAAATC
This sequence comes from uncultured Candidatus Melainabacteria bacterium, assembly GCA_949927415.1. Lineage (GTDB taxonomy): Bacteria > Cyanobacteriota > Vampirovibrionia > Gastranaerophilales > Gastranaerophilaceae > Scatenecus. Next base: position 46,191 of record CATLFB010000002.1, read on the forward strand.
CCTTCATCGCATCCGGCAAGAAATACCACCGGAAATTCCAAACCTTTTGCTGCGTGAAGTGTCATCAATGTGACGTTGTTTGCGATGTTGTCAAGGTTGTCCGTGTCTGAGACCAGCGCAACCTGCTGGAGGAATTCGCCAAGAATATTATCCATATCCTCAGGTTCGTATTCGCCTGCGACGTTTACCAGTTCCTGCAGGTTTTCTATATCAGCTTCGCTTTCCGGTGTGTTCTGGGCTTGAAGTTCAGCGAGATAACCCGTTTTTTCGATTACGAGCGTTACGAATTCCTGCAAAGAATGGCTTTTTTGCGCGTCTTTGAATTTCAAAATCAATTCCGCAAAATCTTTGAGTTTTGCACGTGTGCGCGGCGGTATGTCGTTGTTCTCATCGATTCTTTGAGCCGCGTCAAAAAGCGAAATGTCAAGTTTGTCCGCGTAATCCTGAAGGTTTTTGACTGTAGTATCGCCGATTGCGCGTTTCGGAACGTTCACAATACGGCGGAAACTCTGGCTGTCGTCCGTGTTGTAAATCAGTCTCAAATAGGCGATGATATCTTTGATTTCTTTGCGGTCGTAGAATTTCAGCCCGCCATAAATTCGATATGGAACAGCTGCCGCCATGCAGGCTTCTTCAAGCGCACGGGATTGTGAATTTGTACGGTAAAGGATAGCGTAGCGGTTGTAATCGCCGCCGGAATTCTGTTTGATTTTACTGACGATAAAGTTTGCTTCATCCGCTTCATCCTGCGCTTCGAAGTAATCTATTTTTTCGCCTTCGCCCTTGTTTGAATACAGAACTTTGTCGACGCGTTCAGTGTTATTTTCGATAATCGCGTTTGCCACGTTCAAAATGTTTGCGGTTGAACGGTAATTTTGTTCAAGCTTGATTACTTTTGTGTTTTTGAAGTCTTGCTGAAAGTTCAGAATGATTGTGTAATCCGCGCCGCGCCAGCTGTAAATCGACTGGTCAACATCACCCACAACGCACAAAGAGCGTTCGGGAGGAAGTTCTTCAAGGTTGTTTGTGAAAAGCATTTTGACCAATCTGTACTGCGCAAGGTTGGTATCCTGATACTCGTCGACTAGAATATGCTGGAATCTGTTGTAATAATATTCGCGCACCTGTGCGTTTTGCTCCAAAAGCTTTACGGTCAGCATAAGCATATCGTCAAAGTCGATTGCGTTGTTGTTGTTGAGTGCATTTTCGTATTCTTCGTAGATTGCGGCGATTTTTTGGGATTTAAAGTCGCGCGCGAAGGTCGCGAAGGTGTAAGCGTCCTGCATTTTGTTTTTTGCGTTGGAAATAACTGATTTAACAAGTTTGGGGGCATAAACTTTATCATCGAGATTCAATTTTTTCACAGCCTGTTTTATGACGGCGTTTGAATCGGTTTCGTCGTAGATTGTGAAATTTTTATCGAGTTTTTTGCCTGACTGGAAGTTGTAGTTGTCGATGTTTTCGCGCAGAATTCTTCCGCAGATTCCGTGGAAAGTGCCGACCCACATGTATTTGACGGTATTTTCGCCGATAATTTTACCAAGACGCTCTTTCATTTCTTTTGCGGCCTTGTTTGTGAAGGTTACGGCAAGAATTTCTTTCGGACGCACGCCGCTTTTGACAAGATGCGCTATGCGGGTTGTCAGAACTTTTGTTTTGCCGCTGCCTGCACCGGCCAGTATTAAGAGGGGTCCTTTTATTGTTTGAACAGCTTCTTTCTGCTCCTTGTTAAGATTTTCCAGTAGATTTTCCATGCTCCCTATTCCCAAAATTAATTTTTTGTGTTATAATCAGCATACTTGAAAAAAATATTTATTGCAATTGTAATTTATTTAGAAAGTAGGAAAAATGGCAGATTTAGAAACAAATATTGTGATGAGTGCTGATGATAATAACAAAGACGAACAACCGTCGATAATGGTTCCCTTGGATGATATGGACACAGTTTCGGCTGATTCACCGAACACAGTGGACGAACTTGCACAGGAACTTGCGACAATCAGACAATCTGCCAAAAAAATCGCTATTATCGGCAGCCGTAACCTTCCGATTACGCACCAGCAGATGATTGAAACACTTGCGACAGCTTTAGTTCGACAGGGCAATACAATCATCACATCAGGCGGTTCATCAGGAACGAACGCCGCTGCAATCAGAGGGGCGATGAAGGCTAATCCTGACAAATTAAAGGTTATTTTGCCGCAGACAATCGGCCAGCAGCCGAGTGATGTTCAGGACCAGCTTATCGGCGTTCCGAATATTATTGAGCATGCAGACCGCGCTATGATGACGCTTGCGGATGCGTCAAGAGTTTGCAACAGAGAAATTATTGACGATTGCAACCAGTTGATTTGTTTCCTTTCGCACACCAGCAAGACTTTACACAATGCTGTTCAGTATGCGGAAGAAGGGCATAAGGTTATTACTGTGTTCTATTTGGATTAGGTAGAAGTAAAAAGTGAAAAGTGAGTGGTGAGAAGACGGTTTATTAGGGTGAAAAGAACATAGTGAAAGGTGAAAAGACCGTATCAGATAATTAATTTTCAACAAAAATTTTTCTATTAATGTTATAAAAAACTAAAATCGTCGGATTTCACAAATAATAAACTCCCCGTATCCGACTTTTCACTACTCACCTTTCACCTCTCACTTTATTGCACCCCCACAAAAAAATGACAAATCCCGCATTCTGTGCTATAGTATTTTCATGACTGAAAATTTAATCAAAAAACTTACGGGCAAAAACAGGCAGGAATTTGAAGCGGCCGCAAAGCACATGATAAATCAGACAGATGTTGTTATGTTCAAGGCGCTTGTTGAAAAAGATGATTTTCTGTTTGATTTTGTCAAACGAAACGTTGCAGAAAGGATTTTGGACGCTGTTGATGAAACAAATTACAAAAATCTGACGGCGTTTTTGAAATTCTATTCGCCCTCTTATGAAGAGGCTCTTATTTCGGCGCTTGTGAAGTTTGCGGATGAAGATTTGACAGATGATATGCTGGCGCTTTTTGAGAACGGCGGAAATGCTGAAAAAACTTACTGCGCAAAGTTTTTCACATATATTCAGGACCCTTTGGCGCTTGAGATTTTGAGAAAGAATTCCGAAACCGGTGACGAATTTCTCAACGCAAACTGCGCCGCGGCTCTCGGGGCTATGAAAGATGAAATTTCATATAACAGCGCGATTTCAAAACTCAATTCAAACGATGAATTTGAACAGTTGAGTGCGGTCAAGTTCCTGAGCGCATACGGAAACGCCGCGGCTCTTGAAGATATTCTAAAGGCTATGAAAAATTCAACCATGTCAGAAAACATCGCGGCTGAAATTCCGTATTTGTGCGATATTTTTACTATTTTGCAGGAAAACAAGGCTGACGGGCTTCTGGTTTTGAATAATATAGTAAACGGTTTGGGCGAAATTATTCCGCTGTCTTCCGTGTTTGATTATGAACTTTACGAAGTTTTTGAAAGGCTGATGGTGCATGCAGACGACAGCAAAACGGCTGTTGTATTGCTGAATGCAGAAGAAAAATTCGAAACCCTGACAGAAAACGATGAATACATGTACGATGAAGACAAAGATACCAAAAAAGAGATTCTGGATATCAAAAAACTTCTCGGAAATATTAACAAAAAAGAACTTCTTTCATTTGTTAATGAGGAACTTGATGAATCGAGTCCGTTTGTTTATACTGCGCTTGATTTTGCAAGGGATTTGTATGCGGTCAGAGAACTTTTGAAATGCAATAACCAGACCATAATTTTAAAGACGGCAGAAGTTTTGAATTCCCATGGCGAACTTGACGATACATCCCGTCAGGTTGCGATGCTGAAAATTACGGATGAGAACATCAAGTCGATTATCAGAGCTTTGTAGGAATATGTTCCAAAAACAACTCCTTGCAGTTGCCGGATTCTAAAATGCCGCAAACTCTGTACTGAGAATTATACGGTGTCAAATTTTCGTTATGATGCCCGTACATTCTGATTTCTTTTGTGCCTTTCGGCATCAGCATGTGATATTTGATTGAAACCTTATCGTCAGCTTTGTCTGCATAATTCCCAAAAGCATAACCACGATTCTCACTTGTCCAAATATATCCGGGTTCTGTTATAATATCGCCTTTTTTCAGCTTTTCGAAGTTTTTATGAAACTCGGAATCCTTCGCTACTTTTACGCCTCTAAATTCAATCGAGTCATATTTTGTCGGCTTGATTTGCGAAAACGCTTTGTCTAAAAGTTTTTTTGCATAAGCTTCGGCTTCATCAAGTTTGAAAAGTTCGGGCTTTGAGCGCATCCTTTGAGCATATACGGGATTTGTTTTTGTGAGTTCCGTATAGCGTGCTTTTTTTGTAATATTCATTGCGCAAGATATTGCGCCGTCATACCAATCATATTTTCCTGGCGGAAAATTTAATAATTCCAAATCAAATAACGGCTTTTCCTCTTTGCCAAACTCCAGAACACGCCCCCAGGTTTTCATATCATTGTTAACTGCCTGACGCGCTAATGATTCTACTTCATGTGGATTTCGCAAATGGGTGTCCTGCAAAATATCATCAACATAATATTTTACAGCCTTGTTGTATTTTGGCTCGTATGCAAGAACTGTTCCTTTTTTGAACATTTGCGGTTTTGTTTGTATGAGGCTTGTTTTGCCGCTGTTTTTTACAAAATTCGCCGTTCTTTTTGCCAGATTAATGGCTAAACCGATTTTCCCCATTATTTCCTCTGATAAATTTCCCCTTATATTCATAAAAAGTTTATTTTTGGTGAAAAATTGCGTTTTGATAAATTTTTGTAAAATTTCAGGGCTTGAAAAATTTTGAGAATAGGTTATAATATAAAAAAGGGCGGGACAAGTTCCAGCTTGCCCCTTTAAAAGCCCTATTAGATGAGTTTAAGCGCTAAAATGATTAAAAGAATTATTATTAGCGCTTTTTCGCTTATTGCGAAAGACACCTTTATCACCCCCTTTCATAGTTTAACAAATTTTGAGTTTGAGCCATGAAGTAAGATGAATTTTTCAAGGGCTTACCCTTAATTATTAATATACACTTATCGCTAATTATTTCAATCGTTCATTTTATGGATTTATAATTAATAAATAATCATCTAAACAATCTTCAATTTTTATGCTAAAATTGGGAAAAGAGGGTTAAGTATGGAATTGACGGAAAAAACTCTAAGCAGTGAAACCGTTTTCGACGGCAAAATAATGACGGTCAAAAAAGACCAAATTGAACTTCCGACAGGTCAAAAATCATTCCGCGAAATTGTCGAACATTCAGGCGGCGTCGTGATTCTTGCGATTTACAAAAAAGCGGATGAAGAAAAAATTCTAATGGTGAAACAGTTCAGATATCCCTTCAAAGAAGCGGTTCTTGAACTTCCGGCAGGCAAACTCGAAAAAGGCGAAGACCCCTTTGAAGCCGCAAAACGTGAACTTAAAGAAGAAACAGGCTATGAAGCCGCAAACTGGCAGGATTTGGGGCCGATTATCACCTCGCCCGGCTACAGCAACGAAAAATTGTATCTTTACAAAGCCGAAAACCTGAAATTTGTCGGCGAATGCCCTGATGATGGCGAAATCCTTATGGAATACGAGTTTACAATCCCTGAGGTAAAAGAAATGATTAAAAACGGCAAAATAACAGATGCCAAAACCATTTGCGCTGTGATGAGAGGGCTTTACTTATGATAAAAATGATTGCGACAGACGTTGACGGAACGCTTTTGAGATGGAGTTTTGATTTTTCGCCGGCAACAAAACAGTGCATAAAAAAACTTAAACAAAACGGCATAAAAGTTGTGCTTGTGACAGGCAGAATGCATTGTGCAGCGCTTGGAATCGCGCAGGAACTCGGAATTGACACACCCATAGTTTCTTATCAGGGCGGGATGATTAAGGAATTTTCCAAATGCGATGATGTGCTTTTCAGAAGCGACATGGATGCTGAAAAGGCCGTTGAAATCATTGACTGGGCGCGCGATAACGATGTTCATATCAATCTTTATATGGATGATGTTCTCTACGTTGAAGAGGATTCCGAAACCATCCGCAAATACACGGACGCACGCTTTATCGATTATCATGTGTGCAAATTCGACAAATTAAAAATCAAAAACGTTAACAAAATCCTCGCAATTGATTTTCAAAACCCTGAGCGCGTAACCGGCTGGGTAAACGATTTAACAAGGCTATATCCTGATTTGTACATAATAAAATCAACCCCGTATTTTTGCGAAATCGCTTCAAAAGAAGCCACAAAAGGCAATGCGGTAGATTTTTTGCGCGAAAAATGGGGCTTGAAAAAGGAAGAAATTCTTGCACTGGGTGATCAGGATAATGATATTGAACTTTTAAAAGCCGCGGGAACTGCAGTTGCCATGGGCAATGCAAGCGATGAGTTGAAGGCAGTTGCCGATTACATAACAGACACGGTCGAAAATGACGGATGGGTCAAAGCGGTCGAAAAATTCTGTTTTTAATTTTTGAGTCGGCGTCAGTCATAACATTTTTGCCGCAAAATAGAGCGTCACAGACGTAGTGATGATTTTTTGCAAAGGCGGCGTGCGTCGAACTTTATACTATGCGGCGTTCAGGTAATTTTTTGCAAATGATTTTTGCAAAAATAAATTTTGCCCTTTTTGCAATGCACACAATAGCGCAAACCGCGCTGCCGCAGAAATCCGCCAGGTGCACGCCTCAGTGCCTGCCGCATTCAATTCAGCATTGGATATTTGTAAAATCAATTATTTCAAAAGGTTGATTAAATCCATGTTTTTTGTCATATAACTTTCGACCCATTTGCCAAAGCATTCGTCAGCAATTTTTTTCTGGCCGGAAACCATTTGCTGGGGTGTGTATTTGGAAACGCAAGCCCATGTTGCACTTTCGAGTTCGGTTCTGTTAACACGCGCTTTCATTGAAGTTATATATCTTGTTGTTTTTGCCTTTGGAAAACCTTGCTGTGTCAGACTTTGCTCAAGAGAATAGAACATTCCTGACAAAAATCCGTCATAAAATTGTTTCTTTTCCTGCGGCGTGTAATTCAGAGCCCACGCTGAGCCGCCCAAAACAACCATTGCTAAACATAGAATCAAAAATTTTTTCATAATCCGCCTGATATACTTTATTACAACATTTTTAATTATAACATATAGCGCATACATTCACAAGCCATGAATTCAAACAGAAAATAAAAACGAGGCTGAAATCTTCAATCAGCCCCGCTTTCAAAAAAATCAAAAATGTTAAATTTTATGTGTTATTAATGCATAAATATCATTAAACAGCACAAACACCATCAAAATTATCAGGAACATAAAGCCGGCGGTTCCGATTCTTTCGATTGTTTTTTCATCGAGCGGTCTTCCGCGGAGTTTTTCGATTAACAGGAACAAAACATGTCCGCCATCCAAAGCCGGTATCGGCAAAAAGTTCACGATAGCCAAATCCAGCGAAATCAAAGCCGCAAGAAGAATTCCCTGAAAAATACCTTCGTTTTTAATCTTGTCGCCGCCGATTTTCGTAATCAAAATCACGCCATGAAGGTCATTTAGCGGAACTTTTCCGGTGAAAATCTGCTTCAATCCGTACAAAAGCATAAAAGTGTTGTCATAAAGGTATTTGCTACTGCCTTTGATGATTCCTTTAAAACCTTTTGTCGGAATTATGATTTCATCAGCGTCATATTCTACCCCGATTAGCCCGTCTTTGCTTGAATACAGCGGAGGAAGTTTTATCAGTTTGCCATCTCTCTCTACTGTAATATTCAGCGGGTGAACATTGTCTGAAATCGCGTGTGCAATATCGTTTAGGGAAACTGTTCCGTCTGAAATCAAAAACTTTTTCCCTTCAAGTTCATCACGCAATTTTTGCTGTTTTTCATTGAGTTTGATTTGATTGTCTTTTATTTTTTCTAATCCGGTAAGCTGGTCTTTCGATAGCGTAATCGCTGATTCGGTGCCGGTATTTGGAAGTTTTATCATGATATCTTCCGGAATTATCTCATCAGAGGTAAATGCAGGGTTAAGTTTTTTCAAAAGTTCGTAATTTTGCGCAATATAGACTTCATCAGCTTTTCCGTCAAACTTTTTGCTTTGCTGCGAGTATGCTATCAATCCATACGGAGAAAGGATTTTAGATCCGTTAATCTCAACGATTTTGTCGCCGGGTTTAATTTGCGATTGCGCGATATATTCGTTTTTGTCAGGTTTAAGTTTTGAAACAGAAACGTCGTACTTTCCGCTCGGCAATTGCCCCCAGAGCGCTGCTGTCAAAAACACAAGCACAAATGCCATAACAACATTTGCAAAAACGCCCGCTGACACAACGATTAAACGCTGATAGATTGGTCTGTTCATAAACCTGTCAGGCGAATCGGCCGGAAGTTCATCGTCTTTTTCATCGTCCGGAAATGCGACATAACCGCCAAGAAGAAAAGCATGGATTAAGACTTTAACATCTCCAACCTGCCCTTCCCACAAAGTCGGCCCAATCGGAAGCCCGAAACCGAATTTTGCAACCTTCATTTTAAACATCTTTGCGGCCAGAAAGTGACCTGCCTCATGGACTAAAATCAGGATACTCAAAAGAAGTATCATTATTACTATAGACATATTTCCCCTTTGTTAGTTCTCTCGTAACTTTTTTATTATAGCATGAGAAAGTGAAAAGTGAGGCAATAAAGTGAAAGGTGAGTGGTGAGTAGTGAAAGGTCGGATACGAGGAGTTTATTATTTGTAAAATCCGACGATTTTGGTTTTTTATAACAAAATAAGAAATGTTTGTTGAAATCAACTTCCGATACGGTCTTTTCACCTTTCACTATGTTCTTTTCACTTTCTCGTGCTATAATAAAATCATGGACAAAATGAATTTAGATGAAATTAACCAACTGGTTATAGATAAAAAATTTGAAGAAGCTAAAAATGAACTTCTTAAACACAATCTCGATGAAGAAAAAGATATTGAAGCGCTAAAACTTCTCGGGCTTTGTAACGTCAATCTGGAATGCTTCACAGATGGCAAAAGCAACTTCGAAACCGTCGTAAAATACGACCCTGAAGATGCCTCAAGCTGGTTTTATCTCGCAAACTGCTATGATAATCTGAACGATTTATTGCATGCAAAATCAGCTTACTGCAAGGTTATTGAACTTCGCGAAAACTTTCTTGACGCTTACAAAAACCTCTGCATAATATATGTCAGAAGCGAAGAGCCGCAAAACGCCATTGATTTGGCCTTAAAAGCACTTGAATTCGAAAAAGAAGACTACACGCTCTACTACATTGTCGGAACAGCTTATATGTCCATGAAAAATTTCGAAGAAAGCGTCAAATACCTTGAAAAAGCGCTTGAACTCAATCCTGAGCATTCGCAGCTTTACAACAACCTCGGAACTTCATACATTACAATCGGCCAGCTTGACAAAGCATACGAAAATTTCCTAAAAGCAAGCGAATTTGACCCTGAAAATTCAATCACATATTTCAATATTGCCTCAATTCTTCAACTGCAAAATAAGCATGAAGAAGCTTGTGAATATTTTGAAAAGGCTTACGCAATAGAGCCGGAAGACAGCTATCTTGTGGCCATGGCGCTTTCAGAAACCAAGTGCGGAAAATACGACAACGCAATCTCGCACTACAAGACCCTTATCAGCCACCATCCGGAAAAAGATATTTATCAATACAATCTGGCCTGCTGTTACGAATTGAAAGGCGACTACAATTATGCAATCGGGATTTTGGCGCATCTTGTAATGCTTAATCCCAAATCCGTCTCAATGGCGCAAAAGCTTGCTAATCTTTACATCAAAACCGGTAAGCCCGCACCTGCAAAAGAGATTTATGAAAAAATTCTTCTGCAAGGCAATGTCAAAGAAGATTTGTACTACGAATTTGCGCATGTCTGCATTATGACAAACGATACGGACAAGGCCGAAAAAATTCTCAAAAAAGTTATCGAACTTAACCCTGAACATGCGCAATCGCATAAGGATTTGGGCGTTATTTACCTTAGCAAACGGCTTTTCGATTATGCAAAAGACGAGTTTGAAACAGCCTACAAGCTTGCGCCGGACAATTTTTCGATTTTGTTTGAATACGCGAATTATCTGCATGCAACAACGGTTTTTGAAGAAGCAGACAGGATGTATGCAAAAGCGCTCGAAATTGAGCCGGACAACCGCGATGCGCTTGCGTTTTCAGCATTGAACAAACTTCACACAAACGATTTAGAAACAGCGCTTGAGCAAATTAACAAAGCAATCGCGAATTCTGTTCACAATGGATTTTTGCTTTATATAGCCGGAAAAGTCCGGTTTGCGATGAAGGATTTTGAGGGTGCGAAAGATTTTCTGATAAAATCCTATGAACTTGAGCAGGTGGAAGATGTTGAAAATCTTCTGGGAATTTGCTATTTGGAGCTTGGAAACTTTGGACAGGCAAATGTGATTTTTGAAAACCTGCAAAAAGACAACCCGGGCAATATAAATCTTCTTTTGAACCGTGCAAAATGTTTTGAAAAAATGAACGACGCAGATTCAGCCCTCCGCGTATTGGAAGAGGCTGTGGAAATTTTCCCTGACTGCGAAGAAGCTCACGAAATGATTAGGCGCCTTTCTTAGATGGATTTTTGGTAGGGTGAAAGGAGCGTAAGCGACTGAAACCCGTAAGAGCAAACAATTCAATGGAGCGGCTTAAAGCTGTGAGGCTTTAATAAATAGCGGAGTGCTTGAATTGGTGCTACGCACGTAGGCACACAGGAACTGTCATACCGAAGTCGCTTTTGAGGGAATTAGGCGCTGGAAGTGCAGAATTAGGACAAGGGGCGCTTGGAAAGGGCAACGTCTTCTGACGATACCCCTAAAATCCCACTGAAACCGTCGCATCCCCTCTCCTGGTAGAGGAGAGGGCAGAATTTCAACTTAAGCCCGCCTATTGGCGGGGCGAAAGTTAGAAATTCGGGTGAGGTGCTACGCACGTAGATGGATTTTCGCTTACGTGAAGTGAACTTGAGTGAGCGAAACCCGAAAGAGCAACAATTCAATGGAGTGGCTTAAAGCTGTGAGGCTTTAATAAATAGCGGAGTGCTTGAATTGGTGTTACGCACGTAGGCACACAGGAACTGTCATACCGAAGTCGCTTTTGAGGGAATTAGGCGCTGGAAGTGCAGAATTAGGACAGTAGCGCTTGGAAAAGACGATGTATCCTCACGATTGTTGTGAAACGTTACGGTTTTATTACGTACGCAGATGGCTTTTCCGCAGGAGTTTAAAAAACTTCACTCGCATATTTAAAAATTTCTCCTCCAAACAGATGATTTAATTAAAGATTTTTTCCGAATTTCCGTTAATATTTCAAACAGGAGACATTATATGTTTAATTCGGTTAACAATCCCTTCAACAGGGCAATTTCGTCGTCCACATCTTCTGACGGCAACGGCAAAAAACAAAAAGAAGACCCCAAAAAAGAACTTAAAAAATACCTTGAAGAGGAAGAACCGGATGAGGTGAGGCTTGGCGGAATGCCGGTTTTGACAGAAGACGAAATCAAAGCGATGGTATTTTCTTACATCAACAATCTTAAAACCGAACACAAAGAGCGCGAAAAAGTTGTGCAAAAGCTTGAGAAGTATCTTGAAAAGTTCGATGTTCAAAAGTTTATGAAGCGAAATCCGAATATGACAAGCCCTGATTTTTACATGATTATGTACAACGAGACCGAAGGTTTGGTGAAATAAGTTTTATTTTGCGCAAAGCCGGCCCTTGGCGGATTGTGAGATATGAAAAAGCGCGGAATGAAAAAACTTACCAATTTATGATAAATTTAGTTGAACATTCAACAATCAAACTCTTGATGTTTTTTATCATTTCTGCAAAAATAGTCAGCCTTTGACTATTTTTGTTTGTCGCTGCGCTCCCGCACTGAAATCCTTATCGGTGTGCCGAAAAATCCGAATGCTTCTCTAAGTTTGTTTTCTATATAACGTTTGTAATGGTCTTTCAGCAAATCAGCGTTGTTTGCAAAGATTACAAATGTCGGAGGTGCTACGTTTGACTGCGTTGTGTACAATATCTTCAAACGTTTTCCCTTGACGCTTGTTGGAGGGTTCAGCGAGTAAAGTTCTTTCATAACTTTATTCAAAAGCCCTGTGGAAACACGTTTTGTGCACTGTTCGTAAACTTCTTGTGCCTTTTCAAATATCTGCGGCAGACGCTGTCTTGTTAGAGCGCTTATGTAAATCTTGGGCGCAAATTCCAAAAACGGAATTTCGTTCGACAAATTTTTGTCAAACTGATTTATCGTGTTTGCTTTTTTGTCTTCAATCAAATCCCACTTATTAACTGCAATTATGATGCCTTTTCCGGCTTCCAGAATGATTGAGGCAATCTTTTTGTCCTGATCTGAAATCCCTTCTTTGGCGTCGATTACCAGAAGTGCCACGTTGCACTCTCTGATTGAGCGGATTGCGCGGTCTACGGCAAATTTTTCAACACCGTAATCGACTTTTGCTTTTTTGCGGATTCCAGCAGTATCGACAATAATGAATTCTTTGTCTTTGTAAGTTATGCGGCTGTCAATGCTGTCGCGCGTTGTGCCGGAAACGTCAGAGACAATTACGCGGTTTTCATTCAAAAGGCTGTTAACAATTGAAGATTTTCCGGCATTCGGACGGCCGACAATTGCAATTTTTATTGTGGCATCTTCGGTTTCTTCTACGTCTGAAGAAAAATCTTCGGTAATGATTTCCAGCAAATCTCCAACCCCGCCGCTTCCATGTAGCGCCGAAATCCCGATAGGATCACCAAGAGCCAGTGAATAAAAATCGTTTACCATATATAAAGATTCAGGATTGTCAAGCTTGTTTACTGCAACATATACGGGCTTTCCGCTCTGGCGCAGGATGTTTGCAATGTCATAGTCAACCGGATTCACGCCGCTTTTGCCGTCAACAAGAAAAATAATTTTGTCGGCTTCTTCTGTTGCGATATGCGCCTGATCAAAAATTGAAACCATAATTTCGTCTTCATCACCCGGAATAATTCCGCCTGTGTCGATTACGGTGAATTTTTTGTCCTGCCATTCCACATCAAAATAAATTCTGTCGCGCGTGACGCCCGGCAAATCATCTACAATCGAGTTTCTTGAACCCAGAAGACGGTTTACAAATGTCGATTTGCCGACATTTGGCCTTCCAACTATTGCTACTATCGGTTTTCTTTCCATAGGATTAGTTTAACACAAATATTTAATATTTTTTTGCGACTACGGTGTGAAAGTCCAAATTTAACAAAATTTAACTTTTAAAATTAGTTTGAAAGGATTATAATTATTTTAAAGAGAAAATATTTGGGACAGGGGAAATTTTAAATGGATGGTTACAGTTTCGAACTTATTACAGGGCCGATGAGCTGCGGCAAGACAGAAGAACTTTTGAGACGTGTCAGACGCTGTATTATTGCGAAAAAAAGGGTTAAGGTTATATCTCCGGATGTAGATACGCGCGCAAAAGGGGATTATATAGAATCTCGCAACGGACTTTGGCTTGATGCGATAAAGGTGAAACATTCCATTCAGATTTTGAGTCTTGTGAAGCCGGATGATGAAGTTGTTGCGATTGACGAACTTCAATTTTTTGATGCAAATATTACAAAAGTCATTGCAAAACTTATGGAAGAGGGGAAAAAGGTTATCGGAACGGGCTTGGAACTTGATTTCAAAGCAGAACCGTTCGGGCAGATGCCGCAATTGCTGTGTTTAGCGACAACTGTGGACAAGCTTCATGCGGTTTGCATGAAGTGCGGATGCGAACATGCAACACGCACGCAAAGGCTTATTGACGGCAAGCCTGCCGACAAGAATTCACCGCTTATTATGATTGGCGGCGACGAGACTTACGAGGCAAGATGCGTAAAGTGTTATGAACTTCCGGACAGAAATCATGACAAGCATAAACCCGGGTTGAAAGTTTTGCCGTTTGTTAAATAAAGTGAAAAGTGAAAGGTGAGTGGTGAAAAGTCGGTTACGGTTAATTATTACCCGTAAATTCCGACGATTTTCCAATTCATTATAGACCTTTATGGAAAACTTTTGTTGAAAATCACTTTCCCGATACGGTCTTTTCACCTTTCACTCTGTTCTTTTCACCCTTTTGCTCCATCTGCCCGACTCACTTAAATAAATGATGATTTTTTTTCAAAAATCGTTATAATTTTTGTATGAGAAAATCGTTTATTTTAGTAATGGCTTTAATATTGTCAACAAACAGTGCGGCATTTGCGTTTTTTGGCAAAGACAACTCTTTTGACACGGAAGGGCGCGGTTATGTCGGCACTTTGCCGAATGTGACAAAACAATATGGCCCGTCAGAACCCGCTCAAAGTTCGCCGATTTTTGAAAAAACACAGAAATTCCACAGCGCAAATGAACTTAAACCAATCCCCAGAGAAGACCCCGCGTTTGTCAATATTATCCTCAAACCCGACAAAACAAGTCAGTATATAAATGATTTAAACGAATTTATTTTGATGCTTGAAAAGATTTACGACTCAATTGAGGCGCGTGAAAATGTCCAAAAATTTGCCGCACGCGTGTATTTCTTTAAGAAAAACGCAGATTATTTCCGCGACAAATATGCCGCAAAGCCTGAAAGCTATTACGAAAGCTATCAGAGACTTCTGGATTTAAGTCTAAGGGCAAATGCAGTCTCGCAACTCCGCGCCGAAGCCGAAAAATACAAGCCCTACCTTGCATATTCCGGCTCCGGAAAAGTTTATAATTCAGAAAATATTGATCAACAGCTTGAATATCTTAAAAGCGAAATCGAATCAACGATTGTTATTCTGAAAGAAGCTGAATAATTTTAGTTGTCTTTTTTTAGCGAAAAGTTGTATTTGAACGGTTTTTTCTCGAAAATATTGTTACAAATTGCAGCCATGTCTTTGTGATTTGTTGATACAAAATCGTACCAATCATTACCATTGTTTAAAGCAAGATACAATTTGTAACCTTCAATCACGTCATTTGTTCCTGTTTTGTATAGGGTTTCGATGTTGCACTGCATAACATCTTTGAAGTCGAAGTTTTGCTGATGAACAACTTTTCCTTCTTCTTTTTGAAGGTATGTACATTCGCCTTCTGCAGTTTTGCATTGAACCTGTACAGTTGAGCCCTTACTGTTTTTTACGGCTATTCCTGCGATTAGCGCAATAATTACAATTGCTGTTACAATAAGTATTTTTTTATTCATGTTATTTAATCCCCCATTTTCTTTGTAGATTTGATAATTTACCTGTGCGCGCATATTCTTTCAGGAAAAAGTTCGTATATTCGCGCAATTTTTCAGACTCTTTACCCTTGCGAAATGCGATGGCATAAGGTTCAACCGAATATCTTCCGGGAAGAAGTTTGATTGTTTTGTCTGAATAAGTGTATCCCAAAAGCACAGAATCGTCGCCTATCAAAGCGTTTGCTTTACCGGCTTTTAAGGCTTTTACGGCTTCGTCGTAATTTTTGTAACCGATTATCGGCGAATCAGGTATCGCATGGCGCACATTTGCCTCGCTTGTCGCGCCAAAAACAATTATTACTCTTTGTTTGTTTAACTCTTTTAAAGTTGTTGCAGGGTTTCCTTTATTCACCAGAACGGCCTGTCCTGCATGATAATAAGGCGATGAAAAATCCATAAGTTTTGACCTGTTTTCCGTGATTGACATGGCAGCAATCAGGCAGTCAACTTTTCCGGAATTCAGGTATGCAATGCGGTTTTGCGCTGTAACCGGCACGAATTCAACCGCGTTTTCATACTTGTTCAAAATAGATTTTGAAAGATGTGAGCCCAAATCTACGTCAAAGCCGTAGTTGTAGCCGTCTTTGCCGATAAATCCGAAGGGTTTTGCGTCAACCCTCACGCCAACGACAAGTTTTCCGCGCTTCAAGACCGTCTCAAGGTCAGTTGTTTCTTGTTCTTTTTTGCCGCACCCGCACAGTATCAAACTCATTAAAAGGCATGTGCATATTATTTTTTTCAACATAAGCTTTCCTTCTATCTGAAAATATAACGAAGCCGCGGGAAAATGTCAACACAGAACAGGGGGCGTAAAGATATTATTTTCGGTACTAAATTTTTTATAAATTTCTGCGCTAATTCTCTCATAAAAAAATTCCGGATTAATTCCGGAATTTTTCACTTATTTTATAACTATGATTCGACGTATTCGCGCAATCTTTTGCTTCTGTTCGGGTGACGGAGTTTTCTAAGCGCCTTCGCTTCAATCTGTCTGATACGCTCGCGGGTTACGCCGAAAAGCTGTCCGACTTCTTCAAGCGTTCTCTGGCGGCCGTCATCCATGCCGAATCTTAATCTCAATACATCGCGTTCGCGCGGTGAAAGTGTGCAGAGAACTTCTGCCAAATCTTCTCTCAAAAGTTCTGATGCAACTGTTTTAATCGGCGCGTCTGCTTCTTTGTCTTCAATGAAATCACCGAGTCTTGAATCTTCTTCCTTACCGATTGGCGTTTCAAGTGAAAGCGGTTCCTGCGCGATTTTGATTATCTCACGAAGTTTCGGGATTGAAACATTCATCTCGATTGCAAGTTCATCTTCGGTCGGTTTTCTTGAAAGTTCCTGCGCAAGGCGGCGGGTAACTTTTTTCAGTTTGTTGATGGTTTCAACCATGTGAACCGGAATTCTGATTGTTCTTGCCTGATCGGCAATTGCTCTTGTGATTGCTTGTCTAATCCACCATGTAGCGTAAGTCGAGAATTTGAATCCGCGTTCATGGTCAAATTTTTCTGCCGCACGGATTAATCCGAGGTTTCCTTCCTGAATTAAGTCAAGGAAAAGCATTCCGCGGCCGACGTATTTTTTCGCAATCGAAACAACCAATCGCAGGTTTGCCTGAACAAGTTTTCTTTTTGCGATTGCGCCCGGTGTGCCGCCTTCTAAGATTTTTCTTGCAAGTTCGATTTCTTCGTTTGCTGATAAAAGTTTAATTCTTCCGATTTCTCTTAAATAAAGTCTTACAGGATCATCAACTGCGATTCCTTTCGGAACTTCAAAGTCGTTTTGGTTTTCTTCTTCTGTCGAATTCATCATGTAGATATCGTCAAGGTGCATTTTATTTTCGATTTTAGCTGTTACGATATCTTCAATGTTGTCAGTCGATATGTCCATGTTCATGTAGTTTACGTCATCATGGTCGTGGTCAAGTGAAGAATCCTCGTCAATGTCCGGAATGTTAAGGTTATCATCTTCCAAAATGCTGACAATTGAGGAGGTGGGTTGTCTTTTTTTAGTCATTATTTATTTTCTCCGAATTTAATCTTTTATTTATCTTATCTCTAAGCTGCATTTGTATTTTCAGGGCTTCGGTTTCGTCATCAACAGCATTATTATATAATTTCCGTAATTTTTCTTTTTCCTGATTGCGAATCAGCTGGCAAATTTTGTTTTTGTTTTCTTCGATTACCAGTCTGAAGTCCTCGGGCGATAGATTGCTGAACATTTCCGAAATACTTGTTAAATCAGCTATAACTTGCTGTGCATCTGCGTTTTCGCGGTATTCCGTGTACAGGTTTTCAATCAATTCCTTTACATTATTTACGGTACATATTAATTTGTCAATTGTAGATTTTACATTTATTAACGTTTCATTGGTAAATGCAGTGTCACCAATCATTTCATTAATTTGTTGGAACGAAAAATGATTGTCGGTTACAAAAAAAACACTCAATAAATTTTTTTGCGCTTTTTCGAAAACTGTTACATTTTTTGTTACAATTTTAGTAATCCTTTGCGGGACCTCTTCTTCTGCCTGTACCGGCAAAGCTTTGAACCGTTTGACTTCAAGCGCAAGCGCTTTTTCATCAATGTTCAATGCGGTTGCAACCATTTTTATGTATTCAACTCTGACAATATCGTTGTTTATTTCCTGAAGAATCGGGATTATTTCTTTGACAAATCTGGTTTTTTCAAGCGGTGTTTTAATTTGGCTTTTGTTTTTGAGAATATTGTTGAGCTGAAAATCAATCAGCAAAGGTGCGCCTTGAATAATTTGTTTGAAGCTTTCTGCACCGATTGTTCTGATGAATTCATCCGGATCCTTGCCTTCTGGCGGGCAGACGACACGGATTTCGCATGCGTACTTGTCGTTAGAAGATGAAATGTAGCTTTCATCAAACTGTTTGATACTTCCAAGCCCTGCGAAGGCTTCTTTAATTACTTCTGCGCCTCTTCCGGTTGCTTTTTGGCCTGCGCTGTCAGTGTCGAATGATAGATAAATTCTGCGGGATTTCGTGTATCTGCTCAAAAGTTTGACATGGTCTGAGGTCAGGGCTGTTCCGCATGCGGCAACGGCGTTTTCGATTCCGTGGGCTTGCGCGGAAATTACGTCAAAGTAGCCTTCCATAAGGATTACGCCATCTTCTGCCTTGACGGCTTCGCGCGCGGTGTAGAGTCCGTAGAGGATTTTACTTTTATTATAAATCAGGGAATCGGACGAATTCAAATATTTTGGCTGCTGATCGGGAGCGATTGCGCGGGCGCCGAAAGCTACATAATCACCCATTTCGTTTTGGATTGGGATGATGACGCGGTTGCGGAAACGATCAATAAATTTTCCGGATTCTTTTGAGGGGAGAATCAGGCCGGCTTTTTCGAGAACCTCATCCGAGAAATCTTTTTTCAGGGTATCGTACAAAGTATAATAGGATTTTGGTGCGATTCCGAGTGTATATTTTTTGATAATATCTTTAGTAATTCCGCGGGAGGTCAAATAATCCATTGCGATTTTAATTTCTTCGCTTTTATGGTGGAGGAGCATGTCGCAGTAGAATTCTGCGGCTTGCTGAGAGGCTTTCATCATCTGGCCTTTTAGGTCTTTGGTGTCGCTGCCTTCTTTGAATTTTTTAGGGACTTCGAGTCCGAATTTTGCGGCCAGGTCCATAACCATCGGGAAGAACTCGAGGTTTTTGGTTTTTTGGATAAAGGAAAGCGCATCACCTCCGGCGCCGCAGCTAAAGCATTTATAGATTCCGAGCTGCGGGTTTACGGAAAAAGAGGGGGTTTTTTCTTTGTGGAACGGGCAAAGGCCCCAGTAGTGGTTTCCCTGTTTTTTCAGAATAACCTGTTCGGAAACGACTTCAACGATATCGAGCCGGTCTTTAATTTGAGCAATAAGTTCTTGAAATGTGTCTGCCATACTTCACCTACCAACACTCTAACATCAATAAACATTTTGGTAAAGTGGTGCTACGCACGTAGATGGATTTTCGGTAGGGTGAAAGGAGCGTGAGCGACTGGAATCCGTAAGAGCAACAATTCAACGGAGCGCGAGCGAACTGAGGGTGAAGGGTGCACACGGCGGCGTGGAGCCGGCGGAGCAACCCGAAGACCCGCTAAATGTGAGCGAGCAAGACCGCGGCTTAAAGCCGTGAGGCTTTAAATAGCGAAGTGCTTGAATTGTGCGCACCCGAATAATTCAGTGTTACACACGTAAGAACATTGGAACTGAATTAGATGAAAGGCGCTTTTGACAGAATTAAGCGCTGGACGTTCAGGATTAGGACAGGGGCGCTAGGAGCGGACGACGTCTTCTGACGATTCCTGCAAACTCCAACGATAATCGTTGCATCCCCTCTCCTGGCAGAGGAGAGGGTGGAATTTCAACTTGAGCCCGCTTTTGGCGGCGCGAAAGTTAGAAATTCGGGTGAGGTACTACCCGAAGTAAAGTACGCATTGAAAGCTTTTTTCAGATTTTTAAAACTTTTTACAAAAGTTGGGCTCTAAAAAAGCCCCCCCCAAAAACCTTCCGAAAAAGTTTGCAATAAAAGGCTTGAATTTGCAAATAAAAACCGTAGATTCAAGAACTAACCTCCGGTTTCTATGTATTTTTCTGCGTTTGCCGATTATCCGATAACAGGCGGGTTGAATACTCTTGCCGCAAGTTCGCGATCCAGCATAAGAAGTGCTTTCGCATCATCTTTCACAAGTTTCAATGTAGCCAGAACGCCGCCTACATTTGATTCTTCTTCAACCTGTTCTTTCAAATACCAGTCAAGGAATGAAAGTGCTGCGCGGTCTTTTACTTCTTCGGCTACATCCATCAGCGCATTAATACGTGAGGTAACAAATTCTTCATGAGACAGTACCTGTTCAAAAACTGCAAGGGGAGATGCCCAGTCAATTTCAGGTTTTTCAATAGCTTCAAGTTCTACCTTGCCGCCGCGCTCATGCAAGTAATTAAACATGCCCATAGCATGCGCATGTTCTTCCTGAACCTGAACGCTCATCCAGTTTACGAATCCTTTTAGGTTAAGTCTTTCAAAATATGCCTGCATTGAAAGGTACAGGTATTCTGAATAAAGTTCTTTGTTAATCTGGTCATTAAATGCCTTTTCTAATTTTTCCGAAATCATTTTCTTACTCCTTTTTATCTGCTTTTGTAATAAAAGCCTTTGAATTTCTCTCTGCAAAAAGTTACACGGGTTTCCGAATATTAGATTATTATCCGGAATCTGTTTATATTTTAGCACCAAAAATTTTAAAACAATATTAAAATTTGGTTAAAAATATGATAAATTTGTTGAGGCCATGTTTAGTCAGGAATTTTCGGGCAGATTTTCGACAGGCACATTTGCTTAATCCGCTTCCCATGTCCCAAGCACGCATCAGTCGTCATGGAGGTTCTCCGATATCGTCAAAAGACATAGTCCGCTCCAAGCGGTTTTGTCCTAATTCTAAACGTCTTCGCCTAGTTCTTGCAAAAGCGCTTTCCACCTCATTCAGACCCAATATGTCTAAATGCGTAGTACCTCACCCGAATTTCTAAACTCGCATTCGCTTGTTAAGAAATTCTGCCCTCTCCTCTACCAGGAGAGGGGATGCGACGATTGTCGTTGTCGTTTGCGTAAGCTGTCAAAAGACGTCGTCCTTTCCCAGCGCCTCTGTCCTAATCCTGAACGTCCGTGCCCTAATTCTTGCAAAAGCGGCTCCAGTATGACAGCCCCAATGAGTCGTCTGGATTATTGCTTCACGCCTTCAAGCCGTTCACTATATTTTGCTATTCGCAAAATTGCCGTTCACTTTTTCGGCGCTAATTCGAGTTTCGCTCATCCTCCGCGCTAATCGCGCTTCGGCTTCTCTTCACTCTACGCAAAATCCACCAGCGCCTTCGTCCTAATTCTGCACTTCCGTGCCTAATACCATTAAAAGCGACTCCTATATGACAGCCCCAATGTCTCTACGTGCGTAGCACCTATTTGCGGTCGGTGACTTTGATGATGTGCCAGCCGAATGGTGAAAATACAGGGCTTGAAACTTCGCCCACGGGCAGTAAAAACGCTTTGTTCTCAAACTCCGGAACCATCTGGCCGCGGCCAAAATACCCTAAATCCCCGCCGCGCTGACCTGAAGGACATACTGAATATCGCTGTGCGTAGTATCCAAAATCTCCGCCGGCATCTATCTCTTTTTTTATCTCCATTGCTTCAGCGGCAGTCTTCACAAGAATGTGGCTTGCGCGAACCTGTGTGAAATTTTCACCGGCAAACGCCGCTGATGTGAGCATAATCATTATTACAAATATTTTCGAAATCGTTTTTATCATACCTTTATCCTACAACAAATAATCTAAATAACAATTGCCAATCAGAGTTACTTTCGTTTTTTAATCAGCGAATATTTCCGGCCTTGCCCCAGAACCTCGATTTTCACAGCTTTTTTTATCGCCTCCAAATCGTCGTTCTTCACAATAATACGCAGATTCTCGTCCTCAAAAAGATCATCTATTATATTGTAATAATCATCAACATAAAAATCGACCTGACCGCCGTAATAGTAATACACGGAATATCTTTTTCCGAAACCGACAGTCGCCAAATCATTCCCCTGCCTTTTTGCAAACTCAGCCATCCGCATCAAATCATTCTGCCCGAATTCGTAATCCATCAGGAAAAACAACCGGTACCCCCATGCCGAAAGCACCGTCATAAACGCAATATATAAGGCAAAAAGACCTAACCTGTTTTTCTTTCGAAGCATTACAACCGACGCAATCCCGAAAACAAAAACCAGAATTATACAAAACCATTTTATAATCAAAAAGTCATCATAAATCATCTGCGGCAGTACAAATTTAGCAAACAGAGTTACAAATGCGGCAACAATACAAACGCCTGAAAAAATCCATGCAGTAAGATTGATTGCTTTTTCACAAACGCCTTTTTCTATATAATCTCTCCAGACAAAAGCCAGAATCAAAGCGGAAAAAGGATATACCGGCAAAATATATGTAATGAGTTTTGTACTCGAAACCGAGAAGAAAAGCATTATAAATCCGAAAGCGATTGATGCAAAAAGCAAAAGTTTTTGCGCGTCTGTCAGAGTTTCAAAGTCGAAATTTTTCAAGGGATTGAATTTTGAAATCATGGATTTTAAATTGCCGGCTTTTTGCGATTTAATTTCTGCAATCAGTGAAGAAAATTTTGAAGAAGAAAATTTTTCTTTGATTTTGCAAACCGCAGCCGCGATTGCCGAAAAAGTCCACGGCAAAAATCCCCACAGAAATGTCATCAGCATAAACCATACAGGCTGTTCTCTTCCGAGAGTTTCAGAGCCTTTAAACCTTCCGAGATGGTGCAGGATGATATATTCGTCAAAAAATCTCGGATGGTGAAGATTCAACATAATCGCATGCCATGGAATAACTATAAGGAAGAACAAAATCCAGCCAACGCAAAAATATTTCGGCTTAAAGATTTCCTTAAATCTTCCGCTCACAATTGAGATAAAAAACATTGTGCCAAAAGGGATTACGAACCCCGGAATCCCTTTTGCCATCACGGCAAGTGCGGAAAATATGTAAAAAAGCCACCAGAAATATTTTTTATTATCTTCCTTGCAAAAATAAGTCATAAATCCGAAAATCGTCGAAAATGCCGTGCAAACAGCAAGCACGATATCAAGAATTGCAAATTTGGAAAGGATTACAAATTCCATGCTTGTTGCAAGGATTAGGGCGGAAATTACGCCGAAACTTTTTGACACGATTTTTCTTCCCGCAAAATATACAAGAAAGCAAGAAAGCATTCCGTACAGTGCAACCGGAAACCTTGCGCTGAATTCGTTTATCTTACCCCAGAATGCAAATGAAATGCATTCGCCCCAAAAATACAAAGGAGGTTTTTCAAAGAAATAATCGCCGTTTAGATAAAGCGAAAGAAAATCTTTGCTGTTGAACATTTCTCTTGCGATTCCGACATATCGAGTCTCATCAACATCCATCAAAGGGTAGTTCCCGATATTGTGGAAAAATATAAAATAAAACAGAACAAGCATTCCCAAAATAGTACACAAATCCGGATGTGCTTTAAAAAAATCTGTAATTTTCTGCATAAAATTTTCCTATCCCTAATACCTGAAAAATTGTATCATAAATATTCAGACAAACAAGACACAAATTAGAAGTGAATTTTTCATAAGGGTTGAAATTTAAAAAAAATGGGTTATAATAAAGAAAAGGGCGCGCAGGTTGCACACTTCGCTTTGAAGCCCCCTTTATTTGGATTTAAGCGCTAGTATTATTAGCAATATTAGTACTAACGCTTTTTCAGTTATACTGAAATCCACTTTATCACCTCCTTTCCTGAAAGTTTTAACAAATTTCAAGTTCGCGCTCTCAGAATTGAAAAGTGAAAAAGGGCTTGCCCTTAAAATCAACATTAACAAACAAATCCCGCTTATACATCATGTATTTGCGGGATTTATTATTAATATTTTGAACAGAAGCGTTGCAGTTTTTCGATTGAATTTCGGACACGGCGCCGCAGAGTTAAAAAATTTCTAGAACGCGTCTGTCTTAATCGGGTTTTTGAATTTGGTGATGTTGCCCTGGAAGAGAAGTTTTACGGTGCCGACAGAGCCGTTTCTGTGTTTTGCGATGATAATTTCGGATTCACCCTTGTTCTGCGCCTTAATCGCCTCTTCTTCCTCTTCGCTTTTCTTGTAATATTCGTCACGGTAAATGAACATTACAATGTCGGCGTCCTGCTCAATTGAACCTGATTCACGAAGGTCCGAAAGCATCGGACGTTTGTCAGTTCTGGATTCTACCGCACGCGACAGCTGAGAAAGCGCAATTACCGGCACATCCAACTCTTTTGCAAGAATCTTCAAACCTCTGGATATTGCCGAAATCTGCTGCATACGGTCTTCTCTTCCCGAACTTTCCATCAACTGCAAATAGTCGATTAAAATAAGTCCGAGATTCTTTTCCTGCATTTTTAAACGGCGGCATTTTGCCCTCAAATCAGTAATCGTGCTTCCCGAGGTATCGTCTATATATATCGGCGCCTGGGCAAATGAGTTCATCGCATCCGCAAGTTTTTCCCAGTCTTTGCTCTGCATATTACCGGTCTTAACCCTTTGCGAATCTATTTCTGCCTCAGAACAAAGCATACGCTGAACCAACTGCTCTTTTGACATTTCAAGAGAGAATATCGCAACAGGTGTTTTTGCTCTCAATGCAACGTTTTGGGCGATGTTTAGCGCAAATGCGGTTTTACCCATCGCAGGACGTGCCGCAAGAATCAGCAAATCAGACTTTTGAAGTCCGTTCATCATAGCATCAAGTTCGTAAAATCCGGTCGGCGTTCCCGATAACTCGTCCTTGTGTTCATAGCGGTATTCAATCTTTTCATAAGTGTTTAAGACCAAATCTTTGACATGAACAAGATCGGTTGTGGCTTTTTTGGAGGCAATATCGAAAATAAGTTTTTCAGCCTGTTCAAGTGACTGGTCAATTGGATTAACATCGTATCCAAAAGATACTATTTCGCTGCCGGCGTTTATTAAAGACCTTTTGATTGCTTTTTCCTGAATAATTTTTGCGTAATATTCAATGTTTGCCGTGCTTATGGCATTCAGCGCAAGGTCGTTGATAAACGGTCTTCCACCGACAGTTTCAAGCTTTTGCGAATAATCAAGCACGTTTGAAACTGATACGATATCGATTCTTTCGTTTGTGTTGAAAAGCTGGAGCATGGCTTCATAAATATGCCGGTGCGCCGGCTTGTAAAAGCTTTCGGGCTTTAAGGTTTCCACAACCTTGGTTATCACAACCGGATTAACCAGAATCGCGCCTATCAATGCCTCTTCGGCTTCCGTGTTCTGCGGGATTAAATGTAAGTCTTTGTTGTTAGTTTTTTCTTTTACTTGTGCCATGCCTGAACCTCACTTTTCTATATGATAGTACGGAATGCATGAAAATTTAAACTACATGTAAAAATATATTTACCAATTTGGATATTGACATGTCTTAAAGAAGGATTTAGATTAAAAATGTTATGTTTGACAGAAAATTGAAGAAAATTGCTGAATTTTTGTGGGAAAACAATCTCACAATCGCGACGGCAGAAAGCTGCACAGGTGGACTTTTGGCGTCAAGATTAGTGGATATTCCGGGAAGTTCAAATTATTTAAACGAAAGCCATGTGACATACGCAAATTCCGCAAAACACAAGTATTTGGGCGTGGATGAGGAAATTTTTGAAAAATTCGGCGCCGTAAGCACTGAATGCGCTTACCAAATGGCAGAAGGGCTTCAAAAGCTTTCAGGATGCGATATTGCCGTGTGCACAACAGGAATCGCGGGGCCGGGCGGCGAAAGCAAAGAAAAGCATATCGGCCTGATTTATGTATCTGTTATGTATAAAGGAAAAATAACAGTACAAAGCTTTCGGCTGTCACCGTTATACCCTCGAAAGCTTATGAAATTTATGTTTACGCAGAAGGCAATCGATATTGTGTATAACGTTATAAAAGCAGATTTTAATTGATAATACTAAGTCTTAATGCACTGCAGGCGGCATGAACACGGTTTTTGGCGGCCATTTTCTTGATTATCTTGTGTGCAAAAGCACGGACAGTGTGCACGCTTATTCCCATAACAAAAGCGATATCGCGGTCTTCAAAGCCGTTAGATATATGCGTTAAAACCTGTATTTCCCGGTCTGTAAGTTTTTTATTTGATTCAGATATATTAGTCATCATTATCGCTGATATCTTAATCCCTTTAACATCTTAATGATATTATACCATAACAAATTTGTCAATCAACATGTAGACTAATCATGTCGGGTAATTTGTTACTAACCCGCAATAATTTCTGCCAATACTTCCGGAAAACGGTTGATTAAAGTGTCCGCAAAAACCTTCGCATCTATCTGTGTAATAACGACAGAGAGCAAATCGTTCGGAAGTTCTTCAAGCATTTTAATCTTTTCTTCCGGCTCAATCACGTTCATGGCTTTCACGACGTCAGGTTTCTGTTTTTGCGCCTGAATCATATTGGTGTAAGCATCAGGACTGAAAAGTTGGTAAAGTTCTTTGTGTTCATGCGCCAAAGATAGCGTCAATTGCTGTTTTGGCACAGGCTGCATGGTTGTCAGGGCATCTTTATACTGCAGGGGATTGAATTCAGAAATCTGTTTTACCATATCAAGAGTGTCTTTTCCCTGACATTCTTCGCCGGTAACGCCTTCAATCATTTGCGCAAGGTATTCCGGCGGAATTGACTTGAGATGCTCTAAAACATTGTCTTTGTCGACTTCCGTGCTTGTGAGAAAATTGTTTAATTCGTCGTTTGGCATAAGTTGTATAACTTCGCGCTCGGAAAACATTTCAAAAACCGTATTAACAAGTTGTTCGGGCGGAAGTTCTTTTAGCATTGCCATAAGTTTGTCTTCGGTAAAATAATAGAAACCCTGCATCAAATCTTCTTCTTCCATAAGCGGGAGGAATTTTTGGAGTTTGTCAGCGGTCATAGTGCTAAGGATTAAGAATTTGTTGTTTGAATCAGCAAGTTTAAAAATTTCAACAAGTTTGTCGACATTGGTAAACAGGTCAGCGGCAAACTGCACTGCCGCCTGGTTTCCTTGGGCGGCTTCGGCTTCGACGATTTCGTCAACGGTCATCATTGAATACATTTCGACCATTTTGGTCTGGCTGATATTCAACTTGCCTAAAAGAGTTGATAAATCTGTATCTAAAACAATCATGCAAAATCCCTGCTGAGTACGTTCCGTATAAATTAACGGCATGTTTTTTGTAAAACTTGAGTAATTTTAAGAATTGTAACGTGCTTAAACAATCGGGGAAAAACTTTAAACAGAGTAAAGATAGGGTTTTTAGCGCGGAGAAGAATTAAAAACAAAGGGGTTGATTTTAAAAAATGTTTATAGTAGATTAGAACTTGCGAGAGAAATCCGGCCTCAAAGGAAAGCCTTATGGGATTTCGGAGGCATAAAAAACTGAGGGTTTCTAACGCAGGCAGTTAGAACGCTAGATCGGAAAAATAATTAAGTATTGTTTTTCAAGTGACATAAAAAATATAGAGCGGGTATAATTGCTAAAATTTTATAAAAATATGGGCTGCTAGCTCAGGTGGTTAGAGCGCACCCCTGATAAGGGTGAGGTCGGTGGTTCGAGTCCACTGCGGCCCAGATAAATGGACAGAATGAAAATTCTGTCTATTTTTTGTATTTCTAAAGGCTGAATAAAAGGCCTGACAAAGATTTAGCCCGATTCATTTTCTTTTGGTCAGAAGTTCGAGCAGGTTAAGCGACATATAAATATAAAAAAATTATTTCTTATAGTAAAATAAATTTATGAAAAAAAGTATAATTTTCGTTTTAATTTCACTATTATCTTTAACTCTTTTGAGCGCCGGTTTTGCGGTGAAATATTATATTAAAACTCAAAAACTGCAAAATAAAATCGTCAGTTTAGAAGCAACAATTTCTGATATGTCTTCCAAAAATGACACGCTTAAAAAAGATAGTGAAATATTAGATACCCGATATGAGAATTTAAAATCAAAGAAGTCCGCGATAGAAATTATTGCTGCACAAGAGCAGGAATGCCTGAAAAAAGAAAACTATACAACTGCCGGGATGAATCATTGTGTACATATTTCACTCGACAGATTGGAAAAAGAAATAGAAAAAAATATAACTCTTTTAAAATCAGTTATGACTTTTGAACAATATGAGTTACTGCAAAAATCACAAGAAGCTTGGGAAGATTATAAAAAAGCTGAAATGACATTGAATCGTGAAACAGTCGGAAATAATTCCGGTACAATATATACAAATATCCTCGCCGGACATCAGTTTTCTATCGTTGAAAAAAGGGCAAAGGATTTAAGCATTTTATACTCGGAATTAGCAGGAGAATAATTTGTTTCTACCTTTTAAAAATAGCATTTTCCGCTATGGATTTTGCAAAAATGTTCGGTTATAATATTTCCGGTAAAACTTAAGGATGTAAAATGAACGATTACAAATATTATTTAGATAACGGAATTTTTGATATTCAAAACGGCAAATTCGAACAGGCAATCGAAAATATCAACAAATCTCTTGAACTTAAAAAAGACTGGGAAATCCCCTACTTCTACCGCGCTGTCGCAAATCAGGCGCTCGAAAACTTCGATGAAGCAATGCTTGATTATACAAAAGCAATTCAGTTGAACGAAAAAATGACCGACGCGTATTACAACCGCGCGCGGATTTCTCTTTCGAGAAAAGACATCCAAAACCCCGATATTGAAAAGGCAGTGAGCGATTTGGAAAAAGCGCTGGAGTTGGACGAGAACTTTGTCGACGCACTATTTGCAATGGCCGCGGCGCAGAAAAAACTCGAAAATTATCATAAAGCACTTGAATATCTTGAAAGATTACTCCAAATCGAGCCGGAAGCAGTCCATGCAAAAGCTTTGAAAAAATTAATTCTGCAAAAATATATTGTTTAAATGTCTTAAAAACTTTTGCAGTATCAAAGCCAGCCGGCTTGAACCGTTATTTTAAAGCGGCTGACATGATGAAAATTTTGCGATAAAAATACAGCACAATTTAAGATAAAATAAAGAGGATTAGATATCCTAATCCTCTTTTCAGTGTCGTCGTCAGGAATTTTTAGAACGGACCCGATGGTTTCCGTCACCAAATTTGTTTAAAACAAATTAGTCTTTAATCAAAACATGGTTGCCGTTTATTGTGACCCATTTACCTTCTGCGGTGCCGCCTTTTGAGTTTGAGGACTTTGACTTCCCGGAATCAGAGTATTTTTTGGACTTTTGAGCGGAATGAGTTTCTGCAGTTTTGGGCAGGTCTTTTTGGTATGGAATCCCGATAGAATTGTGTTGGGCCATGATTTCTTTTTCATATTTTGCGTATTCTTTGAAAGGCATTTGGGAGATATCTTCGCGTGTGAAAATTTTAGCCGCACCGGTTTCCGGATTTTTGTAATTGTCGTAATCAATTTCAGGAGACTCGTATTTTATTTGGCCGTTTTTAAGTTGTTCCATTATGACATTTTCATTTCTCGAAAATTCTTCTGAAGACATCTTACCGATTTCCTGAGGCGTGAAAATATGGTTTATAGGAGCTGCCTGACCGGTAGATTTACCTTCATTATATATTCTTTTGTCTTCTGGTTTTGTAATAAGTTTACCATTATTCATACGCTCCATTACTTTTTGAGCAATAATATTATTTATCTTTTCTGAAGGTATAGTAGCACTTACACCATATTCACGGATTATTTCTTCGGCAATTTCACGCCCCTGAGCATTATTCCATTTATCCATATTCTCTTCATCTTTAGATTGACCCATCTTGGTATTACCATCTTTTTCGTGTCGGTCTCCTAAAGCTTTTGCAATATGTTTACCTGTCCATAAAGCAAGCTGTGCTTGCATGTAAGTATGCTTAAACGCATCTGCTTCATTATTCCATGTTGCATGAGTGCCGGTACCTATTTCAAAATCGTATTTTTTTTGGTATTTTGTTGTTTCATCAAAAATATAACTGCTATACTTTTTTGCAATATAGTTAAATGGATTTACATTATTATTATTTTTATTTTTCTGTGTCATAATTATTCTCCTTGTGTTATAAATGTAATATGAGGTTAGATAAGTATATTTCATTAAGTTTATTTTCATTAAATGCCTATCTTTTAATATTTACTATATTTTACGTATTTTGCTTGCAAGATATAATTGAAAAAATATGTCCAAACATATATATTACTCTCGAAAATTTCTTTCAAATTTATTCTTTATATTTTTATTGGAATATATTTTTGTTTTTAATATTTTGCTGCGAAAGATTTATACGTAAAAAATATCCTAAATTTTTATTTAAAATAAATTTTAAAAATAAATTAATTAGACATACATATAAGAAACTTTTTTATTTTGGTTATTATTTTGGAATTTTTAATTTGTTAGTTTTTTTGTTTTTTATTTTAGTATTTTCATTGATTTAATTTCATCTCCTTCCATAGTCAAATTAAGGTATATTTCTATACCTTTCTTAGTGCTGTTTACGTTTCGGTGTCTATTTTAGAAGTTCTATCCCTAAACTTTTCGTTCGGCTTTCTTTAATAAGCCCTTTTCCCAACTTCCTGATAAACGGTTTATTTTAGGCGCATGATAGTGTAAATCTTTAAGAAACATTTGACGAAATTGTATTAATCAATTATACCACGGCTTGCCGATTTCCGTCAACTCTTGAAAATGTGCGAACATTAATTTTTTTTAACTTTCACCTTCCCGGAACCACTTGTGCTATTATATAAATTATCTTATAATATTAAATAGCGGAGTAAAAATATAATGACAGATTTTATTAAAGTTGAAAAAGACAATATTAAAGAACTGGCTGAACTTGCTAAAGAAATTTGGTTTGAATACTTTCACTCTCTTCTGACTTTAGGCCAGATTTATTATATGGTAAACAAATTCCAGTCAGAGATGGCCATCAATGAGCAAATCGATCATGAAAATTACACATATTATTTTATCGTTGAAGACGGCAAAAAAATAGGTTACTTCGGAATCGCGCCGCATTCCGACCATTTGTTCCTGTCAAAAATTTATATCGAAAAAGATTATCGCGGCAAAGGTTTTGGCAAAAAAGCCTTTGAAAAAATCAAAGAAATCGCAAAAGAAAACAATCTGGATAAAATTCAGTTGACCGTTAACAAACAAAACTTCAAAAGCATTTTGATATACGAAAAATGGGGATTCAAATCACTTCACCCTATGGTCACGCGTATCGGAAACGGTTATGTCATGGACGATTATTTGATGGAATACGTTTTGTAAGGAGTTTTGATGAAAGCGGTTGCGATATTGGGAAGTCCGCGCAAAGGCGGCAATACTGAAATCATGCTTAATGCGGTTTTAGAACCCCTAAAAGAAGCCGGCGTCGAGACAAAAATAATCCAAATCGGCGGAAAAAACATTCATGGCTGCCGCGGCTGTTGGGCTTGCCAGAAACTTCTGAACAGAAAATGCGCATTTTCAGATGATATCCTAAACGATATTTTAGAAGAGCTTTTCACGGCAGACGCCATAATTTTCGGTACACCTTCGTATTTTTCGGACATGACAGCAGAAATGAAAGCCTTAATTGACAGAGCCGGCGTAATCGCGCTTGCCAACGGCAAACTTTTCCGCCACAAAGTCGGTGCGGCCGTTGTTGCCCAAAGACGCGGCGGCGGAGTTTCAATTCAATCAAGCCTTCATCACATGATGCTTATGTCAGAAATGATAATTCCGGGTTCTACCTATTGGAATTTGGGTTTTGGCCGCGACAAGGGCGAAGTTGCAAATGACGCTGAAGCCATGGCTAATATGAGAAATCTCGGCGAAAATATTTTGATGTTAATCCAAAAGCTGGCAAAATAAATGACTTTTTTCTGATTTCAGGCAAATTTACAGCCGGAATTTAATTTTGACACGCTGATTTGCATTTCATTTTCTGAATTGTTTCGGGGAAAGCTTTTTGCACAAAAAAATTTTTGATTGTCTGCCTTTTAAATACATGCCGGCAACGCTCAATTTGAAGAAAAAAGTTTAGACCTCTTTATAGGTTTTAAAATGAGTCTTGCAGACTTCAGAAAGCCTTTCGCGTCCGAATTGCTGGATGAAAACTTTTGCCGCATCTTTAACCTGCGCCGCGCAGCCTTTTGGGAAATTTATGCCGAATTCACTCTGCATAGCCGCAATTTTGTGAACAAAAGCCGCACGGGCCAGGATTGATGCCGCCGCAACAGCAACATCGCTTTCTGCCCTGACCATTTGTTCTAAACGTATTGACTGACCTTTTTTCATAAGCGCTGATTTTATAAGACTTTCATCGCCAAACTGGTCAGAGAGCGCGTATTCGCATTCCTCTTTCTCAAGAATATTTTCAATCGCTCTTGCATGCCCCCAGGCTAAAAGTTTGTTGAGATTTTTTATGTTTCCGTAAAGTTCGTTGTATCTCTTGTTTGAAATAACAATAACCGTGTGTGCCGCATTGGCCTTGATTTTTGGCTCAAGTTCGAGAATTTTTTTGTCGGAAATCTTTTTGCTGTCCTTGATTCCGAGTTTTATAAACAACTCTGCCGCGCGCTCGTCTGCCAGAACTCCGGCAACACAAAGCGGGCCGAAAAAGTCGCCTTTGCCTGATTCATCAACGCCGATGTGTGGTATAAAAATATTTTCATTCATTAGTGTAAGCTCTCCGGAACTGCCATTGGTATAGGAACAGGTGCTTTAGGCGCCGCCGGCTGAGGGGCAGGCTTTTGAACAGGTTGGGGAGCCGGCGCATTAGATTCCTGCGTCTGCTTGAAGTTGGTCACTACATCTGCCGGTGTCACTGCCTGCTGTGCATCTTGCGGTTGGGTTTGCGGATTTTCTTCTGTTTGTGCGGGGGATTGTGAATTCTCATCTTCAGGTTTTGTTTCTTCGGATTTAACTTCTGCCGCACCTTTGACATTCAAAAGTTCAACCTGCGGATAGTCGAATTCGGCGTTCTTGTAAGGTTCTGTCGCAACTTTCATCACATCGCGCCAGATAAGAGCAGGAACGGTTCCGCCCTGAATGGATTTGTAGTTGTCTGTGTTGTCGTCGTTTCCAACCCATACACCGGTTACAACATTCGGCGTGTAGCCGATAAAGCTAGCGTCTTTGTAATCGTCGGTTGTACCGGTTTTGCCGGCTGCAGGTTTGCCGATATTAGCAGCAGCTCCTGTTCCGCCTTTGATTACATTTTTTAGCATTGCTGTCATAACAGCCGCCGTATTATAACTCAACTGATGCGAAGTTTTGACTTTTGGCGCACGGTATACAACTTTGCCGCGCGATGTTTCAACGCTTTCGATGGCGTAAGGCTGTACAACATAACCGCCGTTTGCAAATGCGCCGTATGCTCTTGTAATTTCGTACAATTTAGTTCCGTTTGAGCCAAGAGAAATTGTATAATCGTATTCAAGCGGAGTTGAAATACCGAGAACTCTGACAAGCTGGATTACCGAACGGATTCCGACTTCTTTAATCATTCGCGCCGCACAAACGTTTGATGAAACCATAAGTGCTTTGTGAACAGGGATTTTGCCTCTGTATTTGTTTCCGTAATTCCTCGGAGACCAGCCGCCAAGCGTCACAGGCGAATCGTCTATCAAATCATTCGGGTTAATTCCTTTTTCGATTGCCGCGGCGTAAACAAAAGGCTTGAATGCGGAACCTGCCGGTCTCACAGCCTGAACACGGTCAAACTGGCTTTTTGTGTAATCTTTTCCGCCGGCATAAGCAAGAATTCTGCCGTCAACGGGGCTGAATGAAAATACTGCCGCCTGCTGGTTGTTTCCTTTAAGCCCGTAAGCATTCAAATTTTTTATAATAGCTTCGTTTGCTTTCTGCTGGGTTTTAAAATCAAGCGTTGTGACAACTTTATATCCGCCCTGCGAAATGTCTGTTTCGTCAAATCCGAGTTTTTCCAATTCCGCAAGAACCAAATCGCAAAAATACGGCGCTTTGTTTGTTGTGTAGTAGCGCGGCATTGTGCTTAGTTTGACCTTCGCTTCTTTTGCCTTTTCGTATTGTTCTTTGTCGATATAGCCCATTTTATACATTCTCAAAAGCACCTGATTGCGGCGTTTGATTGCCAGATCAAGGTTGTTGAAAGGAGAATAAACGGACGGCGCCTGCGGAAGTCCGGCGATTAGCGCAAGTTCCGGAAGTGTCAGGTTTTTAAGTTTTTTGTTGAAGTAAATTTCGGCCGCACCTTCAACACCGTACGCGCCGGAACCCAAGTAAACGTTATTCATATACATTTCCAGAATCTGTTCTTTGGAAATGGTTTTTTCAATTCTTGCCGCAATTACAAGTTCTTTTAACTTTCTGTCAAAGGTTTTTTCGTTTGAAAGGAAGAGAATTCTTGCAAGCTGCTGTGTGATAGTACTTGCGCCCTGAACAAGGCGTCTTGCCAGAAGGTTTTGGATGGTTGAGCGCGCAAGACCGCAAATATCGTAGCCATGGTGTTTGTAAAAATTTTTGTCTTCGGTTGCAAGAAGGGCGTTGATAAAATCTTCAGGGACATCTTTCATTTCGACGCGCGAATAGGTATATGCGGTGAAAGTTTTGATAATTTCGCCGTCATGGGCGTGGAATTTTGTGACGATATTGGGTTTGAAGCCGTCAAGATTGTTAATCGGCGGCAAGGACGAAAGATAAAGGTTGAACGACACGCCGGCCGCAAGAACAAAGGCTATGCCAAGGATTAGAGTTATTCTGACACCTCTTAAAAATCCGTTTTCTTTTTTCATGATTCTTTTTTTTGCCGAAGCCTTTTCGGAATTTGACCTTTTAATCTTTACCATTTGCGCTAAAATCCTTCTTATTACCTATAGAATTTTAGTATAAAATTAATATATAAGCAAGTTTTGCAACAATTTGGGATATAATATTGTTATGTTCGACTTTATATTATCGATAATAAATGAAATCCGCTCATATTTTGTTCCTGAAAAACAGGTTTACGAAGTGACGGGCGAATGCAAAAAGTGCGGCAAATGCTGTAATTACATGTACAGTGTCGACACTTACACGGAAAAAGAATTCAAGATTATGCAATTTTTATTTCCGAAATACAGGCGGTTTTTTATTAAGGGTAAGGATGAATTCGGAAACTTTATATTTGCTTGCAAGATGGTGACAAAAGATGGGCTTTGTTCGGATTACAAGAGGCGCCCTGCAATGTGCCGGAATTATCCTGCAAAAAGGATTTATTTCCCCGGAAAACTGCATGAAGGATGCGGCTACACGGTGCATGTGAAAAGTTTTGGGGATTATTTGTCTGAAGGCAAAGCTGAATAAATTGATTTTTCGGAAATTTACAATTTGCCATAAAACATTTTTTATATAAAAATAATTTTATGAAAAATATACCTGAAAAAGCAAAATGTGAACTTGAAAAACTTTTAAAAGGCAACAAAAATTTTGTAAACGGCACGCCGACCGCAAAGAACATGTGCCTTGAAACTTTGAAGAAATTTGCGTTTCATCAGGAGCCGTACGCGGTTGTTTTGACGTGTTCTGATTCGCGCGTGGTGCCTGAAATAATTTTCGACTGCGGAATCGGCGAACTTTTTGTTGTGCGTGTTGCCGGAATGACGACGGGTCCGAATGTTATCGAGAGCGTTGAGTATGCAGTGAAAAAATTGAAAGTGCCGCTATTGATTCTTTTAGGCCATGACGACTGCGGGGTGATGAAGTATGCAAAAGAGCATTATCCGGAACCGATGAGAGAGTTTTCGTCGATTTTGAAATGTGTTTATCCGGTTTTGGACAAAAAAGAGGACATTTCTTGTCATAATTTTTTTGCACAGGAACATACGCGCTGGGTTGAAGATTATTTGATGAAGCATTCTGTCATAACAAACGAAGCCGTGAAATCCGGCGATTTGTACATTGCAAAATGCCATTTTGACCATTCAACAGGGCTTGTTGAAGTTTTAGAAAAATAAAATTATAGTTTTTATTGATTTATAAAAAGCGCACCATATAGGTGCGCTGATTATTTCTTAATGTCTGCCGTTATGATGCGGTTTTAGGTCTGAACCGTTATAGGCTGAGTGAGATTTTTTGCCTTGTGAAAAAGATTTTTCATCATCATCGCCCGAGTTTTCCGCAATCATGCAGAGACTGCTTTCAAGGATTTCGTCAGGATTAATTTCACAGGCATTGCCTTGTTTTTTAAATTTTTGCATCAATTCATCAAGTTTGCCGTTTTTGTGCATAATCATTGCTGCAATTGCTGCGCCTGCAGCGCCCATAAGAAATATGGCGCCGATTATTTTAGAAGTTTTGTTCATTTTTTCTCCTTTTTGTTTGTTTTGGGTTTAGGGGCTTTTTTCGTAGTGTGAGGCGGATGTTCTTGTTTGCAAGCCTTAGTAAGGTAGAGTTCCGGGTTTCTGCCTACGTCAATACATTGTGGCATTTGGTGATAATTGTCAGTAGACATTGGCCGTTCCAAGCGTCTTCGTCCTAATTCTGAACGTCAAGCGCCTAATTCATTCACAAGCGCCATCTACCTAATTCAGTTCCGATGTCCCTACGTGCGTAGCACTTAAAGTTCGGGCATTTCGACTTCTTGCATGTCGCGGTAATCGTCGGCTGTAACTGTGTCCGGCGCCTGTGCAATTTCTTCAAGCCCCATTTCTACAATATCAGCTTCCTTTTTCGCAAGCTTGTCTGAGGCAAGAACAATGTCGCGGCCGATTGAAGTTACTATTAATTGAATTGTGGTTTCTGTCGGTGAACCGTCCCCGTTTACAACTTCCTGTACTTCGTAACTCGGCCAGTCTTCAGGCAATTCTTCTATTGTCGTGTAGCCTTTGTCTTCTGTGCCGTCAAGTCGTTTGTCGGCTTCGTTCAAAAGAACATCCGCTACATATTCTTTCTGGCTTTCAAAATGGCAGGGTTCGTAAACCTTTGTGCCGATTATTGATTCAGGGTCGCGTTTTTCGTATTTCTTAATCAGGTCTGAAGCTATGCGCAAATGTTCAAGTTCAAAGGCAAGAAATTCTTCCCAGATAAGCTTCAACTGTTCGTCCTGTTCGTCTTTGTAGCAGTTGTAGTATGTGCAGACTTCTGTGAATTCATGCAGAAGAAGTTTTTCATACATTGTTTCTGTCGGGTCAATCAGGGATTCGTACATGGAAACATGTTCTTCTTCAACATCGCAGATTTCGCCGAAAGTTCTTCTCAAATCGTCGTTTCCGTACATCATGCCATGTTCTGCGTAAAAGTTGTGAGTCTGCTGTTCACCTGCAACAAGAGTCATGATGTTAACTTTTGTCTGCGGGTCAGCGGTTTCTTTGTCGTAGTGATTGCGTAATCTGATTTTGTTATCGTTGTGATGGTTTTGTGTCGGACGGCTTACAAGAACATCTGTCTGGCCATGCAAAATATCGTTCGGGTCGATTCCGTGAATCATGTAAGCCCACTGGCTGTATCTGTACAGGTGGTCAAAGTCTTCTAAAAGGCCGAAGTTAAAGGTTTCTTTAACATATTCATCAGGTTCGTTCTGCGCAAGCCATGCTGTCAAATCCACTGCAACCTGTTCATAACCAAGAGTTGTTTCAAGAACGCATTGTTCAGCCGGCGTCATCCAGTTTACGGTTGTTTGCTGCATATCTTCGATTCGTCTTGATTCAGCGATAATTTTGCACGCGTCTGAATCAGGACAGAATCTTGCAAAAGCATGTTTGAAATTCCACGCTTCAACTTCAATCCCGTTCATCAGGATTTGGCGTGTTCTTGAGTAGCAGTCTACTTTATGTTTGTCAAACGGTCTTTTTACAATATCATGCCAGCTTCTTAGCTGTTTGTCGAGTGATATTCCTTTTTCTTTTAACGGATTAAATGTCATGATGACTCCTTTCTTTTTTGTTAGTGGTGCGTGGAAGGGGAAATGAGAAGTGAGTGGTGAAAGTTGAAAAGTCGGTTACGATAAATTGTTATTTATAAAATCCGACGATTTTAGTTTTTAATAATATGTATCAAAAATTTTTGTCGAAAATCAATTTCCTGATACGGTCTTTTCACCACTCACTTCTCACTTTTACCCCCTATCACTTTCCAATCGCATACGCAAAAAGCTCTCCGGCTTTTCTGTTGTATTCGATTCCGTCTTCGTGCGTAAATAAATTGTACCAGTGGCTTTGCGCTGTTCCGTCAGTTGAATATGAAGGATTTGTCATCATCAAAAGATGAGTGTTCGCGTCATATCTCAACGGAAACAAGTCTTCCATCTGCATAAAACTCGGAAGTTTGTCGCTTGCTATTTCAAATCCGAAAAGAGAATTCCGGATTCTCTCAAGCCGGACTTCATAAGGCGTTCCGCCCGTGTCGTTGTCGTTTGAAACTTCAACGCCGGGCGCGTATGTGCGGTTATATTTGAATTTTTCAGACCAATCTTTTACGGAAAAATAATTGTCAGGATTGATGAAAGCTGTTCCTGCAGTAAGCCCGAGGTTCCGAAACCTTTCAAAATCCCCGCTGCTTTTTTCGCCCACAAAACTTAAAGTCGTCATACCTGAACGCGAACGGATTTCGTTCAAGATGTACTGCATTTGACCGTATTCAGGCAAATCTCCGACACCGGTGTAGTTTTCGCAGTCATATCCGCCGATGTGTTTTGCAGAATCGATAAAAATCGCTTCAAACCCGAGTTTGCAAAGCTTAACGCATTCATCAATCCACATTTCCTGATGCTCAGGATTGCACCAGCTGAATGTTTCATCTTCTCTGTCGTTATGCGCAACTTTCATTTGATCAGCCGATATAACTACGCGGAATCCCGTTTTCAGCCCGCGAAAATGCGCTAAATCATTAAAAGCTTGAAATTGTTCTTCGGGTTTGACTTTATCATAAATTGAAAAGTCTATAATATTGTTGCTGTAACCCGCATTAAGGCGCACGCCGTAAATTGAATTTTCTTCCAAACCCTTGTTATAACCGTCTCCGAAAATATTCGGCCAAATTTGCGATAATATTACGCAGTTCGCCCAGCTTTTGGCTGATGGCGGAATGGCCGGAAGAATTTTCATAGCGCTGATAATTCCACCGCTGCAGCGTTCAAAATTCATTCTTGCGATTGCGCGGTTGTTGATTTCAATGTAATTGGCAAGACGCCCCCAGGTGTCGCCGTAGTTTGGGCTTTCGACTTTGCGCGGAAAATCATGGTAAAATTCTTCGCACTCGCAAAGCGTACAAATTGAATCAACCGTGCGCTTGAGCGTTCTGTTTAAAAGTGTGGAAGGGTGCACGCCTGCTATCCATTTTTTTCGAAAACCTTCTCCGATGCCTTGAAAGCGATGTTCATCACTCCATTTGTCATAATGGAGTTTTGTGCTGCCGCTTTCTGCCGAAAGAAGTTTTTCAACAGGCGTCATCCCGTTTTGTTCAAAATTGCTGACCATAACACATTCTTTATAAAAAATCCGGACAAAATTTTCATTCCCTACCGGATTTAAGAGAAATATATAAAGTATGATTTATAAAGAATTGTTTTTTAAAAAACGGGTTTGAAAAATATGGCGATTACTTAAACTACTTAAACCGTCTCATCATTTTTAAGGCCCTGTTCATCGCATGTTTGCCAAGTTTGCCGTTGTGGCCGGCAAGGCCTCCGAGATTACCCATTTTACTCATATCAGGCATGCCGCCGCCTTTGCTGAACATGTTTTTCATATCATACATGCCCTTCATCATCACGCGCATTTGCTCAAATTGCTGGATATAACCGTTCACTTCCGCCAAATCCATGCCGGCACCGGCAGCAATTCTTTTCTTGCGGCTTGCATTCATAAGTTCAGGTTTGTTCCGCTCCTCAGGCGTCATTGATGAAATGAAAACTTCTATCCGCTTAAACTGTTTGTCGCCTTCATGAGAGATTTTGTCGCGGTCGTCTTTGCTGATATTCAGCCCCGGAATCATTCCAAGAAGATTGCCCATTGAGCCAAACATTTTCATCTGTTTTTGAAGTCCGACAAAATCGTTGTATGAAAATTCAGATTTTGCCATTTTCGCTTCAAGTTCCATCGCCTGCTTTTCGTCGAAAACTTCCTGCGCGCGCTCAACTAGAGAGACAATATCGCCCATCCCGAGAATTCTTGTTGCCATTCGCTCAGGATAAAAATCTTCGAGAGCATGAAGTTTTTCGCCGGTTCCGGTCAGCTTAATCGGTTTTCCCGTGCAGTATGAAACGCTCAAGGCAGAACCACCGCGGCTGTCGCCGTCGAGTTTTGTCAGGATAAGTCCTGTGAGTTCAAGCTGTGCATCAAAGTTTTCAGCCACATTTACTGATTCCTGACCTGTCATCGCATCTATCACGAGCAATTTTTCATCCGGATGGAACATTCTGTCTATCAAGAGCAATTCCGCCATCATATCCGTATCTATTTGTAGACGGCCGGCTGTGTCAAGAATCACGACATCAAATCCGTTGTTTTTGGCATGTTCAATTGCTTTTTCGACGATATCGGGGACGTCTTTTGAATCGGGGATAGTGAAAACTTCTGTTTCGATTTCTTTTCCGAGTGTTTGAAGCTGCACAATTGCGGCGGGGCGATAGACGTCGCATGCTGCAATGAGCGGTTTTTTGCCTTCTTTCTTAAGTTTTACGGCCAATTTAGCGCTTGATGTGGTTTTGCCGGAGCCCTGAAGCCCGAGCATCATAATCAAAGCCGGATTATTTTTCAATTCAAGCGGTTTTTGTTCTTTTCCGAGAAGTTCGACAAGTTCGTCATGAACGATTTTCACAAGCTGTTGTGAAGGGTCAACGCCCTGAACAATATTTTCGCCTTCGGCTTTGTCTCTGATATTTGAAATAAATGACTTTACAACGCGAAGATTTACATCGGCTTCAAGAAGTGCGCGGCGGATTTCGCGCAGGGCTTCGTGCATATTTTCCTGAGTCAATTCCTGAGCGCGTGTGCCGCTTATAATTTTTTGCAATCTTTCGCTTAAACTGTCAAACATTTTTATATCCCTTTATTAGTCTTTTAAAAGGATTATAACACAAAAATGCGGCACTTAGTATGAAAAAACATCATCAAGCGGTGAAAAGTCGTCATCTTTTATAAATTTATCGTACGGATTGCCGGGCACGAGGTCTTTTGTATTATCCACATCTTCGGCGTCGGTTCCTTCATAGAACGAGTCACGGTATTGTTTGAATTCTTCCGGAGTGAAGAGAGGTTCCGGTTTTTTCGGGTAGCCATGGGCTTCTCTATAGGCGTCAATTGTAAGGCCTTTAATAGCGCTTGCAATGTTGCGCCATCTTTCGCCGTTGCTGCGTGGTGTTAAGTCCGGATTGTCTATCAGGTCAAATTCTTCCGCGCCGTAGCCGGAGGTGAAGTTTACGCCGGAATTTTGTTTGTGAGAATTTAAGTTTGCAGGTTTGTTATTAATATTATAATTAGATGTATATGGTTTATATGTATTGAAAGATATATGCATGGAACCCCTTTCCATTGTTTTTATTGAATTATAAACCCATAAAGATAATTTTATGCTACCGGAATAGTAAAAAATTTACATTATTTTACATAGTAAAAAATACAAACATCATAAAAATGAATGATTTAATTTTCAGAGTGCTCTGCTATATTAAAACCATACTCCTTAGAGACTAAGATACACATATCCCTAATCAACAGCTATGCACCTCAAGTACATAGCTTTTTTTTGGCACACGAAGTGGTGCTACGCACGTAGGTACATTGGGTCTGTCATACAGGAGACGCTTTTAAAGGAATTAGACGAAAACGTTCAGAATTAAGAAAAACCGCTCGGAACGCCCAACGTCTTCTGACGAACCTGCAAAATTTGACGACAATCGTGGGGCATCCCCTCTCCTGGTAGAGGAGAGGGTGGAATTTCAACTTAAGCCCGCTTAAAGCGGCGCGAAAGTTAGGTGCTACGCACGTAGAAACACTGGAAATGTCATACCGAAGTCGCTTTTAAAGGAATTAGACGCTGGACATTCAGAATTAGGACAGGGGCGCTTGAAAAGGGCAACGTCTTCTCACGGTTATTGTGAAATTTACCGCTAATACCGATTTGACATTAGTGCCGGAAGAAATCCGGATTTTTTCTGTTATAATATTATTGAAGCATAGGAGGTCAATACAATGAAAAAGTTTTTGGGAATTATTTTGTGTTTTACAATGGCGTTTCCTGCTGCGTTTGCCGAAGGCAGGGGCAATGCAAACAATTACATCCCTCCGGAAGGTTACGGACAGGACTTAAACGGATTTATGTATTTGAATTATAAAAAAGATGAATCTTCCGAAAATGCTGACGACTACGCAATGCCCGTTCCAAAATTCCTCCAGCGCAAGAAAGAAGAAACAGTTTCAAAACGCGAACCGCATGAAATTAAGAAAAATTCGGATGGCAAAATGAAATCCGCACCAATGAATTACAACCAGTTCCCGCAAAATTATGACAGCAGCCAGCAGATGTTTATGATGCAAAACGGTATGCAAAGCATGTATGGTATGCCGTTTTAAAGCATAATCTTCGTTAAAACTTTATTGGATAATCCTTCGGGATTTTCCATCCGTTGTCTATTATCAAAAATGTGCACCACCATTCTCTGTCTGATGTTGAAACTGTCACACCGTCAGCAAGTGTCGGATACGGATTTTTGCTTATGCAGTTATTCAAAAAAAGGCTTCGGTTACTTTCTGAATAAAACTTACTAACAGAGCCTATGCCCACCAGATTCATGTTGTAATCATGTTTTGTTACATCTCTATAAACTCCAAAACCGAATACGTCTTTTCCGGAGATTAATTTTTCACGCCCTGGATTTGTAATTATTTGAAAAGACATATATCCGTCGGGCTCGCGGATTGCAAAGCAAAGTCCTGTATCGTTTGCAAGAATTACGCATCTGTATGAAGGGTTTCTGTAACAACCCTGAAACGACGGATTACATACTTCAAATCTGTTTTCTTTATCAAAAGTCTTTATGATCTTCAAATTCGGCGCAAAATAATAATCAAAAACTTGTTTGCTTAATTCATAACTCCAGCCATTGCCTGAACCTGAACCGAGAGACAATTCATCAGGTATAAAAGCCAGAGAATTGCCAAATCTGCATGCTAAAGGCGAAGAACATTAAGACTTACGCACCCGGAACTTCCATTGTCATGCAGTGGATTCCGCCATAATATTCGGGCAGAAGTTTATTGGCTATCGCGTTATCTTTACCTGATACAAAATATATCTTGTCTACATAAGGCTTTATGGAGTCTGCAAAAATTTTCTCAAAATTCAATCCTGTCAAATCCTGCAGTTTTTCGCTCATGCCCAATGTCTTTCCAATATTAGATTTATTTGTTATATAAACAATTTCATCTTTATCATTGATATGAACATTGGCGTTTATGAAGTTTTGACGATTTTTCAAAATATATTCCGGCTTACCGTTATCACCTTTACTGCTAAAAAGTTCAAAAAGACGGCCCGGAACCCTTATCGGCTCATATCCGGCTTTCAAAAGAGCATCTTCTGCTTCTTTTGGTTTTGCATAGGGGTTTATGTCAATAATTTTTTTAAATGCTTGCGCAATGCATCCTGTTTTGCAATAGGCATCCCGGTATTGCTCTACTTCGGATTTCGCAAGACCCGCCACGAAGTTGTGGAGTTTGTCAAACCCTT
Source organism: uncultured Candidatus Melainabacteria bacterium (assembly GCA_949927415.1). Lineage (GTDB taxonomy): Bacteria > Cyanobacteriota > Vampirovibrionia > Gastranaerophilales > Gastranaerophilaceae > Scatenecus. The sequence continues at coordinate 89,779 of CATLFB010000002.1, forward strand.
TTTGCAAAAGTTCAGCAGTCATTTCATCATCAGCAATAAGAACTTTTTTATCCTTCAGCGGTCTGGTAAACAAGTCCAAATGGTAGTCGCATTGCGGAATTATATGAACTTTATCAGTCATAAACATTTCTTTCAACTGTTCAAAGCTGAATTTTTTCAATTCATTGCGGCCGATTAAAAGTTCATCTTCACCGTTGGAATTTTTCGTCAGAAAATAATTTCCGCCTTTAGGATGGCATTGTTTGCCGATTTCCCCGAGAAGTTTTACATTGCGGTTGAATTCTACATCAAACAATTTCTTATCAACATCCAGAAAACCGTTTTCAGTAGGCATAAATACGACATCCTTGCCGTTTTTCACACCTTTTGGAAGATTAAAGAGAATATCAACATAATCCTGAATTTCCGGCAATTTCATTTCTTCTTGAATTTTTGCCTGCGTTTTATTTTGGAATAGGTTAAAAATTTCGCGCAGAATTTTGGGTTTTTCTGTGAGGTCTCTTGCCAGAAGGGTATTTTTAACAATTCCGAAGTTATCTTGAGCCCAGCATCCGGCATGATTTTGGGAGAGTTCGAATTTATCGGTTTTAAGAAGAATTCCGGACGGATTTTTCTCAAAAAGAAATACTTTGAAGTTTTCAATTTCTCCGATTTTGCGGATTTCATCAGCGATTCCGGCGAAGTTAGAGTTCATTACAAAGCCTTTAAGCTTTCTGGCATCGTAACCTGTGAAATATGTTTGATTTTGGTTAGAGTTTTGTATATTCATAGTGGTATTAAAAGCGGTCAAAAAATTTTTTTGCTAAAAAAATTTAATTGGTTAAAATATCTTGACAAAAAATTTTGATATAATAAAATAGAATCACATCTGATAATCGTATGGAGGAGTGCCAGAGCGGTTTATCGGAGCGGTCTTGAAAACCGTCGTACGTGACGAGCGTACCGTGGGTTCGAATCCCACCTCCTCCTCCATTTAAAAAGCCCAAGCCATAAAGGTTTAGGGCTTTTCTTATTAAATACCATGTCCATTCTGTGTCCATTAGCCATTTTGAATTGAAACCTCATTACATGAATTAAGAACATCCATAGCTTTGAACATTTCTTCACTAGGAGTGTGAACATAACGCATTGTAGTTGTAATGTCAGAGTGTGTCATAACCTTTTGAACCGTTGGCAATGGTACACCAGCATTAACTAAACGACTTGCTACAGTATGCCTTAAGTCGTGAAACCTAAAGTTCTCGATACCTGCTTTTCGCTTTGCGGTATTCCAAGCTCTTTTAATCTCTTTCGGCTGTTTTTTAGTTAATGGGTTGATAAATATTGACCCATGCCTGTCCCCTTTTGGAGTGCGTTCAATGAAGTTAAGTAGCATCTTTGTACAAGGCATATCAACATATTTATTTGATTTTCTGATGTAGAGGTGGATTACCTTATCATCGTATGATTTAATATCTTCCCACATCAACGGCAGTATGTCGGACTTCCGAAGTCCTGTATTTAAGGCAAATATAATAATACCCTCAAGATATGTTCCTTTAACTACATCAAGCAATTTGTTTTGTTCTTTTAGTGACAGACATCTAAAGTTGTTATCATTCTTTAATGAAAACTTTACATCTTGCTCAATAGGGTTCTTTGTCGTCCAGTCATTGCGGATTGCAATATTGAACATCTTACTTATTACTTCCAAATAACGATTAACGGTTACTTCTTTTAGTCCTCTATTTAGTAAATATCTTTTAAACTGTTCAATGTCATCAAGTTTAATGTTATTGATGTACCTACATCTTTTAAAATACTCTCTAATAACTTTCACTCTTGATTTATCCTGCTTGTAACTTCTTTTATTTAATTCAGAATATTGCAGGAACTTGTCACAGAGCTTGTCAATAGACATTTTCTTTTCTTCCATAGGTATTACACCATTAAGTTGCTGTAACAATTTGTATTTGAAAGCATTTTCAATTTCTTCCGCTTGTTTTTGAGTTGTAGCTCCAGCACATAAAAGATGTTTAGTGACACCTTTAACAGTAAATTTTGCATACCACTTTCCATTATTCTGTAGTTTTACCACCATAACCTTACCTCATGCAACCTGTGCAATCCATTCTTGCATTTCTTTAACCTTTATAAATACCGTAGAACCTATGATTTTAAAGCATGTGGCAGGTATTTCTTTTCTGCGTTTCCACGTTCTTACAGTACTTTCTGGAATACCAATTTCTTTGGCAAAGTCTTTCAATTTCATGATGTTAAATTGTTCCATAATTTACCTCAACTTTCTTGTTTGATTTAACTAACGCGATAGCTAAATATTACAATATAATCTTGATTTTGTCAAGGGTTTTCTAACATGTTTGCTAAATAATGCAAACACAACCACCTTGCTTGACTAAATTTGGCGAACATGTTAGTATAGATAGCATACTGATATAAGGTCGCTACACGTGAGGAGTGTTTATGGAAGATAAAACTATGGAAAAAGCTTCAAAAAAAGCTGTTATGAAAGATAATGCTAAAAGCATAGGCGAAAGTATATTAAGACGTCTAGGAAGCTTTTTTGGTGATGAAAGAAAGAAAAAAGACTATTCAGTAAGAAAATTAAGTGATTTGTCAGGGGTTAGTAGTGCTGTTATCTCTGATTTGGAAAACGGTAACAGTATGCCAAGATTTGAAACTATTATTCAGTTAGCACTTGCCCTAGATATTACAGATATGGACAAAGTGTTTTCTAATTTTATTGGTGGCAATAGTAATTCATCACAAGGTCGTTTTGGGCAAATAAGGCAGTGTTTAACAAATCTTGGATATGGCACTGGTGATATACATCAAATTATACAATTTATCAGATACACAGATTATCTTATAGAAGAACGTGTAAAGAAAAATGCCCAGAAAATGAGTGCTAAAGACAATGTAAAAAGCAAATAGGATATAGTACTCCGATACAAGTATAATATGCGAACTCTGTTCGCAAGTACGACGAGTGCGGTATATAAACCGTACGGTTGTAGTATACTTTAAATTTCGAAAAATTTTTCAAAAACTTGTCCTGTATAATAGATATACTGTACCTTTTCGGGTGTATAAACAAAATTACTCGTGGTATTTGTACCACGCACGACTCACATTCAAAAAATATCTTTTTAACAAAATTTCTTCCAAAATTACACTTGAATATTAAAACTCGTGGTATAAATACCACGAGTTTTAATAAAAAAATTATTCTAATCTATTCCATGCCCGCCGAATGATGTTCAAGGCATTATCTAATGTACCGACACCATAACAGTTGCAGTCACCACGCAAGAACTCACCTTGTAAGTGATTATCATTTGCGATGACTTCTGCCAGTTTGTTGGCAAGTGAAACGGCACCCCTATTTAATTCTAACCACTTAATAAGTTGTGCTACATCTTTGTGTACCAATAATTCTATCTTAACAAAGTCACCTGTACATTTTTTATATACATTACTTTGTAATTGTCTTTCTAAGTCAAAGTTATCCGAAACAACCTTATTCACATACTTACTAACATTAACACCATTTTCTCTTAGGTTTTTTAGCCTTAGTGTATTGCCTTCATCAAAATTAACTGATGTTTTATGCACCTTTACATTTTCTTTCGGAAAAGTTAAGTCAGGGGAGAAGTCGAAAGACTTCTCCTGATTATTGTATGTATCCATATATACCACCCAGTGTTGCTTGCTGTATATCACAAATGTATTTTTTTATAACTTCTTTTGGCATTTCAAGTGCTTTCAACCTTGTAACAGTTCTACTGTAGGCTGTTTTCATACACCTAATTGTAGTGCCTTGATAGTTTTCAGCTTCCATTTCGTCAATGACCTCGTGGAAGGTGCGTTGAACCAGTCCAAAGAATAGTAATGCACCTACATACTTCCTTGCGTTTATTAACACCTGTAAAGTTGTTTCTGGTGTGTTCCATTCTTCAATAGTCATAAATTCAATAGATTTCATTGGTTTAAATCTCCTTTGTTAGTTCAAATTCTAACTTTTCTATAACTTTTACTACTACTTTATTGTCGCCTGCAATCGTGCGTACCACACCAACTAAGCGATTACAAAACTTTTCCCAAGCCCGTTGCTTATTGCATTTCACGACCTCATAGAGTGGCAAAGTTACTTCATATATTACCTGCTTGATTGATTTTCGCAGGTTGTCTGGCATGGGAGTGCGTGCAACTACATTCAGAGCGTAAGCTCTAAATGTAGTTATATATGCTGATTGTACGTGTTTAGCTTCTTTCTTCACTTAGCTTGTCTCCTTCTATTCTTATAGTGATAACTATTTCTTTGTTAGGTTCTGGCGGAGCTGTAAGCTCCGCTATCGCCTTATTAACCGCGTTATCAATGAATGACATTATAGAGGTAATACGCCCAGCATTTTTCAGCTGGATAAGTTTTGCGTGAGTTTTAGGGTAAAGGTAAGCAACCTTATACATCTTTATCGCTCCTCCACTTTTCCAGTAATTTTGTTACTACTGCTGACAGTGATAAACAATGTCGCCTTTTGTACTCTTTCAGCCAGTCAGCGAGGTCATGGGGTATAGTTAAGGTTAGGTTTGCATAATTTCGCATTGAGATAAGTCTCCTATAATTCTACGGTCAAGTTCTCTTGAACTCTCCAAAAAAGAATTTAATAAAATGACAAGATAAACAACATTAACACGTAAATTATTGTTTAAGATAGGTAGTTCTAATTTACCTTAAAGTCGCTTGTAATGGTGATAGAAGGGGTATTAGACAAGGGTAATTAACTACGTTTAGAGAATACGCCGAACGAGGTCAACGAGTATATAACATGTGTAAATAATGGCAACACAATCAGAGGTCAGTCGTGATTTTACAACAAAAGCCTCACCAAAGGGGGAATACCCCATACCATTTAGGATTAAATTTGTAAAGAACCAAGAAAAACAAACTCAAAGACTGCTATCGTTCGGCGTAAAAATTATATAAAAGTGCCTTAGCAAGTTTTATACTTCTATTATCGGCTCTCTTAGCGGTTCTCAATGGTATTGTAGCATTTTGAATTTAGCAAAGTCAACCACCTACAACAAAGTAACTTTGATTAACCCTTTTTTCTCACGCCGTTGGGCATACTCGACGATATTTCGTGAGTTGCCACTTCCTGGGTGAGCAATCAAATAATCACAATTCTTTACCATAAGATGGTTTGCTTGTATAATAGCCAAGCGGTACGGTGTTTTTTCCAACCCCTCGGGATAAAATGTTCCGTCAAATCCCTCAGGTGCTTCAACCTTTTGATTAAGAGCATAAGGTGCAAGTAAATTTAATTCTATATTTTGGTGTAATTTTTTTATTTCACAAAGAACGCCGATGACTAAGCGGTCAAAGTTGCCGTAGTGACCAACAGTAAAAGACGTAACGCCATATTCCGTAATATGTTTTTCTACAATTTGAGAAAGTTGTTCTCTAATACTATTACAAGTGTATCTACTACCAATAAAGAAACAAGTTTTTCCATTCATAATAATTAAGTATAGTACAAACATGTCTATTTAATGAGTTTTAATTTACTTAAGTATAAGCAACAATTATAGCTATGGGTTATAAAGAACTAATTGCCAATGGTATTAAGCGTTTACGAACACAATCCAAACTCACTCAAGAAAAATTTGCGGAGAGAGTTTGTATGAGTGTTCAGGGGTATCGTAACATTGAACATAGCAGGTATTTGCCTACGGCAGAAACGATAGATAAGATATGTGAAGTATTTAATATCCAACCTGTTGAACTACTATTGCCCGATACTCAAGAAAACTTAGATAGATTAAAAGAGCTAATCCATATCAAGTTATGTAATTGTGATGTCGACAAATTGATTAAAATAAATAACTTCATAGATTTAATATAAATACAAATATAGTACTGGCATGTCTACCTAATTAGTTTTAATTTGTTTGAGAATAAGTGACAATCTACCTATGAGTTATAAAGAATTAATTACTAATGGTATCAGACGTTTACGAACTGAAAACAAACTTACCCAAGAACAGTTTGCTGAAAAAATTAGTATGAGTGTACAAGGATACAGAAACATTGAACATAATAGGTACTTACCTACTGCCGAAACAATAGATAAGATATGTGAGGTGTTTAATATCCAACCTGTTGAATTACTGTTACCCGAACCGCAAGCAAATCTTGACAAAGTAAGAGAACTAATAAATAATAAGTTATGTAATTGTGATTTGGATAAGCTGATAAGAATTAACAATATGATTGATTTAATGTAATAAAATCCATGTCCATATTGTGTCCGTTTGATATGTTAATTCATAGGGGTATTATATAAGTATAAGCAAAGACGGTCACTACTGACCGTCTTTTTAATAACTTGAGTAACAGTTTATTAGGCTGATTGCAACTTAATGTCATATTTATAACCCAAACCTTTAATAAGTTTAAAAGCTGTATCAATACGTGGTGTAACTTTACCGCTCATAATATCGTACAGATTTGCTCTGTTGATTCCTGCATTGTTTGCAATACGTGTGATTGCACCACGTTCACTGTTCTTCACAACATCAAGTAAACATTCAACAAATTCATCAACGTTTCCTGTATTTAAAAATTCATTTAGTGTATCTTCAAGCCAAGCCTGCACATACTCTTTGTTTTTAAAGCACTCCGAGAAGTGTTCGTCAAAAGTTGGTGCATTCTCAACAAATTTTTCTAGCTTTGTTTTATCTAATTTACGCATATTATGAGTTCCTTTCGATAAAGTCATTGAAGTAAGTATTACACTGTTTTATTACTTTGTCTTGAGCTTTTTTATCACTTCCACCAACAAACAGAATTAAAGTATCATCAAGGTCGTAATAGTAAATTCTGTACCCTTTACCAAAATCCATTCGGAGTTCTGATAATTCAGAGTTCTGTAATGTATGATGGTCACCATAATGTCCTTCTTCTCGTAATTTCTTCAATCGCTTGTTAATTCTAACCTTAAAAGAATTGTCGAGGTCGTTAAACCAATTCAGATAAGGACATTTGCCATCTATGGTATAGTAGTGTATAATATATTTTCTCATTATAGAGTTCCCTATTTCTATTGTATGCTAAACCGACAAATTTGTCAAGTGTTATATCTTACATTTTAAAAATACGATAGTAAAATCCATGTCCATATTGTGTCCATTTGATATGTTAATTCATAGGGGTATTATATAATTCAGGGGGGACAGAGTGTTAGTATTTATGCCCATTTCGGTTAAACCATTGGGTTCGAATCCCACCTCCTCCTCCATTTAAAAAGCCCAAGCCACAAAGGTTTAGGGCTTTTCTTATTAAGTACCCGATTCATTCTGTATCCATTTGTTATTTTGATTTAAATTATTTGCCTTGTGGAGGCTCTCTATTACTTGTGGTTTTAATCCAGCTTTCTTTTAAACGTCCAACTGGCAAGCGACAGAGTAATTATTGCTATCAAAAACAACGGGATTAAATTCGTAATAACATCATAAATTTCCATGCCTTTTAAAAAAATTCCGCGCGTCAAAACCATGAAATATTTTACAGGATTTAGTATATCCAAATATTGCCAGAACTTTGGCATGTCCTCAACCGGAGATATAAACCCCGACAACAAAACCGCCGGCATTTGAAATGTTATGACACCCAAAATTGCCTGCTGCTGGGTTTTGCAAATTGATGAAATAAACAATCCCACTCCCACAATTGACAAAAGTGAAACAAAAACCGAAACCAAAAACAGCCACATTGAACCCGCAAACGGAACCTTAAAACAGGTTATGATAATAACCGTCATAAGAACAGTCAGAATCATTGCTATAAAAAGCGGCGGAATAGTTTTCCCCAACAGAATCTCAAACGACGAAAGCGGGCTTACTATAAGCTGGTCGAATGTCCCCATCTCGCGCTCGCGCGCAATTGACAATGCCGTTAACAAAAGCGTTATGACAAGCGCCAGCATCGCAATTATTATCGTTAAAATATACCAGCGGTATTCCAAATTCGGATTAAACCAGTTCCTTACAACAGGATTTATCCTTGCGCCATGAGCCGATGTAATTTCTTCGTTATATCCGTTAATAATCTCTGCAGCATAGCCTCCGGCAATTGCGGCCGAATTTGTCTGTCTGCCATCTGCAATTACAAGAACTGATACGGGTTTTTGAGCTTTCACGGAAGATGAAAAATCATTGTTTATATAAAGTCCGATTTGCACTTTTTGATTATCAATTTTGCCCTGAAAATCTTTTTCGTTATCCGCAAAATAAAACTTTCTAAACCGCGGCGAATGCTCAAATCTTGACAGAAGTTCACGCGACTCAACGGAATTGTCTCTGTCAATCACAACAGTATCAATATTTTTAACTTCCATCGTTATAGCATTTGCGAAAACAAAAAGCTGAAGCAGCGGCATTGCAATAATTATTCCGCGTGATTTGGGGTCCTGCCAGATTGTTATAAATTCTTTTTTTATAAGTGCAAGGATTCTTCGAAGATATTCTATCATTTTACAAGCCTCATATCTGTGTTTTTGTAAACCGCAAGGAATAAAAGCATGCCTAAAACGCTTAAAAACACTGCGTTTATAAATACGATTTCCCAAACCGTTCCTGCCATAAATTCGCTTTCGATAAATGTTATAAAATATCTCGGCGGCAGTATTCCCGTCAGAATTTGGAATACTTTCGGCATAGAATTTATCGGATACATCAACCCCGATAGCAAAAGCGCCGGCAAAAATCCGATACCCAAAGACACCTGACTTGCAAGGAACTGATTTTTTAGTTTTGATGAAATAGTTAACCCAACCCCCAGAAGCGTAAACAAAAACAATGCGCTAACCGAAAAAAGAATTAAAAAATTTCCCCTGAACGGCACCCTGAAAATAACAACGCACAGAAAAACATTAAACATCATCGAAAGCATACCCAGAACAAAATAAGGAATGTATTTTCCAAGAACAATATCAATCCTTCTTACCCGCGTGCTCAAAAGTGCCTCCATAGTACCGCGCTCCCATTCGCGCGCAACAACAAGCGCTGTCAGAAGAATTCCGATAAGCGTCATTGTGATAGAAATCGAACCGGGCAGAATAAAATAATGGCTGTTCAAATCCTGATTGTACCAGATTCGAAGTTCCGGTGTTATAACAGGCGCTTTTGCAAATGTTTTATATTTGCTGCCGGCAAGCCAGCCGTTTGCAATAGATGTCGAATAGCTTTGAACATAATTTGCTGTATTAACTTCACTTCCGTCAGTAATTATCATCAAATCCGCAGATTGTGCGCGCGAAAGTTTTGTTGAGAAATCATTTGGAATAATAATTGCGCCTTTAATTTTTGAGCGCGCTATTGCGTTTTGAATATCCGTTTCGTTGTCATAGACAATTGATTTTACATATTTGCTGTGGCCGAAAGATTTTACAAGCGTTGCGATTTCGGGGTTTGCATCGTCATTTTTTATGCCGAGCGTAACTTTGACAGAATCCAGATTTACACCGTACATGTAAATCAAAATTGAGACAAGCGGCAGAACAAACGCAATAATTATACTTGATGGGTCGCGGATTATTTGAAGAAATTCTTTTTTTATGAGTGATTTCAGAATTTTCATTATTTGCCGCTCTCCTTGATTAGGGTTATGAAAGTATCTTCCATGGACGGAAGTCCGCTATGGGCGCGGGATTGCTGAACGCCTGAAGTTTGGTCTGAATGAGAAATCAGCAATGCGGCTTTTTTCTTCAATTCATCCGGAGTTCCAAGCGCAATCGTTTCCCCTTTATAAAAAAGACTGATTCTGTCGCAGAACTCGGCCTCATCCATAAAGTGGGTTGTTACAAGGATTGTAACTCCTTTTTTGGAAAGAGAAGTAATATGATTCCAGAATTCGCGCCTTGCAATAACATCGACCCCTGAAGTCGGCTCGTCGAGAAACAAAATCGGCGGATTGTGAATGAGCGCGCAGGCAAGCGAAAGTCTTTGCTTAAACCCGAGCGGCAAATCTTCTGACTTTTGGTTCTGGACTGTTTGGAAATCAAATACTTCAATAATTTCGTCAACGCGCTTTTTACGGTCAAACAGGCCTATGCCGTAGGCGGCCGCAAAAAATTCAAGATTCTGACGCAGTGTAAGTGCGCCGTAAAGCGAAAACTTTTGTGCCATGTAACCTAAATTTGACCTTGCCTGTGCAGGGTTTTTCAGAATATCAATTCCCATAATTTTTGCAGTGCCCGAGGTGGGTTTGCTGAGTCCGCACATCATTTTAAAAGAAGTTGATTTGCCGGCGCCGTTCGGCCCTAAAAGTCCGAAAATTTCTCCGCGTTTTATACAAAAAGAATTATCTTTCACAGCATAAAAACTGCCGTATTTCTTTTCCAGATTGTCGGCTTCGACGGAACAGAAATCCGCTTCATCCGCATAATTAGAGTAGTCTGACGAAGTATCCGTTTTGAATTCGTTGTTATAAACGTAATTTTGTGCGATTTTAGAAGGCTCTTTTTTGTAGCCGCCCATAAGTTCAATGACTTTTTCTTCGAACTCCTCCGGCGTCGGCGCTAAATCGTGCGGTTTGCCGTTATAAATAACTTTTCCTTTGTCTAAAACAACGGCCGTATCAAAACTGTGAGCCTCATCAAGATAGGCAGTTGACCAGAGAACGGTGGTTTCGGGAGATATCATCTCACGCACCATTTTCATCAAATCTCTTCTTGAAATAGGATCAACCCCAACCGAAGGCTCATCCAGAAGCAAAAATTCCGGAGTTCCCACAAGCGTGCAGGCTAACCCCAATTTTTGCTTCATCCCGCCCGAAAGGTCTCCCGCAAGCCTGTCTTGAAAAGGCGCCAGCGAAGTAAATTCAAGCATTTTATCAAGCGCCCCGCATGCGGAATTTTGTGGATGGTTCTGTTGATTTTTACCGGATTCTTCCGCTAAATCGGAACATTTTTCAAACCTGTAGTCCGGCGGGATGTCAAGGCCTTTCAAATCAGCGTAAAGCCGCAAATTTTCAATAACTGTCAGATCCTCATAAAGTCCGAACTTTTGCGGCATATAACCTATTTTTGAAACAAGTTCTGATTTTTGGGTAAAAGGGTTTAATCCGAGTACATCAATTTCTCCCGAATCCGGCAGAAGAAGTCCTATTATCAAGCGGATGAGAGTTGTTTTTCCGGCGCCGTCAGCGCCAATCAGACCGGTGATTTTGCCTTTTTCAATTTCAAGTGAAAGGTCGTCAACGGCTTTTGCCGCGCCGAAATTTTTCATTAAATTTTTAATTTTTACAGTACTTATCATCTGTTATTTCGTTAATTTGAAAAATAAAACGGTAAATCAAAAACCTCCGAATGCCTGTTTTCCCGTGTTATTTCAAGCTTTGAACGGCCTCCTGATTGTTTTCTGATAATAAATCAACCTTAATTGTCACAGGCATTCCCTGGCGAAGATATTCATCAATATCGTCAATATAAACTCTTATTCTGTAAACCAAATCGGTTCTTAAATCAGTTGATTGAACGGTTTTCGGCGTGAATTCCGCAACGGGCGAAATGTATCCGATATAGCCTTTATATTTCCGTTTTTCACCTGTTGCAGGACTTTTAGTGTCAGTATAAACATCGACGCTCTGACCGTATTTTATGTTGCCCAAATCGGTTTCATTGACGTACGCTCTAATCCAGACAGGCTTTGTTTTTGAAATCGAATAAACAATCTGGCCTTTATTCACTGTTGCGCCGGGTTCCTGAACTCTTACCATGACAATTCCGTCATCAGGCGCGTAAATTTTTGTATAAGAAAGCTGGTTTTTTGCATAATTTTTTTGCGCTACCGCAGAATTGTAATCAGCCATAGCCTTGTCATTAGTGTTTTTCAAGGTATCGTATTCCTGCTTTGAAATCGTATTATCGCTTGCAAGAGGTGCATTGCGGAAAAATTTTTCAGAAGCGTCATTTTTCAAAGCAAGAGTTTTATCAACTTCCGCCGCGGCTTTCTCAAGGTTTGATTTGTAATCCCTGTCATCTAAAATAGCCAGAAGTTCGCCTTTTTTGATGCTGTCGCCTTCTTCTTTCAGCATTTTGCCGATAATTCCGGATACCTGAAAACTCAAATCCACCTGACGAATTTCAATGTTTCCGTAAAGTGTGAGTTCGTTCGGATTTTCTTTCTTTCGCGTAAAAAAGAAAACCGAAACTCCGATTATCAAAAGTAACAAAATTAATGCAATGATTTTTTTCTTCATAACCTGCCTCCGACGGCTTTGTATAGTGTAAAGTAATTTACGAGCCTTTGATTTTTTGATTGCACCGCTTCTTTTTGTATATCAATGAACTTTGACAAATTGTTTAAATATTCCGGTGCGGAAATCGTGCCTTGAGCATATTTTCTGCGTGAATTTTCAAGATTTTTGAATTCATATTGAAGCTTTTGCAATGTATTATTATCAATTTTTGTATCATGCTTTATCAGGCAAAGTGCTGTGTTTACTTCCTTTACAGCAGTCAAATCCGTTTGCTTGTATTTTTCAAAAAGTTCTGCGTATTTGGCTTTTTGCAATCTCAAATTTGCAATCTTTCTTCCGCCCGCGAAAATATCCTGTCTTGCGCCGGCAAGAATTGCCGCGAGCGAAGATTCCCATGAAAAAAACGAACCGCGCGCTATTGTGTTGAAAATCCAAACCCCTGTAATATTAAACGTCGGCAAAAATTCTTTTCTTGCAACCCGAATATCAATTTTTGCTTTTTCTAAGTTCGTTTCCGCCTGCATAACGTCCGGTCTTGAAAAAATTACATCCGACGATATTTCGTCGGGAATTTTCCCCTGATACTCAAACTCCCCGAGATTTCCGCGCGAAAAATCGTCCACCTCAGACGGGGAATTTCCCGTCAAAACCGCAAGCTGCATCAGCAAAATTTCCTGCTGTTTTTGATAATTCTCAAGTTCATTTTTTGCAATTTCTAAATTCTTTGCAGATGTGTTAATTTCAGAAGTTCCGATGATTCCGCGGTTAAATTTCTTTGTGTCGCGTTTTAAAATATCCTCCAAAATCGCAACTTTTTCGCACGCAAGCTTTATCAATTCATCATACTCAAGAATGTTTGTATAAACAACCGCAACATCACTCAGCAAGGAAAGATAAACCGATTTTTCTTCCAACTTTGATGCCTCGTAAGATTTTTTTTCACTTCTGGTTTTGTCCCTGTTTTTCAGCAGAAAATCCGCCTCATAATTCGCGATAAAAGGCAGAATAAAAGCATTTTGCTTTAATTCAAAATTATCAAGCAGAGGAACTTTCACGCCCAGATAATTTGCCGCAACATTAAAAGTTGGAAGTTCTTTTGAAAACGAATATTTTACCTGCTGTCTGTATTGCTCGACTCTGTGTGAAGCCTGTTTTGCATCATGATTGTTTTCAATAGCCTCGTTTATGTATTGATAAAGGCATTCATCGTTAAACCGTTTGAAAAATTCAGGGTTAAGTTCAGATTTACAAACCGCGTAAACAGTTTGCGAAAAACAAATTACTAAAGCTGTAAGTATTATTTTTTTTAACAATGTCATCTCCGTAAAATATGGCGTAAATATATTGTTTTTTATTATTTTAATATCTTCTTGAATAAAACCGTTTTTTTCAATAGTCAGAGGAGACAATTGCTCACCTGTGCAATCATCTCCCGCGTATGGCATGGCGGGCAATGTTAAAAAATCTCAAAAGATTTCTTCCGCATTAAAAAATGTCTTAATTTTCAGTTGAAAAATTCCCTTATTTTTTATAGAATGTTGGCGTATCAGTTTTTTAAGGAGAAGATATGAAAAAGATTTTAAACCTGTTTTTAGTGTTGCTGCTGGGTTTGCAATTGAGTGCGCATGCAGCAGCAACCACAAACACAAACTGGACGGCAAAAGCTAATGTCGAAAGGGTTAACCGTATCGGAAAATCGCTTTTGACAAAAAACAGCCTGCCGACAAAAATCAGTTTTAAAGTTATGCAAACTGATGAAATCAATGCTTTTGCAAACGCAGACAAAGAAATTTGCGTATACACCGGTTTGTTGAAATTCGTCAGCAATGACGCAGAACTTGCAGGCGTAATCGCCCATGAAATAGGCCACATTGTTAACCACCACGTTGCAAAACAAAACGTTGTCGGAACCGTTACCGCAACTGCAATTTATAACGCAAATATGGACGCACGCCTGAAAGCAGGCGCAAATGCAGCCAACAATCTTACAATGCTCAAAATGTCCAGAACAGAAGAATACGAAGCCGACATCACAGGTGTTGATTTGATGGCAAAAGCAGGCTACAACCCGCTTGCAATGGTTTCAGTTCTTTTCAAAATCGGCGGAAGCTATGCTGATTTTACATCAACTCACCCGTCTTCAGACAAAAGAACAATGTACATTTATGATTACATCACATACGCATACCCCGATAAAGCAAAGGCCGGATATAACACAGATTCATACAAGAAATTCATGGAATATGCAGGCCCGATTGTAAAAGAAAGAAATGCAAATCCGAAAAAACTTGCGGCATTCAAGAAAAAACAAGAAAAACTAAAAGCAAAACGACTTGCAAAGCTTGAAAAATACAAAAACGCAAAAGATTCAAACGGCTGGGACAAATCATTCAACGTAATCAGAGCAATCACATATTAATCGCTTACTCTGTGAAAATTTTGAAAAGACCCTCAAATGAGGGTCTTTTTTTGACTAAAAGAAAGCGCCACGTAAAAACTTTACGACGCGCCCGATTCGTTGTATAATAAGCCGGAAAGATAAAAACAGGAGATGCAATGCAAAAAATTAAAATAACAAAAATGCAGGGACTTGGAAACGATTTTGTAATCCTTGACTATGAAGAATACGAAAAGACAGGGCTTTCGCTTGAAGATTTGGCCCGCAAACTCTGCGACCGTCACTTTGGAATAGGGGCAGACGGAATGATAATCCCCAAAATAGACACCAATTCGGCCGACATTGGCTGGTATTTTTACAACTCTGACGGCTCAACCGCCCAGATGTGCGGAAACGGTATGAGATGTTTTGCAAAATACGTTTACGACAAAAAACTTGTCGACAAAAAACAATTCAGCGTCGAAACCCTCGCAGGCATTATAAAACCGGAACTTCTGGATAACGGGCTTGTGAAAGTTGATATGGGCGCACCGATTTTGGAAGACGCCAGAATACCATTCAAAGGAGAGAGAAAGCTAAAAGTTTTGAATAAAGAATTTGAAATTTTTCCGGTCTCAATGGGCAACCCTCACTGCATAATTTTTACCGACGAAGACCCGCTTGAATTGGCGAAAACTTACGGCGAAAAAATCGAAAAACATGAATTTTTTCCGGAAAAAACAAACACCGAATTTGTAAAAGTTATTTCGCGGGATGAAGTTGATATGCGCGTTTTTGAGCGCGGCTGCGGAATCACGCTTGCCTGCGGCACGGGAGCATGCGCAACCGTTGTGGCTGCTGTTTTAAATAACTTAACAGAACAAAAAGTGAAAGTTAATCTTCTCGGCGGGTCTGTAATCATTGAATGGCAAGGGTCGAAGGAAAAATTAAATGAACATGTTTTCATGACGGGCCGCGCGGATTACAGCTTTTTTGCAGAATACATCTTGTAAAAATTTGTATTTCCATGCTATTATTGAATCATAGCCAAAATATAAAGGAGAAAACTATGAAAACTTACGAATTACTAACTGTATTTAAACCGAATTTAGATGCAGAAGAAGCAGATAAACAAATCGCAAAATTGAACGAAATGATTGTTGAATTCGGCGGAAAAGTTGAATCTACAGACAAAATCGGCAGAAAAAAACTTGCATACGACATCCAGAACTTCCGTGACGGATTCTTTGCAACACTAATTTTGACATTGCCTGCAGAAAAAGTTGCCGAACTCAAAAGACAATTGAGATTAAACGACAACGTTTTAAGAACAATGTTTCTTGAAGCAAAATGTGCATAGATGGATTTTCGGCAGAGTGGAGTGAGCGGGAGCGAACGGAACTCGTTACATCCGTAACTCCGTAGAGAGCGGCAAAATCGCGGGAGCGATTTGAAGCGAGCGTCTGGAGTAGGATGGCCGAATAATCCAGACACATTGGGTCTGTCATACAGATGGCGCTTGTGAAGGAATTAGGCGCTGGACGCTCAGGATTAGGACAAAACCGCTAAGAAAGGTCAACGTCTTCTGACAAAACCCACAAAACTCCGACGACAATCGTCACATCCCCTCTACTGGTAGAGGAGAGGGTGGAATTTCAACTTAAGCTCGCTTATAGCGGAGCGAAAGTTAGAAATTCGGGTGAGGTGCTACGGTGCTACGCACGTAGGAACTTCGGAACTGAATTAGGTAGATGGCGCTTGGAAAGGACAATGTTTTACACAATAACCGCAAAATCCAACGCTAAAATCAACACCAAGAAACATCTCAAAGAAACATAAATATCGAAAAGAGGAAAATAAATGTCATTAGCAAAATCAGTTGTAACCGGAACAGTATACAGAACGCCTGAAAAACGTTTTACACAAAACAACGTCGGCGTATCAGCATTTATACTGAACATCGGCGACAGAGACGAAATGCTTGTCAGAGTAATCTCAAAACGCAACACTCTTGATGAATTGGTTTCATCACTAAACAAAGGCGACAAAGTTCTTGTAGAAGGCCGGCTTCAGACAGCATCATCAAAAATGGACGACGGAACCGAAAAAAGAATTTACGAAATCGACGCCAACACAATCGAAAGATGGGGCGAAATCACAGCTTCATCAGGCTCGCTTGATTACGGCAGCGATGACATTGTAAAATTTGAATCTGACGATATGTCGAACGAATTAATAAACGAAGACGAAATTCCATTTTAGGAAATTTTAGAAAAAAATTAGAAAGTAAAAAAACAGGTCGAGCGCGAACGCGCACAATAGAAAGGTAAATCAACAACAATGGCAAGACAGGATCAAGATAAGAAAAAACGCAAAAACTGTTCATTATGTGCAGACAAAGTGACTTCTATCGACTATAAAGATGCCGCAAAATTGAAAAGATACTTAACAGAAGCAGGCAAAATTATACCTCGCAGAATCACAGGCAACTGTGCAGAACACCAGCGTATGATTGCAAAAGCTATTAAAAGAGCAAGAGAAGCTGCAATCATTGATTACGTTTTCGACTAGACAACGTACGCGAAACAGTTAAATAAAACAACCACAAGTCGTTAGTTAAAATAAAATAACTAACGACTTGTGCTACGCACGTAGACGTATTGGAACAGGATTAGGTGAGAGGCGCTTGTGAAAGGATTAGACACGGAAGTGCAGAATTAGGACAAAACCGCTAAGAAAGGGCAACCTATTCTGACGCTTACCGCAAAATCCGACGACAATCGTCGCATCCCCTCTACTGGTAGAGGAGAGGGTGGAATTTCTACTTGAGCCCGCTTAAAGGTGCGAAAGTTAGAAATTCGGGTGAGGTGCTACGCACGTAGACGTATTGGAACTGTCATACAGAAGCCGCTTGTGAAAGGATTAGGCACAGAAGTACAGGATTAGAAAATTGCGCTAGGAGAGAGCGAAGTCTTCTGACGATTGTTGTGAAATTGTGACGGGTTATCACGCACACAGACAAATTGTGGCTGAATTACCAGCCGCACCCGCAAAAACACCATTTGCCTCACTGCAGCATTATTCACTTAAATATTTGACAAGCTTTGAAACATCCCTGCCCCACAGCCCGTTCCAATTTCGAAGGATTACATCAGCCGGACAAAGCCCCTCAAGCGTCAACTCTTTTATCGGCTCAAGAAACTTCTCTTCACAAGTATTCTTTTCAATCAAAGACTTTTCTGCAATATAAAGAATTTCTTTCGCGATTTCGCATGCCTCAATCCCGCGAATCTTTGCCTGCAAAGCGCTTTTCGGAATATTATACCGCAACTCCGCAAAATCCCGGTATGTAAATTCTTTGAACAACTCCTCAATTTCTGAAATCGCACCTTCGCTGTACAAAATCCCCTTGTAAATCGCAAGCATTGAATACTTCATATTTTTGCCAACGCAATCATGGTTTCGGATTTCTATAAAGTTGCGAAGACGAACTTCAGGAAAATACAGATTTGCATGAAGTTTAAAATCCTCGATTTCCGCTTCAAAATCACAAAAACCGGAACTCATAAATTCTTCGAAATTGATTTTTCCCTTGATTGGAACCGGCATTCCTTCGCGATTTATGAAAATCACAGGGCTTTTCAAAACATTATCGACATATTTGTCAAAAGAAAAATCCTCTTCCATTTTTCCGCAAAAACCGCAGCGGTCGTTATCAGTATTCAGCCAACTTAGGGCGCGGAAAGTTTTGTAACCTGTTTCGACGCCGCCCCGAATCGGAGAATTTGCAAACATTGCTGTCATAAACGGCGTAAGCTTGTTTGCAATGTTGAATTTTCGAACAGCGTCAGCCTCATCTTTGAAATCAAAACAACCCTGAATTCCGGCGGTTTCTCTCATCATAACGTCAGACAGAATCCCCCACAAATACTGCGCCATGATTTTATAGCGGCGTTTCGGGATAAGGTGGATGTTTTTGTGGGTCGAAAGCGGCGAAACCCCGTATTCAAGAAGTTTTATATTGTATTTGTCAAGAATCGGCGCCATGAATTTGTTCAGCGAATCTATTTTCTTTTTTATATCAAAAATTGTTTTTTCTGGCTTGACGCTCAATTCAACCTGACTTCCGGGTTCAAGCGTAATTGTGTCATGCTCCTGTTTCAGACCGATAATGTTGTAATCGTCTGTTATATAATCCCAGTTTTCAGACTTTGCAAACGCACGAAGAAAATTACACACGCCAAAATCTCCCCCATAAGGCACGGCCTCTCTTGTTACAACCGAAATCGGAAGCCTTTCATATTCAAGCCCGACGCACAAATCTTCTTCCGTTTTACATCCTGTTGTAAAAAGCCTTAAAATATCTTCTCTTTCTAACTTTTTCTTAGTCTCTAACCGGTTCACATTTCCCTCCGTTGTAAATATACTATAACCATTATTAAAATATCAAATCAAATATTAAAAACATTAGCCTGTCTGTGCTATTATATGGTTAGGATGAATTACTTTGAACGCGCAAAATTTTTTAAAACAAAGAAACGTCTCGGCCAGAATTTTCTGATTAACGGGGACGTAATCAAGGCTATTATTGACGAAGCAAAAATTACAAAAGACGATATCGTAATCGAAATCGGGCCTGGTGTCGGATTTGTGACGGAGCAACTGGTGAAGCATGCCAAAAAAGTTATCGCAATCGAACTTGACGAAGACGCTATAAAAGAACTTAAAAAACTTGACGCTCCAAATCTTGAAATTATTCATCAGGACATTTTGAAAACTGATTTTTCTGAAATTGTGACCGAAAAAGTCAAAATCGTCGCAAACATTCCATACTACATCACAAGCCCGATTATCGCGCATTTGCTGGGTGAAGTCGATGATTTGTGCAACAAAAACAGAAACTTGATAAAAGATATAATCCTGATGGTTCAGGAAGAAGTAGCGCGCCGGATGGCGGCAGATGAAAATTCTCCTTCAAAGCAGTACGGACTTTTGACGATTTTGTCGCAATTCTGGGCTGATGTTGAGATTTTCAGACTTGTCGGTCGAAAATCATTTTATCCTGCGCCAAAAGTCAATTCGGCACTCGTGAAACTTGATGTCAGAGAGCGTCCGCTCATTGAATTGAGCGATTATGCGCATTTCAGAAAAACTGTCAAGGCCGCATTTGCACAAAGGCGCAAAAACATCAAAAACTGCCTTCTTCAGGGAGGTTTTCAACGCGAAAACATACAAAAATCGCTTGCTGCTCTTTCGATTGACGAAAACACACGCGGCGAAAAGCTTTCAATCGAAACTTTCGGTAAACTTTCTGAGGAATTGATGAAAAATGCTATATAAAAAATCACTGCGAATCCAGTGCCCTGCAAAAATCAACCTTGATTTAAAAATCACATCCAAACGCGAAGACGGTTTTCACAACATCGAAAGCGTAATGCAGACAATAAGCCTGTACGATTATCTGACGCTAAATATTAAGCCTGCAGAAAATTTCGAAATAAAACTCTCGGGCACAAGCCCCGAAATCCCTTACAACGAAAAAAATCTCGTACACAAAGCAATCCTGCTTTTTCTTGAAACGGCGAAACCTCAGCCGCAATTAATAGAAGTATTCATAGAAAAAAATATACCCGTCTCAGCAGGCCTTGCCGGCGGAAGCACGAATGCGGCGGGAATTTTAAAAGGCTTGAACGAAATATTCAAAAACCCCTTATCAAATTCCGAACTCCACAAACTTTGTTCAAAACTCGGTTCTGATTTGAACTTTTGCCTTGAAGGCGGCCGTCAGATGACAAGAGGCCGCGGCGAAATTCTTGAGCCTGTGGAATTTGAAGAATTTGAAGTTTCGCTGATTAAGCCGAAATCTCTTGGAATCAGTGCAAAAGAGGCTTACACAAAGTTCTCCGCAAAAAAATCGGCAAATGAGGCGGGCAGAGAAAATTTCAAAAACGATTTGGAATGGGCTGTCTTTGAGGATTACGAAGAACTCCAAACAATCAAAAAACTTTATCCCGCCTCAATGATGTCAGGTTCAGGCTCAACTTATTTTATGATTGGCGAAAATTTTGAGCCGTTAGACGGTTTTTGGGTTCAAAACGGTTTGAAGGCCGTGCCGGATGGTGTCAGGATTGTAGAAAAATAATCTTCGGCGATTGAATTAACGATAAATTACGGCGATTGATTTTTCGCTAATTCCGCCGATTTGCAAAATCTCGTCGATTGACCAGATTTCAGCGATTGCGCCAAAGGTTTTAGCAAATAAAAAAGGCCGCCATTTCTGACAGCCTTTTTGAAAATATGGATTGGATATTATTAATTGCCTAAGAAAATATATTTTGTCGGGTTTTCTTTAGCGATTCTTGCCGCTTCCTTGCCTGCAGCGTCGCGTGAAGGAAGACCTGTTGCAAGAACTTCATTATCGCAGTTGTAAACTCCGTAGTTTGCACCCGGATAACTTACCGGTTTGTAGAAGTTCATCTTTTTCGGCGGTTTTGATGTATCAACATCGCTTAATACAACATTGCCGTCTTTATAAACATAATCAACACCGTTTACGTTTACTTTGTCAAGAAGTTCGATTTTGCCTTTTCTTAAACCGTTGTTCTTGCCGAAAATTTGGTTGCGAAGTGCCATTATGTCTTTGTGATTCATCGGCTTGCCATCTGCGCGTTTGTATTTGCCCTGAACGATGTTGTACGGGTTGTCGCCTTGTGTTTTAATTTTTCCGTCTTTGCCTTTTACTTTGACGCCTGCGCGGACGAAATAATCATGCTTTGCAACACCGTCATCGCCGTCAACTGTCAGTTCGCATTTTTGCGGTTCTTGATTTACAACAGTATTGTTGTTTTCGTCTCCGTTGTTATTATTGTTTACGACAACATTGTTGTTATTGTTATTATCGTCGTTGTTGTTGTTTTCAACGGTGTTTTCTTCTGGTTTTGCACCCGGAAGTTTGTCGAAATCTTTTGCGTTGATTTCCGGATGGTCGTTGCAGTATTTTGCAATTTCGTATGCGGCCGCAAGTTCTCTGTCATTAACCTTTTTGCCGGTCAATTCACCGTATGCAAGTTTCAGGATAATCGCTTTGTCTTCGTTAGAGATGTTCGGCATTCTCAAAATTGCCTTCATCATTTTCTGGTTAGCTTCGCCGCGAATTCTTGTTTCGATATTCTTTTCGCCTTTTGCAACAATTTCTTCTGCTGTGTTGCCGTTAAAGATGTCTTTGCCGCCGTTGTCTTTGACTGCAATGGCCGCTGCAATGGCCGGAATTACACCTGCAAGAAGTCCTCTGAGTGCGCCGACACCGGTTCTGTTTGAAGAAACAATTGTGTCGAGAAGTTCTTCCGAACCATTGTTGTGAATGCCGATTACGTTACTTGTAAATTTCGCACCGACAATCGCTCCGGTTGCGGCACTTGCACCGAGTACGCCAAGTGCTGCAAGTGTTTTATACAGCCATGTCAAATCTTTTTCGCGTTCATAACCTGCGTATTCCATGCCCTTTCGGATTGTGCCTTTTGAAACGCCGTAATCAGATGCCGCAGTTGCAATTTCATCAAGGTTGCCTTTGTTGTCAAAACCTGTGTAACCGCCAAAACGTTTTTTGTACTGATCGCTTGAAAATTCGCCGTTTACATAGAAATCTTCCGGATTTTCAGCAACAATTTTTCTTACATTTTCATCTTCTGCATATACATATCTGATGTTTGAATCTTTTGATGCATTTTTTGCGGCATTCATTTTATTCTGATCTATGAAAACCATTGTGTCATCAACGTTTGCCGCTGCTCTTTCGTTTTGCATTGTCTTTTTACCGAAAGAATTTGCCTGTTTTTGTGTAAGTTCCGGAATATCACGTTTGTATTCCGCAGCTTTGTCTTGTGCAAAAACATTCTGTGAATTTTTGTTGTTTTTCAGAGCTCTGGCTTTTACTCTGTCAAGTCTTGATCGTCTGTACTGTCCGTCTTCGTAACGGACTGACTGAGCAGAAACTCCTTTAACTGCATCTGTCATAATTTCCCCTTTCAAATTTGACTTTTTTCAAAATAGTGTGTGTCTATTTTTCCCCTATGTTTTTATAAAAAATTTTTGTCCGAAAAAATTGCATGCTGACATGGGTTTCGCTGCCATTGCATGCACGAAAAGCCTTATAAATAAAGCGTTTTGGGATTTTAAATTTTTCTTAATATTTTGTTACATTTTAAAATCTGCAGATTTAAAAACCTGTTAAATCCGGAATTATGGCGCAAAATCAGGGCTTTCTCTTAAACAAATTCTTAAAGAAGTCACAAACTTTTTCGCCTGCACCTTTTATTAAAGCAGGCGCCGAACTTATTTTTCGAACACCCCAAACGATACCGGCCGCGGCGAGAATCCCGAAAAGAACCTTTTTCCATGCAGGCGTTTTGACAAGGGAGGTGTCTGTTGGTTTGTATTCATCTTGTTTGACGGGAGTTTTTAGAGGCGGAAGGTTGTAAACCGGATACTGCGGGCTTCCGACAAAGCGCGCGGGTGTACCTGTGACGTATGCCGCCGCATCAAAATTTACAATTCCGGCATCTGCCAGCATATCTACACTAGAAACCCAGTCTGTGGACATAACATTACCTTAAAATTACTACCTTTATTATTTAAAGTATTTTGGGGGTGAAGAATTGCGCGTGAGAAAATTTTTGTTAATTTATATTAATACAGTCGTCAAAAATTTCCATCCTTGCAGGCTATGCAAAAGACCGTTTTCGGGTGTATAATTTATTACATGGCAATATTAGAAGTTAACAATTTGAATTTAGGATTCAGGACAGAAAACGGCTTTCGGCAGGCTTTGTTTGACGTTAGTTTCGGGCTTGAAAAAGGAAAGACGCTTGCGCTTGTTGGCGAGAGCGGGTGCGGAAAATCAATCAGCGCATTAAGTATTTTAAGGCTTCTTCCAAAAACAGCGCAAATCAAAAACGGTCAAATATTGTTTAAACATCAGGATATTTTGACTCTTTCGGAAAAAGAAATGCACTCAATTCGCGGCGCGCAGATTGCGCTGATTCCGCAGGA
Organism: uncultured Candidatus Melainabacteria bacterium; assembly: GCA_949927415.1. Taxonomy (GTDB): domain Bacteria; phylum Cyanobacteriota; class Vampirovibrionia; order Gastranaerophilales; family Gastranaerophilaceae; genus Scatenecus. The sequence continues at coordinate 113,466 of CATLFB010000002.1, forward strand.
TCCGATGACTTCATTAAATCCGCTTTATACAATAGAAAACCAGCTTCTTGAGGTTATAAAAATTCATCAGAATCTTCAAGGCGATGAGGCCAAGAAAAAAGCGCTTGAGGCGCTTGAGATGGTACAGATTCCATGTGCTGCCGAGAGGTTGAAAGCTTATCCGCATGAGTTTTCGGGCGGAATGAAGCAGCGTGCGATTATCGCGATGGCGCTTGCCTGTCAGGCGGAAGTTTTAATCGCGGATGAACCTACAACAGCGCTTGATGTGACTATTCAGGCGCAGATTATGAAACTTTTATCAGAAATTAAGTCGCAATTAGGTACTTCAATATTGTTAATTACGCATGATTTGGGGCTTGTGGGCGAAAATGCCGATGAGGTTGCTGTTATGTACGCCGGGCGTGTGGTTGAAAAAGCGCCGGCAAAAGAGTTTTTCGCGCATCCTAATCATCCGTATTCGCATGCTTTGTTGAATTCTATCCCCGCAAATCGCGGAAAAATTCTTGAAACAATTCAAGGTCAGCCTCCGACAATTCATCAGGATATTTCAGGCTGCAGGTTTCATCCACGGTGTAAGTGCTGTTTTGAGCCTTGCGCGGTTGATGTTCCGCCGAATTTTGTTGTCGGCGAAAGCCACATAAGCGCATGTTTTCTGAATTCTGTAGAAAATTAGTGCGTCAGAAGAATTTCCGCGAATTTAAACCTAAAAATCAGAAATCGCACAGTCAGAATGTGCAAATTAAAAGGCGATTTTAAATAAAATCGCCTGAAAATGTGTGAGTAAATGCATCTTATAAGTTTACTTTAAAGAATTTGAGATAACAATCTTCGGGCAGAATTCGCCCGCAAAGATTATGCCATATAATTGAAAGCTTCTTCAAGGTCAACGTATGCAATATTTGATTCCGGTGCTAATACAGCTCCATCGTATTTTTTTAGATTCGGGAATTCTGCACGCAGGTCATTAAATGCTGCAGTAAACATCTGCTGGGTCTTGCCGACTCCTGAAAATGCAATTTGACGGCCGTACAAACCTTCCGGAGTTCTTCCTAAATCAGTCAGTTCGCCGCGGTATTTTGCACCTGTTACATCAATTGTTTCTTTCGCTGTTTCTGCCGGTTTTGCCTGTCCGGCTTTTTTGTCTGTGTTGAAGTTAATATTGTTGTTGTTTAAATTTTTTCCGTAATCTCCATAAATAGTCATCTCAATTCTCCTTTTCTTTTCTTTTTCTTAATTACTCACATACTCTTAATCGGTATTCTTCTTAATAATCTTTAGTAAATTATCAAGTTTGTTTACAAATTTTTACATTTAAGTCATGGTTTTTTAATTCCTATTAAATACTCTTAATCATCTCTTGTATATATAAAGTATTTTGTTATATACAAATTGCGTCGAAAATATATCTTTTTTGCTTTTTGTTACATTTGTTTACAAACCGTAAATCTCTCATTTTATCAATTTATTGAAATATTTTGAATAAATTTTTCAAAATATTAGCCAGGTGGCTAATATGAATTTGATTATATTTTGGTAGGATAAATATAGAGGAATTATTAATAATAAAATGGAGAATGAAAAAGTGACATATGAACCAATCGGTTTAACAGGAAGAGAAAGAGAAGTATTAAAGCTTATGATTGCAGGATACAGCAACACAGAAATAGCACACAGATTATCCATTGCAATTTCTACCGTCAAAGCTCATGCAAGTTCTATAATAAAAAAGTTTGGTGTAAAAAATAGAACAGAAGTAGCAAGAGAAGCTACAAAAAAGGGTTATACCGAAAATGACGATGAGAATGAGGATAATAAAGGTAAAGACGACAAAAATTAGTCTTCATCAAGGCTCAAAACAGCCATAAAGGCTTCTTGAGGAACTTCAACGCGTCCGATGGATTTCATACGTTTTTTACCTTTTTTCTGCTTTTCCAAAAGTTTTCGTTTACGTGAAATATCGCCGCCGTAACACTTGTCCAAAACGTTTTTGCGCATTGCTTTAATATTTGTTCTGGCAATTACGCGGCCGCCGACTGCCGCCTGAACCGGAACTTCAAAGAGCTGGCGCGGAATTATTTCTTTTAATTTTGCAGTAAGTTTCTGGCCGATATAAAAAGCGCTGTCTTCATGGCAAATTACAGAAAGCGCGTCTACAACCTCATTTGCAAGAAGAATATCCAGTTTAACGAGTTTTGAGCGTTTGTAGTCGCTGAATTCGTAATCCATGCTTGCATAACCTTTTGAGCGCGACTTCAACTGGTCATAAAAATCAGTAATAACTTCAGAAAGCGGAATTTGATATTCAAGAGATGCACGTATTTTATCTATATAATGCATGTTTACAAATATTCCGCGTTTGGCCTGCGACAATTCCATCAGCGTGCCGACGTAATCGTTCGGCGTGATTATCTGAACTCTCACATAAGGTTCTTCGATATAATCTCTGTACTGCGCGGCAGGAAGGTTTGCGGGGTTGTCGATTTCGACCATTTCGCCGTTTGTTTTAAAAACATGATAAACAACAGAAGGCGCTGTTGTCACCAAAGACAGATTGTATTCGCGCTCAAGACGTTCCTGCGCGATTTCCATATGGAGCATTCCAAGAAATCCGCAGCGGAAACCAAACCCCAGAGCACTTGAAGTTTCAGGTTCAAAAGTAATACTGCTGTCGTTGAGTTTAAGTTTTTCCAACGCTTCTTTAAGGTTGTGATAATCATCGTTGTCAACCGGATACATACCGGAAAACACCATCGGGAGCGCTTCTTTGTAACCCGGAAGCGGTTCTGCGGCAGGGTTTTCAATAGTTGTAATTGTATCGCCGACAAATCTGGTTAATTCTTTAATAGAACCGGCAAAATATCCTACATCGCCGCAAACAAGTTCATCAACCTGAACTCTCGAGGGCGTGAGATAACCGAGTTCAACAATTTCGTATTCTTTGCCTGAGGCCATGAATTTAACTTTGTCGCCAAGTTTCATTTTCCCGTCGATTATTTTGAAAAAGCAAAGCGTGCCCAGATACTGGTCATAAGCGCTGTCAAAAACGAGTGCCCTGAGAGGCTTTTCGACTGTATCAACCGGCGGCGGCACAAGGTCAACGACAGCTTCAAGAACTTCTTCAATACCGATTCCAGCCTTTGCGCTGACAGGGATTGCAAGAGAGGCGTCGATTCCGAGAACTTCTTCTATTTCGGCCTTAACCCTTTCAACATCGGCTGACGGGAGGTCTATTTTATTGATAACGGGAATTATTTCAAGGTTTTGTTCAATAGCGAGATAAACGTTAGCGAGCGTTTGGGCTTCAACGCCCTGCGTGGCGTCGACAATAAGAAGGGCGCCTTCGCAAGCCGCAAGGGAGCGCGAAACTTCGTAAGAGAAATCGACATGCCCGGGCGTATCAATAAGGTTGAGGATGAAATCCTTGCCGTTTTTGGCTTTATAATTCATACGCGCTGCGTTTAGTTTGATAGTAATACCGCGTTCGCGCTCGATGTCCATGCTATCGAGAAGCTGGTCTTGCATATCACGTTGCGCGACGGTTCCCGTGAATTCAAGGAGTCTGTCGGCAAGAGTTGACTTACCGTGGTCGATGTGGGCAATAATGCAAAAATTACGTACGTTTTCTCTATATTTCATAACTTTTATTATATAAGAAAAATCTCAAACATCAAGGTGCTACGCACGTAGACATATTGGAACTGAATTAGATGAAGGGCGCTTGTGAAAGAATTAGACGAGGAAGTCCAAAATTATGACAAGGCCGCTAGGAAAGGACGAAGTTCTCTGACGGTTAATGTGAAAATGTGGTGATTTTATTCGCACGTAGACGTATTGGGGATGTCATACAGGTGCCGCTTTTAAGGGAATCAGGCACAGAAGTACAGAATTAGGAAAAGCCGCTAGGAACGAACAACATCTTCTGACGACACCTCTAAAATCTGACGAAAATCTTCGCATCCCCTCTCCTGGTAGAGGAGAGGGCGGAATTTCAACTTGAGCCCGCTTAAAGCGGTGCGAAAGTTAGAAATTCGGGTGAGGTGTGCTACGCACGTAGGAACTTTGGGTCTGGATTAGATGAAGGGCGCTTTTGCAAGAATTAGACGAGGAAGTCCAAAATTAGGACAAGGCCTCTAGGAACAGCAAATGTCTTCTGACGATTTTTGTGAAACGTGACAGTTTTTATGTACGTAGATGCATCGGAACTGTCATAGCAGAGCCGCTTTTGAAGGAATTAGGCGCTGGGAAAGGGCAATGTCTTTTGTGACGAATAATCGTAATTTGCCAACAGTAAAAATAGACACATAAACGCTTAAAACCAGATTAAGTAAAGAGCATTTGTGACTATACAATGTCGCAAGAGTAAAAATCAGGAAACGCCTCAACTTAATCCGTCAAACTATCCAAAATTTTAATTACTTCCTCAAATCTTTCACTGTCATTTTTGTACCACCAGCCGATTAATGTTTCAAAAGCCGTTGCCTGACGGTATTCAGTCTGATTTGAACGGCGCCCCACCGGAATGGGCAAATTCCTGCCGCGGCGCGCGATTTCTTTTTCTTCTTCTGTTAATTTTTCTTCTAATTCGCTTAAAAGATGCGCCTGAAAACTTCCTTTGACTTTTGATGTTGTGAGTTCATGAAGCTTTCTGGCGTTATTTGTCGCGCAAACAGTCCGCTTTCTGATGTGAAGTTCCCACACAGCATCACCAAGGTATGCATAGTTACGTAAATTCATTTCTTCCATAAATCCAGTCTACAACAAAAAGAAACATATTGAAAAATTTTCAAATCTATGCAAAAATCGTTACATTAAACAACTTGTGGGAGAGTTTTATGAACAAAAAATTTTTATACACATTTGCCGCACTAATTTTTTCTATGAATATTTGTCATGCAGATGTAATAATACCTGCAGACGGTCTTGAAACTGATGTTATACGTATCGAAAAACCGAATCAGGCATACACTCTTTTAAACGGAATCAGAAAGGACAGAAACACTATTTACAATGTTTTGAACCTTACGCCCATACAGATTTGCAAAACCAGAGAAATAGAAAAGGCTCGTTTTGAAGAAATTACGCCGCTTGTAGACGAACTTGTTTTAAACAGAAAAAAACTCAAAGATTTGAGGGCGCAAAACGCTTCTAAAAAAGAACTTTGCGCCGTTGAGCGGAAAATCAACGCTCTTTCTAAGCAGATTAAGCGGATAAGCGAAAAACATGACAGATGTTTTGAAAAACTTTTGAATACGCAGCAGAAGAACAAGTATGATATGATTCAGAAACTTCGCCGCGACGATTACAAAAAACTTCACAAAATAGAAAAAAACGGCAGAAAGCAATCCGAACTTCGCCCGTTTGGCTGTGATATAAATCAGGCGCAATATTTGGAAGAACTTAACGAACAGCGTTCAATAAAAAACAGGGTGAAAAATTTTTTCAAAAGAAAATAAACTTGTGCGCAACAGAAAAATTTGCTAAAATTCAGACATGAGCGATGTAATAGAAAGTTTAAAAGAAATCGGATTAAACTCTTATGAGGCGAAGGTTTATGTTGCGCTTTTGAAGAAATACCCTTCAACGGGTTATGAAATCAGCAAGCTTGCAGACATACCGCAATCGCGTGCATACGATACATTAAAGGCGTTAGAGAATGCGCAGATTGTCATGAGTTCAAACACAAAACCGGTAACATACACACCTATAAGGCCGAAAGAACTTACAAAACGTTACAAGCGGAAAATTACATCGACGCTTGATTATCTTGAGAAAAAGCTTCCGAATGTAAAAGAGGATTACACGGAGCCGATTTTGACGGTAAGCGGAAGCGACGAGATTAGAGAGAAAGTAATTGAGATAATCAAACATGCCAAAAAGGAACTATATTTAGAGATTTGGTCACAGGATTTCAAATACATAGAAAACGCTTTATTGAACGGATACAACAGGGGATTGGACATCAAGATTGTTGGGTATGACAATTTTGATTGTATGTTTGGGACAGTTTTCAAGCATTCGGGAGCGCGTGAAATTGAGCATTCAATAGGCGCGCGAATGATTTTTGCGGCGGCCGATAATAGTGAGGGGCTTTTTGGCAAAGTTGAATCTAAAAAGCACGACAATGTAACTTGTATTTGGACGAAGAATGAGGACATTGTTTTTCTGATAAAGGAATTCATAGTTCATGACATGTATTTGATAGACATAGAAGAGCAATTCCCCGAGCAGCTGCGCTACTTCTACGGAAAGGGCTGGAAGCGTCTCAAAGACAAAGTTTTAGGTTTCAACCCCTCCCTAAAAATCCACTAGCACACGAAGTGTGCTCTTACACACTGGGGCTGTCATATAGGTGCCGCTTTTGAAAGAATTAGATGCTGGATGTTCAGGATTAGGACAAAGGCGCTCGGAACGACCAACGTCTTCTGACGATTCCTACAAACTCCGACGACAATCGTCGCTTCACCTCTCCTGGTAGAAGAGAGGGTGGAATTTCAACTTAAGCCCGCGTTTTATGGAGCGAAAGTTAGGTGCTACGCACGTAGATGGATTTTCGGTAGGGCGAAAGGAGCGTGAGCGACTGGAACCCGTAAGAGCAAACAATTCAACGGAGCGGCTTAAAGCTGTGAGGCTTTAAATAGCGGAGTGCTTGAATTGTGCGCACCCGAATAATCCAGACATATTGGAACTGTCATACAGGAGTCGCTTTTGCAAGGATAAGGCGCTGGATGTTCAGGATTAGGACAAAGGCGCTGGGAGCGGCCGATGTCTTCTGACGATTCCTACAAAATCCGAAGACAATCGTCGCATCCCCTCTCCTGGTAGAGGAGAGGGTAGAATTTCTACTTGAGACCGCTTGTGGCGGTGCGAAAGTTAGAAATTCGGGTGAGGTACTATACGGTACTACGTATGTAAAAACTTTGGGTCTGGATTAGATGAAGGGCGCTTTTGCAAGAATTAGGCGCTGGACATTCAGGATTAGGATATGGACGCAGGGAAATGGCAACGTCTACTGATTCTGTATCATCAAGAGGCAAAACCTATCAGTTATTTATTTTATAAACTACTATTAATTAAGCTAAGCCGCAAAGCTTTATCTACAAAAGTTTTGCAGAGATTACTCTTTCGATTCCGGCCAAATCTTTTATAATCTCGATTTCGCCAAAACCGGATTTTGCAAGGAAATTTTTAACATCTTCCGCCTGCCCGATTCCAAGTTCATAAAGCAGATAGCCGCCTTTGTTTAAAACTTTCGGCGCTTCTGATGTTATTTTTTCATAAAATTCCAAACCTTTTTCATCTTTTGTATATAACGCTATTTCAGGGTCAAATGTAACTTCTTTTTGGATGTTTTCTTTTTCAAAAGGCGGAATGTAAGGCGGATTAGAAATAATTATATCAAAGCTTTCGCCGGGTTTCACGTTTGAAAAAACGTCTGACTTTCTAAAAATAGCTTTGTTAAAAAGATTCAGCCTTGAGGCGTTGTCGAGTGCGGTATTCAAAGCATCGGTTGAAATATCAAGCCCGATTATCTGCGCATCCGTGTATTTTGCAATCATGCAGGCAATACATCCCGAACCTGTTCCGACATCAAGCGCTTTTTTGAAGTTATTTTTGTTTATAAGTTCAATTGCAGAGCGCACGAGTATTTCGGTTTCGTCGCGCGGGATAAGAACCGACGGATTGACGATGAACTTTTCGCCCATAAAGTCGGCAAAGCCGATTATATGCTGAATAGGACGGCGCGTGCGTGCGCGAAGTTCAGCTTTTTCTTTGACTGTTTCAAGCTTTTCGGGAGAAAGTTTTTTGCCCATTATAATATCTTTCACGCCAAAATTTGCGAAATGTTCTATCAAAAGTTTCACTTCCGCGTTTGCTTCGTTTGGCTCAATGCCGGCATCTGTCAATATTTTCACTATTTCATGTATTGTCATATTAAAGTCCTATATTCTGGTTGAGTTTAAGTTCGTCGATTATTTCCAATATCGCAGTGAATTCATTCAAAAGTATTGTGAATTGCTTTGTGTCGCTCACTGGCTTTGACAAATCAGCAAGTTTAAAAAGGTCTTTGCTGATTGAAATTGCAAGGATTAATTTGTTGTTTTGAAAAGATGCCTGAATTGACTTTCCGCCAAACGCTCTTTTGAGATTTTTAAATCTTTCCATAAAGGATGTTGTCAAAAGATATCTTGATTCGATTTGGTCGTTGGCGTCTACGAAATATTCTTTGGAAAATTCCGGATCTTCAAGTTTGATTTCCTGATAAGTTTTGCTGTTCAAAAGTCCGCGTTTTCTGATGATTGTGTGACCCATAAACTGTTTTTTTACATCAATTTCGACAATTACCCCTTTGAACTCGGTATGAGTTGTTGTACGGCCTTTAGAATCGCGTGTTGTGTATGTAAGTTCGGTTTCATTTATATTTACACCAAGCCCTTTATAAGTTCCGTAGAAATTGTCATCGTCGGATTTGCGCTCAAACCTTGGAAACAAAGTTGTTTGTTTTATCGTGTAATAATCTATAACACCTTCGTTTGTCCAGGTGAAATCGCCGAAAGCTTTCATCAGATGCGGCATTATGTGTTCTTTAAGTTTGGTTTCAAAATTTTTGGCAACCAGACCGCTAATTACAAACCCTAAAATACAAACAAAGAAAATCCCGATAAATACAAATGTATTTGCGCTCAATTTTTCACCAATATCCGGTGCAAAGAAAATCAAGACTAACAGAATTGCACATATTATTCCGACAGAATTCGCAATTTGAGATTTTAATCTTGCTTTTTTCCTGTATCTTTCAAACGGAGCGAGGCGCGGCAAAACCGATTGGTGAAAAACATGCGAGTAATTTGCTTTAAAATCCTGTATACTGTTAAATTCCATCATTTCTCTCCTTATAATGCCAGTTTTATATAAATCTTTCAAAGTCTTTAATCTGGCTAATTTCCATCAAAAATCTCCAAATTTTCTCTCTCATGCTCTTTGAGAATTCTGTCAATCTCGTCGCGCGCCTCAAGCTTTGATTTCAGTTCGCGCTGTTCAATTCCGTACTTCTTGCAAAGCCGCTCATAGTAATATTTTTGCTTCTTTGTCGCTTCTTCATGGCTCATTTTCACTTCACGCAAAAATGCCCGCTTCTTCTTTTCAAACTCCTTTTGCGCCTGAATTATCGGCTCCTGAGACTTTCTGTAATCGTAATATTTCCGGCATTCTTTCAAATACATCAGGGCTTCTTTTCGAAAATCATCTTCATCCAAATAGTTTTCCAAAAATTCAAAATGCGGATTGTTAATCTCAAAATAATATCTTTCATCTTCGACAAAATCATCGAAAAGCTTGACTATATCTACATCCGGCGACTTTTTTACTAACGCACGCAAAAAATTACACAGCGCTGATTTCTGTGTTTTTGTCATGCTTTGAAAAATTTGGTTTTTAATATTGTACATACCTACTTTTTGAATAAGTCTTTCACAGAGAAAGTTTCAGCCTTCTCAAGATGGAATTGTGCGAGTTTTTTGACAATCGGATTGGTCTGGAGTTTCGCCTTTGTTTCTTTTTCAGGCTTAACCTCCTGCGCTGTCTTGTTTTCTATCACAGTGAATTCTCTCTTGTCCATAGTCAAAATTATACCTCTTTATATTTATATAAAAAAGTTTGTAAAGATTTTATTGCTCTGAATCTCATATAAAACGTATATAAATTTACATAATTTAACAAATTTATCTTTTTTTGTTTTTTGCATATAATAGAATTCCGCGAAAAAATGATTGGAATAGGGAAGATAAAATAAAGTAGCGAAAAAGAAAGTCTCGTCAATTGACAAGACTTATAAATATACATTTACCCCACACATGTTATAACACAGAAAAACTTTGTTGTCAAGCAGTTTATTTACAAATATTTTGCGCGGCGCGGACGGGGCGAAATTACCCGGTCAGGTAAGACTGAATGAGTGAAAAATCTGCTTTTGTAGAAAAAGCTATATTTCTGTAGAAAACTTTGTAGAATACTGTAGAAAACTCATGAGTTTTCTACATAATATCCTCCAAATGGATTAGACCGGTTAGTTATCTACAAAGATGTCAAAAGTTTTCTACAGAATTTTCTACCGGAAAAACCTGCGTCGTTAAATAGTTTCAGAGAGTTTTCTACAAATATTGACAGCTTACTACTACTATTAATTATATTATTATATATATTATAATAATATATAATAAGAGATTTAATGTAGAAAACCAAAGAACGAAAAACTGAAGGGTTTTTGGGATACGGAAATTTAGGAATAATCAAAGTTTCGGTTAGTTTCGTGAATTTTTGTTTTATTTTTTTGTTTTAATTAGTTTTTAAAAGGTGTTTATTATATAATTTTCTTATGGTTTACAGAAAAAGGAGTAAGGTATGAAATTTTTTGTCAAAAAGGAAGATTTATATAACGGGATAAAAATCGTAGAACGTGCAACAAGCATGAAAGCTTTGCAGCCGGTGCTTTTGAACATACTTATAGAAACAGTTGACAAAGGTACAATCAGACTTGTCGCAACGGATTTGGATTTGACAGTTGTAGCGCTTGTCGATGCGCAGGTTGAAGTTGAAGGCAGGATTACACTTCCTTCAAAGACGCTTAACGAGATAGTTTCAAAGCTCGGCGATAAACTTATTACATTCGACATGAACGAGGGTGAAACGGTTGTAAATATCACTTGCCAGAACTCAAAGTTTGATATAATCGGTATTTCGGCAAACGAATTTCCGCCGGAAGTGTATAATGTTGAAACAAATGACGAAAACAGTTTTGACATTGCAATCAAACCTTTGAACAAAGCTGTTCGACAAGCCGGATTCGCAGCAGCCGGCTATGAATCCTCAAACCTTTTATCAGGTATAGTTTGTGACATTTCAGGCGATGTTTTGGAAATTGCATCAACTGACGGAAACCGCCTTGCGCGCGTTCGTGAAAAAATCGAAAACAAAGACGGACGCACAAGCCAGCTTATTATTCCGTCAAAAACCCTGAACGAGTTTACGAAAATGAGCGCATTTATTGAAGAAGAATCTGTGAAAGTTTACACAGAGCGCACAAAAATGATTATCAAAAGCGAAAGAACAATGACTGTTTCAAGACTACTTGAAGGCCAGTATCCGAAATACAACCAGCTTATTCCGAACGAAAGCCCGAAAGAAGCGCTTGTTAGTGTAAGTTCTTTAATTTCAGCGCTTGAACGTGTTTCGATTATGGTTAACGACAAAACAAGCATTGTTAAACTTGCGTTTTCACAAGGAAAACTGAAACTTACAGCTGACACACCCGACAGCGGTAAATCTGAAGAAGAACTGGAAATTGTTTATAATTCTGAAGATTTGGATATTGCATTCAACTACAAGTTTGTTCTTGAGGCTTTGAAAAACATGGATTGCGACAATGTCAAAATCGGTTTGAACACAAGTTTATCAGCAACAGTTTTGCGTCCGGATTGCGAAGATGATTTTGTTTGCTTGATTATGCCGGTTCAAATCAGATAAAGGTCGTTAAATAATTTTATGGAAAATTCCTGTTTGCTTTATTTGCAGACGGGAATTTTTTAATCAGGCGTTTGTTCGTGAGCATCCTTATCTGACTTTACCTTCACTAAAACCTCCAAAATCCGAAGTTGTCATTGCGAGCGTACGCGTACTCTCAAGCATCCTGTTCCGTATAGTTCGAACATCTCACCAACGGCACAGGCAAGCAATCCAGCTTATTTTCATATTCATCCCTGTGAAAATATCACTTAATTCTATTATTTAGTCTCCGACGGGTCCTCCGCGGACAGCGGTCACTTCTTGTTTGCCCGCGTTTAACGGGTCTACGGGTTGCTCCGCCGGCTCCACGCCGCCGTGTGCACCCTTCGCCCTCAGCGGGCAATCCGCTTTGGCGGCAAAGTGACGCGAACCGCCGGCCTACACTTCGTACGCTAATCAATTGTAACGCTCAAGCCGTAACAGGCAAACTCGCTAGATTTTCATATTTTGCCACTATATTCTTCTACCGCACCGCTCAGACAAAGCCTGTTTAGCTGTTCTTTCGCTAACATTGATTGCGTACTTCGTTAAGTCCGGTTCCAACCCTGGACGCTACGAAGATGGGCGCGAAGAGAATATTGCTTTTGGAAAGATGGGATTGTTTGATTTTCTTATTGAAACAGCTTTTAACAATAAAAATATCATTATCAACTAACCTTCCAAAAATCCTTTTTCATGTTAAAGTATAATTGAAAAGTTATTTTATTAACAAAAGGAGAGTGAAAAATGACTCAAGTCTGTAATTGTAAATTAGGATTGTCGGTTGATTTCAAAGATTTCGATTTTTCTAAATATGAAAGCAATGTTTCAAAATTCGTTTCTGAATTTTCGAAAAGAGCAAACCAAAAAGGCCAGTTTCTAAACTGGGTTAACCTTCCGCAAGAACAAATTAAACGCGTTGACGAGATTTATTCTCTTGCTGAGAATTTGAAAAACCAAACAGGCGCTAAGGTCTTGAGCGTTATGGGTATCGGCGGTTCAAAACACACTGTAGAACACATGTTAAGCATTAACGGCTTGAACGTTTGCCATGATGTTGTGAAATTTTATTCAGACGTTGACTCTGCAAGCTGGGAAAGATTCCTTCACAGACTCGGCGGGGACGTAACTTCTTCAAACTACATGATTGCGTCAAAATCAGGTTCAACATTCGAAACTAAAGACGGATTTTTGAGAATTCAGGAAAGACTTATTGAGGCTTACAAATCTCAAGGCCAAACGCAAGTTGAAGCTGAAAAATCAGCCGCAAAACACTTTATCGCAGTAACTGACGCTAACAAAGAAAAAAGCGAACTTAGAAGAACTTCAAACGAAAACGGCTGGCTAGGCGATTTGTTTATCCATGACGATGTCGGCGGAAGATTTTCAGCATTTGACGATCATGCTTTGTTTACGCTTGCATGGGCAGGAATGAAAAAAGAAGACATGGTTAAAATGCTTGAGGCTGCTCAGGAAGTTTCAACAAAATCTTTGTCAGATTGTTTTGGCTGCAACAAGGCTTTAAAAGAAGGTATTTTTTGGGCTGACGCTAAGATGAACGGCATTGAAGCCTCTGTTCATCAGTATATGGGCGCAATTTTTGAAAACACAGTTTACTGGCACGCTCAAATGCAGAACGAATCTGTAAAAGACACCTTAAAACAGGTTGCGAAAGTGCCTGATGCAATGCACCACAGTGCAGAAGCGCATTTCAACCCTGCAAACAAACTTGTTTTCGCCTTGACCGTTCCGAATGACCACGGCGAATGCAGAGAAAACGCTGAAAGCTATATTGAAGCTTTAAGCAAGTCTTACGAAGTTACAGGCGCGTTTTTCCTTGAAACCGTTGAAACTTGCGGTATGGGCTTAACTCCTCAGGCAGCAGGCGCAATGACTCAGTTGAGAGCGTTTGCGACAGTTTATCAGGAAATCGTTGAAAAGGTTACTCAAGGCGTTGAGTTTCCGGAAGTTCTAGACAGCGTACTTCAGCCGCACGTAGAATTCTACAAAAAGAATTTGAAAGGCGGAGTTGTTGTTCCTGGCAGAATTTCCTAGGTGCTACGCACGTAGGAACACTGGGTCTGTCATATAGGTGCCGCTTTTGTGGGAATTAGACACTGAAGTTCAGGATTAGGACGAAGGCGCTTGGAACAACCAACGTCTTCTGACGATTCCTGCAAACTCCGACGACAATCGTCGCATCCCCTCTCCTGGTAGAGGAGAGGGCGGAATTTCTACTTGAGCCCGCTTAAAGCGGTGCGAAAGTTAGAAATTCGGGTGAGGTGCTACGCACGTAGACGTATTGGAACTGAATGAGTTGAAAGCGCTTGTGAAAGAATTAGACGCTGGACATTCAGAATTAGGACAAGGGCGCTGGGAACGGGCAATGTTTTATGACGGTTTCAGCAAATTCCAACGATAATAGTTATACAACCCTCTATTAAATAGTAGAGGGTTGTTTTTGAATACTTCAGATTACAATGCCAAATACGTTTCCTTCAAAAGTTTTGCGTCTTCTTCTATATTCGGGCTTTCGCATACCAAAACACCCTTGACCTCAAATTCCTTCAAAACTTTTAGCAAATCCACATAATTCATATCCGATTCTTTCAAGTTCAAATGCTGGCGCTCACCTTTCGCCGTGTATTCAATTCCCGCAAGATGTCCATGGAAATTTTCCAGCGCATAACGCCCGATTTTATTTCCTATTGAATCCAGAATATACGAAAATTCGTCGTAAGTATTAAATTCACCGGCCGAGCGCGCATGCAGGTGAGAAAAATCAATGCAGGGCAAAACATATTCAAACTCGTTAGACAAATTTATAATTTCATCCAAATCGCCCCACTGTGTAGCTTTTCCGGTTGTTTCAGGCCTAATCCAGACTTTGAAATTTTCAGAATCCATCCATTCAACAATTCGCGAAATCTGCCTTTTGACCTGTTTGTAAACTAAATCTTTTTCCTGCCCGAGATAGTATGCCGCATGGAAAGTTATGCTGAAAGCGCCGGTGTCGCGCGCCGCAAGTGCTGTTTCAAAAATCCTTTGAGCGCTGGCATCAACCTTTTCTTCTTCTTTAGCATTTAGATTTACATAAAAAGGAGCATGAGCCGTGAGGATTAAATTTCGTTTTTTCACAGCCGAATTCACAAAACTGCGAGTCTCATTGCTCATCCGAACCCCATGGACAAATTCCAACTCCATTCCGTCAAGATTTATATCGCTAAGGATTTCAAAAGCACGCGGATAACTTCCTTTTCCGGTGCTTAAAGGCATTCCGGCCGTTGAAAAATTCAATTTATCAAAATTAAAAGACTTTTGCAAAACTAACTCCAATCCAAACCGCCGCAAACCCGACGATTATACTAAACATAAAATATGTTAAAAACATTCCGTACTGTGCGTTTTCAAACATTTTGAACAACTCCAGAGAAAAAGTGCTGAAAGTTGTCAACCCTCCGCAGAAACCCGCACCCAAAGCAAGTTTCAGGGATGTATTAATTTCAGGTCTGTCTACAAAAAATGCATACAAAAACCCGAGAAGAAAACATCCGGCGATATTAACGGCAAATGTCGCGACAGGAAAATTTACACCTGTTCCGGCGAAATAGCGCAGAACACAAATTCCTGTCAGATATCTTAAAACAGCGCCGATGCCGCCGCCGATAAATACCGCGAAAAGATTTTGCATGCCTTAAACCTTGACCTTCAAAGCTTCTTCCAAAATTTCACAGACATCAGCAACGTATTTTGAACAGCGTTCTTTTCTGGCAGGTCCTGTTAAACCACCTGATAGAACCCGGCAGCAGGTAACTTTGTTGAGTTTTTTGAATTCTTCAACTATAAATGCGGCTTTTTCTCTGGCGCAAACTTCATTTCCATAAGAGTTTTCGCGGCCGAAGTGAGAGCCTGCAATCATTTGCGCAGCAGAGACTGTCCCGCACACACAGCCCGAAGACATTCCTGAAGAAAAAGCGGTTGCAATAGAAATAAGCGATTTGTCGCACAAACCTTCTTCAATCGCGGCTTTTATAATACTTTCACTGCAAGAGTGACCGTTTTTAAAATATTCGATAGCTTTATTTTTCATAAATTTTCCTCACAAAAGTGGTTATAGATTAATTCAGTATTTTATAATATTGTAGCACAATAAAAACAGCGGGTTGAAATTTAAAATAAAAGTTTTAAATTAAAAAATCAGCACTGCTCCAATATCTTCATACACAACATCCTAGTATTAAATAGCCCTCTTCGCGTCCACCGCCGTGGCGTCCGGGGTTTTAACCGGCCTTAACGTAGATTTTCAAACTCCCATGTAGTCATTGCGAGCGTACGCGTACTCTCAAGCATCCTGTTCCGTATAGTTCGAACATCTCACCAACGGCACAGGCAAGCAATCCAGCTTATTTTCATATTCATCCCTGTGAAAAATTCACTTAATTCTTTTATTTTTTGTCTCCGACGGGTCCTCCGCGGACAGCGGTCACTTCTTGTTTGCCCGCGTTTAACGGGTCAACGGGTTGCTCCGCCGGCTCCACGCCGCCGTGTGCACCCTTCGCCCTCAGCGGGCAATCCGCTTTGGCGGCAAAGTGACGCAAACCGCCGGCCTACACTTCGTACGCTAATCAATTGTAACGCTCAAGCCGTAACAGGCAAACTCGCTAGATTTTCATATTTTGCCACTATATTCTTCTACCGCACCGCTCAGACAAAGCCTGTTTAGCTGTTCTTTCGCTAACATTGATTGCGTACTTCGTTGGTTCCAACCCTGGACGCTACGGAGATGGGCGCGAAGAGAATATTGCTTTTGGAAAGATGGGATTGTTTGATTTTCTTATTGAAAAATTTTTAATACTGTAAATAGTTTGAAATTCACGTCAGTTGTAATATTTTTATTGTCTGATTTTTTTGTCGTATTTACCAATCAGACATTCATAATTCCCCTCACCTTGTAATAAAACAAATTTTTTGCTACAATTGACATGTTGAAAGGGGCATTATATGTTGTATTACACCGATTTGCACATCCACTCGAAATATTCGCGCGCCACAAGCAAAAGCTGCAACCTCGAAGAACTCGCAATCTGGGCTAAGAAAAAAGGCCTGAGTTTAATTGGTACCGGCGACTTCACACATCCGGCTTGGTTTGCGGAGATTCAGGAAAAACTCGTCCCCTCGGACAACGGAACCTTCCGGCTAAAACCAGAAATCGAAAAACAAATCGGCGCCTCTGTAAAATTCATCCTCACAGTTGAAATTTCAACAATTTATAAAAAATGGGACAAAACCCGAAAAGTTCACCACGTGGTTTTCATGCCAAACCTCGAAACCGCGCAGAACTTTCGCTCAAAACTCGACGCAATCGGGAATATCAAATCCGACGGCCGTCCGATTTTAGGGCTTGACTCGCGCAATCTTCTGGAAACCGTTCTGGAATCAGGTGAAGGTGGCTATATAATCCCCGCGCACATCTGGACTCCATGGTTTTCGGTTCTCGGCTCAAAATCAGGGTTTGACTCAATCGAAGACTGTTACGGCGATTTGTCAGAACATATTTTTGCAGTAGAAACCGGACTTTCATCAGACCCTGAAATGAACTGGCACGTATCAAAACTCGACAAATTCAGGCTTGTTTCAAATTCCGACGCGCATTCGCCCTCAAAACTCGCGCGCGAAGCAACTTTCTTCACCAAAGACCCCGACTATTACTCCATCATGCACGCCTTAAAAACCGGCGAAGGTTACGGCGGCACAGTGGAATTTTTCCCGGAAGAAGGCAAATACCACGAAGACGGCCACCGGAAATGCGGCGTCTCGCTGACTCCTGAGGAAACAAGAAAACTCAACGGCATTTGTCCTGTTTGCGGTAAGCCCCTGACAATTGGTGTCTGGTATCGTGTGAATGAACTTTCCGATCGCTTTGGCGAAGTTACACCGCCCGAAACAGCCGGCGATGTTTGCAGTCTTGTGCCTTTGCAGGAAATTATCTCCGAAATTATGAATGTCGGCCCCGCAAGTAAATCTGTCACTTGCGAATACGAAAGACTTATCCATAAATTCGGCTCGGAACTTTCGATTTTGCAAGACATTCCGACTGATGAAATTTCAAAAGCTTCGACACTTCTCGGTGAAGGTATTTCGCGCCTGAGAAAGGGTCAAGTCATAAAACAAGCGGGTTTTGACGGCGAATATGGCGTGATAAAACTTTTTGAAGAAGGTGAAATAGTAAAAAAAAATTTCGTAAACCTTAAATTAAACATTGATATTCCCTCATCAGAACCGGCAAAATCAGCGGCAGAAAAAATCAAGCCTCTGCCAAAATCCAAGCAAACTCAGGTATCGGAAAATTTTCCGGCAACCGGCTCGCCGCAATGGCTTGCGCTAAATAACACGCAGGTATCAACACAAACTCCGGATGCCGCAGCACATCCCGCGCAAAAAGAACAATCCGCCCAAAAAGGTTTGGACGAATTCCAGCAAAGTGCGGTTGAAAGCGAAGAAAATCAGCTTTTAATCACAGCCGGCCCCGGCTCCGGTAAAACAACAGTTTTGACGCGCAGAATTGCGCATTTGATTAAAGACAAAAACATTGCGCCCGAAAACTTTCTTGCCATAACTTTTACACGCCGCGCGGCAGGCGAAATGCGCGAAAGACTTGAAAAAATCTTAGGCGCCAAATCAGAATTGATAAATATTCACACATTTCACTCGCTATGCTTTTCGATTTTGAAAAAGAATTATGAAAAAGCCGGATTGAGCGAGGATTTCACCGTAATGTCAGAGCAGGAAAAGGCGCTTTTAGATGATGAAGAACTTCTCAAAAACGCGCTTTCTTTTGATGATTTGATTCTTTTGACCGTAAAACTTCTTGAAGAAAACGTTGAGATTTTGTCGCAATACAAAGAGCGTTTTAAATATGTTTCGGTAGATGAATTTCAGGATATTGACGAAAACCAGTATAAATTAATCAGACTTTTAGTGCCGGCGGACGGAAATATTTTCGTAATCGGCGACCCGAATCAGGCGATTTACGGCTTTCGCGGAGGAAACTCTAAGTTTTTTGAAAATTTCAAAGAGGATTACGCAAACACTGTCACGATAAACCTGAAAAACAATTACCGCTCGACAAACAGTATTGTTGATGCGTCAAATCAGATGATTAACTGTTTCAATATCGTGTCGGTTTTCGACAGGCCCCATGAAAAAATCACAATCCACACAGCGCCCACAGACAAGGCAGAGGCTGAATTTATCGCAAGCACAATCGAAAAATTAATCGGCGGCCACAGCTTTTTCTCAATAGATTCGGACAGGACAGATGGCGGGGAATGCGATTACTCATTTTCGGATTTCGCAATCCTTTACCGCACATCCACACAGCTTCCGCCAATCATTGAGGCGCTCAAAAGAACAGGAATGCCGTTTGTGAAGTTATCAAACGACCTTCTTTGCGAGCAAAAACCTGTCAAAGAACTTCTTAAATCTTTGAATAGCGAAAAATCTGTGGAAGAACAGTTAGAAGAACTTTCAGAGGAATTCAGCGAAAAAATTGAAGAAAATATTTTCAAATATTTGAAAAATCTGGCGAAAAATTATCCCGACAAAAACGAATTTTTACATGAAGTATCAGTTCTTACAGAAGCCGATACGCTGGATGAGCGCGCCGACAGAATCAGGCTGATGACACTTCATGCCTCAAAAGGTTTGGAATTCAAATGCGTATTTCTGGCAGGGCTTGAAGATGAAATCCTTCCGCTTTACCGCGCAAAAGAGCCGGAAGAAATTGAAGAAGAACGCCGGCTTTTGTATGTCGGAATGACAAGGGCAAAGACGCGGCTGTTTTTGAGCCATGCCGAAAAAAGGTTCTGGCTCGGAAGTGTGAGAAACCTTGGAATTTCGCCGTTTCTGGTGAAAATCAAAGAAGACCTTTTGAATTTGAGTAAATTCGAAAAAACTTACAAGGAAAAAGATAATCTTGAACAGTTGAGTTTGTTTTAAATTTTCTTTGTTTACGGAGAATTATGGAAGAAAAAACCGGAAAATTGAATAGAAAATTGGACTTTTCAGAACCCAAAAAAGTCATTGATTTTTTGACGTCAGAAGATAAAGATTACGCAGAACTGCTGGATGTCGCAAACGAACTTTGCGGACAAATCGAGACGCCGCACACAAACCTTGACGGACAGAAATTTCACACAATCAGCCAGTGCATTCTTGAATGTTTCAAACGGCTTTGCGGATTTAATTCAACAAAATGGGTTTCTGATAAAAAGCTTGACTATGAACTTAAAACCGGCGAAAATTTCATAACTTTCACGCGCATAAACGCAAAACAGGAAAAATGTTTGTACAAAATCGCAAACTTTGACCAGATTGATTTCGAAAGCGGTTTTGCGGATGAATACGAAGTTATAAACGGAACCGAAAGCGTTTCAAATACATCAAACTCTTCCGGCGCAAAAGATGAAAAAACATACGTAATTCCGAAATCCGCTGCCTCTTATTTTAAGAAAAGTCCAGAAAAAGAGCCGGAACCTGCAAAAGAAGATGATGCTACATTAAAAAAAATCAACGATTTTCTAAGAAACGGCGACAACGTATTTGTCACAGGCCATGCGGGCACCGGAAAAAGCTACATTCTTCGAAAATTAAAAGAAAAATACAAAAAAAATCTGACAATCACAAGCACCACAGGGATTGCGGCCGTGAATGTCAAAGGTCAGACGCTTCATTCATGGGCCGGTGTGGGGCTTTGCAGAAACACTATTGCCGCAACTGTTGAAAAGATTAAAACCCGCTCAACACAATGCAGGCAGATAAAAAATTGCAAAATGCTTGCTATTGACGAGATTTCCATGCTGAATGTCGAAACTTTTGAATATGTTAATGAAGTTTTGAAGCAAATTCGCGAAAATGACGCGCCTTTTGGCGGGATTCAGGTGATTTTTATCGGCGACTTTTTCCAGCTTCCGCCGGTCGAGAAGGGTGATGTTGGCGCGGATGGTCAAAAGGGGAGCGCAGCGACAGGCAGGAATGGTCAAAGGCTGACTAACATTGACGCAGATAGTATAAAAAGAAAATACTGTTTTGAAACGGGTTTGTGGCAGGATTTGAATTTGAAAAATGTTGTTCTCAAAAAAAATTACCGCCAGAATGAAGAAAAATTTATAAACGCGCTATCAAACATGCGCATAAATCGGCTGAATGATGAAGATATTGAACTTTTTTCCACCCGCTCAGTCACATCAGACACCTCCGGAACAAATATTCTGCACATATTTTCGACCAACGAAGAGGCAAACAATTATAATTCAGTAAAATTCAATGCTCTCGAGCGCAAAGTAACTGTTTTCAACTCAAAAGACGGGGTTTACAGAGGCAAAGAACTTGTTTTTGAAGATTTCAACCAGCGCGAAGAAATGATTCTGGAGATTTTTAACAAAAGCTGCCGCGCTGACAAGGAAATTGCGCTTAAAATCGGATGCAAAGTGATGCTTCTGGTTAACATGGATTTTGATAAAGGCTTGATTAACGGTGCTTGCGGAACAGTTCAAAAATTCAATAATGATACGATTAATATAACCTTTGACAACGGCGTGAATGCGAATATTCCGCTTCATGAATTCGAATACTATTACAATGACGCGGTTGTGGCAGTGCGGCGTCAGTATCCTTTGAAACTCGCTTACGGAATAACGATTCACAAGTCGCAGGGAATGACTTTGAATAAACTTGTTGTTGACTGCAAAAGAATTTTCGAACGCGGTCAGGTTTACGTTGCAATGAGCCGCGTAAAGTCGCTTGATGGTTTGTATTTGAAATCTTTTGACCCTGAAAAAGTTTTGTGTGATGAAAAAGTTGCCGAATTTTATGAACAATTGGAAGAATCACCCGCGCTTAACCTCCCCGATGAGCCCCGGAGTTTTGGCAGGCCGAAAAGTTACGATGACAGCAGCGATACAGAAATAAAAGCACTTGCGGCAGATTTCGTAAAAGAATATGACGGGCTGTACGGCAAAAGCGGCATAAGCAAAATCCTGACTGGAAGCAAAGCTATCAAGGTGAATGATTACAACGAAAAAATTCTTTTATCACGCTATTATGGTGCAGTCACGGGCAGAACGCGAAAAGCTGTTGATGAAATCATTGCCGGCATGATTGAAGACAATATTTTAACAATCAAGCATGTAAGTTTTGGCCGGCCGGTTTTGTGTTTCAACAGGGGCAGAAAGTAAAATTTTAACAAAATGTTCGCCGAAAAAAAATAGCCATGTGGCTATATATTTTTATTGCTTTCAGTGATATAATTTTCAGGTTGGAGACTGGAAGTGACTATATTAAATACTATAAAAAATTTCCCGAAAGAACATCGGGTTTTGTTAACGGCATTAATAATATCTTTTTTGTGCGCGCTTGTGCCTTTTTTCTTGTTTAAGCCTGAAGTTGGTGATATATCAAGGATATTTGAAATATTTTATGTATTTATACCTGTCGCGATTATTGCAATAATAAACATAACCGCTTGCGCAATGAATAAAGATTTTCCGCTCATTGCAAAGGTTTTGTCAGGAATTCTGAACAGTTTAATAATAATGGTTCAGATTCTTGGTACAATATTTTTAATCAGTTTAGTTCATTCTCTTGATGAAGATATGAAAAGTTACGACGACCCTGCCCAATACCAAAAAGCACTTACAAGTATTGTTCATCCGCAAAGAGTTGCGCATTTTCCATCCGAAATTCCGTCTTTTGCAAAAGATGTTGAATTGCACAAAAGCCAAAATTCATGGTTTGGAAGTGAGGCAATAATTTTAAAATTTACTGCAACTCAGGAATATATTGATAATGAACTGGAAAAAAATCAATTTATATCAGTAGAATTGCCCGGCAATTATGCCCATGAGTTTGACGGAATGCTGACAGATAATTCAAGAGTCAGTATAGAAGGATTCACTTTTTATGTCTTGAGCGACCATTATTATGAAAACCTTCATGGAAAATCTTTCCCGTTTCATTACGGAATCGGAATCAACCATGATTTGAACCGGATTATTTATTATTACACGTGCCCGGATTAATTTGGAATCGGGTTTATTTTTGGTTTTGAATCAATTTTGCGGCTTTTTTAATCTGAATAGCGCGTTTTCTAATCGGCTGTAATTCTATTAAATGTTTTAATGCCCGGGATGCGCTTCGAAGATACAAAGAGCCGAAAAGTGACGTCAAACCAATATCATGCGGCTCCCAGTGCGGCAGACGGAAAACTTCAGCGCCGGCCGCCAAACCTGACATCAGCGCCATATCCATATTTCTGTTATATTTTGCGCGCACTGTGTTTTTCTGAAAATAACGCTTCACAGGCTGTTCAATTTTTGGATTAATTTTTATCATATTCCTAATTTATTATAAACAAGAAAATAAAAAATTTTGCTATTACTTTTAAAGTTTTATTGTGGAAGATGATTTCTTTTCTTTGATTACTGTGCGCTTGATAGGAACAACATTCTTTTCTTTTTTCGCAGATTTGCCTAAAGCCCATCTGAATCCTGTTGAAAAGGCAATACCGTTTCTTCCGCCGTTTCTAATCATTGTTTGGAAGTATCCGGTGAATCTGTCGCTCCACATCTTTTGAATACCGACACCGTACTGAACGTAGGGTTTCACAGATAACTGCGGCAATGTTACGTCATTTGCTTTGACATTTGTGTCGCCCAATATACTTGTCACCAAATCTACAGATGCATAAACCTGAGTATTATTTTTCAGATTTCCGATAAATTTAACTCCCGGTACAATCTGGATTGCATGCAGAGGGTCTGAATCTATGCTGACATTTGCTTTGTTTCTAAAATCAAAGGTATTAACAAAGGTGTATCCCAAAAACAGTGTTGGCTGAATTATAAATTTGCCTTCTTTGATTTCCCAGTTGTATCCTGTTTTACTTGCGATACCTGCTGTTAGCATTGTAAAGTCATCATGCCCGTAGATTGTATCAGCATCACCTGAACTTGCACCTGTGGAAACTGTTAAACCTGTGAAGAAATTATTTTTGTATAACGTTCCTGTAACACCTAAAACACCGCCGTTTTGGTTCATGCTGACGTTGCTGTAGCTTTGTCTGGAACCGTTATAGCCAACGAACGTTGAAATAACTCCCTTAAATCCGTGTTTTAAGTCGTATAAATCACTGTCACCGCCATACAAAGAGCCGTATGTTGTATTAGATACATTTGGACCGCCCTGGAGGTTAACTTTTTCAAATGATACGTAAGGCTTAACCCACATTGCTTGTGAAGTTTCAGGCAAAGGAGAGCGTGAATACGCCGGAGTATCGGTAATCGCATAATGATTGGCCTGTTCTGCGGCAAATCTTGCGCTCCGTGCATATTTCATATATCTGTCCATGTGGTAAAAACCTGATTGTAAGGTTTCTAATTGGGTTAAGTATCCGCCGATTTGTGCAGCAACAGGCGTTGCCATAACAGCAGGGTTCACGGCTTCATAAGTCGGCGTATATCCGCCCATTCTTGTGAAATCCAAATAACCGTCAGCATAAGATACCGCATATTTTTGAATCGGCCCCATTACTGATTTAACATTCGGATTCAGCGCAATTCTTTCATCGTGAGCCAACGCTCCGTACGCAATCTCAACAGATGTGTTTTCTAATAGACTGTCGCTAAGAACATTTATGCCGTCTTGATTGATTATGAACCGGCCGTCACCATGAACAAATTCAGCACCAATCTTATCGGCTTTAATTTCCTCTAAATCTACATCAAGTTTAAGATTTACATTGCCGTTTAGAACAATGTTTTTAACATATATATTTTCCAAACTTGCAGGGTTCGGGTTTGTTGTAAATGTGCCGTCATTGTTACGGACAAGAGCCGTATTTTGAAGATTCAAGGTCGAGGCATTATACATACTTAATGTATCCAATTCGCCCAGTGAAGCGTTTTGTATGAACGCTAATTCACCTTGCGTAATTGCAAGTTCCCCGTTCAAATTTGCCGTGCCGCTGACTATTAATCTTCCGTCGCCGCTTTTTACAAGTTTACCTGAACCTGTTATTTTATCATTCAATATAAAATCATTGGTATTGTGAAGTCTCAGGCTTGCATCTTGTGAGATATTTGTTGTGCCGTTGATATATTTATCATTAGCCGAATGTGAAAAGAACGCGGCGGAACCTTTTTTGATATTCAAATCTCCGTTGAAGCCAGAATTATCTCCGGATAAGGTTACATTTTTGCCGCCGGTTATATCAACTGATGTTCCTGTCTGCGCGCGGATAGAACCGATTATTATGTCGGATTTATCGTTATTAAGAGTTAACTTACCGCTTTCAGCGATATTGGTTATGCCTGAAATGTAGCTGTCAGTTGAATCTGTTTGAGTAAATATAACCTCGCTGCCGTTTAAAATATTCAGCGTTCCGAAAAATCCGTTATTGCGTCCTGAAAGATTTAATGTTCCTTCGCCGGTTTTATTAAACACGCCGTTTCCGCCAAGACCGCTTAAGATATTTCCGCTGTGGCCTGCTGCAATTTCATAATTAACGTTTGTAAACGGTCCGGAGATGTAAATATCGTTTTTGCCGTTTTTGTCTGTGTTATTTGCAAAATTAGTTTCTAATATATGCATATTTGCTGAAGTGTAAATAGCACCGCCATTTCCAAAGGATGCGTTTCCTTTGATTTCTCCGCCAGCAATATTAAATTCACCGGATTTAATATTGCTGATTGCGCCGCCGTCTTTTGCAGATACGCTTGAATTGATATTAACTTTATCCAACAATATTTTAGCATTTTCATTGTTTGCAAAAACAACCGAACCGCCTCTGTCTATTGCTACGGCTTCCTTTATCGTCAAATCGGATACTGTAAGTTCTGTTGCCTGAGTAACGGCAAACATTGAATATTTTTTGTCGCCAGTTACAACAGTGCCGCGGTCTTTGTCGCCCAGAACGGCAAATTTACCGGAATTTGTAACTCCTAAATTGGATGTGATTATATATGTCGGGTCATCTTCTGTTGTGTAGTTGAAGTTAAAACCTCTTATGCCGTCGAGCCTGTTCATTTCACCCAGCGAATTTCCGTCAGATGCTTTAACTGCGGTTAATTCTAAATCCGTACCTTTTGTTTTTACATCGTATGTATAAGCCTGGGTTGCCCATCTGTCAATTGATTTATCTTCATCAAAAGTCAATCCGTCCAGAACATTCAGCGAATATGTTTTACCTAAACCATCATCTGATTTTCTATCGTTAATGTGAAATTGTGTGAGTGCAACTTTTATTGCTCCGGCATCTGAATTGTTTACTTTTAAGGTATCAATTTTTGCATCTTTTGCACCATCTCTTAGCAACAAATCAACGTCAAGTTTCAAGCCTGTATTTTCAACAGTCAGGTTATTAAACTCTCTGTTGAAAGTTTTGTGGCCGTCCTGAGTCAGGTCAATAACCGAATCTATAACACTATATTTTCCTTGTGTGTAGTTGCTGTTAGTGAATGCAATTGTTGTATTATTAAAGATTACATTATTTCCGTTAGAATTTGCGATTTCATCTTTAAGCGTAAATCCTGCATTGTTGAATTGCATTGTTGAATTGTTTGATTCAGCAAATTGGAATTTATTATCTATTAAAATGTTAGCGCCGCTTGCCGCTGTGTAATTCAATTTACCTGATTTAACATTCATTGCAAAATCGGCAGTGGATGTATTTTTGCCTATAACATCGAGTAATGCGCCCTCAACATTTGCTTTACCTGTAAAACTGTTTTTGTTGGCATCAAATGTTAATTTTTCACTGCCGCTGTAATTCAACGTACCGTTTCCGGAAACTTTTTCTAAAATGGATTCTTTTGAGGCGGTATAATTTAGAGCACCGTCTTTTGAAATTTCTGTTGAACCTGAAATGTATTCATTTGCATCATCATGGGTGAATGATAAATTTCCGGCATCTACTTTAATCGAGCCTGAATATTTTGAATTGTCACCAAGTAAATTCAAGGTACCTGATTCGGTTTTTACGACCTTGCCGCTGCCTGACAAATCTTTGATTTGAATATCTTTTTTGTTATCAATATCAAATTCGCCGTCGACATTATAGGTAGTTTCGTTTCCAAAGAATTCAGCACCTGCAGTTGAGTCTGAATAGGCCAATGTGCCTGAATTTACGTCAACTTTACCGTTAAATTCAGAATTGTCATTGTGAAGATTTAACTTGCTGTTACCTTTTTTGATGAATTTACCAAGTCCGGTGATTTTATTGATTAAATTATCATATTTTGCTGTTGTAATTTCCAGTTCTGCATTTTCCCGAATTTCCACATCGCCTCTGACAAATTTGTTATTTTCGTTAGAATAAGCCAGAGTTCCCGCATTTATATCGGTTTTGCCTGTAAACCCGCTGTTATCACCTTTTAAAACAGCTTTACCGGAGCCTTTTTTAACAAGACTGCCGCTGTTTGCATTTTTACTTGAAATATTTTTGATTTCAGTTTGACCTGAAAGAACATCAACATTTAAAGCCGCATTATCAAGAACAGTATTACCGCTGAAATATTTATCGGAAGATTCAGGATTATAAACATAAGTCAGGGAACCTTCATTAATGTTGGCATATCCGCTAAATTTGCTGTTATCGCCGGTTAAAGAAATATCGCCTACGCCGGTTTTATTTACGGTTCCTTCTCCTGTCAGGTTTTGAATATGGTCATTTTGAGCGTTTGAGTAGTTAAGTGTTGTATTTTGTGCAAGCTTAACTGAGCCATTTACAAAACCGTTTTCGGTATTTTGTGTATAATTCAGATTGGATTCGTTAATATTTAATGCACCGGTAAAGAGTTTATTATCGCCGGTTAAATTGATATCGCCTGCGGCTGTTTTATTTAGAGTTCCTTCTCCTGAAAGATTTTGAATATGATCAGACAAGGCATTTGAATAATTCAGAGTTGTGTCTTTTGCAAGTTTAACAGAGCCGCTTACAAAACCATCAGCAACGGTTTGGATATAATCTACACTGCCGTGGACTGCTTCAAATTTTCCGGTTAATTCGTTATTTACGCCTGATAAAGTTAATTTTGCATTACCGTCTTTTACAAAATTACCGCTTCCGGCAATACCGCTTTTAATAAAAGAATCACCGTTTACTGCTTCAGTATCTTCAGTTGCGGGGATGTTGTCCGTATTAAATGTAACAACAGCGTCTCCGTCGATATAAATATCGTTTGAACCGTTTCCTTGAGTATTCAGGGCTGTTGTACCGAAATTTGAATTTCTTATTGTCAAATCCGAGTTAGTATAAATTACACCGCCTCTGCCGCCGGCATTGTTATTATCAGCTCTAACTCCTTCTAAAATCATACCCTTTGAAGTGTTGTAAATTGAACCGCCGTCACCTGATGCAGAGTTATCTGTAATTCTGCTGCCGTTTAATACAAATTCATCGCTTAGAATATTTGCAATCGCTCCGCCGTTACCTGCTATTACTCTGTTATTTTCAAAATTTACATTACCGAGTCTTGCATAAGCCGTCGCATTATTAGCATAGATTGCAGAACCGTCTTTGATATCTTTTACGCCGGCTCTCAAGGTATCTTTTAGAGTAATATCAGTCATGTCAAATTGCGTATCATTTACAAGCATAAACATTGAACCGTTTTCTCTGCCTTGAGTAAATTCTTGCGAATCAATTACGTAATATTCTTTGCCGTCGATTGTTTCCATATGGACGTCAACTTCATGCGGAACAGCATTTTCGATACCCTTGATGTATTCCGTGTAATAATATTTGCCGTCTTTTTCAAAGAATCTGTCGGTTTCGGTTGTTGATTCAAACCTTAATTCATTGAATGCACCTGAAATCACGCCGCCGTTAGGAGTTTTTTCACTTTTACCCATAAGTACAAAGTGGCCTTTTGTTGTTTCGTCTAAATCTCTGTAGATGTGATAATCTTGATTTTCTACAAATGAGAAACCTCTGTTGCCGCCTTGATTATCAGCGGATAAATTGATATTAAATCTGTTCAAATCTCTGAGGGTTTCACTGCTTGAAAAACCTCCGTACTCAACAGAAATACTATCGGCTGTGTGGCTGTATTCATCTTGTATACCTTCAACACCTAATGATGTTGCGGAGTTGAATTTATATTTATAAACATTTGTGGCCCAGCTCAATACCTGAATATTGTTTTCTGTGGCTATTTGAAGATTGTTGTTCCCGTAAATAACCCTTAACGGTTTGTTGTAGGTAAAAATACCGCCGTTATCATCTCTGATACCGACTTTTATCAGGTTAAGAATACCGCTGCCTGAATTTGCTGTTATTGTATCTGTTATAGGATTACGAGGAGTTGAAATATCGGCATATAAGTTCAAATCCAGCGAAATATTATTATTATCGCCGACTGAATTTAATGAATCAAAGATATAATTATCACCCGCATAGTGAGCAGGGTTTTCGCCTGCGGCATTGTTGTGGATGTGCATTAATAAATCCAGTGTTGAACCGTCTTTTAGAACATAATTATTGCCGATTTTGAAATCATATCCGTTCAGATTACCATTCGGAGTTCCCTCAATATCGTTAAACCCGAAGACGGCATTATTCATTGTCACGGTATTTCCTGTTTGAGGAATTACGGAATTGAACAAATACTCACCGTTTGTAAAGCTGATATTATTCTGTCCTGTTGTATTTAACCAATTGCTGCCGATTGTATAATTACCGTCTGCAACAGCTGTCATATTAAAAGATGCGCCATTATTTAAAGATATTTTAGCAAAATCACTGCCTTCGGATAATGAAAGTGTTGTCTTGTCGGTATCGTAATTCAAAATTCCGCTGTAATTGTTGATTTGGGTATTTGCGCTAAAGAAATTGTTTGTATTGTTTCTTTCGATAAAGTTTACAATACCTTCTTTTCTATCCATATCCGGATGATTAATATTGAAGATTCCTTTATATTTATCAGCGTTTCCGGTAATATTTAAGCTGCCGGAACCTGTATAACTGATAACTCCGTTGTTATCAGATAGAATATCGCCTGAAACAGAAATCGGAGCGGTAATATTCAATACATTATTATTGTTTATGGAACCGCCGATAACATCACTTGTCAAAGTTGAGGAAGATGTGTTTGAAATTGTCCAGTTAGAATTTTCAAGTCCGCCGCTGATAAGAGTTTTACCGTCTTCGGTTGTAATATTTTGATTTGTTAGTTTGCCGCCGATAACGTAATTGCCGCTTGCTGTTATGTTTCCGTTTTCTGAGGCTTTGTCAGATGTCGAAATAGAATTTGCGATATCAAATTCCAAATTTTCATCTGAGGTGATATTCATTGTACCGTCATTGATAATATTGCCGCTGGTACCGTTTGCCAATTTTGAAGTTGAATCTTTTGTCGAATTGATATTCAGTTCACCTTTGTTGTAAATATAGGTTTCAAGGTTGCCTGAAAATTCAACATCGTTTAATGTCAATTTTCCTTCATTATGAATTGCAGAGGCTTTTGCATCTCTTGCCAACAGGTTGTTTTGGAACTTGGAATCAGAAATAACAATTTCTTTGCCTTCTGCCATGCCTGCATTTTCTCCGACAAATACGGCGGATTCATTTGCATTGAAAAGTACATTATCAACCTTAACACCGGCGTCTCGAGAGGTTACATTTATAACGGAACCGTTTTTGCCGGATGCTGAGGTAATTGTTACATCCTGAACATCAAGATTGGTTTCTGCTGACAGGTCAAACAATGCCAAACCTAAAGCATCAATTGTATCGCTCCTGTCATTTGAGCGTCCTAAAATATGGAGGGTTCCTGCAAGAGTTGATGCGATAGTGTTATCGGTTTCATCCGTCGAAACTTTATATAATGCTTTATCGTCAGTATTCCAGGTAAATGTTCTTTCACTGTCGCGCAAATGGTTCATAATATACAATGACCTTGCTTTCAGCGATGAAGTCAGTTTTAGTGAATCCGGAGACGCTTTTGTCAAAGTATAATCATAGGCTAAATTATCATTACTGATAAAATCTTCATATTCATCATCCGTAAATTCAGCACCTGTCAATACTTTAACAGTTTCATTTAAGATGTTTCTGTCGACGCGGTTTTCAGAAATTATATCAACATCTGTCAACTTAAATTTGCCGCTTGAACTTTGAGCGGAAATCGTATCAACTGTAATGTTATCCCCAAATGACAAATCCAGAGTTACATCCGTACTTGTCCCAAGGTCAAGTTCGTTGAATGTCGTATTTGTTGTTGTTTTATTTTGCAAATCCAGTGATGAATTTTTAATAGCAACATTGCCTGAAAAATCAGTGTCGGCTTTTGCACTCAAAGTTACATCAGATCCATCAAGGATTGTATAATTGCCTTTATAAGAAGTTCCCGTAATATTAACATTAGAACCTTCGCCCACAGAAATAGTGTTGCCTTGAGCATTTTTTACATCTTCTGCAAGCGTAAAATCCGCGCCGTTAAATGTAATACCGGCACCGTTTGCACCGTCGGCAAAAGAAATTTTTGAACTGTTATCGAAAGTAAATGAATCCCCTGCCGCGTTTTTGTATTCTAATTGAGCATTCCCGCCAATATTTGCCTCAAAATCAAACTGTCCTTGAGTATTTTGAGCACCTACATTTGCAATTGTCTTACCGCCGCTTGCATTTAGTGTGCCGACAAGCCCGCTTTTGCCGCCGGTTTTATCTGATGTAAATGTTAAATCCGCATTGCCTGATTTATTAATTGTACCTTTACCAACAACATTATTTAAGGTGATATCGTAAGTATCATTATTAGTCAGTTCCAGAACGGTATCTTGAGCCAAATTATAGGTTTGAGCGTTTAAGAAACTTTTGTCTTCACCCGAAGTGTATGAAATTTTACCGTTATTGAGATTGATAGTGCCACTAAAACTTGAGTTCTGACCGTTAAGAGTTACTGTGCCTTCGCCCTGCTTTGTAAAGACTCCGGAACCAAAAGAGCCGCAAGTTATATTTGCCAGAACATCATTGGAATTATTAATTATCAATTCGGAATTTTTGTTTATTGAGTTAGTGCTTGATTTAAAATATTGATCGACATATTCAACAATGCCGCTGTTTACCGTAACTACGGCTGTAGCCTTTGAAACGTCACCGTTAAACGTTAATTTGCCGTCACCTGTTTTTACAATTGTTGCGCTGCTGCCGTCAAGGGCAGTAAGATTCGCGGATTTGTTTTTTTCTACCCAATCATAGGAAACATAAGAATTCTCTCCGCTAAGTGAAACTTTTGTGATAGAATCCGTACCGGAAAATGAAAGTACGGAATTGTCTTTAACGACTGTTGTTCCCAAAAATTCCCTGTTGTCACCTGACAAAACTAAATGCGCACCTTCATCTACGGTAATTTTACTTGACGCATTTTCAGATGCAATACCGCCGGTTGATGTCGTATCGTATGTGCTGTCATCCGTATTTTTGATAGTTAAATTCGCGCCGCTTGCAAGATAGATATCTTTACCGCTTGTGGCACTATTATTCTGGAAAACAACATTATCCTGAAGTATAATGTCTGTCGTTGTATAAATTGCACCGCCGCGGCCTGTGGTTAGTGTATTATTTTTGAAAATAGTATTTTGTATAACAGGAAGTACTCCGGTATTATAAATTGCACCGCCATCGCCTTCTCCTATTGTATTTCCGACAAAACTGCTGTTTATAATCCCATTTGTAATGGTACCATCGTTATAGATTACACCGCCCTTTGTATTTTTTGCATTGACGCTTGAACCCTCAAATATTGCGTCCGTAATTGATGCAATAGAAGACTTTTCATGGTTGTAAATTACGCCGCCTTCTGCCCTCGCGCTTGGAGCGTCAATATAGTTTCCTGTAAATCTGCCGCTGATGTTTTTTATACTTGCCCCGAGTCCGTTCGGGTTCCATACGGCAGTCGTACGGGTATCAAAACTGTTAGCAATAACACTGCCCCGTGCAATTAGGTCTCCGCTTGTTTTGGTGACAATAACATGGTTGTTATTAAAAATACTGTTCTTATCACCAATATCGCTCATTTGTCCATAGTTAAATATCGCACCGCCCTCGGCTGATGAAACACCCTGTGCGTAGTTGGAATAAAAATTACCTTTAATATTCCCGACAGGAGTTCTGGCATTGACATACAAAGCCCCGCCGGTACCTGCGCCGACACCTTCACCTTTGACGTAGTTTTCAATAAAGTCACCTGTGATATTTCCCAGTTCTGATGTTGCAAAGGTATAAATAGCACCGCCTTGAGAACCTCTGTTATTGGAAGAACTGTTTGCACGAGCGTGGTTTCGAATAAAATCGCCGGTGATATCGCCTATTTTTGCATATTGACCGTTATCTATCGCACCGCCTTGCGAATAATTGTTACTTTCAACATAATTGCCGATAAAGTTGGCGTTTATCGCCCCGATAGAAGAATAGCTATCTGCTTTTCCGGAACCTGTTGTCTGCATAGCTCCGCCGGACGTC
The DNA here is from genome assembly GCA_949927415.1 of uncultured Candidatus Melainabacteria bacterium. Taxonomy (GTDB): domain Bacteria; phylum Cyanobacteriota; class Vampirovibrionia; order Gastranaerophilales; family Gastranaerophilaceae; genus Scatenecus. The sequence continues at coordinate 146,521 of CATLFB010000002.1, forward strand.
GCCAAAGTGCTTGTAACATAATTACCGACAAAGTTTCCTGCAATTTCTTTAATCCTTTGACCTGTATGAGTACCGGTTATATTGATAGCTCCGCCTGCCGGATATCCCGAATTTGTAGTAATATAATTACCGATAAAATCTCCGATAATAGAACCGTTGCCATTATCTGCCATAGCAATACGCACAACAGCACCTTGATTTGTCGATGAATTATTTACAAAAGTTCCGGTAATTGATCCGGGGTAATTAGATGTATTATCTATTAAACCGGAAGAACCGCCTACATGATTTGCATAATTTTCATTAGACCAGTCTGCAACAGCACTGATTCCGTCTATGCTATAATTTTTTGAAGATGAGCCTGAACCGAAATGGTTCGTATTATCTCTTTGAGGATTGGTTAAATCTATACGGTTATAATTGTAAGTTACATTATTAGTTGTAGAATTATAAACGGCCTCTTTAATAACATTGTTCGCTTCCGCACCGACCGGAGTAAAAGTATAAACGCTATCGGAACCTAAAGTATTCGCATTGGCGGCAGTAAACGGAATAAACAATGCCAAACTTACATAAAAAGCTTTGGCAAGCTTATTAAAAGAAGTTTTTTTATTAATCAAAATTAATCCTCATACTTATAGCTTATATTAATATTATAACATTTTTTTCAAAGAATTAATGAATAAAATTTTTATACATTCCCCCAAAAAACAGGCAGCAACCGGCTCAAACTGTTGTCAACAGGCAAAAAACAGTTTTGTAAAAAAAATACAAAATTATTCTTTTTATTGTACCATAAACGTTGCTGCAACAGGGTTTAAGATATGTTACAAAATATTTCATATTTCGTTACAATTACGAATTAATTGTTGTTAATTATTAAAAATAAAAAAGACGATAACAGATGTCATCGTCTTTTTTATGGTGGAGGTTATTCTTCACCATTCGAACAAATAAAACAACACAAAATTCATATTGATTTAGACAATAAGATATTTTATGTTTATTTTAATTTAAAATTTGCAGCTTAATATGTAATCATAGCTGATTTAACTTCAACTTCTTTCGTTTTTTGAGCCATTCGTTAAATGCACGAACATTTTCAGGATTTTTATAAAATTCTATTGCACCATCTAAAACAGCGATTGCCATTGCTCTTACTTCTTTTTGTGGAATTTTTTCAACGTAAATTTTCATTTTGTCTCCTTTCAATTAATAACTTTAGATATAGATATTTTTGTGATATACCTATACTTAATATGTACAGGAATTATATAGCAACATTAAAAAGGGAAATGGAATTTGATAATGAATTTATTGAATTCTATAATGATTTTGAAAATGAAGATATAAAATTAATACTATCTACTCTGCATACAAATTTAGTAAATTTATTTAATATCCTAAATGAAAGATTGCCAACCTATAACTATACTGCTCATTTTTGGGCAGATCCCAGCAGGGATTTAATCAATGCAATTCAAACAACCCTTACGTTACAAAGAAAATTAAAAAATACAATCTATGCTTTTGAAATTGAAGAATATAATAAAAGTATAATTGAAAAATGCAAATCATTTTTACAGCCAAGCGGTGGAAGTACTATTCCTGAAAACATGGATAAAATAGATCTTTATTATGCCTACCCTATATTTAAAAAGCTAAATAATATAACAGTTACTTCTCCCAATAAAAATTTTAATGCCATACTTAAGCCAATTGGTTCCGGTTCATATGCTAATACATATTCTTATATTGATGAATTTTATAATAGAACCTTTGCAATAAAACAAGCTAAAAAAGACTTAAACGAAAAAGAATTAGCTCGCTTTAAGCAAGAATTTGAAATAATGAACAATTTAAAATCGCCATATGTTGTTGAAGTTTTTAAATATAATGAACTTAAAAATTGTTATATTATGGAATATATGGATTATTCATTAGATAAATATATTTATGAGAACAATTCAAGTTTAAATATCTCAAAAAGAAAAAATATGGTACTACAAATTTTAAAGGCTTTTGAATACATACATTCTAAAAAAATACTTCATCGAGATATAAGTCCTAAAAATATTCTTATAAAAATTTATGATGATGTAATAGTTATAAAAATTGCAGACTTTGGATTGGTTAAAATCCCAGAAAGTGAATTAACTTCTACCAATACAGAATTTAAAGGTTATTTCAACGATCCTTGCTTGAAACTTGAAGGTTTTAGTACTTACAACCTATTGCATGAAATTTATGCATTAACAATGACAATTATTTTTATAATGTCTGGAAAAACAAATGTCTCCAAAATTTCTGATAGTCGTTTACAAACACTCATTAAAAAAGGATTAAACCCAGATAAAAAAGAAAGATATCAGTCTTTGTTAGAATTAAAAAATGATTTTTTAAAATTGTATGCTCATTAATTAATAATAAAGGAAGAAATTTTTTATACAATCTTTAATTTGAAACTTGGTGCTTAATTCTCTTTTTTATATCATCGTAACTAATTTTATTTTTTCGCATATAAATAAGAAACTTTATTTCTTCAAGTGTTAAATCTTTTTCTATAGTATATTCTTTACCCTCTTCTTCAAGAGATTCAAATTCCTGTAATAATTTCTGTATTTCTTTTTCATTTTCCATATTTATTTTATATCATATACAAAATAGAACATCAATTTGAAATTGCCTATTCTTGTCTCCGTTTTTCTTGTCATTATCTAATTTTTCTTAAATTTGCATAATGTAAATGTACAGTCGGTTCGATTATTTTGAACAGAGAGTTTGAGTTAAAATGTAGGTTGGCATTACTATGCCAACAATTATAATTTCGTCGGATTAAGTAAATCCGACCTACAAAACTTACTCTTAATTTTTTAATTTTGCAGCCGATAATAGTTTGGTTTCTCCTGTATCACTCAAATTTTTAATAATTATACTATTATCTTCAAATATGGGTAAAATATAGTCTTTATATATCTTTGCTAAATTGCGCGGCAGAGAATATTCACGATTTGTCCAAACAGGTAAATGTTCTACAAAAGAATTACGTTTATTGAAAAATTCCCCTGTAACAACCTCTTCGTGAATATCAAAATCAAATTCATAAAGATGACTTATAAATCCTTCTTTTACAGCTCCACTAAAAACATCTGTTTCTAATTCACCTATTTTATTGTTACCCTTAAAAACATCCAAAAATATTTCATCAGTATCTTTGCCTAAACTTCTGCACATTTGGGTAAAAGTTCTTTTAATACCTTTAGGAATAATTTTATCTCTATCAAGAATTGTAACCTTTGCTCCAAATGTTTGATTATAATTATTATTTTGTATTCTTTGTACTTGCATTTTTCTACTCTTTATTTCATATTAATAACACGTAAAAATATTTTTTGCTAGTTAATGGGTCAGATTTTAATACGACAACTTCATATTACTCAAACTACTCTTTTATTACTCAGGGGTAAAGTTGGCTTGTTGCGTGACTGTAAGGCTAATTTTAATTGAAATAAAAGTTCCTAAGAGCCCAGTAAAAGAGTAAAAAGACCGTTTTAAAATAAAATATTCAACCTATATCCGACCAGCTAAGATTTAGTGTTGTTGGGCAGGTATGCCCAACCGACACATGAAATACTTCCGAGCAAACTACTCAGAAAAATACACATAATGTAAAGAATATAACAAAAAATGCTTAAAAGGATAGAAGACTCGAACACATGAAACTTAGTAATAATGTGCATTTTAGTATTTAAAAATATTTTTTATTAAAAATAAAGAAAAAACAAATTTTGCCAAAATGCAACAATAGCAATAAAAAAGACCGTTTTAAACGGTCTTTTTTTTAATGGTGGAGGTTAGGAGATTCGAACTCCTGACCCCCTGCGTGCAAAGCAGGTGCTCTACCAGCTGAGCTAAACCCCCATGAAGTTCTTTTTACAGTTTTTAACTGCCCGGTTTGTCTAAACTTCTGCTCATCGCTTCTGTCTAAACCTTTTATTCATTTGTCACAATATTTATTTTACATGCTGATTTTTTTTTGTAAAGTCCTTTTTTTAATTTTTGTTATTTTTTTATTTACGCGCGCAAATTATGCTATTATTTCTCTATGAAAATACTTTTGTTTTTTATATTAATCTTAATCTTTTGGGCACTCATAATCGAACCCTACATTATTACTGTTAAAAAAATAAAAATTCAGGATAAAAGCCTTGCCGGACTAAAAATCGTTTTCGCAACAGATTTTCATTACAAAAAATATGAAAAATTCCGGCTCAAACGCGATGTGAAAAAAATTAATCAACAAAATCCGGATATAATCCTTCTCGGCGGCGATTTCGTGAACGGCCACAGACAAGGCAACGCGCTTAATCACGAGATAATCGGCATGGAATTCGGAAAACTACGCTCAAAACACGGCACCTTTGCGGTTCTCGGAAACCATGATGTCTGGCAGGATGCTGCAGGAATTTCCGAAAGCCTGCGCAAAAATAATATTACAGTTTTGAAAAATTCAAACGCAAAATCAGGCCCAATCTATATTGCCGGAGTCGAAGACCTTCAAACCCAAAAGCCTGACATTGAAAAAGCTCTGAAAAATACTTCCGCTCCGCGAATACTTCTGACCCACACACCAGATGTGATTGAAGAGGTTCCGAAAACTGTAAACCTCACGCTTGCCGGACATCTCCATGGCGGACAGGTTAATTTTCCGTTCCTTGGCGCAGTCACAACGCCTTCTAAATACGGTACAAAATACGCTTACGGGCTTTTTGATGTAAACGGGCGCAAAATGTTTGTCTCAAAAGGTATCGGGACAAGCATTCTTCCAATAAGGTTTCTTTGCCCGCCGCAAATCGTTGTGTTTGAATTTTTTGAATAAAGTTTTGATAGTAAGTGAGAGGTGAAAGGTGAATAGTGAAAGGTCGGTAACAGGGGGGTATATCTTTTAAATCCGACGATTTCAGTTTTTAATAATATTAACAGAAAAAATTTTGTTGAAAATTATTATCTGATACGGTCTTTTCACCTTTCACTATGTTCTTTTCACCCTATAACCGACCTTTCACTTTTCACTTCACGCCTTGCTTAATCTTTTTCATCAAAAGCAAAAGCGGAATCGAGGCAATACAAAGCACCCCGAAGATTCTGAAAGAATCAATAAATGCCCACAGAGTCGACTGCTTAATTAGTTGCCCGTACATTGAATACTGCGCCATGTACTGCGAAACCGCGTGTTCTGTGTATGCAGCAAGCGCGCCTGCTGTTGATTGCATTCTTTCAACAAAAACCGGATTGAGATCGTTCATTTTTCCGACCATCATGTACTGGTGCACCTGCGCAAAACGCGTAAGCATTGTCGCAACAAGAGATGTTCCGATGGCGCTTCCGATATTTTTCAGCAAGTTCTGTATGCCTGTGGCGTTTGTCATTTGTTCGTTTTTCAACGTATCAACCGACAAATTCATAATCGGCACCATCGCCAGCCCCATGCCGATTCCCATAAAAAAGTTCGGCACCGCAATATTCATATTTGAAATCTGTAAATTTAAAGACCCGAAGACCAAACTCGCTCCGCCCAACAACGCCAGCCCGATAGCAACAAGTATTCTATTGTCGATTTTGTTTGAGAAAGATGCGGTTAAAACCATGGCTGTCATACTTCCAAGCCCGCGCGGCATCATAGTTGCGCCGCTTAAGAATGCTGTATATCCCATCATGCTCTGCAAAAATTGCGGCAGAATCGCCAACGATGCGTACAAGACAGCCTGAATTACAACCTGAATAATCGTTCCGGCCGAAAAGTTTCTGTCTTTGAAAACAGACAAATCAACAAGTGACTCCTTATTTGTCAACTGCGAATGGAAGAACAAAACGCATGCAATCATTGAAACTGCAAAAGTCCAGCAAATCCAAGGCGCATTAAACCAATCTGCGTTGTTGCCTTTATCGAGCACTGTTTGAAGGGTTACGAGCCAAACTGTAAGGTATAAAAAGCCTTTGCCGTCGATTTTCACATTTTTTTGTTTTTTTGCATACGGCGGGTCTTCGACAAGTTTTTTACAAAGTATTGCGGCAATACATCCGAAAGGAACGTTTATATAAAAAATCCATGGCCATGTCCAGTTATCCGTAATCCAGCCGCCAAGAACCGGCCCGATAATCGGCGCTAAAATTACCCCCATGCCAAATACTGACATTGCAAGTCCGCGTTTTTCTTTGTCGAAAGCTTCAAGCATAATTGCCTGAGAAATAGGCAAAATTCCGCCGCCGCCAAAGCCCTGAAGAATTCTTGCAAAAATCATGAATTCTATATTTTTTGCCATGCCGCAAAGCATGGAAGCGATTGTGAATACTAAAATACTTATGATAAAGAAATTTTTTCGTCCGAAAACTTTACTGAAAAAATCGACAGCCGGAATTACGATACCTGCGGCGATTAAGTATGAGGTCAAAATCCACATGCTCTCATCGCGTGTTGCCGAAAAACTTCCGGCCATATGCGGCAGTGCAACGTTTCCGATAGTCCCGTCAAGCACGTAAATAAATACGGCAAGCATAACAGGAATAATCATAATCCAGGGGTTAACTTTTGGTTTCCATTGTTGGTCGGGAGTTGGGTTTGGCATTTTTATCCTTTGTAGTTGGGTAACGAGAAGTGTTTTGGGCGGGAGTAGTGAAAAGTGAAATGTGAGTAGTGAGAGGTCGGTAACGGTAAATTATTATTTTTAAAATCCGACGATTTTAGTTTTTTATAACATTAACAGAAAAATTCTGTTGAAATATAATTATCTGAAATGGTCTTTTCACCTTTCACTATGTTCTTTTCACTCTTTAACTCCCCTTTCACGCTTTCTCACTCTTCAATATAAACATAAACGGCAGTAAAATAAAACAAGCAATGGCAAAAACTTTAAACGTTGTCATATACGCACAAAGTGTCGACTGCTGCAAAAGCTGGTTATAAAGCATTTTTCCTGCCATATTCGCAGCATTCACCATATCTCCTGCCTGAGAGAGAAATGAAGAGGCATACATGCTTAATCTTTCGGCAAAAACAGGATTTGTATCAACCATAGATTTTACAAGCCCGTTCTGGTGGATTTGCGAAAACCTCGAAATCATTGTTGCAACAAGAGAAGTCCCGATAGCACCCCCTATTGTCTGCAAAAGGTTCTGAAGGCCGGCCGCATTTGTCATCTGGTCGTTTCTTAATGTGATACATGAGAGGGTTTTAATAGGCATCATGGTAAATATCAGCCCGAACCCGAAAACCATATTCGGAATTGCGATATTCATCGGGTTTATTTGAAGATTCAAAAGCCCGAGCATCCATCCGCCAAGCGCCAGGCATGAAAGCCCCGCAAGACCGTAGGTTCTGTAAGTAAATCTTCCGCCCAAACCGCCGAAAATCAGAAGCGCAATCAGTGCCCCGACTCCGCGCGGCATAATTGCCAATCCGCTTAAAAATGAGTCGTACCCGAGCATATATTGAAGCATTTGCGGCAGAATTGCAAGAGACGCCAGAAGCACCGCATTAATCATGATAATCATAGCGGTTCCGCAAAGAAAGTTGCCGTCTTTCAAAACATCGAGTTTGACAAGCGGATTTTTCCCCTTGATTTGTGAGACAAAAAACATTATCCCGCCGATAACTGCAACTGCTGTCAGCCAGCAAATCCATGGCGCATTGAACCAATCTGCGTCGTTGCCTTTGTCGAATACAACCTGCAAAGGAATCAACCAGATACAAAGCCACATAAATCCGAATTTATCCAGATGGACATTTTTTTGTCTTCTTGCATAGGGCGGATCTTCCAAAAATTTTCTCGCAAGCGCGATACACAAAATTCCGACGGGCACATTAATGAAGAAAATAAACGGCCAAGACCAGTTTTCGGTAATCCATCCGCCCATAACAGGCCCCAAAATCGGCGCGACAATTACGACAAGCCCGAAAACAGCCATTGCCTTGTTTCTCGCCTCACCCGTAAAGCTTTCCATACAAACGGCCTGCGCCATCGGCATAAGACATCCGCCGCCCATCCCCTGAAGCGCGCGCGCAACAACAATCATTCCGATTGAATTTGAAATTCCGCACAAGAAAGATGCGACAGTAAATAAAAGCACGCCAAGGCAGAAGAAGTTTTTCCTGCCTATAAATTTGCAGAAAAAATCAATCATCGGGATTACGATACTGCTTGCCATCAGGTAGCTCGTCAAAACCCAGATTGATTCCTGGCTGCTGACTGAATAAGACCCTGCAATATGCGGCAGTGCAACGTTTGCAACTGTTTCATCCAGCGCATACATGAATGTCGCAAGCATTACGGGCAAAATCAAAAGCCACGGGTTATTTTTGGGTTTCCATTGTTGGTCGGTTGTTTGGTCTGGCATTTTTGTTCCTTTTTTGGGGGCTTAAGTGAAAGGTGTTTTATTAATGTGAGAAGTGAGTGGTGAAAAGTGAAAGGTCGGTAACAGGGGGTATATCTTTAAAATCCGGCGATTTCAGTTTTTTATAACATTAACAGAAAAATTCTGTTGAAATATAATTATCTGAAACGGTCTTTTCACCTTTCACCTCTCACTTTAAGCCCCTCTCACGTTCTCCTACTTCACTCTAACCTTTGGCACCACTGACATTCCGGGTACAATGTTGAATTCGTTCGGGTCGATTTCTTCTGTGAAAACGATTTTTACTGGAATTCTCTGAACAATTTTTACAAACGAACCGACTGCATTTTCCGGCGGGAAAAGGCTTGATTTGGCGCCTGATGCACGCTGGATGCTGTCAATTTTTCCTTTGAATGTGCGGTTTGGATAGGTGTCGATTTTTATCGCAACTTCCTGTCCGGGTTTCATGTGACGAAGCTGGTTTTCTTTAAAGTTTGCAACAATCCATACATCGTTCGGAACTATTACAAACAAAGGTGTTCCGACATTTACATACATGCCTTTTTCAACGCGTCTGTTCGAAACCGTTCCGCTTTGCGGCGCGTAGATGTTTGTGTATGAAAGATTAAGTTCAGCCTGATCTTTCAAAGCTTTTGCTTCCTTCAAATCAGCGTCCGCAACTTTGTTATTTGACTGTGAAAGCAATGCCTGCTCTGCCTGCGTTAAGCTTGCAAGTGCAGCATCATAAGCTGCCTGAGCATTGTCAAGCGTTTGTTTTGATACAGCACCCTCTTTGTAAAGGTTTGTGTATCTGTCCAAATCCTTTTTGGCAACATCTATTTTAGTCTGCTGGGCTGAAAAAATTGCTTTTGCGTTTTTCTGATTCAAAAGTACGCGTTCATATTTTGCTTTTTTCTCATCGAGTTTTGCTTTGTAATCCGCAGAATCGATTTTCGCAACCAGTTGGCCTTCTTTTACAGGCTGGTTGTCGGTTATGAACACTTCCGTAATCTGTCCGCTGACACGCGGTGCAACCTGTACGGTCGTAGTTTCGACATACGCATCATCCGTTGATTGATACATTAGCGCATCATGAATTGCGTAAGCCGCCGCGCCGCCAACAACAAGCGCCAGCGCCAGTGCAATAAATCTTTTGCGCGGTTTGCTTTCTTTTTTCTCTTCCGGCTGAAGGTTTTGTTCTTCTGTTTTGATGTTTTCTTCCATTGTTTATCCTCTGTTCGTTTATATATTAGTGTCTATCATTTGTTCCAGTTCTATCCTGAAAGCTTTTAATACGCTTTGAACCTTTGTCCAGGTTTCTTTCGGAATTTTGTTTGTAACGTTTTCGAAATAATGTTTAATCTTTTTGTTAATAAAATTAAGTTCTTTATATCCTTTTTCGGTAATCCCCATTTTTTTAACAAGCCTGTTATTTTTAGTATCTATAAACCGTGTTATAAATCCTTTTGATTCTAAAACCTCAAGAATTCTTCCGGTGTTTGCCCTGTCTTTTATAATAAGTTTCGCCAAATCACGCTGGCAAATCCCCGCATTTATAGAAATTGTATCAAGAGCGGCATATTCATCCATCGTAATACCGATTTCAAGCTTTTCAAAAAGCTGTTTGCCCAGCATCTTCATCAATCTTGAAGTTTGTTCCAGTTCGTAATGTATACTGTCAGTATAGTGTTCTAATTTTGTATCTTTATCCATTTTCAAATCTTCTTTGTTATTTCAAATTATGTTGTAAAAAATATATGTTGCATTTACAACAATATTATGCTAACATAGGATTATGAAAATTGCAAGTGGATTTTCGGTAGGGTGAAAGGAGCGTGAACGACTGTAACCCGAAACATCCAAAGCACCGTAGTGAGCGGCAAAATTCCGTAAGGAATTTGAAGCGAGCGCAAGGTGCGGGACGGCCGAATAATCCAAACAGATTTTCGGCAGGGTGAAGTGAGCGTGAGCAAGCGAAACCCAAACAACACAAATCAGCGACACAATGAGGACAAAATGAAAAAGATAATCTCAACAGCGTTATTAGCAAGTATTATAACCATGAACATCACACCCGTTTTGGCGGCAGAAACAGCTGTTTCAACTGCTTCTCCAAAGCAATTCAAAAGCATGGTCAAAAAAGGTAAAAAAGTTAATGACAACTACAAATATGACTATGTAAACCTTGATTGGTGGGACGTATTTGATGACGAAATTTTGAGCGGATATATTCAAAAAGCCGTTGCAAACAATTATGATTTGAAAGCGGCAACATTGAATGTTGAAGAGTTTTACCAGCAGACAAGAATTCAATTTGCAAATGAATTGCCGCAAGCCACAACAATGGGTGGCGGCGGGCTTACGAAAATGCCGGGCGCCACAAACACAAGCGCAGGTTTCGGCTTGCCGATTATCGTAAATTACGAAGCGGATATTTTCTTGAAAAACAGGGACAAAACCAAATCCACAAAGAAACTTTATGAAAACTCACAATTCGATGAACGCGCAGCATACATTGCAATCGCAGGCGCTGTCGGCTCAACTTATTTAAACATCGTGAATTTGGACAAATCAATTGAAATCCAGTCTGAAATTGTTACTTTAAGAAAAAAGATTTACGAAATCATGCAAATTAGTAACAAAGAAGGTTTGACATCGACTGCGGACACGCTCAAGGCCAACAAATCTTACATTCAAAGCGAAACAGATTTGATTGAGATGAAAAAGCAGAGAGAAATTTTGCTGAATCAAATGAGCGTGCTTATTGGTGAAAGCCCTGAAAGCGGTCAGGAATTGAGAAGAGCGTCTTTAGACAGCATAAATTACGACAACAAAATTCCTGAATATATCGCGTCAGAAGTAATTATTCAGCGTCCGGATTATTTGAAGGCCGAAAACAGCGTGGTTAAGGCCGGAATTGATGTAAGAGTTGCTAAAAAAGAACTTTTGCCAAGTTTAAACCTTACAGGTTTGGCTTTGTTTAATGCGACAGATATCGGAAGTTTGTTTACAACAAAGAACATGCTGCTGGGACTCGGGGGAGGGCTTTTGATGCCGTTATTTACCGGCGGTCAGAGGATTGCAAACATCAGGCTGAAAAAAGCGACATACGAAAGAATTTTACAGAATTATTATCAGACAAATTTGACTGCACTTCAGGAGGTAAACGATTCTCTTGTCAAGGTAAGAATGGACAAGGAAAAGGTTGACAAAACCCTGAAACAGGCAAATTTAGAGCGTGCTGACTTCAAATACACGGAGATGAAATACAATGAAGGAACGATTTCGCTTCTGGATTTGATACAGCACAAGGAAAATCTGCTTTATATAGACCGGCTTGTTGCGCAGAACAAGGTAGAATTCATGATTGATTATATAGGTTTGTATAAAGCGACAGGAAGTAAGCTACAATAATCATCACCTCTTTACTTTAATACAAAGTGAAGCGCCGGTAATTCCTCAATTACCGGCTTTATTTTGTGTGCTACGCACGTAGGTACATTGGGTCTGTCATACAGATGGCGCTTTTTAATGGATTAGGCGCGGAAGTGCAGAATTAGGACAATAGCGCTCGGAACGACCAACGTCTTCTGACGATGTCTACAAAATCCAAACGATAATCGTGGCATCCCCTCTCCTGGTAGAGGAGAGGGTAGAATTTCAACTTGAGCCCGCTTAAAGCGGTGCGAAAGTTAGAAATTCGGGTGAGGTGCTACGCACGTAGGGACCTCGGAACTGTCATACCAGAATCGCTTTTGAAAGGATTAGGCAGTTGGACATTCAGGATTAGGACAGCGGCGCTTGTAAAGGGCGACGTCTTTTGACGATATTTGTTGTATGCCACAAGGCAATGACGTACGTAGACGTATTGGAACTGTCATACCGGAGCCGCTTTTGCAAGAATTAGGCTAGGAAGTCCTGAATTAGGACAGGGGCGCTTGGAAAGAGCGACGTCTTTTGACGATTATTGTGAACCCTGATGATTTTATTACGCACGTAGACACACTGGAACTGTCATACCGGGGCCGCTTTTAAGGGAATTAGACAAAGAAATCCGAAATTATTACAAAGCCGCTTGGAACGGCCAATGTCTTTTGCCGATATTCGCGAAGAGTTAAAGTTTATCTCACAGCACCTTTTGTAGTTTTGATTTAGCAAATGGCCGCCGGATAAGAATTATCCACGCGAATTACCTTTTACGGTAATGTGAGCCGCGTGCAATAACGTACATAATCAGGTATAAGTTTGTTTTTTAAAGAAACTTTAAGGGTTTTTGCGGACAAAAACCCTCAAACACAAGGAGGTAAAAATGACTATTAAAAAACTTACTGTGGCAGCTGCGATTGCCGTTGGAATAGCAACGTGTTCCTTGAATCAAGCAATGGCGGCTTGCCCCTGCGAACAGCCAATGCCGACAGTAACAGGCCCGGCTTGTCCGATTGAAGAGGCTATGCCGGTCGTAACAGGCCCTGCATGCCCTTGCGAAACCAAGGCTCCAAAATGCAACAAATGCGAAAAAGCATTGCCTGATTGCGAATGCCAAAAAGCTGACCCGTGCGATCCGTGCGAAAAACAAAAATCAGACTGCGGCTGCAATGACGAAATCAGCTGCGATGGTCCGGCAGAACCTGCCGCTGCAGTTTGCCCAGGCACAGGCAAACCTGACAGAAAAGACATGAAACAGGTTTACGGCTACCCGAACGCAATCTACGGTGCTAACAACTACGTAGGTCAGCCGGCTAATTCAATCTTCTCTACTGATGTTCCGATGGCAGGAACTCCCAGAGTTCTTTCTTCAAACATCAACGGTACAACCGTTTCAACTAACGGACAGGTTACAGGTGCAGCTTCTCAGCTTCCGTGCCTGAACGAAGACCCTGCCCGCCACAACGGTATTTTGATTGACAGAAACGAAAGACATATGGACGGAAACAACTGCCCGCTTGATTTGCAAACAGAAAATTCAATCGAAGCTATCAGAAAAAGCTTCGTTCCTTACGAAATCAAGGGGGAGGGATGCCCTCTGGGAGCAGCTGCCCCTGCAATAAATTCTTGCATGTTCCCGGATGTTCCAAATAACTACTGGGCTTCATGCGACATCGACAAACTTGCTATCAATGATGTTGTTGTAGGCTACCCGGATGGTATGTTTAAGCCGAACAGAAACATTTCACGCGCAGAATTCGCAACAATGCTTGTTAAAGGTTTCAACCTTGACAACTGCGGTTTGACTCGTGAAAGCATGTTCAAAGATGTTCCTGCTTCAAACTGGGCTAATGCTGCTATCGCTAAGGCAGTAGATGAAAATCTTCTTGCAGGATATCCTAACGGCAAATTCGAGCCTAACCACCCTGTAACACGTGCCGAAGCTTTGACAACAATCGCAAAAGGTATGACCTGCGACATCGACCAGTGCAAAGCTGACGAAATCTTAAGCAAATACGCAGACGGAAACACAGTTCCTAACTGGGCAAGAATTCCGGTTGCAAAATCACTTCAGAACGGCGCATTGAAAGATATGCCGAACCCGAACATGATTATGCCTCACAAAGACGCAACACGTGCAGAAATCGCATCAATGATGCAAACAGTTCGTGTAGCACTTGGTTACGACACAAACCCGAAAACAGCCAACAACATTTGTCCGGCATGCCCTGTAAACAAAAACGCATTTGTTGAACAGGAAGAAATCGTAAAAATTCCGACATTGAAAGTTAAGATGATTGACCAGTTGACAGCTAAATCTTCACACGTTGGTCAGTACTTCAGAGCAAACACTCTTGAAGACATAACAATCAACGGCGTAACATATCCTTGCGGCTCAACAGTAACCGGTCAGGTTGTTGAAGTAATCAGACCTTCAGGCTGTGACAAAGGTGCTTTAAAATTGTCATTCACATCAATCAAGAACGGCGATTGCAAAGCAAACTTGCCGAAACAAATCTTGCAGGCACAGGTAAACAAATCAAAACAGGTTAACCCTGTAGCAAGACTAGTAGAAGCGCCGTTTACATTGGCTGGTTCACTTGTTGGTGTAGCAGGCCGTACAGTCGGCGGTGTGGTAACAAACCTGGGTAACGCAGTAGAAAACGTTTCAAACGATGCAGGTTACATGTTAGGCCACGTATTCCAGGGCAAATTTGGTGCAGCAGCGCGTAACCTTGGAGACGGAATTTGGGAAACAGTTAAGGCACCGATTGACGTAACAAGAACGGCGTTATCAGGAACAATGGGCTTATTCCAGACAACAGGCGACGAGATTGCTTACCTTGTGGATCCGAAAGGATACAAAATCTCAGCGGTTAACCCGAGAGAACACATCACAATAGCCTTCGGCTGTTCGGAATAATTGGATTTTCGGTAGGGTGGAGGCCGTGAGGCCGAAACCCGTCACATCCGAAGCACCGCAGAGAGCGACAAAATCGCGGGAGCGATTTGAAGCGAGCGTAAGGTGCGGGACAGCCGAATAATCCAAGAGCGGATTTTGCGTAGGGTGAAGCGAAGCCGAAGCGCGAATAGCGCGTAGGCTGAGCGGAACTCGAAGGAGCGCGGAGCATAATGAGCGGAAGTTTTGCGAAAGCAAAATGAAGCGAATGACTGCGGAGCGTGAAGCAATAATCCAAGAACGGATTTTCGGTAGGGTGGAGGCCGTGAGGCCGAAACCCGTCACATCCGAAGCCCCGCAGAGAGCGGCAAAATCGCGGGAGCGATTTGAAGCGAGCGAAAGATGCAGGATGGCCGAATAATCCAGTGCTACGCACGTAGACACACTGGAACTGTCATACAGATCCCGCTTATTGAAGAATCAGGCGCTGGACGTTCAGGATTAGGACGGAGGCGCTTGGAAAGAACAACGTCTTCTGACGCTTTCCACAAAATCCGACGACAATCGTCGCATCCCCTCTCCTGGTAGAGGAGAGGGTGGAATTTCAACTTGAGCCCGCCTAAAGCGGCGCGAAAGTTAGAAATTCGGGTGAGGTGGTGCGGGACAGCCGAAAAATCATAGACTGATTTCCGGGCATATCAACACCCTAAGTCCGAAACATTAAAGCCGAATAACTTAAAAGGCATATACAAAACCGTCAGTGAAAACTGACGGCTTTGTTTTTTGCAATGAAATCTGTTAACATGAATCTTCTATAGATATTTTATTGCGTAATCCCTTAAGAATACAGCTAAAATCATTCGTTAACAATTGCGATTTTTATAACATTTTCTAACTTTTCCTCAAAAACTTTATACGCATCTTCAATATCCCGAAGCTGGTATTTGTGCGTAATCAGAGGAGTTGTATCTATTTTTCCCTGTTCGATTAGCGATAATATTTCATCACAATCGCAGCCGTCAACTCCGCCTGTTTTGAATGTTAGATTCTTTCCATACATATCAGGCAGAGGTAAAACCATCGGCTTATCATATAATGCAACTATTGTCACGATGGCATTTGGCCTTGCAGATTGCCATGCCATTTGAAAGGTTTCTTCACTTCCCGCAACTTCCAAAACAACATCCGCTCCTTTATGTTCGCTTTCTTTTTTCACAACTTCAAGGCAGTTGTCGGGTTCGGTCACGATGATTTGCGGATAATGCTTTTTCACAAAATCTCGTCTTATCTGGTCCTTTTCGCAACAAATAATTTTCTTTGGATTTTTTAACATAGCGCATAGCAAAGTGCATATTCCTGTCGGGCCTGCTCCGATGATTAGCACCGTGTCTTCTTCTTTGATGTCAGAAATGCGTACCGCCCAAAACCCCGTTGCAAGTATGTCTCCCGTAAAAAGAGCCTGTTCGTCCGTAACAGTTTCGGGGATTTTATTTAAACCGTTATTTGCAAAAGGCACACGAACGTATTCTGCCTGAGCGCCGTCTATGCGGCAGCCCAAAGCCCAGCCGCCGTTTTTGTCCTCGCAATTGTTGACATAACCATTTTTGCAGAAAAAACATTCTCCGCAAAAGGTTTCAACATTAACGCTTACCCTGTCTCCGACTTTTACATTTTTAACATCAGACCCGACATCTTCTACAATTCCGACCATCTCATGGCCGACTGTTATACCTGAAACAGCTTTTGGCACAGAGCCATGCTTTATGTGAATATCGCTTGTGCAGATGCTGCTCATTGTAACGCGGACAATAGCGTCTTTTGAATCCAAAATCTGCGGTTTATTTTTTTCTTTAAGTTCAAAAACTCCGGGTCTTGTATAAGTGCAGGCTAACAAAATTTTCTCCTTTTAATAATACGCTGAAATCATAAAACTATTGTAAAAATTATAACACACAAGCGAATTGCACGAAAATTTTTGACAAATTGGTTTCCGCGGCTTTGTGAAAGATATGCACCGGCAAATTAACTCAGGAAAGCTTTGCAATCTTAAGTTTAAAAACATTCTCAAGGTTTACGCCGGACAATACATAGGATATCAAATCTTCGGGTTTTATGTCGTGAATGTTTTCAAACTTCGGAAACACGCCGACAACCCGCGTATCTGTGTATTTGTCAATGAGTTTTGGCAGATTTTTGATATTATCATCATCTGTCCGGTAAGGGCAGTCGGTCACGATTACTCCGCTCAGTTTGACATTCTTCACAACCGCATGGTTAATCATTATCAAAATATCGTTTATTGTCGAAGTTTCCGGAGAGACCACAAACAATACAGGAAGGTCAAGAAGTTTTATTAAATCGATTTCCAGAAAATCATTCGCAAGAGGCGTTGCAATCCCGTGCGTGCCGTTTACAAGAAAGCATTCAAAGTTGTCTTTGACTTTAAGATAGTTTTCCAGAATCATTTCAGGATTAATTTTGACTTTTTTCTTTTCTGCCGCGATAAGCGGAAGTTCGTTGCTTGCAAACATGTAACTGTAAAATGTTTTGACGTTTTTGTCGGCGCGTTTTATATAGGACAAATCCGGCGCCTCAACACGGCCGTTTTTCGCCATGCCGCCTTTTAAAACAGGCGCATACACTCCCGTTGTATAGCCAAGACTCTGCATTGTTGCGGCAAGCCCGGCTGTTACAATATTTTTTCCTGAATCATTCTGTGAACCTGTGATAAAAACGTCTAACATAGATTAAATCCTAGCACGCTCAACCCTGTATTGCAAAGTAAACCTCCTTCAGACGTTTTTTGCTTATGTGCGTGTAAAGCTGGGTTGTGGAAACATCGCTGTGGCCCAAAAGTTCCTGAACAACCCTCAAATCAGCGCCGTTTTCAAGCAAATGCGTCGCAAACGTATGCCTTAAGGTGTGAGGTGAAATTGATTTGTTTATTTTTCCGCCCAGTTTGTGGATAAATGTGTAAACTTCCTGACGGTTTACGTTTTTGCCATCAGGGTTCAGAAGAAGGTTTTTGGAAGTTTTGCGCGTCTTTTGCAGAATAAAATCGCGCTCTTTCAAGTACATTTTTATTGCATGCAAAGCTTTTGAGCCAACAGGAACAATTCTTTCTTTAGAGCCTTTGCCGGTGCATTGAAGGTATTTCGCGGAAATATCAATATCCGTAATTTTTAAATTTACCAGCTCCGACACACGAAGCCCGCATCCGTAAAGAAGTTCCAGAATGACTTTTTCGAGTTTGTTGAGATTTTCCGACAGAATCGTGTTTATTTCTTCAAACGTGATTACTTTCGGAAGTTTTTGCGGAATCTTCGGCGGCTCAAGCGTCAGCGCAGGATTTTTTTCGCAAATTTCGTTTGCGCAAAGCCATTTGAAAAATCCGCGCAATGATGCGGTTTTTCGCATTACGCTTGTGGGAGTGAGTTTGTTTTCGTGGAGTTTTAGAATATATCCGTTTATGTGCGTCCTGTCTATTTTTTGAAGTTCTTCAACGTTTTTTGAAATACAGAATTCCAAAAACTCCGACAAATCACGTCTGTAAGCGTCAATCGTATTTTTAGAAAGACCCCTTTCCACTTCCAGAAACTCAAGATATTCCGATAAAATTTGCAAATCCATAAATTAAAATTACTCTTTTTCCTAAAATTTTTCAATATTTCGTAAAGAATTTGTAAAACAAAATTCTACATCCCGCCGCATGTTATTTCGGAACGGAGAAGGTAAATTTAACGTAATTGTCCGGCTCGCTTTCGACTTTAATATTGCCGTTGTGGGCGTCGATTATTCTCTTTGCGATGTAGAGGCCAAGGCCGGAATTTATGTTTTTATGCTTGTCAGCGTAGCTTATGTATTTTAAAAATATTTCGTCGGGATTTTTTACATCCATTCCGACCCCGAAGTTTGTAATCGAAAAAATCAGCGAATTCGGGCTTTCTTTAATTTCCATAACAACTTTTGACTTTTGAATTCCATGCTCAATTGTGTTGATGATGAGGTTGTGGATAACCCTTTTAATCTCGACTTCATCCATCATTGCAAAAACGTTGCGGGCTGAACAGTTCAGGATATATTTCATGTGTTTTTCTTCAAAAAGGTATTTTGTATCTTCGATACATTTGATTGCGATGTTTTTAAGCGAGCATTTTGTTTTTTCAAGAACGAGGTTTTCGCTTTCGACCTTGTATTTTTGCGTAATATTTTCAACAAGATTTTTCATGTATTTTGCGGCGCTCAGAATGTCTGTGATGATTTCTTTTTGAAGCAAATCCATTTTGGAGGAATTTTTATTCAGAAGTTCAAGCGCGCAGATTTCCGCATAAATCGGTGTTTTCAAATCATGAGTGACCATTGCAAGAAAAGTTTCTTTTTTATCGTTAAGCGCATCGCGCAGACATTTTGTTTTCAGCATATTATAAATCTGGCTTCTGATAACTGAAACTTCGAACGGTTTTTCTATGTAGGCGCATGAGCCCATGTTGTAGCCCATGATTTTGTTTTCGGCGTCAGAAAGTGCTGATATAAACATTATCGGAGTGTCAGCGTTTATGCTTGAATGTTTTATTATCTGAGCCAAATCAAATCCTGACATATCAGGCATCATAACATCCAATAAAAACAGGTCGAAGCGTTCTTTGAGTGCAAGTTTGCTGGCATCAACAGGTTTCAGGAAGGTCGTGATGTCAACATTAAGCACCGATAAAGTTTCGATGAGCAAATCGACATTCATTTGGTTGTCGTCCACAACCATGACTTTCAGACCCTTAAGTGAGCCGTAATTGTGGATGTCATTTGTATGCGGCTGGGTTTTTCTCTGAATCTTAAAGTAATCCTGGACAAGTTTTATATCAACAGGATACGGAATAACGTTTTTTACTCCGTTCGAATTTGCGAGGAGAATATTTTTCCGTGAGATTTCTGACGCTGCTAGCCATATTTCAAGATTCGGGAATTTTTTACTAATCTTTTTAACTATATGTAAATCTTTAAAATCAGTTTTTGCTATACAGAGTTTCTTTTTCGAAAGACCGGAAATATCATCCAATTCTTTTATATTATCGACGAAAACGAGGTTTTCGTTTTCCATGTAATTTTTAAGGTTCTGCATATATCAATATGATATACTCTAATGGGGAACACTCAATTAGCCACCCGGGCTATTTCATGCATAATTCATCAAATTAATTCATTTGGGATAATAATGCGCGGGTAATTTTGCACCTGATTAGCTACAGGTGTTTGAAAATCCACCAGCGTCCCGTCTTAATTCGGCACTTTCCTGCATAATTCCCTCAAAAGCGGCTTTCACCTAATTCAGTTCCAATACGTCTACGTAGTACCTCACCCGAATTTCTAACTTTCGCACCGCTTTAAGCGGGCTCAAGTTGAAATTCCACCCTCTCCTCTACCAGGAGAGGGAATGCGACGATTTTCGTCAGATTTTAGAGGTGTAGTCAGAAGACGTTGTTCGTTCCCAGCGGTTTTTCCTAATTCTGTACT
Organism: uncultured Candidatus Melainabacteria bacterium; assembly: GCA_949927415.1. Taxonomy (GTDB): domain Bacteria; phylum Cyanobacteriota; class Vampirovibrionia; order Gastranaerophilales; family Gastranaerophilaceae; genus Scatenecus. The sequence goes on from CATLFB010000002.1 coordinate 166,745, forward strand.
TCTGTGCCTGATTCTTTCAAAAGCGCTCTTCCCCTAATTCAGTTCCGATGTTCCTACGTGCGTAGCACCGTAGCACAGGATGGCGTTGATGAATGTTAGGGGGTGGACAGGGCAGCCGGGAATGTATAAATCTATCGGGTATTTTTCTAAAAATTCGCGGTTTAATTTTTCAGAATTTTGGAAAACTCCGCCGCTGATGGCACAAGCCCCGCAAAGAATAACAATTTTCGGATCCGGCGTTGACTTGTAACAGTCTTCAAGCGCGTAGGCCATATTTTCCGTAATCGGTCCGGTAATCACAATACCGTCGGCATGCCTTGGCGATGCCACAAAATCAATCCCAAAACGTCCCATGTCAAAGTTTACGTTCGAACAAGCGTTCAATTCCATCTCGCAGCCGTTGCAGCCGCCTGCTGAAACCTGTCTGAGTTTTAGTGAGCGTCCAAAAATTCTGTGGATTTCTTCGCGAACTTCAAACGCGGTTTTTCTGAACTCTTCAAATGTCGTTTCAGGCGTTACGATTAACTTTTCTCTGTTTGTTGAAGCGAGTTTGTACTCGTTTGTGAATTCAACGGCTTTGCATGCGTTTGCGCAGGCGCCGCAGAATGTGCATTTGCCCATATCTATTGATAGATTTTCAGTGTTCAGCGCGCCTGTCGGACAAACCCCTTTGCAGGGCGTGATGTCAACGTCCGAGTTGAGTTTCGGGAATCCCCTGAACTGGCTTCGCATTGGAGCGTTTTCAATATCTTTTATAAATTGTTCGCCTTGATATATTCTTAGTTTTAATGTTTCTAGCATTGTTTGTTCCTTTTTTTTAAGTGAAAGGTGTTTTATTGAGTGAAATGTGAGAGGTGAGTAGTGAAAGGTCGGTTACGGAGAATTCATTATTTGTAAAAATCCGATGGTTTTAGTTTTTATAACAAAAAAAGAAAATTTTTGTCGAAAATCAACTCCCGATACGGTCTTTTCACCTCTCACATTTCACTTTTCACCTATTACAAATCATTTCCGCAGTACGACAAATTGAAACTCTTGTTGCAGAGCGGAAAATCTGATATCCCGTTGTTTCTGACAGCCATCGCAAGCCCGTACCAGTTGTTGAAGGACGGGTCTTTAATCTTGCAGCGCGTAATTTTTCCGTCGTTGTCGGTTATGAATGTTTGAACAACTTCGCCGCGCCAGCCTTCTGTCATTGAAACAACAAATTTGTCAGACGCAAGTGCATTTGTACACGAGATATAGAGCGCTTCGCCTTCAAAATCAGGCAGCATTTTCATGAATTTTCTAATTAATGAAAGCGATTGCATGATTTCTTTGTACCTTATGCGCGTTCTTGAGTAAACATCGCCGGCAGCCTTGAATTTTTTGTCGTCTTTGTCCAAAAACCACTTGTCAGGAAAATCGAAACGAGTGTCAAGTTCCACACCTGACGCGCGGCCCGCAGGGCCGACAAGGCCTAAGGCTTTTGCGTTTTCGAAACTTACAACACCTGTTCTTTCAAGCCTTGAAATAACTGTTGGCGATTTAAGCATTGTGGTTGTGGTGCGTTTGACATCATCCCCGACTTTTTCGAGGGTTTTCAGTATATTTTCGGCAAGTTCCTGTGATATGTCAAAATTTACGCCGCCAACTCTTATCAAACCGCGTCCAAAACGGCTTCCGCAAATTTCAAGAAGCGAATTTATCACCAAAGTTCTTGTTGCACCAAAGATTGCCGCACCCATTTGATAGGCAGTATCGCCGGCGATTGCGCCTAAATCCCCGATGTGGATTGCCGCGCGCTCCATCTCAAGTGCGATAAGTCTTATTAATTGTGCGCGGTTTGAAATCTGAATTCCCGCCAAAGCTTCCATTGCGCGCGAATAGGCCAGATTGTATGCGATAACGCTGTCGCCGCAGACTGATTCTGCTAGCTGGTTTGTCGGGTTTTGCACGAACAAATCTTCAACGCCTCTGTTCTGGTATCCGAGACGGATTTCCAAATCGTAAACCTTTTCGCCGTTGCACATAAACCTGAAATGTCCGGGTTCGATGACGCCCGCATGGATTGGCCCGACGCCGACCTGGTGAATTTCTTCGCCTTTGATTTCAAAGAACGGGTATTCTTTCTTGTGGTCACGAACAGGTTTAAGCCACGGATGGCCGAGGGGTTCTATGCCGTATTGTTCGAAAAATTCCCGCTCAAACATGTGGAATGCCGGAAGGGTTTTTGTGATTGATTCGTAGGACTTTTTGTCTGCGCCAAAAAATGATGATGAAATATATAGTTTGCCTTCTTCATCGTCTGCCAGAACCACGTAAAGCTTTACGCCGTCAAAAACTTTGTCGCCGAAAAATCCGACAACGCGTTTTTTTATTTCGATAATTTCTTTTCTCAAATCGTTTATATCAAGACATGGGATGTCTTGTAGATTTACAGGTTTGTTATTTTCGGTAATTATCCAGTTCATATTGTTACCCCGCTAATCCTGTGATTGTGCCGTTTATCAATTCATTTACAAAGTGCGGAATGTAAATTCCGAGAGCGAACGCCATCAAAAGCATTACAATTTGCGGGAAATACATGCCAAAACTTACTTCTTTTACGTTTTCGTCGTAATTTTTGCCTTCATGGGGTTCGCCAAAACTCATTTTTACAACAGCCTTGCCGAGTCCATAAAGCACGATTGTCAAAAGAACCACGAAAAGTCCGCAAAGTATATAATGTTTTTGAAAAATCATTGATTTTATCATCAAAAATTCGCTTATGAATAAAACAGAAGGCGGGAATGCAACGATTCCTAAAAACGACGCAATCCAGAGCCAGCCTGTTTTTTTGTCTGTTTTCAAAAGTCCAGTGACTGATTTTATTTTTTTTGTTTTGAAGATTTCCAAAATATTTCCGCTTGTTAAGAAGAACGATGCTTTTATCAGCGAATGGCCTATCATGTGAAGGATTGCGGCATAAATTGCGAGTCCTCCGACAGCGCATCCGATAACCAAAATCCCCATGTTTTCAACTGAAGAATAAGCCAGCATTCTTTTGTAATTGTTTATGTGGAAAACGAACACGGCCGTTATGAAAAGCGATAAAAATCCCATCACAAGCATCATCAGTTTTCCAAAATCCGCACATCCTGCAAGAACCGTTATTTTGTATACTTTCAAGATGATTAAGAAAGCTGAATTCAACAACGCGGCTGACAAAAGCGCTGAAACCGGTGACGGAGATTCCGAGTGCGCGTCCGGAAGCCAGAAGTGAACAGGCGCCAAGCCCATTTTTGTGCCGATTCCAAAAAGGATAAACACAAACGCGAGTTTCAGCCAGAAAGGATTGAAGATGTGCGCGTTTGCCATAAGTTCGTGGTAATAGAGTGAATTCATATTTCCGGTTGCGATTGTGAGAAGGATTATTCCGACAAACGCCAATGCGATACCGATTGAGCAGATGTAAACATATTTCCAGCCGGCTTCGACCGAACTTTTTGTTCTGCTGAACAGTATCAAATATGCGCTTGCAAGGGTTGTTGCTTCGATGAAGACCCATGAAAGCCCGAGGTTTGTGCTCAAAATTGCGCCCGTCATTGAAAGTACAAATATCAGCATCATGTATGAATAATGCCTCAATCTGCGGCAATCCGTGGTTTCATGTTTGATGTATCCGTTGTTGTAAATCGCAACTGCCATAAACACGATTGAGAGCAAAAGCATAAATACAATGTTTGATGAGTCTGCGCAGAAGTATTTGCTTGAGCCTACAGGAAGATGCATTGACATGCAAATCGAAATCACTAGATGCATGAGCGCATAAACATTTATAAAAAAGTTGTTCATCCATTTTGCTTTGAAAATGCACATGATTAAGCAAGCCAAAATGGGAAATATCAAAAGTAAATTAATCATCATATTCACAATCCTTCAAATCTGATAACTGTGTAACTTCCAGGCCGTCGAATTCTTTGTTGATTCTGTTTACCAGAAGTCCCAAAATAAATACTGCAATAAATACATCAAGCAGCACGCCCAAATTCACGATAACAGGCATTTCCTTTGCAACGGAAAGAGAAAGCAGGAAAATCCCGTTTTCCATTGTGATAAACTCGATTACGTTTGTGAGGATTTTGTGCTTAATCGTGATGAGAATAAGGCTTATGATTATCACCGCAATCGAAACACCGAAGTAAACAGGGTTAATCATCTTGATGCCCGGGAAATTGAAATCCGAAATCAAAAATCCGCCAAAAAGAATTACGCTTGAGATGAACAAGCAGTAAAAATGCGGAATATTTGCTTCCATATCTCTGTATTCGTGGGTTTGTTTAACTATTTTGTTCAAAAATGCCGGAATCACGATTGCTTTGACAAGCAGGGTTTCGCAGGTGAGGAAAAGAAAGTTCAAAACATCTGTCTTTTCCATGCCGAACCAGCAAATCAAAAACAACAAAATTCCCTGCAGAACAAGAATTCTAATATGTGCCATCAAGCGGCTTGTGGCCGCCATATAGAGCATTGTTAATCCGAATAAAATTATTAGTGCGTTTTCCATTTTTTCTTCCTAGTTTCCGTAAATTCTTATAGCTGTTAGAGAAAGAATTATTAATGCAAATGAAGACATTGCAAAAATGAATTCAAAAACATGTGACATTCTAAGTCGGGCAATGCAGGATTCAAGAGTTCCGACAAACACTGCGATTACAAAAAGCGCCGCAACATAACATAAAGCCGAATACCAGAACCCGATTAAGTGCATCGGGATTAGCAATGCAGCGATTAAGGATTCCAAAATCACCATCTTGATTCCGGCAGCCCATGTGATAAGCCCCAAATCCTGTCCTGAATTGTCCAGAATCATAACTTCATGAATCATTGTCAATTCCAAATGAGTTGTCGGGTCATCCACCGGCACGCGGCAACATTCTGTAAGAAGCATTACAACAAGTGCAAGAACAGCAAGCAGGGTTATCAAAATTCCCATCACGCCGGCTTTTTCAAGAATCATTGAAAGGCTCTGGAATGTGTAATTTCCGGTCAAAGCAATTAATGATGCCATGATGATAAAAAATGCGGGCTCAACAATTGTTGTAAAGCAGGCTTCGCGGCTTGCGCCCATGCCTTCAAAACTGCTTCCTGTATCCATCGCGGAAATCAGCGCGAAAAACTTTCCAAATCCCAGAATGTACGCGAATAGTATAAATCCGCCTTCCATATTGATAACCGGCTGGCCGTTAATCATCGGGACAAAAAGTCCTGCAACAAGGGTTGTCGCAAAGATTACGAGCGGCGCAAGCCTGAAAATCCAGGTTGTGGTATTGCTTATCACGCAGTCTTTTTTCATCAATCTTACAAAATCCCATAGCGGCTGCCAGATTGAAACGCCTTTGCGGCCTGCCCAGAACGCTTTTGTCTTTTTTATTACACCGATTACGAGAAACGGCGCGAATAATAGTATTATTAAATTAATCAAGTTTGTAATCATTTTTACCTACCCTAAAAATACTAATGCGATTAGTGCTAAAATTAAGAATATCAAACCGTAGAGGATATATTGCTGAATGTTTCCGTTCTGGATTCTTTCGAATACAGTGAAGAATTTTTCAATATCTTTTATGAACGGTTTTATAATGTAAGCTTCTTCAACATCTTCAATATGCAGACAGAAGTGAGCGTCTTTTGGGAAAAGTTCTTTCGGCTTTTTGATGTCGAAAACTTTCTTGAACAAAGGCGTCAGCATTGACAAAAACGGGCTTGCGTAAGATGATGCCGTATATTGTATGTGATTGTTTCCTTTGTCGTAGCCGCAGCCCCAGGTGCAGTGTGAAGCGGCTTTTTTGTTTGCGAGTTTTCTGAGAATTGCAAGCGCCAAAATGAACGCCAGAAGTCCGAATGCCGTAAACGAAATTGTCTGCAGCAAACCGACAATTGCGGGAGTTTCGATTGCGCCTGTGAAAAGTGAAACCGGCTTTGTCACGAGTTCAAAAACGAACTGCGGGAATATACCGATTAAAAGCGTCATCACAGCTAAACAAATCATCGGGAAAATCATTGAAGATACAACGTCTTCTTTAACATGTTCAGCGTGTTCAGATCTGGCCATACCTAAGAATGTTATGCTGTAGAGTTTTGTGAAACAAAGGATTGCCATTGTTCCGACAAGCGCCAATCCGGCCAGTGAGAGAATCATGAGAACAAGCATTCCGAGATTACCGGTTAAAGCGCCCTTGAGCATTCCAAAATATATCAAAAATTCGCTTATAAATCCGTTAAATGGCGGCAAGCCGCAAATTGCAATTGAGCCAATCAGGCAAAGCAGTGCTGTTTTCGGCATTGATTTCAAAAGTCCGCCAAGAACTTCGATATTTCTTGTGTGGGTTTTGTTGTAAACAGAGCCTGCCGCAAAGAACATCAATTCTTTGAAGATTGAGTGGTTTAAAATATGCAAAATACATCCGCCAAAACCAAGCACCGCAACCGGCATTGAATGGTGTGCCAGCCCGAGCATTCCAACGCCCATGCCGATTCCGATTATTCCGATATTTTCGATTGATGAATATGCAAGCAGTCTTTTCAAATCGCGCTGCGTGATTGCATAAAGGATTCCGTACAATGCTGTGATAACAGAGATTATCAAAACAAAATATGAAATTCCGGCGGTCGGAATAACAATAAGAGAAAGAATTCTCAAAATCCCGTAGATTCCGGTCTTAATCATAACGCCCGACATCACCGCAGACACATGGCTCGGTGCCGCGGGGTGTGCTTCCGGAAGCCAGTTGTGGAAAGGCACAAATCCGGCTTTTATTCCGAATCCGACAAAGGCAAGCATAAACACAAGGTTTGCGAATTGTGCGTTTTGGCTCAAAATTTCTTTGAAAGAATTAAAATCGTAACTTCCGGATTTTAAAGTCAGCAAAACAAATGCCAGAATGATAAATATTACTGACACATGCATGTAGATTAAATATTTTATTCCGGCATTGAGAACTTCTTTTTTGTTGTCTTCGAAAATCACAAGGAAAAAAGATGAAAGCGACATGATTTCCCACGTAATCAGGAAGAACATAACGTTTTGAATTGTTACAACGCCGAGCATTGAAGAAATCAGCATTGAGAGGAAAAGGCAGTGTGAAGAAACATTCATCCCCTTTTCCATGTAAGGTTTCATATAGCCGTTAGCGTAAACGCATCCCAAAAAACTCATCACTGAAATAAATGAGATGAAAAACGCCGAAAGCGGGTCGACGACAAACTTTATCGCGCCAAACATCCCGTTAAAAATGTTTGGAACCGCAACAAGGCTCTCGCCGCTTGCAAAAACGTTTACGGCTGTCATCAAGCACAGAATCATCGAGATAAATGCGAAGAATGACACAACTTTCAGCTTCCGTTTTTCGCTGAAAAATAAAGACATAGCACCGCCAATGATTGGGGTTAGTAAAGCATAGTAAAAAATTTCCATATCCATATCCAAATAATTTATAATCTTATTTTCACGTACAAGTCCGTTGTAAATCTAACAAGGGCAAAAGTCAAGAAGATTTTAAGGATGTTAAAGTTATATAAAAATTATGTACAAAAATGAAAAATTTGACTTAAGAGTTTAAACGGGTGTGAAAATATGTTATAATGAATTATGTAATGAGTTGAATCGCGGATTAGGAAAAATCGGATTTTTTTAATTGCGCGACGGGCTTAAATGCAGTTTTCGGAGTTGAATATGATTGATTATGACGGTTTGCTGAAAAAAATTCCAAAGGTGAAGAAGATTCTTGATGACGGGTCGAACTTAAACCTTTACCATTACACAAAGCCCGAGAAGCTGCTGAGCATTCTTGAATCCGGCACAATCAGATTTTCAAACGCGCTTTATCTGAATGACAAAGAGGAAGTGACATATTCATACAAACTTATAGGCACGCTGATTGATGAGATGCCGGCTTTGAATCCGGAACTTTTTGGCCGGATAAAAGAGCATTTTAACAGGAAATATAAAAACATAATAACCGGCAGTGATACGTATAGCAACCGTTACGAATATTATACAATTTCGTTTTCGACAGACAGCGACAATTTGACGCTTTGGAACGGATATTCGAAAGGCCGTACATACACGGGCTACAACATCGGATTTTGCAAGAAAGATTTGATTGCGGATATGGAAAAACAGGGATTTCATGCTGTTTACGGAAACATAATTTACGAGCGCGAAATTCAGACGACTATTTTGAGGTTGATTTTTGAAAAGTGGAATAAACAGTTTGAGAAAATCGCTTTTGCGCGCAAAAGCCAAAAATCTATCGAAAAACAGCAGAATATTATGTTTGAATTGATTGATATTTTGAGCGTTGTGAGTTTGTTTTTCAAAAACCCTTATTTTAAGGACGAAAAGGAATACAGAATTATTTTCATCAACCATTTCAGTATGAACGGTTACAAGCAGACGAAGATTTTCGAGAAAAACGGGCTTTTCATACCATACATTGAATACAAATTTATGAAGCGTACGGTAAGTTCAATCAATATCGGCCCGACACTGGAAGAGAATATTTTTTACACAAGCACCTGCCGCATGCTGGCGAATTTTGGCTACGACAAAAAGACTGTAAATCGCTCGAAGATTCCGTTGAGGTATTAAAGTAAATATTAGGAGTGCACCGGAGGTTAACTTTTTTAAATGATGCTTTTTATTTTGGAAATTTTGTGCTTTCAGGGTTTTGTGGGTTTCAGAAAGGCCGCGCAGCGCGCGGCCTTTCTTACTTAAATATTTAAAAAATTATATACTTTTAATTTTTTGTTTATAAATTTTCTTTTTTATTTTGTATCGCTGTTTTGTTTTTCCTGAAACGAAATTTAAAAAGATTTTATACTTCCAGTATTTCAGCAAATTTTTTCTGTAATCTTTGAGATTGGAAAGTGAAAAATTAATATAATTATTCTGGTTAGCCGAATTCATTCTCAATAAAATCTCTTCGTAAAAAGGTGATTTTCTGGCGTATTCCCACCAGATTTCAGAGTAGTTTTCGCTCGGACAAAACCATGGTTTTGTGGTTCCTGCAAAGTGCATAATTTTTGGATTTTTTTCATCTTTTTTATATTGTTCATAAAAAGTTTTTGGCATAAAATCCAGGATTGTTTTGTAATAAAAATTTGCTACCGGAAAGTTCCACGATGTATCTATGTATTTAATGCCATTTTTGAAAAACGCATTAAGCCCGTCCTGCTCTAAGATTCTGAACTGGGTTTTGGATACCAAATCAAGCATTTTAGATGAAATATTATTATCGTTAAAATATTTTATATTTATGAGCATCACTCCGGTATTAAAATATTTATAATTATCTTCTAATTTCAGCTTTTCGCACAGGTATTTTCCCCAGTTTAAGCTGTCGTTGCGGTTATTTACAAATGCTCCCATTATTAAATCTTTGCAAGCCGCAAGCGGATAATTTGTTATGTCTTCGCTGTATAAAACAGACGGATCTTTCAAAAATAACAAATCAACATCTGTAAATAATACCTTTTCGAAATTTTTTAAAATCAATGGTGAAGTCAGTCTAAAATAGCATTCAAGATTGTAGTTTGGCGGAAATTTTAAATTATATCCTTTTAAAATCGGTGTCGGATTGACAAACCTTAATGAAATATTTTCGCATTCGATTTGCTTTTTGAGAATGTTTTTGTTTCTTTCTGTGATGCTTCTTTCAAAAATTATGATGTCATAATTTTGTTCCGGATTAACAACTTTTTTCAACGATTCGAGGCATGTTGAAAGATAAGGAACATATTCATTGCTCGAACTCATTGCGATAACATTATTATTATTATCGAATGCCGGTTTTAAATCTGAGTTTGCTTCTTCGGTGTTTAAAATAAAAGATGAATATAATTCTTTGATGCATTTTGATTTGTCTTTGTGTTTTTTGAAAGCATAGAGAGATAAAATAAATTCTCCCATATACCCCAGCACCCTTGCTGCTTTTTCAGAATAAGTGACAACATTAATCTGTTTTTTGAATTCTTCTAATATTGAAAATAAAAATTCGGAATATTCAAAAAATTCTTCCTTTTTCATAATAAACATATTATAAAAATATCTGTAAGGTCCTTTATTTAATTCTTTTATTTCTTCAGCATACTGCGGATAAATTTGCGAAATCAATTTCATACAATTTTCGTAATCTGACTCATTAGAACCATGACAATTTTTTACAAAATCTTCTTTTCCATTTTTGCAATTCAAATATTTTTCATTGGCTTTTTTTATAAAAATAATATCTGTGCCAAGAACGGTTTCTTTAATATGCAAGTCATCAAGACCGGTTTCAGAAAAATAATCCTCTGTAATATAATCAAACTTGAAGGCAGAATATCCATACTCGAAAGTTTTATTCTGAACTGTCGGGCTGTATTTTTCATTAAAAATAAAATGCCTTCTGTAGTGCATGAAACCAATATAATCCGGATTGCCGATTTTGTCGTAATTTTTCCATGCCCAATACTGCGCAGAAAGTTCTGCGTAATAAGGGTTTTCTGCAGAAATATTCTCGCCCGTGTCATCTCCAATCATCCCATCAAAAGCTTCCGCTGCAATCGCGCGTCCTGTCTGAATCGGTTTTATAATATCCGTTTCGATGATTTTGTGCTTGTCTTTGTATGTTACAAAAATTCTAATATCTTTCTTTTCCATATCTTTTCTCCTTTTACTCTTCTTTTTTCTGTTGTTACGCGGCTTGTTTTATGCCGTGTCCAAGATGAGATCTCGGAGAATATATGGTGAAAGATTGACTATCTTCGTCCTTTGATTTTGGCTTTGTAAATACGTTTTTTGTGATAATATCTTGTGCGGGTTTCTTTGGAACCGAAGTTTTGCAAGATTTTGTATTTCCAGTATTTGGCGTAATCGCTGATTTGACGCGTGTTTCCGGGGGGGGGGGGCATCGGTATTGCACTCATGGCCATCCTTTTCAGAATTTCTTCATAAAAAGGTGTTTTCCGTGCATATATCCACCAATGTTCGCTTTTTTCTTTTTCCGGATTGCTCCAGGGTTTCAGAATTCCGTTGTAATGTATAATTTCAGGCGATTCTTCCGCTTTTTTTACTTCTTCTGTTGAAAAATGCGGTATGTATTTCTTGAATTCTTCATATTCCACCATGGGTGTGTAATTCCATTTGAAATCGAGTTCTTTATAATCGTCTTCAAATACTATATTAAACGGGTCCTGATCAAGAAATTCGTAATTGTTTTTCAGTAACAAATCCTTTATTTTATCACCTTTTTCTTTTGTAAATAAATTCAGGTTGTAAACCATTATGCCGGCGTTAAAATAATCAAACAAATTTTTTATTTTTAATTTTTCTTTTAAATATTTACTTTGTTTTTTAGAAGTTACCAGGCACTGCATTATGTAATCTTTTGCCGCTGCAATCGGTTTGTCCAGAGTCATTTTGTGCAATTCAACCAAATCCGAAAGGATTAAGGTATCAGAATCTATGAATATCAAATTATTTTCTGATGTAAACAATTGCGGAATAAGCATCCTGAAATAGGTTTCGATTGTAATGTGCGGCAATACTTTGAAATTGTAGTTGAAAAAATTCATATTTATAAATTCAAGCGAGAGGTTTTCAGTGGTGTAATTTTCCAACAGAATGTTTTTATTTCTTTTTGAAATATCACGCGTCAGAATATAAACCTTGTATTTATAAGCGCAGTTGAGGTGTTCTTTCAGTGATTCCAGCGCAGTTGAAAGGTATGGTGTATAAAAATCTGACGATGACATTACAATGTTTATAGTGTTTGAATCGCACTTGACATGTGAGATTTCTTCAACATTTTTGAGGAATGTAATCGGCGTTTCTTTAATTTTGCATTTCTTTTCTTCGCGTTTTTTCTCTATGAAAATTGTTAACAGCCTTTCGGACAGATAACCCAGTGTTCTTATTGCGTCATTACAGTAAAGCGACATATCTATCTGTTTTTCAAGTTCCGACAAAATCGTAAATAAGAAGTTGTTATATTCAAAGAAAATCTCTTTTTTCATTACAAACATGTTATACCAGTGGTTGTATTCCAAATCCGGTAATTTATTTATAACGCTCCGGTATTCCGGGAAGAATTTAACAACTGTTTCAAGCATTAAATCATAATCTGCGCTTTGCAAATGGCAGTTTTCCGTATAAGCGTTTCTTGTCAAATCTTTTTTGTTTTTGAGAAACTCAATTTTTCTAAGCATTATTTTGCTGCAAACTATTATGTCATTGCCGGATACAAAATTCGCTATATCTTTGTCGTTGAGGGATATTTTGCGGACGTAATCTTCATTGAAATTTTCAAATTCTACACATCCGATAATATTAGGACTCAAGTGCTCATCGTTAAAGATGAAATGCCGTCTGTAATGCATGAATCCGACATAATCCGGATTACCGATTTTATCGTAATTTTTCCAAACCCAATATTGGGCGCTGATTTCAGAATACTTCGGATTTTTTTCAGAAATATTCTCGCCCGTATCGTCACCAATCATCCCCTCGAAAGCTTCCGCCGCAATTGCACGACCTGTCTGAATCGGTTTTATAATATCGGTTTCGATGATTTTGTGTTTGTCTTTGTAAGTTACAAAAATTTTAATACTATTTTCCACTTTTGTCTCCTTGCAAAAATTTGGTTTTAAAGCATTTTTTCAGCTATTCAACCAAATTTTTGAGGAGAATATGTGAAAATCTACTTTAATAAAATTTTTGCGTTTCTTATTTTTTGTTTATAAATACGTTTTTTGCAGCGATATCTGCTTTTTGTTTTTCCTGATACAAAATTTGCTAAGAATTTGTACTTCCAATACTTAAGCACATTTTTGCGATAATGTACCAAATCCCTTATCAATTCTACATTTGCGGGGGAGGGGGCACGCCGACGCCCCTTTCAGGCACATTCTACGGATAATCTCTTCGTAGAACGGAGATTTTCTCGCAATAACCCACCATTCGGCCGCAAAATCTTCGGTCGGGTCAAACCACGGCTTTTCGCGGTCGGCAAAGTGCAAAATTTTCGGCTCTTTTACTGCCAAATATTTTGCTCTGATAAAATCTGACATGTTTTCCAGATATTTTGCATCTTTCATGTGTTTTTGCAAAGGCGGATAATTCCATTCATTCGGAAGCCAGTAACATTTGTCATTCAACAGTTCGTTCAATGCATCCTGATCGACAATGTTGTAGTTGAAATTCGAAACCATTTCCATCAACTTTATTGAACAGTCGTGCGCATTAAAGTAGTCAATATTCATAATTATGACGCCTGCCTGAAAATATTTGTCGTGATCTTTGAGTTTCAAAGTTTCATACATATATTTCACGGCTTTTTTACCGAAAATGCCCAGAAGCGCTGACATTAAGCACTCTTCCGTTGCAGCAATCGCACAGTCTTTTATATCAATATTGAAAAGATTTTTGACATCTTCCAGAATCAACAAGTCTGAATCTAAAAACAGGATTTTGCTGTATTTTTTCATAAAAAGAGGGATTACAAGTCTGAAGTAAGTTTCGATTGTGATATGGCCGGGCGCGTAAAGATTCAAATCTTTAAAAATTTCTTTCACATTTACAAATCTGATTGAGAAATTTGGCCTGTCGCAGATTTCCGAAAGCTGGTTTTTGTTGAATTCTGACATGTCTTTTGTGAAAACAACGCAATCATAGTTATAATTATCATCGCTTTTTTCAATAATACTCTGGAGCGTAATCCCCAGATACGGCGCGAAATAATCCGATGATGCAAATGTTATCGGAATAACATTTTTGTCAAAAACAATATCTAATTCTTTGATTTTGTTTAAATTCTCTAGCTTCATCATGCCCCTTTCTAATTTATAAAATTTTTAACATTTCTGACTTTTTGCTTATACAACCGTTTTTTAAGACGATATCTGCTTTTTGTTTTTCCTGTTACGAAATTTGTTAAGATTTTGTACTTCCAATATTTAAGCACATTCTTGCGGTAAAGTGCAACATCCCTTAATAATTCGGCATTTTTTACATTGTAATCCTCTACAACCCTTGTCATTTCTGCGATTGCTGGGGGGGGGGGCAGCGCTGATTCCTCATCCGGATTAACTTTGCCTATTATCTCATTATTAAAAGGAGATTTTCCCATGTTATCACGCAGTTCGTCCGTAAAGTATTTAACAAGATTGTTTACCTCGGTATACAAACAACTTTTATCCGGCTTTGTATTTAAAACATTTCTTATATGATTTATTTCGATTTCCCTACGGTTTAGCTTTTGCAAAGCTTCATCCGCAAGACTCATCAAAGCCTCGTTGGTCGTTCCCTGAACGTCAAGCGAAAGGTCATATTCCTGATTCAGATGATTCTTAAGCCATTGCAGCGAAAATTCTTTATTTTTGTTCAGAATACTCTCTACTTCTGCCCAGTTTATATCTTCAAAAAGGTCGTCGCGGTTATCGAGATTTTCGTCGAAATTCACAAACCTGTTTTCAAGATGAAGCATTTTGAACAACGATTCAAACCGCTCTTTGCCGCGCAAAACATTCTTCATGCAGATGAAAGGTTTGTTGAAAATTATCGCAAGGCAGCAGCCATGGAATGAATCCGCAATAAAGAGTTTGCAATTTTTGATGTAATAAAGCCAATCTTCGACGCTGATTTGGAAATTCTGGCTGATATCGATAATTTCGTTTGCCCTGTAACGTTTTTTGATATATTCCAGATGGTCTTTTTTGCCATGAAGATTGTCGAGTACGTAGTAGCAGATAAAATCTTTTTCATCTCTTGTTGAATCCGAAATAATGTTTTCCCACAAACTTTTGTCCGGCAAAAACACCGGATCAAGAACATGCGTGGCATCGACGTCAAATTCTTCTTTGCAAATTGTGACGCCCGAATCTTCGCGAACGGAAATTCCCTGAAATCTGTTCAACAACACTCTTACCAGCTGTTTGTTGAGATAATTTCCTTCGTATGTGTTGCAGGCAAAGCTTGCCGCATAAGCAAACTTCGGCTTGTTATAATCAGCAAACGCAAGAAAGCAGTTGTTGTCGTAATCCCTGAATTCCGGCCAATTGCGAAGTTGTTCAACGCCGTATCTCCAAACCTGGTCTGAACCGACAATAAATTTATTCACCCTGTTATTAAGTCTTTTCAAATCGGTTTTGTCATGGCAGAGTTCAGTGAGGTTGAAATATTTTGCGGCGAATTTTTCGGAAATTCCGCCCAAATAACTTCTGTCATAGAACCATTTCGGAATCCAGTTGATTGTTTTGACTGCAAATCCGAGGCTTTTAACGGTTTCCTGAAGCGCATAGGCTGTGCACATTGCGCCGTAGTTGTTGCACCACCAGAAGTTTAAAATTGCACAGTATTTGTAGGAATTTTCGTAAGTTTCGTTGAATGATTTTTCCGGAATTTGTTTGAAAAATTCTTCACGGAAGGCATTTTCGCGGCTCGGATGAAAAAGCGGGTAATTATAATGAGTCAATTGCGAATCCATTTTTTCAAGCGACACTATGCGCGGTGAAATTTTTTCAAGGTAATCTTTGCCTTTTTGGGTGTGGGTGAAAACAACCGAAACGCCCATGTGATTGTATAATTCGGGTCTATATACATTTATACCCCAGAAATCCCCGAGGGTTATGTCAGACACTCTTTCGGGTTTTGCAAATTTGCATTCGCCGCAGGATTTGCGCAAATAAAGATTGTCCCCGAATCCGTCCATGAATTTGCTATCTTTAATCTTGTTGTCGGGTGTTGTTACGATTAAATGCGTGCAGGTCCATCCCTCTTCTTTGCTTCGAAATTCTACTTTGCAAATATTTTCATCACCGAAATTTTCTTTTAAATATTTCTGCCAGACTTTGCTGTTTGGAACCCCGTGGCAAACAACGTCGGCAGTGAAAAGCTTCTCATAATCTTTTTGCAAAAATCCGTAAAGTCCGGCAATTTGGCAGGGTGTTCCTGTGAAGAAAACAAATTTGTCATCTTCAAGAAGATTTTTAACATCGCGATAAATATTTCCGATTTTGCTTTGAATATATTTGCTTCCGCGAAGTTTTGCCAAATCCTCTTTGTTATCGACGATTATATGTTCAACGTTCCAATCGTTATCGAACGCGGCGCCGCAAACATAGCCGCCTTTTTCCAGAATTTTTTCTGCAAGAAGCGTAAATATTCCGCCGGATGAACTTTTCATTTGAATTTCTTCATTGGCTCGTGCAGCGTAGCATTCGGCTTGTTTTTCATGGAATTTTGCATTTAAAACAGGACAAACTTTTTTGCACATACCGCAATTTGTGCATTTTTCATGGTCAACCTGCGGATACAGAAAGCCTTCTTTATCTTCTGCCATGGTAATCGCGCCGGCAGGACAAATATTTTGGCATGATGCGCAGCCGCTGCATTGATTATATTCAATTATGTCTAGATATTTGTCGTACAAGATAATTCCTCCAGCGGATTAATTCCGTTTTCTATAAAATATGACGGTGATTTACGCGACCAATTGATGCCGGTTTTCTTCACCACAGCCGGGACGCCTGCAATAAGAAAGCCCCCCCCCCCTTGACTGAAATGCCCTTGTTACAAGGCTTTTAGCGCCAACAATGGAGTTTTCCGGAATGATTGCGTTTTTTAAAATCAGACAGCTTTCGCCTATCCAACAGTGATTTTGGATTTGAACCTGAGACGTTCTGGCGTTTTGAATTTGTTGAGTGTTGATATCAAAGACGGCGTGTCCGTCAGCGCCTCTTATGGTTGTAAAACCTGCGAACATGCAGTCTTCTCCGATTAGAACATCGGATTCTTCAACCAGCATTATGTTGCAGTTATGCATTGTTGTATTTTTTCCGATAGTAAGCTTTTGATTTTTTCCGTAAAATGCAAAAATTTTGTTTTTTGTAAAATTTGTCGTGGAGCCTATTTCAACATACGCACCATCGTTATGTATTTCGGGATAATTGCCGATTTTTATTATGGAACCTTCTGAACAAAACGGCTTAAAGATTCTTACAATATTGTTTGACCCGTATATTTCAATACTCAGCCCTTCAATTTTTTCATCTGGCTGTAATTCTCTTTCGCAGCCATTTTCTTCCACAACTATAATTCTGTTGTTGGCGCCTTTTATATCGTAGGGCTTAGTGCGCTTTTTCATAAATCTTTTTAACAGTGACATATCTTCTCCATAGCTATTTTCATTCCGTCTGCAAACGCCTGATGCGTCCACATGTATTCCCATTTGCCAAATCGGCCGATGCTTTCTATTCCGACAGATTCGAGATAATCTAAAACAATCTCGCGGTTTTTGTAAATGTTTTTGTCAAAAATTACATTCGCATACTTTTCAAATCGAATATCTTTTACGACAATTTCGTCTTCTGTGAAAAGCCCCATTGCGGTTAACTTTTCAATCGTGTTTTTCAAAACAGCATCAGCCTCAGGAATTTCAGCCCTGTTTGAGAAGAAAATTTCTGCCTGAAGCGAACTGCAGCCTTCCGGTACATTATCAGGAGACTTCAAACTTGGTGAATATACGCGGCTTGAGAGGATATCTTCATCATAAATATAGAACCACAGATGTTTTGCGACATCAGGCCTTTTAAATCCAAGTGAGACCATATATCCGGAGGTGTGCATCAAATTTTCGCCCGCGCGCTTGATATCAAGCGGAATTCCGTCAATCATTTTCACGATTTCAGGCAGCGGAAGAGTCGAAATCAGGCGTGAATATTTGGTTTCGGTGCCGTCTTTAAATGTTACAGTTTTGGCTGTCGGATTGATTTTCACGGCTTCTTTGTTGAATCTGATATCCAGATCTTCGCGGCAGTCGTTCAGAATCGAGCGGAAACCGCCTTTTTTCGGGTATTTCATGTGCGAAGTGTAGTAGAAATTTTTGTCCTGAACTTCGAAGGCGCCTTTCAGAACCTCATCCAAATCGGGTTTGTGCATTCTGTTTCCGACCCATTTTGTCTCAAGTTCTTTCGGCTCCACTCCCCAGTATTTGCGCGTGTAGCGGAAGGGAAAATTCTCTGCAAAATAATCGCCGTATTGTACTCTAAGCCAGTCTTCGTAGTTTTCGAGTTCTTCAAACGGTTTTTTCGGACGGTTGATGAAGCCTTTTATGATTTCTACTTTTTCATCCGCCGGCAAAGGCGCAAGATTGTTTTGCGCAGGGTGTTTCAGCCAGAATCCTTTGTAGAAGTTGCTTGAAACACTGGGGTGCGCAAATGTGGGTGACGATTTTTCGAAGATATTTCTGATGTAATCGTCGGGGGCGAAGGTGAAGTGAACAAACTTGTCAAAACGAAAGCCGTTTATGGTGAAGTTTGCGCACAATCCGCCCCAATCGCCGTTACGTTCATAGATTACGGGTTTTTCGCCATTTTTTTCAAGATGATAGCCCGCAGAAATCCCTGCTATTCCGCTTCCTAAAATTACAGTTTCCATAGCTTCTCCGATAATTTTATTTCGCAGCTAATGCAGGAGTTTTCTCTGAAGTTTCCCAAAGGTAGCCTTTGTCTGTGTGAGCTTGAATTTGTTTTTTGCAATATTCGAACATATCGTCGTTGTGGAGCGCTTCTTTGTACCAATCTACAGTGAATTCGATTGCTTCGTAGAATGAAAGCTGGGCTTTCCAATCGAGCATTCTGTAAGCTTTTGTGACATCCAGGCTCAGAAGAGTATTTTCATGAACCATATTCGGGCTTGAAGCGTCAACTACTTTACCTTGACCGTAGTATTTAACGAGATATTCAACAACATCCCAAACGGTTTTGTTGCACTCAATCGGAGGGCCGAAGTTGAATCCTTCCGAGTATTTTACCGGCTCTTCCATAAGTTTTTGGCCGACACGAAGATATCCGCTCAAAGGTTCAAGAACATGTTCCCACGGACGGGTTGCTTTCGGGCTTCTGATTTCGATATCTTTGCCTTCTTCGATGAATCTTATGCAGTCCGGAATAAGTCTGTTATCAGACCAATCGCCGCCGCCGATTACGTTTCCGGCACGGACTGATGCGATTGCTTTTCCGTGTTTTGCGTAGTCTTTTGTGTTGAAGTATGAATTTCTGTATGAAGAAATCAACAATTCAGCGCAGCCTTTTGAAGATGAATACGGGTCATAACCGCCCATTCTGTCGGTTTCTTTGTAGCCCCAGATTTGTTCAACGTTTTCGTAGCATTTGTCTGATGTAATCATTACGACTGTTTTTATGCAATCGAATTTTCTGACTGCTTCAAGAACGTTCAATGAACCCATTACGTTTGTTTCGTAAGTGAATTTCGGATTGTCATAAGCTGTTCTGACGAGAGCTTGAGCTGCTAAGTGGAAAACTACTTCCGGCTGATATTTGCGGATTGTTTCTTCCAATTTTTCGCTGTCGCGCACGTCTCCTTTAACATCTGCAAACAAATGTTTTTCAAGGTGAGATGCTTTGTAGTTGCCGCGCTGTGAATACGGTTCCAACGCATATCCGACAACGTTTGCGCCAAGCATTGTAAGCCAGATTGAAAGCCAGCTTCCTTTAAAACCGGTGTGGCCTGTAACTAAAACTGTTTTGCCTTTGTATACGTTATTAAAATTAGACATTCAATAATTCTCCCTTATTTTGTTCTTTCCACCAATCTATTGTTTCTTTCAGGCCTTCTTCCAGTGAATATTTTTGGCTCCAGCCGGTTTGTTTCAATTTTTCGTTATTGCCCACGACAACTTCATCGCCGAACGCTGCGGGAATTGCACCATAGAGGATGTTTCCTTTGAAGTTTGTAAGTTCTGCGATTTTTTCAACGATAACTCTCAGTTGAACAGGTTTGCCCGAGCAAATATTTACAGCACCGGAAACGTCGCTTTCGAAAACATCGACAATTCCGCAGGCAGTATCTTTTACGTGCAAATAATCCTGAAATTTCAGGCAGTCGCTAACCTTCACATCTTCACCTTTCAAGCATGAGTTGATAACAGAAGGCATCAATCTTTGTGATTTTTCGGCAGGTCCGTAAAGGTTGAAAATTCTCGGCCATTTGAATTCGATTCCGTTTTGTTTGCAGTAAACAGACGCGATTTTGTAAATGCTGTTTTTGCTTTCGCCGTATAATGTTTTCGGGCTGGTCGGAGTTTCATCTTCCAAAAGATAGCCGTATTTGTATTCGTATTCTGAAATTGTGCCGGCGCCTGTGAATCTTTTGCCGCCGTTTTCTTTGAAGTTTTTCAGCAAATTCAAAGTCGCAAGCGTCCAGTCTAAGTTCAAATCATGCACGTGGCATTTTGGTCCCACATACCATGCAAGATGTATCAGATTTTCGAATTTGTGTTCTTTTAAAAACTTATTTACGGATTCAGTATCCATAAGATTCATTTCATATTGCACAAGTCCTTCTTTTTCCGGTGCAAAAGGCGGGTATACAAGCGAATGAACTTCATAGCCTCTTTTGATTAATTCATCGACCACGTTTCTGCCGATGAAACCTGTTCCGCCTGTAATGAGAACTTTTTTATCCATTTTATACCTTTCCTGCCAAGCTTACGTATGCATTCTGTTTTTCCCAAACTTTCCACGGTGCATCTCCGGATTCCCACATTTCGTCAAGTTCGATTTTGTCTCTCAATGTGTCCATCGGACGCCAGAATCCGTGGTGTTTGTATGCAACAAGTCCGCCATGGTTTGCGATTGTTTCAAGTGGTCTTCTTTCAAAGATTTCTTTGTCGTTGCCGGCTTCGATGTAGTTCATAACTTCCGGTTCGCAAACGAAGAATCCGCCGTTAATCCATGCGCCGTCACCTTTTGGTTTTTCCTGGAATGAAGTGATTGTTCCGTCCTGTGCAATATTCAGCGCGCCAAAACGGCCTGATGGCTGAACTGATGTCATTGTCATGATTTTGCCGGATTTTTTGTGGAAGTTTACAAGATCTGTAATGTTTACATTCGAAACGCCGTCGCCGTATGTGAGAAGGAATGGTTCGTTGCCGATATATTCCTGTGCTTTTTTAATTCGGGCACCGGTCATAGCATTCTGGCCCGTATAAAGCATTGTAACTTTCCATGGTTCCGTGCGCATTTTGTGAAGTTCGATTGTGTTGTAGCGCATATCAATTGTCAAATCAGAATATCTCTGATAATAGTGCACAAAATAATCTTTAATAATATGAGATTTGTACCCTGTGAGGATAACGAAATCGTTAAATCCGTAATGAGAATAAATCTTCATAATATGCCAGAGGATTGGATAGCCTCCGATTTCGACCATAGGTTTCGGTTTTGAAACAGTTTCTTCTCCAAGGCGCGTTCCTAAGCCGCCTGCAAGTATTAAGACTTTCATAAATTATCTCTTTCTCCTAATCGTTCTATTATTATACAAATTTTGTATTATATCCGACGTATTACTATTAATGATAATATAAATAGCATATTTTAAAAGCAAATGTAAAGATTTGTGTTAATTTTTTTACCTAAATTTAATTAATAATGAGTCGGTTTTTTATTTTTGGGTGTAAGAAATTTTAAGAACGGATGAAATATTTGTTTGGGATTTTTAATAGGTAAGAATATTTAGAGAATATACTAACATTGGCTCCGCATGACAAAAAGGGCAAGAATATTTTGGGATTTTGCTAACATCTGGTCCAGATGTTAAAAAGGGACAAGAATATTTGGGGAATATACTAATGTCTGCTCCGCATTATAAAAAAGCAAAAAAATTTTTTGAGGGGTTTTATGATAAATAACTATGATTATAAATACTTCTTATTCACAAAATTATTTGTACAAAAAACCTTCAACTTCTTCATTTCCAGCGTTTCAAAAAACCGCTGACAGTGTGACTTTCAAGGGATTGTCACAAGCGTTGAAACGAGAAACTTCCCTGTCTGCCGAATCGGTTTCCGGCGCTTACAAAAGCATCATGGAAATCCTGCTCACTAAAACAGATAAAGGAATCGAAAATATTGAAAAAGAATTCCCGGATTTCAGTTTCGGCCGCGGGCTGATGTTTCACAATTGCGGCGAAAAGAAAACCTCTATCGCTGTCAGAATTCCGGACGGCAAAACCGGAAGAGATTTTTTGAAAATCGTTGTAAAACAGGGAAATACTTTCTTCAAACAGAAAAATATTTTAGAAAGTTTCACGCTCAACGGCTACAACAAACTCGTTGAGGACACAAATCCGAACTCGGTCTTTGTTTTTCCGAAAGAAATCAAGCCGGCCGGCTTTGACGCTGAAAAAGAATCGACTTTTCAAACGGTTCTTGACGATTTGGATTTCGCAATGCTAAAGTTTCGCAGATATCTTGAAAAAGTCAGGGATTTGGATTTGAAACCGGTTGATGCAGTGCTGCCGGTTTCGGGGACGGAAACACTAGCGAGTATCGAAAAATTTTGCGGGCAAACTGGCGAAATGTTGAAAAATTTGCCTCACAAAGTTTCTCTGAACATAAAATCTGAGTTTGCTGATTATAAAAAACAAACAGGAAAAGTTGATTTTATTTTGCAAAATATCGGGCAGGAAAAACTCCAAATGTCTTATAAAAAACTTCAGGATGATGAGAGCGGAAAACTTTCGCGCCTGATGGTTTACGATAAAAACGGCGAAATTTGCGACGGATTTTTAATAAAAGATGACAAAATGCTTGTGGCAAATTTCAACCATAAAAATTTCGCGATAATTCCGCCCAAATTGACGTTTTATGATGAATGTTCGATTAAGAAAGTTCTGCCGACATTTACGGAATATCTCAACAGTTACAATAAGAAACTTTCGGAATACAACGATTTTGTGTCTCGAAAAATTTCGCAGCGCGGCCTGACAAATTGCGTCGAAACCAACCCGCAAATTGAAAATTTTTCCGATGAAATAAGTTCAATTTATGACGCCATCAACGAAAGTTTCAAGTCATTCGGCGCCTCAAAAGTTTCAAATTTGAAAACGTCATATAGCTTGTGGAATCGTGATTTCAGGCAAAAAGGTTTTTCTTTTGTGACAAAAGATGATGAAGCGTTTTCGATTTTGAAAATGAAGGGCGGCGAATTTGACAATCTTTTGCGGATTTGCGTCACAAAAAACGGCGAAGACAATTATTTTCTTGTTAATAACGGAATGGTTGTGAAAAATTTTAATCCGAAATACCCGTCAATACTTCCTCCGGCTTTAAAGTATTTTGACAAAACCGAAGTTGAAAATATGGGCGTAATTCCGGTTTTGGAAAATACATTGCGCTCGATTAAGGATTTCAAAACATACGTTGATGCGCCGAAACTTCCACGCAAACCGCTTTCGACTACCAATGAAAAACCGGTAAAAGAAAAATTGGTAAAAGAAAAGCCGCAAAAACCTGTTCAATTGTCACAAACTCCGGAATACAAGGATTTGATGAAAGAATGCAAAACAGACTTCAAAACAGCAATGCTTAATGCGGAAAATAATCTTGAAAATTTCAACAAAACAATTCTGGAAATTCAGAAAAAAATCAACGATTTTTTCACAAAAAATAACGCCTGAATTTAAGGTTTGATAGTTGTTAAAAGAAGGAATCCGATTGTTGTTAGTGAAATTGTGAAAGCAATAATCATGATGAGTTGGAACGGAGAAATTTTTGCTTTTTTTTCGTAAGATTTGTGAGATTTTTGCTGTTGTTTTTTGCGTGTGGAATTTTTTGAAGTGTAAGATTTTTTAGCGGGTTTTTCTTCACTTTCATAAGCCGGTTTTGATTTTTTTGAGCGCTGTTTTTCTTCGGCATATCGTTCCGCTAATTTTTTACCATGCGGAGCAGACATCTGTGTATCTTCAAAGTTCTTCTTACCCCTTTTGCCAGTTATAAGCAGTTCCGTATCATACCTGCGGCGCAGAAGTTTTTCAGAGGGGCCGTTTTTGTAAACTGAATAGCTGATTGCGGCTTCAAATGCGCGTTGAAGGCATTCTAAAGCCGTGATTCCGTCTTTTTTGACGGTCGCGCCATGAACCGATGCATTTCCGTTTTTCTTTAGAAAATACAAATCATCAAGAAATTCTTTTTCCTGCGGATTGCCTTTGGACTTATCTTTGAGGGTGGCAAGCATATCATCAAAAGTTTCTTCGGTTGTGCGTCTGTCGCCGAGAACATTTTTGCAAATATGTTCGCCGAAACGTCTTGTCTGCGCCATGCACTGTTCAAAATATTCGTCGCGGTAAAGTTTTTCGGCTTCCGTGATGATGTCGAAAAGGTTTTTGTCAGTGCTTTTTAGAAAATCGAAATTTGCTGCCATGGTTTTATTATTGCGTGAAAAAGCTAAGAAGGCAAGAATATTTACGAGAGCGCACGAATCTCTGCTCCACATGACAAAAAGTCAAGAATGTTTATGGAATGCACAGTCATCTGCTCCGCATGGTAAAAAAACGGGCAAGAATAACTTCGAAGATACACAGTCATCTGCTCCGCATGGTAAAAAAACGGGCAAGAATAACTTCGAAGATACACAGATGTCTGCTCCACAGGGCAAAAAACTCATCTTTTTAAAGGATTAAAAAATCTGTTTCAGCCGTTAAAATTATTTTAGGGTGTATTATAAAATTTTGGGAGGGGCAAAATGGAAAAGATTGATTTATCAGACGAAACATTATTTCATCCCCAAACAAACGGGGAGATTTCAAACTCTATTACAAGAACCTGGACAGAGCAGGCCTTGGAATGTTATTATATAGGCTGCGACTGTGAAAGATGTTCGCTTGCGGGCGGTAGTTATTCCTTTGTATGCCAGATGCCGAGGGTTATAGATATTTTGATTAAGTTTGCTGGAAAGCCTGTTTAAAATTTTTTTTTCCGGCAGTTGATAAGTTAATGCGTGGACTCAGCGTTAATGCAGCGCGGAAATTCCCGATTGTTCGTTACAAGACGTTGACTGTTCCGAGCGCCTTTGTACTAATCCTGCACTTCAGTGCCTAATTCTTGCAAAAGCGCCCTTCATCTAATCCAGACCCAAAGTTCCTACGTACGTAGTACCTCACCCAAATTTCTAACTTTCGCGCCGCTTTAAGCGGGCTCAAGTTGAAATTCCACCCTCTCCTCTACCAGGAGAGGGGATGCGACGAATGTCGTCGGAGTTTGCGGGAATCGTCAGAAAACTTCGCCCTTCCTTAGCGGCTTTCATCCTAATCCTGAACATCCAGCGCCTAATTCCATTAAAAGCGACTTCGGTATGACAGTTCCAGTGTGTCTACGTGCGTAGCACCTATTCGAAGATTTCTTCTTCCAGAAGTACATCGTGGCCCATGTTGTGCATCATGTCCAGATAAACTCCGTAATACAAATCCATTGCCGTCAAATATTCGTTCAAAATCTCCTGATGGCCGTTTTCTACCCACATCAAATTAATCAACGATGTCTGCCCGCTTTTGTACCGCTCAGCGGACATCTTCAAAATCTCGTCCGACTCTTCCAATATCTCTTTGTAATAATTCATGTTCTCTTTTGAATATTTGAAATTATTATAATTCTGCTTCAATGTGATTTTTAACTTGTTCTCAAATGAAACCTTGTCCATTTTGGCTTTTTCAAGAGTAATCTGCGCCTTGTCAATATCAGGTCTGAATGTGTACAAAACCGGCAGGTCAAATCCGCCGCCAACAAACGCACCCGGCCAATTGTCACCGCGGCCTTCATACTTGCCCTGCCATGCGAATCCGCCGCCAACCATCAAGTTTGGAATCCGCTGTCGTTTTGCAAGAATGTATTCCTGATTCAAACTTTCTATGTTATTGTCCGCGATTCTAATCGAATGGCTGTACTTCAGTGCAATCGCCTCTATAATGTCGTATGTCGGAATTTCTATATCAAGAATTGTCAGTTCTTTGCTGAAAAGCGACGCTTCCTGAGTGTCGTACATGTTTTCGGTTGCAGCAAGATTGATTACTTTATTAAGATTAAACTGTGCGCTGATTAAATCGGCTTTTGCGCGGTTAAGTTCGATAAGCTGTTTTTTGTAGCGAATGTCTGATTGCAGCATGTCTATTTTGTAGTTGGAAAGCGATTGGGATTTGCTTTTTGCAACATTGCTCATGTTTTCAAAAAGTGTTTTGCGCTCGTTCATAATCGAGACAACTGATTTGTAGTAAAGCACGTTGAAATATGCTTTCATGACCTTAATTTTCAGTTCATGTTCATACTGGCGAATCTGGTTTTCGATTGCTTTTTTCTTAGCGATTGCGGCTTTTTTGCGCACGCCGCGCTTGAAGGTTTCAACAGGCAGCATTGCACCTACCTGACTTGAATTGCCGAGCCGAACTTCGCCGATTAGGATATTCGATTGAATTTGCGGGTTTTGAAGCCTGTTTGCGATTTTGATGTCGGCGTTAGCAATCCCGAGTTCTTTGCGTTTTGCCTGCAGGTCAAGATTGTTTCTGAGGGTCAATTGAACCGCATCATCGAGCGAAACTCTTATTACTTCTGCATTTGCCGGCATGCAAAAGATTATTAAGGTTAAAATTATTAATATCAGTCTCATATATAACTATTCCGAAAATATTTTAGCGTAAACAAAATTTTAAGCAAGCTGCGGGGGCTGATGTTTTGGCTGCGATGGATGTGAAAGTCTTGCGAGGAGTTGTTTGCGGTGATTTTTGCAAGCAATTTGAAACGGTTCAAAAAATGCGTAAACGGTTGAATTGTTGTATAAAAATTCCGCACTCCGGATTTTGGAGTGCGGGCTATTTATTTCGTTAGTGAATCTTTAGGGATTAAAAAATGGGTTGGTGTAGTTATTTATGTTAGTTTTAAAAGACGTTGGTCATTCTTAGCGCCTTTGTTTTAATTCTGTTAAAAGCGGGTTTTCCAATACTCTTGCGTGTAGTACCTCACCCGAATTTCTAAACTCGCTATCGCTTGTTAAGAAATTCCGCCCTCTCCTCTACCAGGAGAGGGGATGCGACAATTGTCGTCGGATTTTGCGGGTGTCGTCAGAAGACGTTGGTTATTCTTAGCGCTTTGTCCTAATCCTGAACGTCCAGCGTCTAATTCTTTCAAAAGCGACTTCGGTATGACAGACCCAGTGTGTCTACGTGTGTAGCACGGATTATTGTTCCACGCCTTCAAGTCGTTCACTCTATTTTGCTGTTCGCAAAATGGTCGTTCACTTTTTCGGCGCTCCTTCGAGTTCCGGCCATTCGGCCTCCACTCTACTCAAAATCCGCTAAATGGAATTTCATTAGTTTGGCAAGGTGCCACTGCTTTGCTTTTATGCCCTCTATCGTGTTTTTGATATCTTCCAACTCCGCCAGAAGTACGGTCAAATCTTTTCTCTGAGGTATGTAAACCTCCTTTTCTTCAACCTCGTTCCAACCGGGCGAAAAACAGCCGCTGTCAAAAATTTCTTTCATATCCATAGGAAAACCTCTCTCGTTTTTGAAATTTTCTTACTGATTCTTCTGCGTGATAAATGATTGGAACAAATCCGCTAAATCAAATTTGCCGTACTTGAAAGCAACAGCCTGTTCTGCGTAATTCGTTCCTGTTATATTCTGCAAATCCTGCATTTCTTTAAAGCTCAATGAATTAAAATCAAAACTTGTCATCTCGCCGTAATCAATCATCAAATCTTCCATATCAAGAACTTTTTTTTCTTCCATAATACACACTCCTTATCGTGCTCTCTATTAACATTTTTTTTGTCGGTTGTTTTTCCTTAAATCTTTAGGGTTTTGAATTCTTTTGTAACATATATTTACAATCATCTGTTTGATGGTTGATTAATCCCGAAAAAACATTAGAATAATCATGGGTTAAAAAGTAAGGCTTCAGGCCAAACCCAAACAGGTAGTTAATCAGAGGGCTAATTATGGCAAATCATGGCGCATTATCCGGAATTTTTAACGGAATCACAAATACATACTCTGTTCTTGCACAGCAATACAAAGACGGCGTCAGCCTTGAAAATATCGTTGAAGCGCAGGGCAAAACTTCAAACGCAAATGTTTTGAACAATTCTTTTGCATCTTATTTGCAAAACAATTTTTCTAAAATCGACACAAATAACGACGGAATTCTAACATCAGACGAGATTTCGAAGTTGACAAACAACATGTCGACTCAAGGTCTGACAAAAGAAGAATTCACGCAACTGGCACTTTCAGGTACAAGCGGGCTTTCAACTGCTACAATAAACAATATTCTTGAGCATTTTGAAGACATGGACACAAACGGCGACGGCAAAATAACCAGCGCTGAAATCGCCGCATTTGATGTAAACAGTTCAAAACAGGAAAAGCTGGACGAATTTGCGCACAAAGCCGCAACCAACATGTCGACATTTTACAGCGACGGCTCATCGTCTGACACGTCAGGCTCTTATAGCATGCTCAGTTACAGATACAAAAAATCCAACAGTTAGTAACATATTCTTAATTTGGAAAGGAATTTGCCGCAAATCGTTCGCGATTGCGGTGTTTCTTTTTTGTTTAAAAATTAATTATGAATTTTAAAATGCTGAAATATGCTTATAATCTGTCGTATAATGGGGAAAAGTCATGAAATGCAGATTTGTCGGATGCAAAACCATTAAATTTAAAATAAAAAAGCGGGCTAATTAACCCGCCTTTTTTAATTGTCCGAACTAGATTTTCTGACCGTTAAACGCCTTCAGACCCAAATATTTCGCCGCGGAACCAAGTTTTTCTTCAA
Source organism: uncultured Candidatus Melainabacteria bacterium (assembly GCA_949927415.1). GTDB lineage: Bacteria > Cyanobacteriota > Vampirovibrionia > Gastranaerophilales > Gastranaerophilaceae > Scatenecus. The sequence continues at coordinate 195,376 of CATLFB010000002.1, forward strand.
TTCTTAACAGCTGGTTGTATTTCGCAATTCTGTCTGAGCGCGACATTGAACCTGTTTTTATCTGTCCGCTGTTCACAGCAACCGCCAGATCCGCGATAAACGAATCTTCTGTTTCTCCCGAACGGTGCGAAATTATTGACGTGTAGCCGGCCGCATGAGCCATTGATATCGCATCGAGAGTTTCTGACAATGTGCCAATCTGGTTTACTTTTATCAAAATAGAATTTGCTACATGGCGTCTGATACCTTCTGCAAGCCTTCTGGTGTTTGTTACGAACAAATCATCGCCCACAAGCTGGCACTTGCAGCCGATTTCGCGGGTCAGATGCTCCCATCCGTCCCAATCCTGTTCGGCCATGCCGTCTTCTATTGAAATTATCGGGTATTTTTCGACCCATTCTTTCAAAAATCCGGCCATTTCAGCGCTGTTGAATTCTTTGCCTTCGCCTGAAAGTTTGTAAATTCCGTTTTCGTAAAATTCGCTCGATGCCACATCCAAACAGATTTTCACCTCATCTGTTGAATAACCTGCTTTTTGGATTGCCTCAATAATCACTTCAACGCCTTCGGAATTTGAACTCAGATTTGGCGCAAATCCGCCCTCATCGCCTACAGATGTCGCCAAACCTTTTGATTTCAAAATTGATTTCAGAGAATGAAAAACTTCTGAGCCCATTTGGATTGCATGGTGGAAACTTTCAGCCCCGACCGGCGCAATCATAAATTCCTGAAAATCAATGTTGTTGTCTGCATGTGCTCCTCCGTTTATGATATTCATCATAGGAACCGGAAGGGTCAGCGCGTTTATTCCGCCAAGATATCTGTAAAGCGACATTTCATAAGCCATGGAAGCCGCTTTTGCACATGCAAGCGAAACTCCCAAAATCGCGTTTGCGCCAAGTTTTGATTTGTTTTCAGTTCCGTCCATATCAATCATGAAGGTGTCGATTTCCTTCTGGTGCGTTGCTTTTTCGCCGATAAGTTCGGGGGCGATAAGGTTATTGATATTGTTTACGGCTTTTTTAACGCTTTTTCCGCCAAAATATTTGGCATCGCCGTCTCTAAGTTCCAATGCCTCGAAAATTCCGGTTGATGCGCCTGATGGAACTGCCGCACGGCCGATTACGCCGCCGGAAAGTTTCACATCGACTTCCACTGTCGGGTTGCCGCGTGAATCAAGTATCTGGCGTGCCACAATATCTTCAATAAATGTTGACATATTTCTCTCCTTTTTTTAATAACTTTGCAGACTTTCGTGCGATTTTATAAATTCTTGTCCGAGGCTCGCGCCTCCTTATTTAATATCTTTGCAGACTTTAGTACAAGTTTCCAAATTCTTGTCCGAGGCTTTCGCCTCCTTATTTAATATCTTTGCCGACTTTAGTACAAGTTTCCAAATTTTCGTCCGAGGCTTTCGCCTCCGTTTTTATTATCTTTGCAGATTTTAATACCATTTTATAGACTTCTGTCCGAAGCCTCGACCACAAATTGATTGTTACACAGATAATTTTATTCTTCAAGTGTCGTTTGTGTCAATTTGAATTTTTCATCAAACACAAGTTTTTTTATATTGATAAAGTAGCCGAGAGAAAGAATAACAGATGCTGTTATCCATGCAATCGGGCCGGCGTAGAAGATTCCGAAATATCCGAACCTGACGGCAAGATAAACGGCTGCAAATGAGCGGATTAAAAGTTCTGCAACGGACGATACAAACGGAATCAGAGGTTTGCCCATTCCTTGAAGCGCGTTTCTGAAGATAAATATCTGGCCGAGAAAAAAGTAGAAAATTGTGCTTATCCAAAGGTAATCATGCGCGATTTTTATAACAGAAACTTTTTCATAACCTATGAAACTTCCGATAATTGTTGTGCCGAAATGCCTCATCACAAGAGCCATTATGATACTTAATAGAAAATTTATCATAGAAGTTCTGACAACTCCGTATCTGACTCTGTTGAGGTTCTTTGCGCCGTAATTCTGCGCTACAAATACAGAAACCGCAATCCCGAAAGAAATCATAGGCATTGTAGCGATTTGTTCAATCCTCAAGGCCGCAGTGAATGCCGCAATTACATCCACTCCAAAGGTGTTGCATACGCACTGGATTATCAAAACCCCGAGTCCGATTACCGAAAACTGCATCGCCATCGGGATTCCGACTTTCAAGTGTTCCATCATGAATTCAATATCGGATTTTCTGTTTTCTTTTTTGAATTCCCAGTCAGATTTTTGAAGATGGAGAATCGGGAATTTCTTTTTCACATAAAACAGGCACAATAAAACAGAAAAAGCTTGCGAAAGCACGACTGCTACGGCAGAACCAGGAACGCCCCAATGGAATTTTATAATGAATAAAAGCGCAAGAAGAATGTTCAAAACAGATGCCAAAATCAGGAAATACAAAGGGGTTTTGCTGTCTCCGAGGGCTCTGAGTATACTTGCAAGAAGATTGTAGCCGTTTGCAGTGATAAGGCCGAGGGTGCAGATTTGGATGTATAAATACGCGTCATGAAAGATTTCACCGGAAACATTCATCATCTGTAGAATATTTTTCATAAAAATTGCGCAGACAATGGAAAAAACAACTGTAAACACACTGCTTAAGATTATTGAAACAACGACAGAGCGTTTGACTGCGCAAACATCACCTGCGCCGAACTTTTGTCCTGTGAGAACTGAAAACCCGTTTGTCATGCCGGCGATGGCGAACATAATCAGGAAAAACAAAGGCGCGACGGCTCCGACAGATGCTAGTGCGTTTACTCCGAGTGTTCTTCCGACGATAACGATGTCAGCAAGGTTGTATAACTGCTGGAAAATGTTTCCAATCAAAAGCGGGATTGAAAACAGCAGAATAAGTTTTAGCGGTGAGCCTCCGGTCAAGTCTTTAATCATATCCGAATTATATAACAAATTAAAGTTTTAATAAATATAAACCGTATATTAAACTTATGGATATAAAAAGCATTTTGAATCAATTCAAGATTCTTGACAAAAACCGCGACGGATGGCTTCAGGCTGAAGAATTGAACGGAAAGAAGTTTGAAAATACGGTTTGGCATGGAATTATCAGGCCTGATATTAGTGCGGCGGAATTTGTCATAACCGGTTTGAGTTTGGAGAGCGCAGGAGATGCTGCGCCAAATTTGAGCGGGTTTGACAAAATGCATGCAAAACTTGTGCAAGATAACATTCAGCCTTGTAATTATTGGAAGGATTATTGTTTTTATGAAAACGGCGTTATGCTTTATACAAAGGATGTCAAAAGTTACGATGAAATTCCGAATGCTCCTACTGACGGCGTAAAAAATGCCAGAGGGGTGGATATTTCAAAATTTAATCTGTCGGATGAAGAACTTTTGGGGATGGTGATTGACGATTACACTACGATGACAGACGAGCAGAAAGCTGTTTTTGAGAAGGCCAAATCTGCAATGAGCAAAATGGGGCTCGGAATTGACAAACTCCATGAAAAAGGGTTTAGAGGAGTTGGCACGATGGCGCTTCTGGACCAGAAATTCTGCAATCATCAAATGTATTCTGACAGAATTTTAAAATCAACTGATGTCGGCAACAATGTAAACAGTACCGAAGGGCCCTCATGGCATGCTGCATCTATGATGTCAATTATGCACAAGACTGCGCCTGAAGCAGATATTTTACATTATTGCGTAACCGATATGGACACAAAAGTTCAGGATGCACAGTTTGCCGAAGCGATAAACGATATTATGGAGAAAAACAAAACTCTTCCGGATGACGAAAAGGTAAAAACAATTGTGATGGGCTGGGGTTTTTATCCGAACAACCCAAAATACGAAGAATACATAAATCTTTGCAAAGAAGCTGTTAAAAGCGGGATTTTCATTATGTCTAACAATACGCTTGAATTATATGGAATTGAAATTTTCGGTACTGACCGAAATCCGAAGGGGGATGTCAATTCGTCTGAAAATTATACGTTGTGTACGTTTGATAAGACTGAAAATTATGAAAATTGTTCAAAAGAGTTTTTGGATAATTATTTGCATCTTCCGATGCAGCATTTGACAATAGCGCATGAAGACGGCAAAAGTATTCAATATGAGGGCCGTGATGGGGGGATGTGCTGGGCAAATTCTGTCGGGGCGCTGTATAATGATTTTCTCGGGATAAACCCGGGATTGACGCCTGAGGATTTTGTAAAACTTTTGATAGAAACCTCTGACGAATTTAATGTTGAGGGGGTATATTGCGGAAGGCTTTTGAATGCGGAGGCGGCTGCGGAAAAGTTGAGTAAATAATTTGTGTAAAATTCAAACTGCATCGGCTTTTGGAAGGGATTTGTTCCGGTTAATAAAAAAACACTTGTAAAATTTTTATTTTCATGTAAAAATAAACTTATTCTGGAAATTGAGAGAAGAAATTCGGTTAATTTTCAGGCAAAAACAGAATAAAACGACAAATGGCAAGGTAGCTCAGCTGGTGAGAGCGCACGGCTCATACCCGTGAGGTCGAGAGTTCGAATCTCTCCCTTGCTATTTTTGTATCTCACGGGCAATCGCCTTCGCGCCGGTTCTAACGAACCCAATCGGCTTGGCCTCAAGCCTTCGTCCAACCCTCTTGGAGCGCACGGCACCCTCTCCTTCGGACGATAATCAATCGTCCTCAGTCGGCACAGTCCGTGAGGCCGGAGTTCGAATCTCTTCCTTGCTTTTGTATCTTATGGGCAATCGCCTTCGCGCCGGTTCTAACGAACCCAATCGGCTTGGCCTCAAGTCTTCGTCCAATCCTCTTGGAGCGCACGGCACCCTCTCCTTCGGACGATAATCAATCGTCCCTCACTCAGAACAGGTATGTGAAACCGGGAGTTTGAATCTCTCCCTTGCAAGTATGAAAGCCGCGAAATATAATAATATATAGGGAAATGTTAAATATGGAATTGTATGAAGCTATTTATAAAAGACGTGTAGTAAGAGATTTTCAAGACAGAATCGTACCGGATGAGGTTTTGAAAAGAATTATTAACGCAGGACTTCAGGCACCCACGCATGATCACTTGAGAAACTGGGAATTTGTAATTTTACAAGATAAAGAGGATAAAGAAAGAGCACTGCAGTTTATAAAAAAAGGAACCGAGCCGCAGCTTGAAATCCTGAAGAAAACCCTCATTGACGGAACTTCGCAGCAGAAAATGTATGCAATTGCTATGCCGCGGCAGTATTCGATGCTGATGAATTCCTCTCATATTATTCTTCCGTTTTTTAAATCAAATTCAGGAGTTTTGAAACCGAGTTGTGTAAGTTCGCTAAACCCTATTTCTTCAATCTGGTGCGTTATCGAAAATATTTTTTTAGCGGCAACCGCAGAAGGGCTGGGATGCTCGATGAGAATTCCAGTCGGAGAAGAAGGAAAAAAGGTTGCTGATGTTGTCGGCGCACCGGAAAATTATTTATTGCCTTGCTATATCGGGCTTGGCTTTCCTGCTGATGAAAAACCGGAAGTCGAACAGGTGCAGTATACTGTAGAACAAAAAATGCATTTTGGGAAATGGCAGTTCCATAACCAAAATTGACTATGATATTAGCAGTACTAAATATTGACAACAAACCTTTCACAATTTAAAATCCAAAGGAAAACTCATGGCAATTCAACCAATCATCGCTCAAAATTCAACAGCAGTAAAAAGAAAACCGCTCAACCCTGTTTTACTGACAGGATACGCTTCTCTTGCTTTAGGCACCGCAAGCGTTGTCGCGGCTGCAAATAAAAAAATCAAAGCCCATAAATATCTTGCCTATATCGCAGGCGCTCTGGCGTTTTTGCATACGGGAATCGTCGAAGGGCGAAAGAATGCTTTTAAGAAAGGAGTAAAATAATGGAATATATGAATATCAAACTTGCAGGAATTGACGAAAACGGTGTTGAAAAAGAATTTTCACTATCCGATTTCAAAGGCAAAAAAATCGTACTGTATTTTTACCCGAAAGACAACACCTCAGGCTGCACTCAGGAAGCCTGCGACTTTCGTGACAATTTTAACCGTCTGACATCAAACGCTGTTGTAATCGGTGTAAGCCCCGACAGTATCAAAAGCCATCTGAAATTCAGAGAAAATCAGGGCCTGAATTTTATTCTTCTCAGCGATTCTGAGCATAAACTTTCCGAAATTTTCGGCGCATGGGGTGAAAAATCCATGTACGGCCGCAAATATTTTGGCATAATCCGCTCAACCTTTATCCTTGATGAAAACGGCAATATATTAAAAGAATGGCGGAAAGTCAAAGTTAAGGGTCATGTTGATGAAGTTCTTGAAAATTTAGTATAAAAGCGGGGTTTAACCCGCTTTTTTCATAACTTTGCCGATTTCTGTGCGATTTTATAAATACCTGTCTTAGGCTCACGCCTCCGCTTTTTTAATCACTTTCCCCTTTGATAATTTTTTCAGCCTCTTCAACGCCTTCTTTATGACCTTTAGCATCCTGCGGCGATATGAGATTTAAAAGATACAAAAGATTTCCGGCATGAACGCGTTCGTCTTCGGCAATTTCATTTAAAAGCCTTTTGGCCTCTTCATTATCAATTGTTTCCGCGATTTCTTCATAAAGCTGAATGGCTTCGTATTCACCTGCAATCGAAAACCTGATTGCACGGATTAATTCTTCATTTGTAAGCTTTCTGTCGCTTTTTTTAACGCTGTATGGTGTTGCAAATTCCGGCATGGCAATCTCCTTTAAAATATTTTCATATATATTTTAAAGGACGGGACGGGTTCCTGCATCAGGCAGGCGGGCAGTGGGAGGCGATAAAGTGAAAGGTGAAAGGTGAAAAGTCGGTAACGGTGAATTTATTATTTGTAAAAATTCGACGGTTTTAGTTTTTATAACAAAAAAAGAAAATTTTTGTAGAAAATCAACTCCCGATAAGGTCTTTTCACATTTCACTATGTTCTTTTCACCCACATAAACCGACTTTTCACCACTCACTCCGGACTTAAAGCCAGGTCGCCAACTTCATCTTCCAACAGCGACTTTTGAAAATATTCGCACTCTTCAGCCATTTCATGCACTGCGGCAAACTTTTGTGTGTGAAGCACCTTTTCCAACCCCGCAGTACCCAAAAATTCAATTCTGTACTCGTCCTTGCCGCGCTCAGAAATCTTAATCAATCCGCATTCTTCAAAAAGTTCAAACATCATCTCAAGAAGTTTCACAGATTTTCCTAAATGGCTTGCACAGCGCAAAATCTCAACCCTGCCGCCGTTGTTGTTTGCGGAAAACTTCAACATGCCGGCAAAAGTTTTCAAAAACTCAGCATCATCAAAATATTTGATTTCATAATTCATCAAATGCAGACATTTCGGTGATGTTTCTTCCAAAATCTGTTCAAAAGTCTCTCTGTCAGCCGGATAATCAAAAAACATCAAAGCGTCGCACATTTGCAAATTGTTTCTTGTCACACACCGGCTGTTTAGCGCATCATACGGCTTTAATCTGTCGCGAATGGCTTTGCTTTCGGCAAAAATAAGTATGTTTTGTTTGGAATTTTTTACATAATCGTTAACCTGCGGCAAAATATCAGTCTTTTTGCGATGATCGTAAACCTTGAATCTCGCCTGTTCTGTCTGCTCATCCTCTTCTTTCAGATAAGGCGAATGAATGTCGTCGGCAATTAACTGCACCGAAACATTCCCCTGATATTCGTTTATTTGCGGATGAAACGCCGCATCCAAAACATCCCCGTTCACAAGCGAAATATCGCCTTCGCTCCAGCGTATCAAATTGAATTCAGATGTGCCTGACGTCACCGTAAGCCGCAAATGGTCTTTGTTTTCGCCCATAAGCCGCTTCTGTTTGATTTTTAAATTCCTCATCGCAAAAACAGGACTCGAATTTGACGCCCCAAACGGCTCCAACTGCGAAAGCTGTTCAACCAAATCAACCGTCACATCGTCCGGCGTAACTTCCAAATCAATGTTTAAAAACGGTTTCAACTCTTTTCCTGCCGTCATTTCTTTTATAACGCGGTTCAAATTTTCCTTCACAAGTTTAAACGGCGTTTTTTCGGGCGAAAACGATAATCCCGCCGCCATCGCATGACCGCCAAACCCGTCAAGAATGTCTCCGATTGAATTTATCGCATCATAAAGGTGAACGCCCTCAATGCTTCTTGCCGAACAGCGGATTTGTTTTGCCTCTTCATAATAAGTCATCAAAAACGTCGGTTTGTAATACTTTTCAACAAGTTTTGATGCCACAATCCCGATAATCCCGACTTTCCACTCCGGATTGAAAAGAATAATTGCCGGATTCCGGTTTCCTTCGCGCTTAAGCATTTCATCAGCCTGCAAAAACGTCTCCTGACAAAGATTCTGCCGGATTTTGTTCAACTCGTTCAGAGAAATCACAGCCATCTCAATTTCCTGCGGATTGTCAGAAAGCATTACTTTCAAAGCGTTTTCAACCGTATCAAGCCTTCCTGATGCGTTAATTCTCGGCGCCACGCCAAACGCAATCTGTTCTGAGGTTACGCCGTTTGAAGGGTTGTATCCGGCGCTTTCCAAAAGCCGTTTAATCCCGAAATGTCTGCCCTTCGCGATTAAATCAAGCCCCTTAATCACGATATGACGGTTTTCGCCAACCAACGGCACAATGTCCGCAACCGTTCCGACGGCCGCGTATGGAAGAATGTCCATCACAAATTCTGACTTTTCGTAAATAGCCAAAAGTGCCTGCGCTACTTTGAATGCGACACCCACACCCGCTAAAGATGTCAGACTTGTGATTTCTTTGGTCGAAAGATTTTCATCCAATGCATTTGGCGCTTTCGGGTTGATAATCGCGTAAGCTTTCGGCAATTCTTCAGGCGCTTCGTGGTGGTCGGTTATGATTACATCAATTTTGAAACTGTTTAAAAAATTGACTTCTTCAACATTGCTAATCCCGCAGTCAACTGTTATGATGACTTTAGGTTTTACGCTTGTCATAAGTTTCACGAGCGCTTTGGAATCCAGCCCGTGGCCTTCTTTTTCGCGGTCGGGAATGAAATAGTTCACATCAGCGCCAAGATGGTTAAGGGTTCTGTACAAAAGCGAAGTTGATGTGACTCCGTCTGCGTCAAAGTCACCGTAGATTACGATTTTCTGTTTTTCGTCAATTGCTTTTCTGAGCCTTTCGACGCATTTTTGCATATCGCAAAAAACATTCGGATTTGAAAGCTGTGTTTGCAGCGGGTTCAAAAATTCCTGAATATCTTTTTCACATTTTATTCCTCGTGTTGCGAGAAGTTTTTCAATCAACGACGCCGGCTGGCTGTCACAATCTTTAATTATCCACTCTTTATGCATATCTTCCCCCGTTGGTAAGAACATTATAGCATGAATAAAGTGAGAGGTGAAAGGTGAGTGGTGAAAGGTCGGTTACAGGGTGAAAAGAATATAGTGAAAAGTGAAAAGACCGTATCGGGAGTTGATTTTCAACAAAATTTTCTTTTTTATTATAAAAAAACCAAAACCGTCGGATTTCACAAATAATAAACTCCCCGTATCCGACCTTTCACCACTCACCTCTCACCTTTCACTTTATTGCCCGCCCTCATGACTTTTGGCGAAAAATCCTTAAATATTTCGTATGAAATTTCCGATTTTTCATACATCAAACGGATGATTTATTGAAATTTCGCTTAACAAAACCCCTAAATATAAGTTAGTATAAGAAAAGAAAGGCAGGGAATGTATGCAATACAACGCAGGATGGATGCCAAAATACGACTTGGAAGCACGAATTCAGCACACAAAACTTGATACCGGAATGTACGGGATGAAGCCAATGCGCCTTGAGGGTGTCGAATCGCCAAAGACCGGCGATTTCAAAACGGTGTTTTCCGGACTTGTTGAAAACTTCAACGCGGAACTTAATGCGCCGGACAACCTCTTAAAAGACGTTATGAGCGGAAATAACAACATCGATATCCACGATGTTATGACCGCAATGGCAAAATCAGAAATCAGCGTTAACGTTGCAACACAAATTACCGGAAAAGTTATACAGGCGTATGACAAAGTTATGCAAATTCAGGTTTAGCGCTTGAATAGTGCCTTTTTTTCAGACATTTCAAAATAAAATCTTACAGACTTAAAATAATCAAAACTTAATTTGACCAACAGACAAAGGGGTTAGAATGGACTTTCAAAAAATACTGGAAAATAAACCTTTATTATACGGAATAATCGGCGGACTGGTGATTGTTCTTGCGGTTTTTGTCACAATCGGCACTGTTGTTGCAAAAAACAAAGGCGGCGGCAAGGGCGCTGCGCGCGTCGTGAGCGAAAAAGTTATCAAAGAACCGCTTGAACTTCTCACAACAGAAAACGCCGGAAAAGCAATCGAAATTCAGGCACTTCTTGCAAGAATCGGAATCGTTGCAAGCCGCAAAGCAGAAGGTAATAAAACCACGGTATTTTTGAAAGAATACACGCTCACTCAGCGTGATGAAGCGCTTCTGGCAATCGTCAAAAGCGGGCTTGTCGATCAAAATGTAGGCCTTGAAATTTTTGACAAAGGCGACTTTACATCAACCAAACAGGATAAAGAAATCCGTCTTGCGCGCGCAATCAACGGCGAACTTTCAAGATTAATCAGAAAAATTCCGCCGATTGAAAACGCGTCCGTGTTTATTTCAATCCCGAAAGATTCGATGTTCACCTCAATGAAGCCTCCTGTAACCGCAACAGTTCAGGTTTCCATTCCGGTCGGTGAAAAACTTGACCCTCTGAAAGTTAAAGCGATTACAAACCTTCTTCTGGGTGCCGTGAACGACCTTAAAACCGACAACATTTCAATCACAGATACAAACGGAAACGTTTATTCAAGCATGATGGATGTTGACGATGAAATGCTTGCAAAATTGCAGGAAAACGACAAATACATGCAGCAAAAAGTAGGCCGTCAGCTTGACAGACTAATCGGAGCCGGAAATTACACAGTAACAGTCAGCACCTTCCTTCGCCAGGCGCCAATGGAAAGAACACGAATCGAATACGATCCGAATATGAAAACCGCGGTTTCCGAACAGTCTTTCACAGAAGGCCTCGGCGATCAAACCCGCGACACAAATAAAAATCCGAATGCTGTAAGCGTCTATGTTCCAAACGGACTTGCCGCAGGCGGACAAGATTCAAGTCAGGACAGAAGCTACAACCGTACGGCAACCGAAACACAGTACGGCGTTACAAAAACTCAGACAAATGAATACATCAAACCCGGTGTTGTCGAAGAAATTTCAATTGCAGTTACAATGGAAAAAAGCGCAATGCCGCCTGAAACAACACCGGAAGAAATGAAAGAACTTATTGCGCGTGCCGCAAGCCCGAAAGCTTCTCCTGACAACGTTATAATCGCGTATTCAGACGCATCAGACCTGAACCTTGCGGGAGATCGTCAGGCAAATCTTCCAAAACCCGATGAAAGCGGCAATCCATGGTGGATTACAATCGCGCTTTGTGTAATCGGCCTCGCTGTTGTTTCAAAAATGGTTCAAAACAAAATCAGAAAAGCTCAGGAAGAGCACGAAAAAGAAGTTGCAGCCTTAAGACAGAAAGAAATGGAACAAGACAGACTTCTTCAGGAAATGAACACCCGCGCCGCACAATTGACCGAACGCCAGTCAGAACTTGCGCAAGGCCTTCTTGAAGCACAGCAGAGAGAATATCTGGCACTTCACACAACAGATGATTTAGTCAATGCGCTTGCGAATATGTCTGCCAATATCTCTGAATCTGACGAAGATATCGCCGGCGACAAAATCAAAAGCTGGATTGAAGAAACTTAAAAATTTTTCGCACAGGAATTGTGCACAGTAACGCAGAATTCCGGCGCTTAGCCCGAAAACGACAGGAAAATTTTTAAAATCCGTAAACTCAAATCAAGATAAGAAAATTCTAAAAAGGAAAAAGGACAAATGGCAATACAAGGTTTCGATTATGAAGCATTTGCACAAAACTTAACAACGCAGGCGCAGGAAATTGTTCCGGCAGATTTTAACGCGAACCAGAAGCAGTATGTTGTAAATACGCTGATGAATTTTTCGCGTCTTGCGGGCGAAGCCTTGTACAACGACACAGAAAACAATTTCAACGCCGATCAGGCGGTTATGATAACGCAGATTATCGCAGAATGGTCGTTCCACAAGTCTGTTGACCTAATCCGCTCCGGAATCCCCCAGCAATTCTGGGACCCGATTATGCAGAAAATCGCGTTTACAATTTTCGAAATTGCAAAACAAACTTTCAAACAAAACCTTCCCCAAGATCAGATTTTACAGCTGATAGAACACCATGTAAAAAAAGCTTGGGATGAGGCTCTTCAAGAACTTAAAGACAGAAATCTTATTGATGAAGGTTTACGGGAAAAAGCCGCCGGTCAATCAAATATTGATTCAATGATGCAGGATATGCAGCAGCAGGAAAGCTCGCCGCCGCAAGCTCCTCCGGCACCGGCAGCCGGCCCTCAAAAACCGCAGGCTCCTGTTCCTGCGAGTGCAAATCCTCCTGCCGCAATTGATATGTCTAAGCCCATTGAAGCTTACAAACCCCCGAAACTTCTCAAACTCGTTGCTGTTGCGCTTTTATTAAAACGCGTCACCGATGACAGAGTCCAGACAATTCTGAATCGTTTTGAACAGGACGATGCCGGAACTGTTCTAAGATATATGTATGTTGACGATTTGGAAGAAAAAGTCGACCCGACAGTCACCATGAGAGTGCTCGAAGATATCGGTAGAAATCTTCCTTCCGCAACAGAAGTTAACACAAATATGCTTGTAGAAAGGGTCAAGTCAGCCGCCGAAATGATGGACAGGCAAAAGCTGGAATCCTTTGTACAAGTTGAAAGACCGAATGTCAGACGATTTATTTTTAACGCAATGGAAGGCGAATTTTATAAAATGCCCCCGCGTGTTGCGGCGGTTATTGCCTCGCACCTCGAACATAGTGTATAATAAAATTAAATCATGATTATTAAACGAAAGAATAGTAAACAACCTGAAATTCTAAGGGATGATGTATCTGAAGTTCAGCCGGTTGCAGAGGATTTTGTATTTGAGCCTTTGCCTCAAGCGGTGCCGCTTTCTGATGAGCAAATTTCTGTTATGGAGGATTTTGAACCTGTTTTTGAAGAAACAGAGTCTTCAGAAGAAATTCAAACGGAAGAAAATTTACTTCTTGAGCGGATGAAAAACGTGAAACTTCAGCAAACCCAAAAAATTCAGGAGCCGCTAACCCCCCAAAAGCCTCAAGAGGCCGAAGAAATCGATTTGTTTAATCTTGACAACATAGATTTCAAACAGCGTCAGGAACGGCGCCGCGGCGACAGGCGCAGAGGATTCCGCCGCGTGGATGACAGAAACCTTATTTCGCGCGCAAGAGAAGAAGCCGACAGCATTAGAGAAGCCGCCGGCAAAGAAGGTTATCAGGAAGGCCTGAGACAGGCTGAGGAAGATATTTTTCAGATAAAAGAAGCTTTAAAGGAATTTCTTGGCGCTCCGCAGGAAGTCTTTGAATACATTGCGCCCGAAATTCTTGAGATAAGCGTTGATATTGCACAAAAAATTATTAAAAAAGAATTGACTCAAAACCCTGAAATAGTTTTGGAAAAGATAACGGAAATTTTAAAAACACTGCCAAAAGAAGAACCAAAAGTTACAATAAGAGTGAATCCTATGCAGGTAAGCCTTGCAAAGCAAGCGATTCCGGAGATGCTTGAAGCGGCGGGGCTTGAGACAAAAATTGTCATCTTGCAGGATGAAACGCTCACGGAAGGCGGATGTGTGGTAACAACAAACAACGGTGTAATAGATGCGACAATAGAAAGTCAAATCGCAATAGTTAAGGAGGCGTTGAAAGAAGTCTGATGGCACAAGGAGGAGCAGGAGCAAACCCGAATTCTTTAAGTGAAATTGCAATGGCAATATTTGTTCTGTTGCTCATTATTCTTTTGCTGTGCGAACTTCCGAACTGGGTTATCAATATTTCAATCTGTTTGAACATAACCCTTGGCATCGTTCTTCTGATGATATCTTTGTACGTCAAAAAGACGCTTGAACTTGCGTCGTTCCCGTCAATTATTCTTATCGGAACGATGTTCAGACTTGTACTTTCAATCGCTTCAACCAGATGTATTCTTGCAAAAGGCGAGGCGGGTGAAGTTATCCATGCGTTCGGAACATTTGTTACCGGCGGAAACATGATTGTCGGCGGCGTAATCTTTTTGATTATCACGGTCGTTCAGTTTATGGTAATCACAAAGGGTGCTGAACGTATCGCGGAAGTTGCGGCGCGTTTTGCTTTGGATGCGATGCCCGGTAAGCAGATGGTAATCGACGCGGACTTTAACGCGGGCTTGATTTCTCCGGAAGAAGCCACGATGAAGCGTGAAGATTTGCAGAGAGAATCAAACCTTTTTGGTAGCATGGACGGTGCTATGAAGTTCGTAAAAGGTGATACGATTGCGGGTATCATCATCACGCTGATTAACATCATCGGTGGCTTATGCATCGGCTGTATTATGAACCAGATGGATGTTGCGGACGCTGTTGACAAATATACAACTCTTACAATCGGCGACGGTCTGGCATCTCAGGTTCCCTCACTTTTGATGTCAATTGCGGCCGGTATTTTTATGACCCGTTCTTCTGCGGCAAACTCTCTCGGTACTGATTTAACCAAACAGATTTTAAGCAAACCGACAGCACTTTTCCTTGCGTCCGGATTTTTGTGTTTCCTTTCTTTAACAAGCCACTGGACAGGCCTTCCATGGCTGCCGTTTTTGCTTTTTGCAATCGGGCTTGGTCTGGGCGGATTTTCAACCCTTATCAATGCGGATGTTCAATCGCAACTCGGGCAGTTGGAAAGCGTTCGGCAAAACATGCAGGATCTGGTAAACCCGAACCGTATGTACGAACGTTTGGGGGTAGATATTTTGAGTTTGCAGGTCGGCTCAAACCTGCTTGTAATTGCTGATCCGGATCAGGAAGGCCAATTGCTTGCCAAAATTGCGGCGCTTCGTCAGAGAGTGACAGACGAACTCGGATATATTCTGCCAAACATAAGAATTATGGACTCATCAGCGCTTGATGCGAATGAATATATGATTCAAATCCGCGGAAACACTGTCGACACAGGATATGTTTATCCCGGAAGACTTATGGTAATTGCAGACCAGTGGGATTCTGTAAAAAGAGAAGTTCCGCAGGATGCGATTATCGGAATCGACCCGACGTATCAAACGCAAGCCTACTGGATTACGGGCGAGGATGCCAAAACTGCGCGTTCGGTCACTGCGTTTGACTCGACAGACGTAATCGTTACGCACCTGCAGGAATGCGTCAGAAAACATGTTGACGAAGTTATGACAAAAACAGACGTTCTCAAACTAATGGAACTTGTCCGCTCGCAAGACCCGACGCTTGTTAACGACCTTGTGCCGACAATTATTTCTACAAGCGATTTGAGAAAGATTTTTGTCAACTTAATCAGAGAAAAAGTTTCTATAAAAGATATTATCTTCGTGTTTGAAAGACTTTGCGATTACGCGAGATTTTCAAAAGAGCCGGATATTCTCTCAGAACGCTTGAGAGCGGCGCTCGGACGCCAGATATGTCTTGCAAATGTTGAGGATGACAAAGTTCTTTATGCCTTGACGCTTTCGCCCGAGTGGGAAAAAATTCTCGACGACAGCTGTCAGAGAACCGAACTTGGTACAATGTTTTTGTTGAATCCGATGCAGGTGCAGGAATTAATCGAAACAACGGCATCGACTTTAATGCGCGCGCATCAGGCCTGCGGCAGAAATCCTGTAATCCTCTGTTCTCCAAGAATCAGACTGCCGCTTTATCAGCTTCTTGAACGTCACATTCCGACAATTGTCGTCATTTCTTATTCAGAACTTATCACGGATATTAAAGTTGAGGCGGTTGATACGATTGGCGAAAGTTATGCGGCGTAAAGCTTTTTAAAAAGGGCAAATGAAGCGTGTGATTGAAGTATGAAAAAGATTTTGTTATTTTTAATCGGAATTTATCAAAAGATATCTAAATTTACGCCTCCTGCATGCAGGTTCTATCCGACATGTTCAGAATACACACGTCAGGCCATTGTAAAATACGGGGTGCTGAAAGGCGGATGGCTCGGGATTAAGCGAATTTGCCGCTGTCATCCGTGGAATGAGGGCGGGTATGATCCGGTGCCATAGGGGGTGTAAATTAATTTACAAATTTTCAAGAAGAAAATTGACTAATCTGAGTTTGTTAATGTTTTTGCAGTTTTTGTGCACATTTTGAATCGCTGTATTATAAATGCTTTCTTGTTCAAATTTTTTGTCAAGGTATTCTATGTCAACTTTTCCGTTCGGATAATACATTGCCTTGAAAAGCGGAAGGTTTGTTTTTGATTCGGTGTAAACTGCTGTTTGTGTATTGTTTAGCATTTCAGCCTGTCTTTTTAAGTCAGTGTCAGACAGTGCGAAATCAATCAAATCAAAATTGCTTTCAAAATTTTCATTTATCGGAACCGAACTGATGATTCCTGAAGTGAATCTTGAATTTGATAACATTCTTCCGTAAGTGCCTGTTGCTTCAAGCAAATATTCGTCTCCCTCGATATTCAGCTTAAAATCGTATAAATCTTTTGGTTCAACTTTCAGAGCAATGCATAATTTAGTAATGGTGTCGGATTTCGGATAGTTTTCGCCCCTTTCAATCCGGCTGATTTGTTTGGTGTCAACGCCTGTCTTTTCGGCAAGGATTTCCTGAGTCATCTTTCTTGCGATTCGAAAGTGTCTCAGCTTATGTCCCAATTCTTTTTTAAGACGTTGTTCCATAGTATGCTCCATTACTATATGTTAAACGTATTTTCCTGATAGATAAAGGGCGCTCGGGGTCTTAAGTGTCTTGCGGCATGAGCCAAACCAGACGTTACGCGCCTTATTTTTACGAAATAAGACGAATAATTTATTTTGGCATAATTAACAGCAGACGAAATGCATCTGTCAGGTAATGTTTAATGATATATTCCGGCATGAAACGTCCGGATATAAGCTTGATAAAATATATTTACTTAATCCATTTGAATGTTCTTACGTAATTGTTTCCGTTAATGTCGCCGAAGATTTCAGCGTTGAAAATGCGGTAAATGTTTTGGGTGTCGATGTTTGGAATCTTGTTAATTTCGGCCATTGTGAGAGGGTTCAGTTCGTTTCTGTTCACAAGCGGAATTGTATTGAAGAGGGTGTTTAAAGATGCGTTTTTAACCTTAGAGAAAACGCTTGTGATGTCGTTTGAGAGCGTTCCGTAAATGTTCATATCAGCCATGGAGTTTGAGAAATTGTAGGAGCCTTTAAGGTACATGTTTAAATTTTTGCCGTTAGAATATATATTGATATTTTGCGCAATACCGTTTTCGATGTTCATATTGCCGCTTATGCTTTCGAATTCGCCTGTTTTGAGCGGAGTTATCAAATCAATAATACTGTTTATCGAAAGTCCGGTAATCCCGCCTTTAATGAGGTTTCCGGCCTTGAGAAGATACTCAAGAGAACCTAATTTCGGCATTCTTCCCTGCGCAACAATAAAGTAGCCGTCGCCTTCGAGAGTATTCATGCAGGTTTCGTTGTTTTTTGCGTTGCAGCTGAGAGAAACATCGCCCGTCACAAGCCCGAATATCTGGTTGTGCAAATCAAACAGGGCTTCTGAAATTATTTGCGCATTTGAATCCTTCATGTGCATCAAAAGTTTTGCGCGGTTAGTCAGAAAATCGTATTTGACAGAACCGTTCACAAGCCCTTCTGCAAGTTTGAATCGGAAATCTTTTACATCCAGAAGCATTTTTTCATTGAGGCTTAAGTTTGCCAGAAAATCCTGCGCGCTGATGTTTTTGACATTAATTGTATCAGCGGCGATTTCAGCGTTTTTGATAACAAACAGAGACAAATCATAGTTTTCGGCGCCGGTGCCTGCGGTTTGGTTTTTGGTGCGGTAGAGGTCTGCTTCGTAATCTCTTATTGCATCTGTAAATTTGTCGATATTCAAATCTTTGAGTTTAAGTTTGATGTTTTCAATTACATACGGCGTTTTGAGGTTGTTGCGCATTTCGGCTGTAAGATTCACGCTGTTTGTCAATACAACGCCTTTTGATGTGATGAATATTCGCTCCGGCCTAAAGTCGAGATTGACATCTTTGATTGTCGAATCCACAAAGGGAATGTCGATGCTTGTAATATCAAGTTTGCCGAGAATTTTCGGCGCAAGAGTTGTGCCGTTAATCACAAGGTCGGAGGTGAAAATTCCCTGTTTCATGAAGGGTTTTGTGAAAATTATGTTGAAAATTTTCGCATCAGTCGGGTTTTCGGTTTTTACGCGAAGATTTTTGAATGCAAGGTTGTTGTCAGGCAAAAATTCAACCGCACCGCTTGAAATCAGTTGTGTGTTTGCGAAATTTTTGTTGTTTTGAGATGCGATAATTTTGTCGTATTTGAAGTTGTTGATTTTTATGCCGCGGGGAGTGTAAACGTTGTCAAGATAAAGTTTTACAGGATTGTTTACGTCTCCGATTGTGGCGCCCATGTAATATATGTTTGAATTTTCTTCGATTTTAATCTCAGTTTTAGAAGCGATTCTGTCTTTCGGCCCGCTGATTTTGGAGGCAAGATTTACATCCCCCTTGAGTTTTATCGGGTAAAGGGCTTTGTTATTGAAAAACTGGTCAAAAAATTCCTGAGTCGGCTTTGCGTTCACATAAAGATTCATGTCCGGATTCTTGTAAAAATCAAAGATTTTTCCATCCACAAACACAGGCATCTCGCCCGCGTAAGCGTTAACTTTGTTCAGCGAAAGCGTGTTGTTGCGCACAAGAACATTCCCGCTGTTGAATTTGACCTTCAAATGCTTTGGAATGTATGTAAATTCAATATCATCCAGCTTGGTGAAAAAAGAAAGGTTGTTGTGACGTATTCTTGCCGCCAAATCAAGTACGCCTTTCATGTCCTTTACATCTTCGGGATTAAAGTCTTTCGGGAAAATGTCGAGGAATTTTAAATTGCCGAGGTTTTCAAGATTGAATTTCGACATCGAAAAATATCCGTTGATGTCCTGTTTTGGGCTCAGAATATTATTTATATCGGCTGTCAGAATATAGGGATTTTTTTTGAAAGTTCCTTTGATGGGAGAGAGTTTAAAATTTCCGTTGGAAAGTTCGAACGTTCCTCCGTCTGTCAAAATGACGCTTTTGCTTCCGCGGTTCGGGTAAACCCTGCCTTTCATTCTGATGCCGCTGTAATTAACCTTGTCTAGCGGGCCATTGTAGTTTGCCGAAAAACTCGTGCTGATTGTTGCAAAATCGTTCAAAAACGGGATTTTTATATTGGCAGGCGCCGCCATTTTAATAGCGTCTGAGAGTAAAAATCTGTCTGAATAAACGGATGCATTCACTATCATGTCCTTGATTTTGCCTGATGTGCGAATTTTTGATGCGTCAAGGTTTGATGACAGATTGAAATCTCCGTCAAGGTTTTTGAAATTAATGTTTCCTGATAAATTCCGCAGTTTTAAAGGCAGATTTTCAATCTCAACATTATTGTTATTGAGTTCCAATTTCCCGTTTGCAAAAATGTTTTTGTTGAAAACAACATCGTAAACATCCTTGATTTGTCCTGTGAGATTGAGGTTCAGATTAATCAAGCCGTCTGCAGACTTTATCTGCGCCAGAAGTTTTTGGATATCTTCAAGCATCGGGGAAGTCTTGATTATTTTAAGCAAATCGTGTGAATTCTGGTTTAATCCAGCAACCTTGAAATCCATAACACCCAGAAGCGTGCAGGTGCCGTCAACCGACACAGGTTTTCCGTTCAAATCAGCATGTTCTGTCACAAAATGCGTGTTCTGATTGTCAAAAGATAAAGAACCTTTGCCGTTTTTCAATTCCATATTGTGAATATCCAAAAACGACGCTGTTGTATTTTCAAAGTTGAAAACGCCCCATGCATGCGGATCTTTTGTCGTTCCGACAACATGAAGATTAATATTTCCTCTGCCTTTTATATCCATAATCGGCACCGGCCCGAGGTCGAATTTCAAAATTCTGTGCAGGGGATTCAATACGACCTGCGCGGTTTTCAAATCAACATTTTTCGTGCTTGTAATCCTTAAATCCGCGGCTTTATCGCCGTAAAGTTTGATGTCGCCCTTGACAAAAACCGTTTGCGTCGGGCCTGCCGGAACATGCGCATCAAGATAAGTTTTGTCGCCCTTGAATTGCAATTTAATCGTGGCTTTCGGGGTATTGTTAGGGATTGGTTTTTCAAGATAACCGTTTGTCGAAAGAATATTCCCGCTCACCGAAGGCTCCGGAAGCGCCCCTTTGATTTCCAGATTTCCGATAATGTCGCCGAAATATTTGTATTTTTTCAATAGATAAAAGTTGAATGTGTCCTGAAAATTTTCATCGCCCGGCAAAAACGGCAAAAAATCTTCCACACGCGACTTGTTGATTGAAAGTTTTAAGTTCACATCCGGCTTTTTCGTGTTCAGACGAGTAATTTTGCCTGACATCAGCGTATCAATACCTTTGGCTTTTGCGCTGAATTCTTTTATAGCGATTCCGTTTTTGATTAAGTTTAAGTTTGTATTGATTTCTACCGGATTTTCGCTGTAAATCGAGGCGGCGAGGTCTTTTTGGATTAAACCGGGGTTCTGAATCGTCAGTTTGCCTTTAATTTGTCTGTGCCCGTCTTCGCTCTCGATTGTTTCGGCGTCGAGGTTGATTATTCCGGAAAGTCTTTCGATTTCGTTGTTTGAGAGGTATTTCGCGTAGGTAGAAAAATCCGCAAGGTTTAAATCGGTTATTTTGCCGTTTATGTTAATCTGGTCCTCGGAAATTTTGTCTAACGGAAGTTTCACATCAACGTCTGCTGATATTTTTGAAACCTTGCTGCCTACGGAAAGTTCGCTGTCGGTTTTGAACTTGACTCTTTTGTTGTTGGTAAAATCGTAGAGTTCAAAATTTTGACCGTTTAGAGTGATGTTTTTATTAACGATTTCATCTTTTAAAGATATTGAGTAGCTATCGAGTTCGACGACGGCTTTGTCGATGTTCATTTTTGGCTGCGACATTGCAAGAAGGGGATATTGTCCGAGTTTCAGCTGGGAATTTTTGTCAAAAACGAGATTTACATTCAGGGAATCCGCGCTAAAATGTGTTATTTCGGCCTTGCTTAAGATAAGCGGCAGAAGTTTTATGCGGGTATTGATACCTTTAAAAGAAAGCGCGTCAGTGTTGTCGTTGTTGAGGATTTTGAATTCATCAGCTTTCAGCCATACGGCAGGAAGGTAGCCCATTTTGATTTTAGGGTTAGAGATTTGGGTATTGAAGCCGTATTCTTTTTGGATTAGGGATTTAAGCAATTCGACTTGGGCGGGGCGGTTAAGAATTGCAGGAATTGCAAAATAGTACCCGCAGTAAAGAACAGCGCCTGTCAGAATAATTATAAAAATTTTCGATTTATTTCCCATATCCCTGACAGTATTATAAGATAAATCAACTGCAAGTGCAAGGTGCTACGCACGTAGACATATCGGAACTGTCATACCAGAGCCGCTTGTGAAAGGATTAGACACGGAAGTCCGGAATTAGGACAAAACCGCTCGGAGCGGGCCACGTCTTCTGACGATTTCCGCAAATATCCATTACAAAATAATTTAATCAAAACAAAAAGCGGTTAAAAAATTATCCCTCCGAAATTCCGTCGATTTCAAGTTCAAATAAACCTCCATCGAAAAACTCCGTCGAAACCCAACTCCCGATACGGTCTTCTCACCTTTCACCCTTTACTTTTCACTTTATCAAACCCTTCGCCTCACTCACCACCGTCAAGCCATGCAAAAACCATCGCCAAAAACCTTTCCGGCTCATCCAAAAACAAATCTTCCGCATGAATTCCATTTTCAAAAACTTCCAATCTTTTTTCGCAAACCGCCCTTTCATACAAAAGCTTCGTATGCCACGGCTTGACCGTCACATCACGCGCACCGCATACAAACAGCGTCGGAATTGTAAGCTTATCTACAACATCCACAGGCCTGACCTTTTTGCGAATCACAACCGAGGGGCGGACTGATATCCAGCGTTTCGGCTCAAACTTTTTGAACGTCGGAATCCACGCGTTTGGATGCCACATAAAATTCTCTATTTTATAAAAGTCAGATGGCGCAGATACAGCAACAATTTTATCCACATCGTTTTTCATCGCGCCATACAAAACAGAAAGCCCGGCACCAAGCGAAAATCCCGCAAGATAAACGCTCTCATAACTTTTCTTTGCAAAATCCACAACCGTTTGCAAGTCCAAAAGCTCCATTGATGTGAAGGTATAAAACCCCGAACTTCTGCCATGCCCTCTGAAATCCATCACAATCACATCATGTTTTTGCGAAAACTTTTCTGCCATTTCTGAAAAAGCATGGCTGTCTTTTGTCATAAACCAGCCCGGACAAATAATTATAACTGATTTGCGACCGGAATCATACAGATTCACAGCTATTTTGACGCCGTCAGGCGTATTTAAAAAAATCTCTTTCATAATTCAATTATTGCACTATTTAAAAATTATGCAATTATTTTGAATTAAAGATTCTTCAGCGCCCTTTTTAATTTAGCGAAAAGTTTCAGCAAAACATTTTTTAAATTGAATTTGTATTCTTCGGGAATTTCTATTTCCTTTTTTCCGACAAAAATATCGGATTCGCTTTTTTTGCCAAAAATGCTGTCGTCTGATAAAAATTTTTTTTCTTTTTCTTCGTCCTGCTTTTCGCGCTGCATGTAGCCAAGATTACCGCCGCCGCCGTCGTTGTTCATGTTAGCGGCTTCTCTGATTACCGGCTTGACGCTCAGGACATTTACATCGAAACTCATTTTTCCACCGCAATTTACGACTTTTATCGTATCCTTTTATTTTTCCCTTATATATATAAAGTATTTTTCATGAAGAAATGTTACAATTTGATGAAATTTTGTAACAATAATTTACAAATCGTTATAACCTTGAAAACTTTATCACTGACTGTGTTTTGAACCCGATTTCAAACAAATCGCGTTTTCTGACAGCAGAAGTTATATCGGGGTAATAATCGGCCATGTTCGGGGTAAGAATAAATTCTACAATGTTGTTTTCTTCGTCAAAGTTAACTTTGAGTTTTTTAATAAGCGACAAATGCGCTCTGTCGAGACCATCGGCAAGTTTCAGGATTCCGGCAAGACGTTTAATCATTTTGCGCTCTTTTTTGTCGCAATCGCAGTAGATTTCGTGTTTTTCTTTGTCAGGAAGCCCGCCGCGATGAAATCTGCAAATACATGCGACATATTCTGTTTCGCGTTCAGTGAAGCCTTTTAGACCATGTTCAAGCACCATTTCCTGCGAATGTTTGTTGTGGCCTTTTGAATCGACATAATAGCCGATATCATGTAAAAGAGCGGCGCTTTCAAGAATTTTTCGGCAGCGGTCAGGCATTTCAAAAACAGAAGCGCTGATTTCATCAAAAATCATCATGGCTAATCTTCTGACTTCTTCAGGATGAGAAGTGCCATTTGAAAACTTTTCCAACATTTCCTGAGCAGATAATTTCATACGAAAACATTAGCATAAAAATCAAGCTCCGGCAATTTTTATGATATAATAAAACGGGTTAGGAGAATTATGGACAATAATACGGGAAATCCGCAAGCATTCGACTTGTCGCCTGAAATGCTTGATGAAATTCAGACAAATATTGAAGAAATCATAAAAAGCTTTCCGATATCAGAGAGCAACAAACTTGATGTGATAAAAAAAATCAATTTTATGTATTCGCACACCAGACATCTTTCTGTGACGGATGCTTTGACAGGGCTTTACAACCGCAGACATTTTGAAAACACGATTGAGCGGGAATTTTTGCGTGCAAAAAGGTATTCAAATGATTTAAGCATTGCAATACTGGATGTTGATTTTTTCAAGAAAATAAACGACTCATACGGTCATCTTTGCGGTGATTATGCGCTGAAAGAGATTGCATATCTTGCACTGCAGACTTTCAGGAAGACGGATTTTGTATTCAGATACGGGGGAGAAGAGATTGTGGTTATTCTGACAGAAACCCCGATGGCGAGTGCGATAATCCCTCTTGAACGTTTGAGAAAAGCCGTTGAGAATTACCCGTTTAACTACGACTGCAAGAGTTTTCAGGTGACAATAAGCATCGGTACAGAAACCTTAAGAGAAGAACATCAGACGCCGGAAGAACTCTTAGAGCAGGCAGACAAAGCGCTTTACGCGGCAAAGGAAGGCGGCCGCAACCGCGTTGTCACAGCCTCTGATATATAATCAGGCTGAAGAGTCGAAATTTTCGGAATCTGAATCGTCTTTTTTCTCAGGGCAGTTTTCAACCCAGATAACCATTTTGTCCACCGGTTTTGCAAAAGGATTTGACATGGAAAAATTCTTTTTAGCCTCGCGTGTGAGGCGGTCGTAGTATGAAATTTTTTCGGAAAGTTTTTTTGTGTAGTTGAGTAAGTTCATAATTTTACCTCGCTGCGAAGTTGCAGAATATGTGTTTCGCTTGATTTTCACTCGTGCCGCTTCACGTGTTTGAAAATCCGATATAAACCATTATGAAATTTTTTATACCCCATATAATCCCCGCAACGGCTGATATTTCGCCCGAAAAAATTACCCGTGCGTCTAATTCTGTGCGTTAATTGCGAAAAACAAACGCACCGCTTAAAATCACGGGAAAAAGGAGGATTTATGAATTCAGAAAAATTGAGAGGAACACTTACAGAACAAATTTTAATCAACGCATACGCCGGTGAATCACAGGCACGCAATAGATATTCATTTTTCGCCAAACAGGCAAAAAAAGAGGGTTATGAACAGATTGCAGAAATTTTTTGCCTGACGGCCGAAAACGAAGAGGAGCATGCAAAATTATTTTATGAATACATCGGTGACACAAAAGGAACTGTCACAGGCTCTTACCCGTTTGAACTCGGCACGACAGAGGAAAACCTGAAAAGCGCAATTGATGGTGAACATGAGGAATGGTCGCTTTTGTATGCCGAAGGTGAAAGGGTTGCAAAAGAAGAGGGATTTGATGAGATTTCCGACACATTCAAGCACATAAGACGTTCTGAAGAGCATCATGAACAGCGGTTTAGGAAGCTTTTGAACAATGTGATTAATGACACTGTTTTCAAAAAGGATTACGAGACCGACTGGATGTGCAGAAAATGCGCATACATTGTTCATGGCGATTCCGCACCGAACAAATGTCCGAACTGCCATCATCCGAAGGCTTATTTCGAGGTGCTTTGCGAGAATTATTAGGGGCTTGCGGGCGAAGGGGATGACAAGTGACAAATGAAAGGTAATAAAGTGAGAGGTGAAAGGTGAGAAGACCGTATCGAGAGTTGGGTTTCGACGGAGTTTTTCGATAGAGGTTTATTTGAACTTGAAATCGGTAGAATTTCGGAGGGATAATTTTTCGTAAATGTTTTATTTGTTTTGATTAAATTATTTTGTAATGGATATTTGCGGAAATCGTCAGAAGACGTGGCCCGCTCCGAGCGGTTTTGTCCTAATTCCGGACTTCCGCGCCTAATCCTTCCAAAAGCGCCTTTCACCTAATTCAGTTCCAGTGTGTCTGGATTATTGCTTCACGCTCCGCAGTCATTCGCTCTATTTTGCGGATTTCCGGCGGAGAGTGAAAAGTGTTGCGATGAGCAATACTTTGGAACTCGTTTTTTGCCGGACAATCCAAGACGCTCACGCAAAACTTGCGCTCATTATGCTCCGCGCTACTTCGAGTTTCGTTCACTCACGTTCACTTCACTCTACGCAAAATCCATCTACGTGCGTAGCACCAATTCAAGCATTCCGCTATTTAAAGCCTTACGGCTTTAATCTGCATTCTTGCTCGCTCACATTTAGCGGGTCTACGGGTTTTCCCTCTCACAAAACAATACTCAATTGTTCCCGCCCCGCAAATGGCGGGTGCGGGCGGCAGAGTGCCGGCTCCACGCCTTCGTGTCCACCACCCTCCATTTAGCCGATACTTAATCGGCCAAACGGAGTCCTTGCCCTCAGTTCGCTCACGCTCCGTTGAATTGATGCTCTTTCGGGTTTTGCTCACTCACGTTCACTTCACCTAAGCGAAAATCCATCTACGTACGTAGTACACCTCACCCGAATTTCTAAACTCGCATTGGCTCGTTAAGAAATTCTGCCCTCTCCTATATTAGGAGAGGGCAGGTGACGATTATCGTCGGGTTTAAAGAGGTCGCCAGAAAACGTTGCCCGTTCCCAACGGCTTAGTCCTAATTCTGAACGTCTGTGCCTAATTCTTTCACAAGCGGCTTCTGTATGACAGTTCCGATATGTCTACGTGCGTAGCACTGGATTATTGCTTCACGCTCCGCAGTCATTCGCTCTATTTTGCGGATTTCCGGCGGAGAGTGAAAAGTGTTGCGATGAGCAATACTTTGGAACTCGTTTTTTGCCGGACAATCCAAGACGCTTACGCAAAATTGCCGCTCATTATGCTCCGCGCATCTTCGAGTTTCGCTCACTCGCGCTCGCTCCACTCTACGCAAAATCCATTTAGGCGCGGGGATGGGATTCGTTATAGACTTCTTTTAAATGCTGGGTTGATACATGCGTGTAAATCTGCGTGTTTGAAATGCTCGCATGCCCCAATAGCTCCTGTACAACACGCAAATCAGCACCGTTTTCTATTAAATGAGTCGCAAAACTGTGCCTAAATACGTGAGGTGTCACTCTTTTCGGCAATGCAATCTTTTCAACAACATCGTTTATTACGTTCCGAATTGTCTTTGTCTGAAGCCTGTAGCCCGTGTTGTTGATGAATACCGGCGAACTTTCAGTTGTCTCTTCAAGTTCATAACCCTTCGGAATAAGCGGCCGCGCAGTTTCTATGTACCTTTCAAGATAGGACTTTGCCCGGTCTGTCACAAGAATTATCCGCTCCTTCGCGCCTTTGCCGAAAACTCGTATCTCGTTGTTTTTCAGGTTTAAATCACCAAAATTCAGCCCGCTCAGTTCCGATACACGCATCCCCGTTGCCCACAAAAGCTCCAGTATCGCACGGTTTCTATACCCTGATGGCGTGTCGATTTTAACATTGTTTAAAATGCTTTCAACCTCAGCCGGCGTCAAAAATTTCGGAAGTGTTTTCCCGCGCTTAGGGGAGGTCAAATTCATCGCAGGATTTGAATCAACCCGCCGTTCACGATACAAAAATTTATAAAACGTCCTAATCGACGCAATTTTTCTTGCGATTGTTGTTTTTTTGTAATTAAATCTCTGTATAAAATGCAGGTATTCCCGCACTTTAGAAAAGTTTACATCCTCGCAGGACTGCTCTCCCATCCATAGCAAAAACCCTAAAACGTCTGAGCAGTAGGCTTTTGCGGTATGTGCCGAGAAGTTTTTCTCGATGATTATGTACGATTTGAAGTCCTCTAAATCCTGTTTTGAATGTGAATTTAAACCCATCATTTACCTTATTGCTTTTTTATAAAAGATATTATACAATAAGATTAAAAGTTTTAGAATAGTTAAAGGAAATTTAATAAAAGACGTAAAGTAGGAGAAAAAATGAATTGTAAAAAAGTTTTAATCGCTTCATTGATTTTCGCAAATGTCCTATGTGCATCCAATGCTTACGCTCAACAAGAATTGCAGGCAAAGGTAGCGAAAGCTCAAAAGAATTTTACAAATATTGAAAGATTAATCGAATACAATCACTATGAAGAAGCAGATGAAAAAATCAGAGAAGGTTTGAACAAAACGCCTGATAACATTGAACTTCTTGCTTTGAGATGTATTTCACGTGCAAAACAGCACAAACTTGCACCTGCCCAGCAGGAACTCGACAGACTTCTGGCAAAATACCCGAAAAATGCACAATTGCATTATGCGCAAGGTATGGTTTACCTGATGAGAACAACATCTTCTGATGTTACATACATCAAAGATACCAGAAATCTAATCGAAAATGCGGTTAAAGAATTCGTAGCAGCCGTAAATGCAGACAGCAATTACTATCAGGCATACAACGCAATGGGTGTTGCAACATTGAAACTTGGCAACAGAAAAGATGCAAGAGAATTGTTCCAGGCAGCACTTCAAATCAATCCTCAATATGCGACAGCTTATGACAACATGGGCAACCTTGAACTTATTGAAGGAAATCTTACCGAAGCGGAAAAATTATTTAACCAATCTCTAAAACTTAATTCTCACAACCCGACAACCATGTATCATTTGGGTCAGGTTGCAGTGCGCCAGCGCGATTATAACAAAGCGCTTACATGGCTAAACCACTCAATTCACATGCACCCGATGTCATCTCCTGCTTTGACATTGCAGGGTGAATGCTATTTGATTCAGGGCAACCAGGCTGCTGCAATCAATTCATTCAAAAAAGCAATCAATGTTAAGCCGGAAAATACACGTCCGTACGTAAACCTTGCAAACGTTTACGAAAGACGCCTTGATGAAGAACTTGCGATGGAAAATCTGAAAACAGTTCTTACAATCAACCCGAACTATGTTGACGGAATTATGAGAGTTGCCGATATGTCGCTTCATACAAGAAAATATGAACAGGCGCTTGATTATTACACAAGACTTCTTGACAATAACAAATACGGCGACCGTGCAATTGTCGGACTTGCAAATACGTATTACGAAATGTCTAAAGACCGCGCAGACAGCGATTCTATGACAACAAATAAAGAAGTTTACCTTGCTTATGAATACATTAACAAGGCTATCGAAAGAACTCCTGATGATTTGAAACTTCACCTTGCAAAAATCAAACTTGCAAAATTAACACATCAGCTTCCGATGACAAAAGAAAGCCTCAATTATATTGTTCAGTCAGCATCAAACAGCCTAATGGACAGCGTAATCAAGGGTGAAGCTTACCTTGCAATGGGTCGTGAAAAAGATGCGGTTTACACATTCGAAAACGCAATCAACTTTGCAGACAATGTAGAAGACCAGTTGTATCTTTCAGAAATCCTTGTTCACAACAAACAGTTCCGCACAGCCCGTGTAGCTTTGAAAAAAGCCTTAATGCAGGATCCGGACAACGTAATTGCTAAAAACGGACTTGCATACATCGACCTTTGCGAAACTAAATCGAACGAATTCTACGAAATTGCGCAAAGACAATATAACGAAAAGAATTACGCATCAACAATCGAATATTGCAACCGCGCAATTGACTTCTACCACAATAACGGACCGATTGCTAAATTAAAAGCAATGGCTTATGAAGCCGAAGGCAACGCGCAGGGCGCTATCAAATACTACAACCAGTATCTTGCATACAGCCCGAACGCTTCAGACCGCGAAGCAATCATCCAAAAGATAAACAAATTCCGTTCAAACGGAATCAAACAAAAAAAATAACTTAAAGCGGGTTCCGTAAACATTTGCGGAACCCTCCTTAAATAAAAAGTATTGTGAACAATTACAGGGATGTGTAAAATTTAACCGGATTTATCAGTAAGCTGAAACATTATGGCAAAAAAATTTGATATCAGAAAGTCATTTGAAATATTTTTAAGAGAACCCCTCAGCATTTTGAAAGTGGGTTTGTTTCAGATTGTGCATCTGGAATCGAATATATTTAAGGAAAAATCAGTAAACATTGACTTTGTAGATGACAAAACCCAGATTACTGTTGTGAACAACGAAAGAATGTATAATTTATTCCAAACGGTTTTGATTAAGCGGCGTCTGAAAGAACAGCAGGAAAAAGCGCTTTCTGCTAAGTAATTCGGTTGTTTAACCTTAGCCCTTAGCGTGGGCGGTCGCAATCAAATTTTTTAAATGCAAGTTCGAAAGGAAATCATGAAATTTTTACAGGCAAAATTCATCATAAGTGCAGAAAAATTAAGCCAGTGCCCGCCATCAAACTTAATGGAATATCCGCTTTTGGGGCGTTCAAATGTCGGCAAAAGTTCCTTTATTAACGGACTTGCAAACCAGAAAAAACTTGCAAAAACTTCAAACACCCCCGGCAAAACCCGTTTGATAAACTTTTTTAACTTTTCCGATAAATTCATAATTGCGGATTTACCCGGATACGGCTATGCAAAAGTCTCTAAAGAAGCGCAAAACCGCTGGCAAAAATATCTGGAAGAATATCTCTTAAACCGCACTCAGATAAAATCTTTAATTCAATTAGTCGATGCGCGTCATGATATCCAGAAAAATGATTTTCAAATGCGTGAATGGGTCGAAGCGTACAATCTGCCTGTAATTACAGTCCTTACAAAAATGGATTATGTGCCTAAATCGAAGACGCTTAATGTGATAAAAAAAGTTGAGAAAGAATTCGGCGGACTTGTTTTGCCATTCAGCGCAGTTGATAATCGGTATAATGATAAGATTTTTGAGTTTTTTCTCGGAGAGTAGAAAAAATACTTTGTGCCGGACAGAGAATTAACTGCTTAACAAAACTTTACATGGTTTTTATGAGCCATGAATCCTTGAAACAAAAGGGTTTAATCATATAAATGTATTAAATCTGCGGAAATTAAATTTAAGTTTTTGTGCATTTGTGTCGTAAATGGGAATATAAATAGTAAGAAGCGGATATTGCGTAGAGTGAAGGCAGGAAGGCCGAAACTCGAAGAAGCGCCGAAAAAGTGAACGGTAATTTTGCGAACAGCAAAATAAAGTGAACGGCTTGAAGGCGTGAAGCAATAATCCAAGAAGCGGATTTTGCACTCTGCCGAACAAACGATTGAGTATCATTTGTGGGAGGAAGTGCAGCAAACGTGAACGAGCGAAACTCGTAGGAGTGCGAACGTAAAGCGACAATCCGTAAAGTATAGGAAGGACCAGAAAAATGTCGTCGTTTAACCCCATTAATGACAAAAATCCACTCTCGGGAGCTATGCCGGTGGATAAAGTTAATGATTTGCCTGAATTTGATCTTGCAGACATTGATTTTAAAGAGATTGAAAAGAAAGCAAGTATTTTTGTAAAAGATACGAAATTTGTTGAAGTCGATGAGACCGTAAAGCTTGTTGATGTTGCCAAAAACGGCAAAATTATCTATGAAGATAACAACGGCATGAAGCTTGCAGACAGCCAGCTTGATTTGGCTGAAACAATGACCGAAGATGACAACGCAATTAAAGGTTTCCTTGGCGGATTCTTCGGTAAATCCAAAAGCATGTTTAATAAAAACAACGGCAATTTTGCATAAAATAATTTGATTTTAAAAAATTCCGATAGCTTTGAAAAACGCACTTGAACAGAATTTGTTCAAAGTGCGTTTTTTGTTAGCCGTAAATCTCATAACTTTCCTTGGTGCCTTAATTGCGCTAATAAAAAAGCAGGTTTTAAACCCGCTTTTTATTATAATACCTGCACTCCGTTTTTGAAATTTCGCATAATCTCATCATAACTGTCGCCGCCGTATTTGAGAAGAATTTCGTTCAAAAGCACACAAGCAATGCGCGCCTCTGCAACGACCGCGCAAGCCTCAACCGCACAGGTGTCCGAACGTTCAAAGTGCGCTTCTGTTTCTGTCATATCTGCAGAATCCACTGTTCTCAAAGGCTTTCTTAATGTCGGAATTGGCTTCATAGATGCAAAAATCTGCAGATTTTCGCCGTTGCTCATCCCGCCTTCAATCCCGCCTGCATTATTTGTTTCACGAACAATTTTGCCATTTTCAAGAAACATTTCATCATGAAATTCGCTGCCCTTAAGCTTGTATGAATGATGATTGCCGATTGAAACGGTTTTCACCGCCGGAATGCTCATCACAGCCTGCGCAATCCGGCCGTCAAGCATCCTGTCCCAGTGAACGAATGAGCCAAGGCCGATTGGCATGTTGTCGAAAATTACAACGAATTTTCCGCCCAATGTATCGCCTTGTTCTTTTGCGATGTCGATTTTTTCGTGGAATTCTTCCGGATTTTTTGTGTCGCCGATTTGAAGGATTCTTGAGCTTGCGTGGATATTGAATTCTTGCAAAATCTGTTTTGCAACAGCGCCGACAGCGGTTTCTATAGCGGTTTTTCTCGCGCTTGAGCGTTCGAGAATATTTCTCAAATCTTTCTGGTTATATTTGACAGAACCCGCGAAATCGGCATGTCCCGGGCGATATTTTGTGAATGATTTTTCGCTGGTGACGTCTGCCGGATTGATGCTCATAATTTTTTCCCAGTTTTCGAAATCTTTGTTGTAAATTACAAGCGTAACCGGCGCGCCGGTTGTTTTGCCAAATCTTACGCCGGAAGTTATTTCGACTGTGTCGGATTCGATTTTCATCCTTCCGCCGCGGCCATAACCGCTTTGACGGCGCTTGAGTTCTGAATTTATAAAATCAGGATTTATTGTGAACCCTGCCGGCAATCCTTCGATTATTGCGGTTAAGCATTTGCCATGGCTTTCGCCGCTTGTTAAAAATCTGAATTTTTCGTACATGATGTTTCCTTGCTTCTTTTAAGATTGCTTCGATTTTGCTTTGGTGGGATTGGTGTTTACTGTGCGTAGTATTGATGATTTTCGTCGGATTTCTCGGGTATCGTCAGAAGACGTCAATCTTTCTGAGCGGTTTTGTCCTAATTCTGAACGTCCAGTGCCTAATCCCCTCAAAAGCGACTTCGGTATGACAGTGCCAGTGTGTCTGGATTATTCGGCTGTCCCGCACCTTGCGCTATCATCCTAATTCCGGACTTCCAGCGCCTAAGTCTGTCAAAAGCGGTTTCTGTATGACAGTTCCAATACGTCCGGATTATTGCTTCACGCCTTCAAGCCGTTCACTATATTTTGCTATTCGCAAAATTGCCGTTCACTTTTTCGGCGTTCCTTCAAGTTTCGCTCATCCTCCGCGCTAATCGCGCTTCGGCTTCGCTTCACTCTACGCAAAATCCACCTACGTGCGTAGCACCGTAGTACCTCACCCGAATTTCTAACTTTCGCTCCGCCACAAGCGGGCTCAAGTTGAAATTCTACCCTCTCCTCTACCAGGAGAGGGGATTTGACGATTTTCGTCGGATTTTGCAGAAATCGTCAGAAGACGTTGCCGTTCTATGGATTATTTGGCTGTCCTGCACCTGGCGTTCGCTCCAAATTCCTTACGGAACTTTGCCGCTCACTGCGGTGCTTCGGATGTGACGAGTTTCGGCCATTCGCCCTTCACTCTACCGAAAATCCACCAGCGCCCCTTGTCCTAATTCTGCACTTCCGTGCCTAATTCTTCCAAAAGCGGCTCCTGTATGATAGTTCCAGTATGTCTGGATTATTGCTTCACGCTCCGCAGTCATTCGCTTCATTTTGCTCACGCAAAACTTGCGCTCATTATGCTCCGCGATACTTCGAGTTTCGTTCACTCACGTTCACTTCACTCTACGCAAAATCCATCTACGTACGTAGTACCGTGCGTAGCACTACTTTTTGTCTGCGTATTTCAAAAATGTTTGCACTTTGGTCTGCATCATTTCTTCTGTTATGAGCCATTTCCCGTTCGGTTGTTTCGTTACTATCATATAGGTCTTTAGTTTGTAACTTTCGCCTGAGGGCTGGCGTAGTGAACTTACTTTGTAACCGTTTCCGGATTTAGCAACCGTGATGTTTGAATAATTGTTTTTGTAATGCTTTAGTTTCGCGCCTGCCTGACCAAGCTTGAGCTGCTTCATGTATGTCGCGGTGTCTGTTTTTACATCCACTAACGTTCCGTCCGGTTTTACTACCTGGCGGATGATTTTTGCGTTTGGCGCATACATCTGCTCGATTGTCGGGCTGTATGAGTTTGCCGCATTTACGTAATTGTCGAAAAATGCTCTTGCATCAGCCGCATCATCTGCCAGAACCTGCGTTCCCGTAAGAAGCATCGCCGCAAATAACGCAAAAAATGTTAAAAGTTTTTTCATTATCTTTTCTCCTGTCTACACAAAATAAGAACGATTTTTACCATAAAAAAGTTCATTTTGTAAAACAACTATAACATAAAAATTTCCCAACATCATTAAACAAAAGCGCCCGTACTTATTGCCCTGATGACTGATTAAGAAATGGTATTTTTTGAGGGATATTAACAAAAAAAGGAGAGATTTATGTCTGATGAAGAAAAAATTACGATTGCAGAAGAAATCATTGCGGAAGTTGAGCCGCAGAAACCTTCAAAAGTTTTGATGGTTGTGACAAACGTATGCGAATTTGATGATGAAAAACACACCAAAACAGGTGTTTGGTTTGAAGAATTTGCGCTGCCTTATAATGAGCTTGTGAAAAACGGGTTTGATGTAAAAGTGGCAACATTAACCGGTGAAATCGCGCCGATTGATCCGGAAAGCGAAAATTTGTTTGAAGATATTATCTGGAATGACGCCAAAAAAGCGCTGAATGATACGGACGCACTTGATACGATTGATTATACGGAATTTTGTGCCTTAGTTCTTCCGGGCGGACACGGGCCTATGTTTGACCTTGCCAAAAGCGAAGTTCTCGGGAAAATCGTAAACCACTTTAACAAGGAAGGAAAACTTATTGCTGCAATTTGCCATGGACCTGCGGGGCTTTTGCCTGCAAAAGTTGACGGGATTCCTTTTGTCAGCGGAAGAAAACTCACTGCTTTTACAAATGAGGAAGAACGGATTGCCAAAAAAGATGCGCTGACTCCTTTTTACCTTCAGGATGCGCTTCTTGATGAGGGGGCTGATTTTGTAGAGGACGAGCCGGGGGCTGTGAATGTGATTGAGGACGGTAATCTTATTACGGCACAAAACTTCCGTTCTGCAAAAAATTTCACAAAAGCGATTTTGAATTACCTTTCATACTAAGTTTTTGGGCGATTTGTTTATTGATTGTCTGGGGTGGTTGAGTGAGAGGTGAAAGGCAATCATGTGAAAAGAACATAGTGAAAGGTGAAAAGACGGTATCGGGAGTTGATTTTCAACAAAATTTTCTTTTAATGTTATAAAAAACTAAAACCGTCGGATTTCTACAATTAATAAATTCCCCGTATACGACTTTTCACCTTTCACCTCTCACTTTAATCCCCCTTCTCCACTTCCGCCTTTTTTAGGTTTGAATTATAATATATAGAAAAGGCAGGGTTTATGAAAAATTTTTATGACTATCAAACGCCGTTTTGCAAAATATATATTGAAGCGGAAGGTGGTTATATTACGCGGATTTCTTTTTTTGAAATTATCGGTAAGCGGTGCGAAACGCCTGTAATAAAAGATGCGTTCAGACAGCTGGAAGAATATTTTTGCGGCAGGCGAAAGGTTTTTGACCTTCCGTTAAAGTTAGACGGTACGCCGTTTCAAAAGTCGGTTTGGAAAGCGCTTACCAAGATTCCGTACGGAAAAACAGCGAGTTATCTTGATATAGCGGAAAGTATCGGAAACAAAAACGCTTGTCGTGCTGTCGGGATGGCAAATAACAGGAACAAAATTGCGATTGTAATTCCATGTCACAGGGTTATCGGGAAAAATGGCAGTTTGACGGGTTACGCCGGCGGGCTGGATGTTAAAGAGCGTTTGCTTGAACTGGAAAAATGGTTCCTCAGCAATTATGACTGATTTTTTGACAGATGTTTTTGAATAAAAGTCCGGATATGCTTGACAAAATATACAAAATCGGAAATAATATAAATGTAGGGCGAAGCCTTCAAGATTTGTACAATGTTCTTAAAGGCCTGCTACGCACCCTACAATATCAGAGATAATATTTGTAAAATCGCTATCATTGCCGTGATGGCGATTTTTACTATCAATCTGAGATTCATAGTTTTGCCTCCTTTCCGTCCAATTTCTACGAAAATTGCGTGTGACGGCGGAAAGCATGTGCTTGCCCTACAAATCAACTTTACAATAAATATTTCGTATTGTCTAAATATAAATTTTATTTCCTGAAAACGATTCCGCCGTTTTCGTATTCGGCTGAAATCTTGTCGCCTTTGACAAATTCCTGTGACAAAATTTTTGTCGAAAGCGGGATTTCAAGATAATTCCTGATAACCCTGCGCAGGGGTCTTGCGCCGTAAAGCGGCTCATAGCCTTCATCCGCAAGGAATTTTTTCGCGCTGTCTGTTATTGTAAGTTCGATATCCTGAGCTTCCAATCGTCTTTTAAGCGATGAAGACTGTATGTCTACAATTTGCGCCAACTCGTCACAACTCAAGGCTTTGAACATAATTGTTTCGTCAATTCTGTTTAAAAACTCGGGCTTGAATTTTTCTTTTAATGCTTTTTGCAAACCTTCGAGTTTTTCTTCTTCTGTCAAATTTTCATCCAGAATAATACTGCTTCCGAGGTTGCTTGTCATAATAAGCACCGTGTTTTTGAAATCAACAAGCCGGCCCTGACCGTCTGTCAGTCGGCCGTCATCAAACATCTGCAGCATTATATTGAAAACATCCGGATGCGCTTTTTCAACTTCGTCAAAAAGCACGACAGAATATGGTTTTCTGCGAACGGCTTCTGTTAGCTGTCCGCCCTCTTCGTATCCCACAAAACCGGCTGTGGAGCCTGTCAGGCGCGATATGTTGTGCTTTTCCATAAATTCGCTCATATCAATTCTTATAAGCGCGTCTTCATCATTGAAAAGGATTTCTGCTAAGGTTTTGCCTAACTCGGTTTTGCCCACACCCGTCGGGCCTAAGAATAAAAATGTGCCGATTGGGCGTTTCGGGTCTTTCAGGCCGGAGCGCGCAAGTCGGATTGCGTTTGAGATTTTCGAAACCGCTTCCTGCTGGCCGATTACGCGTTTGTGCATAACTTCTTCCATCCTGATTAGCTTCCGGCTTTCGTCTTCCTGAAGCCGGTTTACGGGAATCCCTGTCCATTTCGCAACAATCTGCGCAATGTCATCGCCGTCGATTTGCTCTTTTAGGAGGCATTTTTTATCTGATTGCGCCTGAAGGGCTTTCAATTTTTTCTGCATATCGAGCATTTGGGAATATCGGGTTTCAAGAGCGTTCTTCATCGTCGGATTTTTCTTGAATTGTTCAATCTGGCTTTTGATTTTTTCAATGTTTCTTTTGACGGCAGCACTTGACTCGATTACTTTTTTCTCCTGAATCCAGCGGTTTTTAAGCTTTCCGATTTTTTCTTCCAGTGCGTCGATTTTTTTGTTTATGGTTTCGAGCTTCTTTTTAGCGTCGGCGGAAGTTTCTTTTTCGAGCGCGGTTCTGTTCATTTCAAGCTGGATTTTTTCTCGGATGAAGATGTCTATTTCTTCCGGCATGGTGTCGATTTGGATTCTCAAAGCGGATGCGGCTTCGTCTATCAAATCGATTGCCTTATCCGGAAGGCATCTGTCTGAGATGTATCTGTGTGAAAGATTTACGGCATCAACGATTGCGCTGTCCATGATTTTTACACAGTGAAAGCCTTCGTATTTTTCTTTCAAACCTCTTAGAATACTTATTGTGGTCTCTGTTGAGGGCTCGTCTGCTGTTACTGGCTGAAAACGGCGTTCGAGCGCTTTGTCTTTTTCGATGTATTTTCTGTACTCATCTATTGTTGTTGCGCCCAAAACCCTTATGCTGCCGCGCGCAAGGAGCGGTTTTAAGAGGTTTCCGGCGTCAGCTGAGCCGTCGGTTGAACCTGTGCCCATAATTGAGTGGATTTCGTCGATAAAGAGCATGTAATCATCGGTTTTGTCGACAATTGCCTGAAGGACTGCTTTGAATCTTTCTTCAAACTGGCCGCGGTATGACGCGCCCGCGAGAAGCGCACCGATATCGAGCGCGTAAATTTTGTCGTTTTTCAAGCTTTCAGGAACATCTCCCGATACAATTCTTTGCGCGAGACCTTCGATAATGGCGGTTTTTCCGACGCCCGGTTCGCCGATTATGACAGGATTGTTTTTTGAACGGCGGTTCAGAATCTGGATGGTGCGGCGGATTTCATCATCGCGGCCGATGACGGGATCCAGTTTGTTGGCTTTTGCAAGCGCCGTTAATTCCACGGTGTATTTTGCAAGCGCTTCTTCGGGTGTTTCTTTTTTGTTTTGAGACGCTGACTGATTATCTTCCATATTTTCGCCGTCCTTATCCTTGTTTAGAATTATTCCTTTGTTCGGGCCGTGTTTTCGGGTTTCGTTGCCATTTTCGTCAAGGCTTATGATGTTTTTGACTTCTTCAAGCATTTTTTCGTACAGAACGCTTTTGTTCACGCGGTTATGCGCAAAAAATAAATCCATTTCGGGGTTGTTTATTTTAAAAAGCGCCAGAAAAAGGTGTTCTATATCGACTTCTTCATCTTTGAGCGCCAAAGCTTCCCGTTCTGCGAGTTTCATAAGATTGATGACGCCGGATGAGAATTTTACAGGTTCGAACTGGCCGCGGGGAAAATAGG
Source organism: uncultured Candidatus Melainabacteria bacterium (assembly GCA_949927415.1). GTDB lineage: Bacteria > Cyanobacteriota > Vampirovibrionia > Gastranaerophilales > Gastranaerophilaceae > Scatenecus. The sequence continues at coordinate 233,801 of CATLFB010000002.1, forward strand.
GGTATTTTTTTACAAAATCGTTGAATAAGTCCTTAAAATTTCCGCCAAGTCCCACTTTATCAAGAAGGATTACGGGCAAATCGTTCCGGTCGAGAAACAGCGCAAGCATAACATGCTGGCATTCAAGTTCCTGATAATTTCTTGAAACTACGAAGGATTTGGCTGATTTTATTATTGCTTGAACATGTTCTGTTAAATACATATATTTATTATATGCGCCTTACGTTTTGCCGTAATCGTATGAATGATTGAGTTAGTTTAATGGGGTTGATTTTTGGCTTTTTCCTCTTAAATCCTTCAAGTTTTTTTGAGCCGTCGGGTGTCGGGTAGCGTTCGCGCTTCCGGCGCATAAAAAAGAAGGGTGAATATTTCATCACCCTTCTTTTTTTGTGTTTTAAAAATTTATCTTCCTGCGACTTCCTGACCGGATGTCATCTGGTTGAGGACCTGAATTGCCTTTTGAAGCTGTACATCGTTTTTGTTTTTGATGTCTTCTTCTTTAAGTTCTACAACGATGTCAGGAGTAATCCCTTTTTTGTTGATGTCTGTTCCGTTCGGAGTCAGGTATTTTTGAATTGTAATATTGACGCCGGCTTCATAGGGAAGTTTGTTGATTTCCTGAACAAGCCCTTTTCCGAAGGATTGTTCGCCGACAAGAACGGCTCTGTGGTTGTCTTTCATTGCGCCTGAGAAGATTTCGGAGGCTGACGCTGAACCTTTGTTAATCAGAACAACTACAGGTTTTCTTGTGATAACTCCGCGGTTTGCGCGGGAAGTTTCTTTGTAACCGTCGCGGTCAACTGTTGATACGATTGTGCCGCCGTCAAGGAACATGTCTGATATGTAGATTGCGTTGCTCAAAAGTCCGCCCGGGTTTGAACGAAGGTCTACTATGTAGCCTTTTTTGTTCTGTCCCTGTTCAAGTATTGCTCTGAATTCAGAGGCTGCGTTGCGGCTGATGAATGAACTCAGTCTGATGTATCCGATGTCGTTTGGAACTTTCATGTCAAACGGTGTTTTTTGTGAAATTGATTTAACTTCAATTTCTGCACGTGTGATTGTGTATTTTTTCGGCTCCATGTCTTTGCGTTTCACAAGCAATGTCACCTGCGTGCCTTCTTTGCCGCGGATTTTGTCGGCGGCCTTGTCGACAGTGATTCCTTTTGTCGAAACTCCGTCGATTTCAAGAATTTCGTCATCTGCCAGAAGTCCCGCTTTTTCTGCAGGTGTGTCTTCTATCGGTGCGATAACCATTAATTTGCCGTCTTTCACGCCGATTTGAATCCCGATACCTTTTAAAGAACCCTTGATAGAACTTGTTTCTTCAGCAAATTCTTTCGGGTCAAGAAATTTTGTATAAGGATCGTTCAAACTCGCAATCATAGTGTTGATTGCAACGTAAGCGTCTTCGTTTGTTTTGATTTCTTTGTCATATTTGTGGCGCCATTTAGTCCAGTCTTGCGCGTTGTTTGTCTGGTCAACGAATTTGGTGTTCACAAGCCGCCAAACATTGTCGTAGAGTTCCACCGGCGTGTATGCAAAAACGTTGTTTCTGATAATACACCCGAAAAGGACTACAAAGGCTCCCAAAAATATAAAGCTTTTTTTCATAATGTTTCTCATTCTTTAACTTTTTCCTCCAAATCACTCATAATTTCATTACCTGTTGCACAACTTGTATTGACTATGACGTTCAGGATTAAAATTTGTTGCATGTTTTTCTAATCCTGTCAGGTATTGGATTTATGAGTATATATCTATTATAGCATAAGTTTTGCTGATTGGGAAGTGAAAAGATTTTGCAGGTTTTTAACCATTATTCAAAAAACTTTTCATCCATAACTTCCGCTTCAACTTTTGCATAATCTGACGGAACAATTACTACAATGCCCTCGGCTGTGGCTTTTTTGTCCATTTTCATTGCAGAAAGAACTTTTTTTGTGCAAAAATCCGGAATTTTTTTGAAATTGTATTTTTTTATCAAATCTTGTGCTATAAACTTGTAACTCTCTACAATAAGCCCTTTTTTAAACGCGTAATCGAAAATAAATTCAATCCCCTTCACAACCGCCTCTCCATGGGTGTATTTGTGGTAATTGGTAAGCTTTTCCACCGCATGGCCGTATGTGTGGCCGAAGTTCAAAATTCGCCGCAGCCCGCTTTCTTTTTCATCTTTTTCTACAACGGAAATTTTTAACGAAATGCAAATACGGATTATTTCTTCCAGCATTTCGCTCTCGCGTGCAAGAATTTTTTCGCTGTTGAGAGAAAGAAAGTTTATCAGATTGAATTCTTCATCGCTCTTGCAGCTTTTCTCGATGAAAGCGTACTTTACAACCTCGCCCAAACCTGTTTTGAACTGAATATCATCAAGAGTTTTTAAAAAATTCGTGTTTATCAAAACCGCGTCTGGCTGGTAAAATGCCCCGACAAGATTTTTCCCGAATTTCGTGTCAATTCCGGTTTTTCCGCCGACTGAACTGTCAACGCAGGCAAGAAGTGTTGTCGGAATCTGGATTAGATGAATCCCCCGCATATAACTTGATGCCGCAAACCCTGCAAGGTCGCCGCAAACCCCGCCGCCGACTGCAATAATGTAATCGTTTCGCGTGAGTTTTAATTTTAGGGCGCAATTCAAAATCTTTTCAAAAGTTTTGAAATTCTTCTCCCTCTCCCCGTCTTTCAGCACGAAAATCCGCTCTTTCTCGAAGTTAAGCTGTTTTTTGTAAATTTTATAAACTTTTTCGCTGATTACAACTAAAAATCTGTTTTTCCCTGTGATTTCAAGAATTTTGGACTTTAATCCGGAAATCTCATCATCAAAAATTCTGATGGGATAACTTTTTTCACACGCATTTATTTTGACAGAAAGGTTATGCATTTATAACTCCTAAAATTTCTCTTGCAATATTCTCAGGCGTTTTGCCGTTCGTATCAATGGTGTAATCAGCTTTTTGGTAGTTTTTTTCTCGAAGTGAAAGTATATTTTCGATTTTTTCCACAGAAAAATTTTTCTTCAAAAGCGGTCTGTGCACTTCGGTCTTAATCCTGTCAAAAATAGTCTGTGCTGAGGCTTTCAGGAAAAAAACAGTCGAGTTTTCAAGAAGTATTTGGCGGTTTAGGGGATTTTCAAACGCGCCGCCGCCGCATGAAATTATCAGGTTTTCAAACTTTAAAAAATGTTTGATTTTGTCGCTTTCTAGTTCTCTGAAATGCGGCTCGCCATATTTTAGAAAAATTTCCGAAATCTTTCTGCCCGAACTTTTCTCAATCTCTTCATCAATATCCACTAACTTAAATCCGTCGAGAATTTGACTTAATTCCTTTGCTGTTGTGGTTTTGCCGCAGCCCATCATGCCGATTAACGTAATATTTTTTTTCATAAAATCATTGTACATTAAATAAAATTTCCGGATTGTTACGAAATGTAAAGATGAGTTTAAAATTGTCTGAAACCCGCTTATAATCTGCTGTATGGTATGGTATGGTATGGTGCGGTGCCCTATTGTCAATACTTTGCGGCTTTTTGTTTTAATAAAAGCATAGGGAAATCGATTTTTACTAAAGCAGTAAGGGAAATTAAAAAAGGAGTAAAATTTATGACAATGTTAAATGTGGCAAAACTTATCCGTACGATATCAAAAATGGAAGGCTCTAAAGGCGCAATGTCGCTTGGCAAAAACCAGCTTCAACTAATGGCACAGGGTGATAAAAAGTTAGCACAGGCCTTGCGCGGATTGGAAAACCCGTCGCTGGATGTTGCCTACAAAGCCAAAGCTAATTACAATGTTGCGGCGTTCAGACTCAAAGACGGCAAAGAAGTCATTGCAAACGGTGCGGCTTCGCTTCAAAATCCTGGTACAAAAGAAAGTATTTTGAAATACCGCATAAATATTGGCGAAAACGGCAGAATTGCACATGCAAACGGATTTGTCGACACGGGCAAAAAACTTGATTTATCGGATGTTGAAATTGCCGCAAAGCGCAAAAACGGTGTTGATTCTTTGAAAGCTGCCTCAGGTGATGCATACAGAGTTGCGGCCGAAGTGAATGAAAGACCGGCAATAGAATTGATGGAAAGACTTCAGCCCGGGTCGGGTTACGGTTTGAGAGGCCGAATTATTGGTGAATCCCGTAATTTTGTTGAAAAACTGGAAAAAGGCTGGGAAAATATTGGAAAAGCACTTTCAGGCGAGAATTCCGGAACGTTCATTAAAGCCCAAAAGGTTGCACCTGTAGAGTTCGCTGTTGCGCCGAAAAAATTTGCAGACAAAGGCAAAGTTATAAGCGATTTAAAGAAATATAATAAGATAAAGCAGCAAGATTTGCCGGAAGAGCTTCTGAAGGCAGTTAAAAATGCAAAGATTAAATCTGCAAATGTGAAAAATCCGCCAAAACTTGATTAAAAATAAAATATCTGAGGAATTATATATTTAAAAGCACCCGATTCGGGTGCTTTTTTATGGTTTTTTAAATGGCGTTGTCTTGATGGCAGATTTTTGTGTAATTCTTGTACAAGCGCTCTTCATCTAACCCGGACCCCATGCCTCTGGATTATTCGGCTGTCCCGCACCTTACGTTCGCTCCAAATCGCTCTCGCGATTTTGCCGCTGTCTTGCTCGGCGGCGCTAAACTGGTTCCAAAGCGTTGCGATGAGCAACGCTTTTCACCCTCTGCCGACTCGCGCTCACTGCAATGCTTCGGATGTGACAAGTTCCGGCCATCCTGCCTTCACTCTGCCAAAAATCCATCTACGTGCGTAGCACCTCACCCGAATTTCTAAACTCGCAGGACGCTCGTTAAGAAATTCTGCCCTCTCCTCTACCAGGAGAGGGGATGCGACAATGTTCGTCGGATTTTGCAGAAATCGTCAGAAGACGTTGACCTTTCTTCGCGGCTTTGTACTAATCCTGCACTTCTTCGCCTAATTCTTTCAAAAGCGGTTTCGGTATGACAGTTCCAGTGTGTCTACGTGCGTAGCACCGGATTATTCGGGTACGCACAATTCAAGCACTCCGCTATTTAAAGCCTCACGGCTTTAAGCCGTTCCGTTGAATTGTTTGCTCTTACGGGTTTCGCTCACTCACGTTCGCTTCACCCTACCGAAAATCCGTTACATATAAAGCCAGAGGACAAGACGGGCGTATTTTGCCACAAGAACCGAAAGAAAACTGAAGATAAAATCATATAAAATCTTTACGCCGCTCTGCGCCGCAATCCATCCGCTTATAAATGTCCAGCCTTCATGCCTTATTCCCGCAATGACGAGCATATAAAGGATTCCGATAATATGAATCGTCAAAACCCCGACAAAAACAGCTTTCAAGGCGTTTTTGTACGTAAACCCTCTTTTTAAAATCGTTCCGGTCAAAAATACCGCCGGCAAATATGCCAGAATGTAGCCAAAACCGTATTCGCCAATGTATTTCCAGCCGCCGCCAAGTGCAAAAACAGGGATTACAAACAATCCCGCTAATATGTAGATTAATACGCTTGCAAGCCCGAATTTTCTGCCCAGAAGCGCCGCTATAAATAACACCGCCGGAACCTGCGGTATCAGGCTGAATGTGTGGATGTAATCCTGAATTTTTAAATCCGCTCCGGAAAACATTCCCGCCGGAATCGAAAAATGAATTATGTTCAATTGCAAAAATGTCGATACGACCAGTAGAAACGAACAAAAAATTATCAGCAAAACACTGCTTATGCTGAATTTTAACCCTGATTTGTCAGAACGTATTGTCTTAACGCGAGGTTTTACGGCTTCTTCTGTCATATTTTGTATGAAATCCCTGCTTTTTCTTCTAGATTCTTTAAATTCTCTTCGTATCTGTTTTTAAATTTATCGTAAAAAATGTTTTCTGTCCACATTATTAAGGCATCTTCATTATTGTCCTGATAATAGCCTTTGCGGGTGCCGAGCGACTTGAAGGAGTACTTTTCATAAAGCTTTATGGCAGGCTCATTCGAGACGCGAACTTCAAGTGTAATGTATTTGATCATTTCTTTGTAACAGGATTTGATAATCGCTGTCAAAAGCGCTTCTCCGATGTGGCGGCGCCTGTATTTCGGCGATACGGCAACATTTGTGATGTGCGCTTCTTCCAGAATCTGCCAGCAGCCGCAGTAGCCGACCAGTTCGCCTTTTTCGCTGAACGCGCAAAAATATCTGGCCAGTTCGTTGTTCATCTCGTTGAAAAACGATTCCCGCGACCAGTGATGTTCGCCATAGGCCTGCTCTTCAACCTGCATGACTTCATCAATGTATTCTTTTTGCATGGCCTCAATTTTTAGGTGAAGTTTTTCCATACAAAAATTTTAGCACGGTAAAAATTTGCGGGCAATTTTTTAAATATTTTTCGTCAATCTTAGCAAATCCGCGATTTTCAAAATAAAATCAAACTGGTTGTACATTTTCTCCAAAAGTTCTTTGTCGTCTGTGCTTTTGTACAGCCGCGCGATGTTGAATGAATCACGGCCGATATCAACCGAGATGTAAAGCTTTTGACAATTAAATGAAAGCGAAATGTTTTTCGCGTCAAAGAGGATTTTGAGCGCCTTAATTTTCTCCATAAACCCTGTTGTCAGCACAAACCGGCTTTCAATCTGGTCGTTAGAATAAACCGTGAACATTTTATCGAATTCGGCATCTTCAAGAGCGACTTTTTGAAGGCCTCTTGGCGGAAGAACACCTGAGTCGCGCACGATAATTTCTGCCGGAAAAGTTCTCTCTTCAAACGTGTACTCAATCACAAGCCCGTTGAAAACTTTTGTCTTGTACATACCGACACCGTCTTTGAGTTCCTGCTCGCTGATTATAATCGGAATCCCCTTGTAAGTGCCCTGAAAATTGTCATCAGAATAACTTTCGTTGAATTGCGGCAGAATTTTTGTACTTTTAAGCGTTTTTTCATCTAAAAGGCTGTCGCCTAACTGCCAGTATTCCCAGTCGTAGTTTTCAAAACTTGTGGCAAAATCTTCTATGATGTTTTCTTTAACCTTGACTTCAAAAGTTTTTTTCAAGAACCAGTGAATGCCAAAGCCGAAAATAACTGCAAAAAATATTACTTTAATATGGCTTCCGCGCTGGAAATCCAAATGCCCTTCCAAAAAAAGATACAAAATTAAAGCGGCAAGCGCGCATTCAACAAGGATTACCAGACAAAGCAGGCAAATCCTTAAAATTTCGTATTTTTTAAGCCGGCTTTCGACTTTTTTATAAAAATTTTTGAAATTAAGGTTAGTCAAATGCAGTTCCTCCATAGGTTTTGCGGGTTTTTGTTTTCCCCGAAAATGCATTATTGCCGCACGATTAATCTTCAAGAAAGCTTGTTTTGAATTCGTTGACGTTATGCTGAATTCTTGAGAGAATATTTTCGTCTTTCAATGCGCTCATAATCTCATCTTTTGTTCCGCGTTTGAGGATAACGCGTTCTGTTTGGCCTTTTTCGCCGGTTCCGACAAGTTCAAGATAGCGAAGTTTTTCAAAGTTTTCGACCTGCCCTTTCAAAAGATGCGGCAAGGGCGTAATTTGCAGGGTCAAATCCTTCACAAGGCTTTTGGAGTCGGTGTTTTTGATAATTTCTTTCACTTCCCTGAAATGGCCGTATTCGCAAACTTCGCGTTCTGCGCGGGTTTTCAGAGTGTCAATCATATTAACAAGTTTATCTTCAAATTTTTCCATTTTTATCTTTGCTCCGGTGTGGTTTATTCTATTCAGTTTTGAAGGATTTATTGCGTCCATTTGTAACCTCATTTTCTATTATACATGATTTTTGGAATTATTGACGGTTTATTAACTTTTTGTATTCATCGCGAACGATGTCGCCGCGGGTGAGGGATTCTGATTCGACAAGCTGTTTCAGATACTTTTCGTAAGCCTCTTCATTGATTATGTAATTTCCGTCCGCGTCTTTTGCGTAAACCTTTTTGCCGTCAACTTCGATGATTTTGTATGGTTCTATGTAATTCATGAAATTTTCCATATAATCGTTGGCTTTCTGGAAGTAAAAATCCGATTGTTCCATCGGGTAGGGGAATCTTGCGCTTCCGCTGTCGTCTGCGCCAAGGCTCCATAAAAGAAGGTTCTGGCATTCTTCGGTCATATTCAATTTGTATTTGAATTCATCTTCGCGCAGAAGGGCGTTCAGATAGATTTCTTTGTTCTGCAAATAATGGTTCATTTCATGCGCAATCCCGCCGAGAATTTCCGCGCGATTGCCCTGAGCTTTTGTGTGACCCTTTGAAAGTCCCGCCCAGTTGCGCGAAATCCTTAAAGTCGCTTCGTTCATGCTGAATTCATTTAAGTTGTCTGTTATTTCGATTTTTATCGGCGCACCGGAAAGCCCCATTTCATCTAAGATTAGAGCCGCACCTTTTTGGATGAATTCGTCGATGTTTTTGATTTTTGAAAGTTCAGTAAAATCATTTGCGCGGTTTTTGACAATTGTGGCAAAAGCATCATCTGTTTCTGCGAATTTTTTGTTCGGTGCGCGCAGTTTTCCGGGCGGAATCGAGGGGAAAGATTCATCTGCGGCGTAAGCCTTTTTGCCCCGGGAGGCAAGTGAGGCCGCTTGTTCGTGGGTTGTAGGATTTATTGAATTTCCGCTCTTTTCATCGAGTTTGAAAATCCATTCCGGCATCCCTAATTCTGTCAAAACTCTTTTGAATTCCGGAGAATATTTGCTCATATCGCCTCCGGCGGCTTGGGCAATAAATTCCTCGGCATTTGTGAATGCGTAGGGAATGTCTTCAAAGAAATCGAGACCGGCTCTATGAAGCTCATCTGCGTATTTGCAATTTTTCGCATCTAAAACTTTTGCACTGCTTCCGTCGTTGTATGTTATGGTTCGATATGCTTTCCAATTTTGCGGCAGTTCGACTGTTCTGAATTTTGTGTCGTTCAGATGTGTTAGTTCATGTCTCAATACGCTTTTTAAATCATAATATGTCGGATTCATCATTATATCATGGTTTTGGACGGATGTTGTTCCGATGGCACCTTCTAAGTATTGAACTTTTATCTGAAGCGCATCTATTGCGGGCGGAAGTTTTGTCATGCCTGCGCTTGCTTTCTGCCAGGCGTCAAGTTCAGTTGTTATTTGATTGAAATATTTGTCAGGTTCTTTGAGCCAGCTGTGCGACGGAATAATTTTTACTCCGTATTTTCCGTTGATATCAAGGCATTTTTTGACAATTTCTTTCGGTAAATCGGATTTTTTCAGGTAATAATCTTTGTAAAGATAGTCGCAAAGTTTTTTGTTATCTGCATTGTGGCTTATGAATTCAACCAGGTGCTGGAACTTTTCGGCCGAGCGCAAATCTGCGCGTTTGTCAGCTGACCAGTCTGTTTTTTTGAGTCTTTCTATTAAAGACGGTTTTCTTATCAAATCTTCAAAACCTGAAGGGTTGTATTTTTTTAGAAATTGCATGTATTTTTCGGCTTCAGACTTTGCATTAATGCCGTTTGCGCGAACAATCGGTGTCAAATGTCCGTTTGCTGCATGGTAAATTTCTGCAATGTTCAGGGCGGCTTCAGTCTTTGTAAAAATCTCGCGCGGTGACATTTGCGGATTTTCTGACATTTCTTTTGTAATATGTGCTATTGCCGAGAGAATTTTATCATCTTTTATTCCGCCATATAAGCCGAAAAGTTCTTCAAGCCGTGCAGAAATATCCGGATGAATTTTTGAAAGTTCCGGCGAAGAGGTTTTGAAAAAGTATTCTAAAACCGCTTCGGATTCTGTTATTTCTCCATTTTTTAATTTGTCTGAAATTTCATGCAAATGTTCAAGGTTTTCAGCCTTCAACTTCGGATCTTTCAGGCCGTAATCTTCTAACTTCGGCGGGGTGCTCTCAAATCCGAGTTCAAGTTTTCGCAAATGTTCGTAATGTGCGGTTAAATATTCGTTGTATTTGTTGTATTGTTCCGGAGAAAGCTCTGTTACGGTTTTTTCAAGCGGCCCGTAAAGCGGTTTCAAAAATGCTCTTCCGCCTGTGACATCTTTATTCTCTCTGATGTCGTATGGCACATGTTCGCATTCTGCAAATTTGTTAACTTTAGTTCCGCGCAATTGCCATTCGTATACAAATCCGTCTTTTGTCTCAAAATTCATCTGCAGCGCCGTATAACCCGACGGACGAACTTTTGTGAGTTTGTTTTTTATGTGCAAATCAATTCCGAATTGTGCCGCGTAATCCTGCAATTCGGCAACCTGTTTTTCAGAGAAATACGGAATCCCGTTGCGGCCCATGTAATTCGTTATTCTGACAGCATTAATCTTCGCATCCGGATTGTTGGCGGAATTTGTGATAACATCTTTAACTTTTTGAACAGATTCTTCCGACTGTCGCTCTGCGGCCATCCGGATAGCCTTTTGGGGGTCTTTTTTGTATATTTCGACAATGTCGGGGTGTTTTTTGTAGTCGAAATCCAGAAGTTCTGTTCGGGTTCCGACAGCGTCTTTTATGGAATTCACGGCTTCTTCAAAAGTTGAGGGGTGTTTGGTATCGCAAATTGCGTTTTTAATCTTGTCATATAAACTTTGTGCGCTCTTTGCGCGGTGCGTCATATTTTGGCCGGAAACGCCAAGGCCTACTTCCTGCATTAGTTTGACAATTGCTTTTTCTGATGTGGCAGCTTTTTTGTGAATTTCTGCTGCGGCCGAGCGCGCTCTTGTCTCGCCTTCTTCGTTAAGTTCAAGTTCGATTTTGCCGTCCGGCTTTGTGATTTGGCGCGTAATCGGAACATCATTTGCTGAAACTCTTGCGGGCGAATCTATTTCGTTCAGTCTTGAAGTAGGGTTTGTTGTACTGACTTCTCTTGCCGCGGAAGGTTTTGTTTTTCCTGATGTTTCCGGAGTTATGCGGCTTGGCGTGTCAATTTTTACAGCGTTTTTCAAATCACCTGACATGCCGACAAGAACCCCTGTTAAGTTTGCCTTCAACAATGATTTCCAGTCGTCTTTTGAGTTTAAAACGCCCATCATTGCCAAATCTCCCAGGTAGGAAATCGTAAAATCCGTACCGAGTTTGGCGCCTGCGGCGCCCATGAAATTCTTCAAATATTCAGGATTGTTAAAAACTGTTTTCAAAGCCTGCATGCGGTTTCCGGCCGTAATTTCACGGGCAAAAACTTCTGTAAGCTTTTTGTCAATAAGTTTGCTAAACGCTTTCATACCGGCTTTTCCGGCAGGAACACCTATGATAAATCCGCCCGCATCAATTATGAAATCTTTTGTCAGTTCTTCAAATTCTTCCGCTGTCGGGTTGTTTTTTGTCGCAAGTTCTGCCGCACCCAAACCGCTCCTTGCGGCCATGCCGCCGAGTGCCAGCGCGTTTCCGACAGTAATTGTTCCTGATGCTATTGTTCCAATCGTTCCGGCAACACCTGCACTTGCTGCGGCGCCGGCAGTCGTTCCGGCTAATGTCGCACCTCCTGTGGCTGCCGCGGCTCCTGCCGGCGGGAAAAATATGCACAAAGCACCGCCAACCACAATTAATCCGATTCCGATTAGTGACGCATTTCCGCTAAAGCGCTGAATGACTGTCATGTTGTCGTTTTTCATTGCTTGGGCCAGCATTTTGCCGTTTTCGGGCCCGATTATGTTGTCTGCGGATGTTTCAAATGCTTTTTGATAATCTTCGATACTTCTGCCGCCAAGAAATTCTTTGAAATCTTTTTCTTTTTCCTGCGCCGCAAGTTTTAGCAAAGAATTCAGCGCATTGGATTTTGCGCCCTCCGTCTTGAGTGCTGAAAGGTCAAATCCGTTTTCATCAAGCATTATGGGAAGATTGGATTTGTCGATAAGTTTTTTGATTTGCGAAATGCCGCCATCTTCTGAAAGTGAGTAAAAATTCGAAAAGCCTTCCAAAAGTTTTTGGGATTTTTCATCCGCGCTGATCTCTTCCTCTCGCAAGGATTGGGCAAAATTTACAAAATCTTGTTTTTTGTTGAAGGCTGAAACGACTGTTTCCATTTCGGCTTTGGTTTCCTGATAGCGCTCGACGGCATATTGAGAATACGGAACGCCGCGTTCGATTTCGTAAACTTCTTCAAAAGTTATTGCCTCATCTGAATTCCAATCCTGTGGAATCAGGCCTTTTTCGGGTGCTTTTAGCCGGATGGGATCTCCTTCAACTGCGTTTGCACTTTTGCGCTGATTGTTGAATTTGTCGTTATAATTTTTTGCATTTTTGACAAAATTTATTAGACTTTCGGCTTCTTCGGTTGATGAAAGTGAAAGAAATTGTCTTTGAATGTCTTTCAAGTCTTTCATTGAAGCATTAGAGCACATGTTTTCGATATAAATTTCGATTGTTTTTGTTAATTCTTCTTTTGATGATTTCCCGCGCAGCCGGTCGATAAACTTGACGCCTGTCGGGGTTTCAAGAACATTCAGGCGGTTCAGAATCATGTTTTTTATGCGCTGTTTGTTTTCTTCATAGTAGTCGCGTTTGGTGAGTTTTCCTTCTTTTGCTTCGATAATTTGGATTAAGCCTGCCTGCTCATAGTCCAGAACTTTTTTCACATTCGATGAGGCAAGTTTGTTGTTTTTGCCTTTTGATTTGTCCCAGGCGCCGGTTACGGAGCCTAAATCCTGTGAATTATAGATTAAAACGGCCTGAGTTATGTTATCGTCAAGCATTTGGATAGTTAATTCTTTAGCCTGCTGCTCATTAAGCTTGTAAAGCGGCGTCTGATGAGCATCTTGGGGGGGGGGGGGCACGTCTGAACTTACTGCTTGCAGGTTTTCGGAATTCAAGTTCGTATTTTGCGCAGAAAAGTTTGCAGATTGAGCTTCTGCCGGATTTTTTTCCACAACAAGTCCGATTGATGAATTTTGGGATTTTTGGGGCACCAAAACGTGTGCAAGTTCGGATTGCAATTCGGCGTGAGAAAGTTTTTGTAGGCGCTCTCGAAGTTCACTCAGCGCAGAGCCTGAAAGACCGCTGTTTTTGCAGATTTGATTTATTAAAGCTGAATTACCTTGAATTGCCACGTATACCTTCTTTGTTTTTCTTGATAACGGAAGATGCAAAGATTTTCTTTAGCTTTGTTAAGACTTTGTTACAAGTTGATTAAGCAATTTCGGCGTGCTAAGATTTTTCTAAGAGTAAGTTTAAGTAAGGATGGAAGATGAAAAATATAGTTGTTTATACAAATAAAAAATCATCATCTCTGGCAGATGTTTTGGCCGGAATTGATGATGTTAATGTCCGTATTGAAGACTCTGAAAAGCTAAGGGATTATGAGATGCTTAATCCGGCGCTTGTTGTGGTTGAAGATGTTCCGGATATTAAAGATGTTTTAATGGTTTTGAAGTTCAAATCTCCTGTTTTGTTTGTGGGAGACGTGTTTAAGGGCGCAACGGTCAGAGCGTATACATACGATATGATTAAGACGCCTGTGGACAATGATGAACTTTTAATTCGTGCAAAATCAATGTTGAAAATCCGTGATTTGCGCGAAAAATTGATGCAGGTTTCTACAACCGATGAATTGACAGGATTGCACAACAGAAGATATCTTCACGAGCGTCTTGAGCAGGAGATTTCCCGCGCAAAACGTTACGGAACAAAGCTTTCCTGCCTTTTGTTCGATTTGGATTTCTTTAAAGTTGTTAACGACATTTACGGATACGATTGGGGCGATGTTTTGTTGCGCTCGATTGCCGATAAACTCAAACAGCTTATAAGAAAAGAAGATATTTTGACACGTTACGGCGACGAGGAGTTTTTGCTGATATTGCCGAACACGTCAGAAGAAAACGCATTCTTATTTGCGGAAAGATTCAGACGGGACATTGAGAAAATGGAATTCATACCGGCAGGAGAAGAAGAAAGACATCCGATTACGATATCTGGCGGAATTTCTACATATCCATGTTTGGAAGACACGGAAGAAGATGTAAACACGATAATCCGGTATGCTGAACATGCGCTCTACAACGCGAAAAAACGCGGCAAGAACAAAATAGTTCAATTCTCACAAATAAATTTGGGAGAATAACAGGTGCTACGCACGTAGAGACTTTGGAACTGTCATAACGGAGCCGCTTGTGAATGAATTAAGTGCATAAGTGTAGAATTAGGCCAGTGGCACTGGGTGGATTTTCGCATACGTGAAGTGAGCGTGAGTAACAAAATCCAACTAACAAGCCAAAAGGCGGCTAGATAATCGTCGTAAGCTACGTTAAAAAAAGACTTCCTTTCTGAACACTTACATAGTGTAAATCTGGTTATCAGGCGGTTTGAAAAAAATCGCCTTTTTTCTTTGGTAAATTCGGATTTCGGCAGGTGTTTGGACGGGCCCAAACTTACTTCCCGATGCAAAAATGGTCGAAAATGTTGTTCAAAATGTCGTCTGTTATGACTTCTCCTGTTATCTCGTCCAAAAATAACAGCGCCGATTTTAAATCAATCGAAATCAAATCCTGTAACTCAAAAATCCTTGCCGCCTCAAGCGCCTTTTCCAAACTTTCACGGCATTTTTTCAAACAATCCGCCTGCCGCTCGTTTGTGATGTATTCCGTGTCTTCTATTGAAAAATTGCAAACAGTTGTTTTGATTTTTTCGCGAAGTTCCCCAATCCCTTCGCCGGTCTTTGTCGAAATGTAAAAAGTCCCGTCCTCACGCCTGTCAATCAAATCGCATTTGTTCGCAGCCTTGATGTGAACTTTGTTTTCGATTAGTGAATAAATCTCTTTGTCTTCCGCCAGCAAGCCAGTCGAAGCATCATATAAAAATATTACCAAATCCGCATCAGACGCCGACTGTTTGGAATATTCAATCCCGATTTCTTCAACTTTTCCAACATCTTCACTCTCGCGAATTCCGGCCGTGTCAATCAAAGTTACCGCAACATCCATATCAAGCGTCTCTTTTATCACATCCCGCGTCGTGCCTGCAATGTCTGTGACGATTGCGCGATTAACATTAAGCAAAGAATTGAACAGCGATGACTTGCCGACATTCGGCCTGCCGACAATCGCAACTTTGATGCCTTGTCTGAGAATGTTTGATTGACGCGCGCAGGATAAAATTTCGTCGATTTTGGAAATAGATTTTTCAAAACTTTCTGTCAAATATGAATATTCAGGCTCGGCAACATCTTCCGGAAAGTCAATCCCCGCAACAATTCTCGACAATGTTTCGAAAATCTCGCCCTTTATTTCAGAAACCCTTTCGCTCAAAACCCCTGAAAGATTCTTGGCCGACTGAATTGCAAAATTTCTGGTCTTTGCATGGATTAAGTCAGCAACAGCTTCAGCTTGTGAAAGGTCGAGTTTTTTGTTCAAGAATGCTCGCTTGGTAAATTCACCGCGCTCGGCAAGCCTCGCGCCGTTTTTAATCACTAAATCAAGAATATTTTTAACAACATTCACACCCCCGTGACAGTGAATCTCAATTACGTCTTCGCCCGTGTAGCTGTTGGGGTTTTTGAATGGCAAAACAATAACTTCATCAATTTTTCTGCCATCTTCGATAATCCAGCCATGCGCGATGCGGCCGGGTTTTGGGTCGGGTTTTGAAAATATTTTGTTTATAATCCCGAAACTTTCCGCGCCGGAAATTCTAATAACTCCGACACCTCCTGTTCCTAAAGGTGTTGCGATTGCCGCTATTGTATCAAATTCCTGTAAAATATTCATAACTTAATTATACATGAAAAAAACAGACGGGCTTCGATTTGAAGCCCGCCCGTGAAAAAATTATAAATACTGGCTTCCGTATTGAATTGCGGCTGCCGCTGCAATTCCGTAGGGGTTTCCGGTAGATGCAAGCAAGCTGGATGCGGTATTTGCATAGCTTTGATTTTGAGCACTTCTTTGAGCTGCCGCGTATTTGTTGTATTCGGTTCCTGACGCGCTGTTGCTTCCGGCAAGCTGCATATATGAAAGCGCATCAGCTGTTGACTGCTTTTGGACATTGTTCAGGAAGTTCAAATAATTGTATCTTCTTGTCAATTCGTCGTTGTAAAGTTCATTTTGTTTTGCAAGGACATCCTGTGCAAGAGAACTCATTGCTTTTGCGCGGTTAGATTCAATGCTTGAGAGATTATCCATGAAAGCAGAGTTGTCAAAGTTTCCGAAACGTGATGCGATATCGTTTTTGAGATTTGAAAGCATCGGGGTGTAGTAATTGTTGATGGTTTCAAGGCCGTTTTGGGTGTATGCATTAAGCTGGTTTTGCAGGCCTCTTTGGGTATCGGCAGAGAATACGTTTATGTTCGGCAGATTTTCAAGAAAAGAGTTTTGCGAATAGTCGTAAATCTTTTTCTCGGTGTCATTCATGTTGAAATTTGAATAGACGGTATTCCCTTTTTTGTAGTGCGAAGCTTTTTCGGCTCCGTTGATGTTAACTACGCCGTTGGCGTATTTTGCAGTGGAAGTTTTTCCCATAAGTTGTTCCTTTCTGTTTGTTTAAGGAACAACATTTGATTTTTGATTAAATAAAGCGCAAACCTATTATAACATATAAAGGCGGATTTTGGCAAGTGCGCCGCGTAACGAAGTGAGCCAGCACGTCACAATGAGCAAGTAAATGAAGTGTAGTAATTTGTGATTAACAAATTACGAAACGGAATGGGTAACTTGCGAATAGCCCCGCTCGAGGATTTAGGCGAATGTGCCGTGTCTCGAAGTGCGCCATAACATCCTGCTTAACAATTTACTAACCTTATCCGTTCAAAGGTTTAGGCGAACGCGCCGTCTTAGGTAGTGACTAAAATGAAAAGAGAGGCGTGAAAAGATTTTTTGTTTTCTCTTCAAGCCTCTGTTGTAAATATTTTCTGACGAATTTTGAGTCCGCCTTTTGAAATTTTTATAAAATTTCTTTCAAGTAGTTTGGAAGTGCAAATCTTGCATTGTGGTAATCTTTGTTGTAGATTTTGCAAGTTTTTACAATCTCGTCACAGCGGTCTTGTGCAAAATATGAAAGCGGTTCAACGTTTTCTGAACAGAATGCCCAAGCCCAGTAGCCGCCCGGGTATGTCGGGATGTTTGATGTGTATGTAGAACATATGGGGAAGACTTTTTTCAACAGATTATACATTTTTTTGATTTCTTCTTTATTTACAAACGGGCTTTCAGATTGAGCCGCAACGATTCCGCCTTCTTTCAAAGAATTTTTTACATTTGTGTAGAATTCTTCCGTGAAAAGTCCTTCGCCGGGGCCCATCGGGTCTGTTGAATCTATCAAAACAATATCATATTCATTTTTTTTGTCTTTGATAAATTCGATAGCATCTTCAACCTTGATTTCTACACGTGGGTCTGACAAACCGCAGGAAATTGTCGGCAAAAACTCTTTGCAAGCGTCGATTACCATTCCGTCGATTTCGCAGAGCACAACTTTTTTAACCGATTTGTGCTTAAGAACTTCTCTCACTGTTCCGCCGTCGCCGCCGCCTATAACAAGCACGCTTTCGGGGTTTTTGTGGTGCATCATCGGAACATGCGCTATCATTTCATGATAATGAAATTCATCGCCTTCAGTTGTCATCATCAAATCATCAAGCGTCAAAACTCTGCCCAAATCAGATTCAGTTTCAAAAACCTCGACTTTCTGAAAGTCAGATTGCTTTGAAAATAAAACCTTTCCGGCTTTAATCGCAATGCCAAAGCCTGAGGGTGTTATCTCATGGTAAAATCCGTTTTCTATTCCGTTTTTCATTTTTAAATTTTCCTTTCTTTTAAAAACTATTTAATTTCGCCTAAAATATGCACATGCAGATGGAAAACTTCCTGACCGGCTTCTTTTCCGGTGTTGATTAAGGTTTTGTATGATTTCAAGCCGATTTTTTTCGTTACGTCTTTTACGCCCTGCAAAAGTTCTGCCATCAGGTTTTTGTCTTCAAGTTCGTTCAAAGATTCAACATGAACCCTCGGCACAACAAGAAGATGAACCGGTGCTTTCGGGTTAATATCTTTAAATACAACCAGATGTTCGTTTTCATAGACGAATTCAGTGTTAAAGTCGCCTCTGACTATTTTACAAAAAATACAATTATTATCCATATTTCACCTCACATATCAGTTAATATTACAATGGCAATTTTAAAAAATCAATGTTTAAATAATTGTAAACTAACTTGCCAACCGGACTAAAAAAGTTTAAAATTGATAAATATTGGAGGAACAATGCCGAAATTAGCGGAAAAATACGACTTGCGAAATCCATACGGATACAATAACACTGCGCAGTTAATGCCAAAAAGACCCTATCCTGCAGCACCCAGGCGTACTGTGAGAGAGGCGCAGCCTAGATATGTGCGCCCTGAGCGAAAACCGGTAAGCCGCAAAGCTCAAAAAAACTATTTTATTCACCGGATTATTTCAATCCTGTTTTTGAGTGCTCTTGCGATGTTTATTTTCCCGTTCACTTACAACCGCGTAATAAAATCTTTCTTTTATAAATCGCCCTATCCGGCTGTGAAAACCGATTATCAAAAGCTTTTGACACCGACATCAGAATATTTGCACAACGATTTGTTCTTAGACCAATATTCTCTTAAAGGCGCTGAAACCAAAAAACCGCAAATGCTTGCTCTTAATATGAATGAAAGACTTTCTAATCTTGAAAACCAACTTGAAAATCTTTCATCACTTTACCCGTCAATTGAGCCTTCTGTTTTTGTTTGGGATTACGAAACAGGAAATTATGCAGGCGTGAATTCAGACAAAATATATTCGGCCGCAAGCATTATCAAAATTCCGGTGCTAATCCAGCTTTTCCGCTCAATAGAAGCCGGACAGCTTACGATTTATGACACAATGAAACTTACAAACTACTACCGCGCAGAAGGCTCCGGAAGCCTCCAGTTTAAGGCCGAAAATTCAGTCTGGACAATTGACGATTTGGCGCGGATTATGATAACTGAATCCGACAATTCCGCAACAAACATGATTATGGCAAAAATCGGTTCAATGACAGATGTAAATTCCGGCATAAGACAGTGGGGATTAGGTAAAACCCGTGTAAACACCTGGCTTCCTGATATGGGCGGCACAAATACCACAACAACTGAAGATTTGGCAAGAATGCTTTACAATCTGGACAACCCGAACTTTTTGACTATGAGTTCGCGCGAAAAAATCTTTGATTACATGGGACATGTTCATAATGACCGCCTGATTCCGGCAGGACTTGGCGCGGGTGCGGTTTTCCTTCACAAAACCGGCGATATCGGTAAAATGCTTGGAGATGCCGGAATTGTTTATGCACCGAACGGCAAAAAATACATTGTGGCTATTCTTGCAAACAGACCCTACAATTCACCTCTGGGAAAAGATTATATTGTCAAGGCTTCTGAAATTATCTATAATTACATGGTAAAATAATTATATGATTAAGGATTTGCTTGAATCGAAAAAATGCTTTAAACTTGTTTGCGGCGCAGGACATGAAGACGCTCTTGAAGTTGAGCGGCTTGTGTACCTTTATGCAAAAGCCGGATGCAGATTTTTTGATTTGAACGCATCACCTGAAATTGTTCTTGCGGCAAAGCGGGCTTTGAAATCAGCGGGTGTTGAAGATGCATGTCTTTGCGTTAGTGTCGGCATTAAAGGCGATCCGCACATAAGTAAAGCGGTTATAGATTATGAAAAATGTATTGGCTGTTCTCAGTGCGATGAAATTTGTCCCCAGGGCGCAATCCGCTATCACAAAGTCAAATCAAAGCGCTGTATAGGATGCGGCAGATGCGCAAAAATTTGTCCGAAAGGTGCGATTTCTTATGTATCAGAGCCAAAAGAACTTTGTGAAGTTTTGCCGCCGCTGATAGATTTGGGAATTGACTGCATTGAACTGCATGCAATGAACGGGGATTTTGAGGAAATCAAAAGAAACTGGGATTATATCAGGAACAATTTTGGCGGAATGCTCAGCATTTGCACAAGCCGCGGAAATTTAAGCGATTGCGGGCTTGTGGATTTGGTCAAAGGACTTATTGCAGATATTGAGCCGTACAGGGTAATTGTTCAGGCAGACGGGTTTCCGATGAGCGGAGGCGAAGACGATTACAAAACAACGCTGCAGGCAGTTGCAACGGCAGAAATTATTCAAAACGCGAAGCTTCAGGTGTATATAATGCTTTCCGGCGGAACAAATTCAAAGACTGCCGAATTAGCGCAAATGTGCGGCATAAATTACAACGGAATTGCAATAGGGTCTTTTGCAAGAAAAATTGTGAAAGATTTTGTCGGTGCGGAAAAAATTGATTTGTCCTCTAAAAGTTTTGAAACGGCTTTAAATACGGCAAGACAACTCGTGAAAACGGTCTAATTTCAATATTATCTTGACAAATTTAATATAATCGTAAATAATAACTATATAGGGGAAAGCCCCTGACACATTTAGGACACTGTCAAGGACTTTACTTAGTACCCTATGATTTCAGGAATAGGCTCAACATCTCTAGTGTTGGGCTTTTATCTTTATATTTTTCAGTAAAGAAAAATAATAAAGAAATTAAACCTGCTCTCATATTATCACCTCCTTCCCGCTATTTCTTAGTAAAATGCGTGTGCGGCAGGAGGATTTGATACTACCCAAGATTAATAATATATTAAAATTAAAGTTCTGTCTATTTGATTTTTATAACAAATCCAAAACAAAAAGAGCGAAATTCTTCGCTCTTTACAAATTTTTGTGCCAAAGGCACATACACAAATCCTTTTCAACAGCCGCTACTCTTCAAGAGTTTCTTCTGTCTTTTCAATCATTTTCAACACTTCCTCGCATTGTTCTTTTACGTATAAAACGAACAATGAAACCTCTTCTTTAAAACTGTAGGCACCGGGCCAAACTGTGTATTTGTACATAAAGTTCACTCCTTTGAATTCTAACCTCTGACAAATTTCTTATCGGTTTTTTCGTTCGGAAACTTTATAGTTTTAATACTTGTTTTAATAAAACTTTACAATATCGTGGAATAAAAATTGCAAATAATCGTCTTAAACGATTTTTCAAGCACGATACGCTAAATATAATGCGGATGGCAGAGTTCTAATTAAACAAAAGATTTTTATAGCTTTCTTTCAGCTGGCACATGTATTTTGGGATGTATTCGACATTGTATTTTCCGGCAATGCTTTTTATGTTCGGGGCGGCAGAAATTATTATTATACGGCTATTTTCATATTCTTTGTAAGTTTGAATCTGTCTTACAAACCATTCGCCCGCATAAAGCGGCAGAAAATCGCTCTCCATCTGCATATCCGTGAAAATAATATCGTAAGGCTCATCAATATTGAGAGTGATTTTGTCAAGGCCTTCTTTGGCACTTTTTGCAGTGTCGATTGTGGTTTCGGGCGGAAAAAGTCCGCTGAGAATTTTAGTGTGATGCTCTATCCAGCCTGTAGAATCGTCGGTTACAAGAATTTTCATAACTTTATTTTAGCATGAAAATCGCATTAAAAAAGCCGGACTTTGTATCCGGCTTCAATTCTAATCAACTCCTATCGGGACAACTATTATGTAGCGGTCGCCTTCTTTAAATTTGCTGATTTCGCTTAAATTTGCCTCATCAGGGAAAATAAAGCTTTGCGTGAAACGGATTATTGAATCCTTGTTGTGCTTTTTTGTTTCACCTGCGGCTTTTACTGTCAGGGTTTTGTTGTCAGTCGTAACTTCAACATTCTTTTCATCGTTGTCAAAAGGTTTCAAATTGATGATAATTTTGTATGCATCATCACCTTTTTCGATGTGTACAATTTGTCCTGCTTTGTGTTCAAGCCTTCTGCCGGCTGCAAAATCTCTGTCAGCCATTTTTTGCATCTGGTGCGCTTCTTTGTGCATGATTCTGTCCATTTTTTTCATCTGGAATACAGGGTCAAGCATTCTTTTGTAATGCCAGTCAGTGACCACGTAAAATGCCGCAAAAGCTCCCAAAAATGTCAGCAAACCGGTTAAAATATGTTTCAAAACCGGATGTTTACATAAAAAACAATCGTCGTGACGGTATTCATGACGGTTTTCGTAGTTGTTTTCGTCCATTAAAAACTCCTTTCTTAACTTACAACGCCATAATATTCCAATCAATTATTAAATGTCTATTGCACAGTCGGGTTAACACATTTTTAAATAACACTTGTCAAAATAAAAAAATATGTTACACTTATAGCATGGAGGGTTAATGCATAATGGCAAAAATACTTGTTACTATGCCGGATGAATTTTTAAATCGTGTAGATGGCCTTGCAAGTGACGAACAGCGCACCAGAAGCGAACTTATCCGCGAAGCACTCAGAACTTACATGCGAAGAACAACTGTTCATCAGGTTCAAAAAGCGGAAGATAACGCGAAGGTTTTAGATAATCTGCTTGGTTAAAAATTCTCTTGGAATTAAGAATATTAACAAATGTTAAGCGAAAATTTTTGTTTGAAGATTTTCGCGCTTTGGGCAGGAATTATAAGTGAGAAGTGAAAGGTGAGTGGTGAAAAGTCGGATACGGGGTGTTTATTATTTGTAAAATCCGACGGGTTTAGTTTTTTATAACATTAAAAGAAAAATTTCGTTGAAAATCAACTCCCGATACGGTCTTTTCACTTTTCACTAAGTTCTTTTCACTCATAAACCTTACTTAATCACCTCAATAAACTCGTAATCCTGCAAATACGGCAAATGTTCTTCGGTAATCAGTTCTCCTGGAAGTAAAATCGCAATCCCCGGCGGGCATTCTGCAATGACTTCCGCCGAAATCCTTCCGATAGCCTGAGATTTCGGAATAGTTTCTTTCGGCGCATAAAAGCTGTCCTGAAGGTTCATCTTGATAACAGGTGTCAGCATAGGCATGTGCTTTTTGTTCTCAAGATAGCAAATGTCAGTGTAATTCGTTTTGTCAATTTTCTTGAGACAGTCAACAAGATATTTTATGTCCGCTCTTGAGTTTCCAAGGTTTGATAAAAGCAAAAGCCCCGCATCAGAAGCACTTTCAACTTCTATATTAAAGTCGATTTCCAAAATCGATTCTAACCGCTTTCCGGACAGCCCGTCGGCTTTTATAAATACCTTTGTAATATCTGTTTTGTAGCCAAAATCAGGTTTCAAATGGTGAATATGCTCCATTGTGTCGATTTCGCGGCGAAGATATTTTGCATTTTCTATTGCGCGCGCAAGCTGTTTTCTGCCTCTCTGGCTTTCCAAATTCGCGCGTGCCGCATCCAAACTTGCCAATAAAAGCATAGATGGACTTGTTGTGTGAAGAAGTTTCAAAGCTTTTTCAACAGCGTCAACATCCAGAATTGAATTTTCAGCAATATGCAGCATCGAACTCTGGCTCATTGACCCGCCTGTTTTGTGAAGCGAATGCACAACAGCATCTGCTCCCAATTGAAGCGCGGGGGTTGGAAGATGTTTGTTGAAATTCCACAAACAAGCATGAGCCTCATCCACAATCAGCGGAACTCCGTACTTTTTGCATACCGCAGAAATAGATTTGATGTCAGATACAACTCCCTCGTAAGTCGGGTTTGTAATCCAGACCATTGCAACATCATCATGAAGTTTCAACTGTTCTTCAACACTTTCAGGGCTTATATTTCCCCAGATTCCCCAATCCTCAAACCGGTTCGGAATAAGCCACAGGGGTTCAGCGCCTGAAATAATCATTCCCGTCAAAACCGAGCGGTGGCAGTTTCTGTTGGTTAAAATTCTCTGGCCTTTCTTTGTCAATCCCATTGCAAGTGCAAGGTTTCCGGCAGTTGAGCCGTTCAAAAGAAAGAAAGTTTTTTTCGCGCCAAATGCTATAGCCGCAAGTTCCTGAGCCTCTTTTATGGGGCCTGTTGCAGGATGAAGTGTTCCCAGTCCGTCGAATTCGTCGGTTGTATCAAGCGAAAGCGCTTTTTTGCCGATTAATTTTCGAAAATCAGGTAAAGTTCCGTTTCCTTTTGTGTGACCCGGAATATGAAACTGATAGGTGGGGTTTTCATAAGCTTTTTTTAGGGCATCTACAATCGGGGCTTTGATTTTTGTTGATTTTTCATTTTTTGTTACATTTGTCATATTTTACAATATACAATAAAAAAACCATGAATTTCAACATTTTTCATGCTATAATTAATATTTGTGAACAGATTTTTCCGAATAGCTTTTATATTATTTTTTCTGACAACTTTTTGTTCCGGCGAAGTTTTGGCCAAATCCCGCAAAAAGCCTGATGTGCCGCAGGAAGTTATTCATCTTGACGTGGAAAAAAATGAGCAGGTTAAAAATGGCATCATTTCTTCAATGAAAGAAAAAGAAACAGATGAAGATTTGATAAAAGATGGTATCAATGACAATATTGATACAGAATTTTCTATTTTTGACAATATTATTGATAAAGATAAAGATAAAGACCATCCGTTCAAAATAGAAGAGGAATCGCTTTTCGGACGAATTTACAAGAAAAAACTGGAAAGAACCTCAATTCCTTCATATCTTTTGCGCGAAGAGTTGACTTACAAATACAAAAAAGGCCCTGTTGATAAAGTTCAATTTTATGGCGCGTACCAGGGTAGATTAGGCGCTTCTTTTACGGGTAATGATTATGATACAACTTATGAAAATGGATTCGCTGAAGTTGGTGTTGTTGGAGATTTTAGAGATAAAAATACCGATTTTAAAATGCAGTTAAATCTACGTCCCATCTCAGGCGAATCCTATTTTAGAGGGATGATTTCTGATATTTATATAATGAATACGGCAATTCCGCATCACAAAGTTATTGTAGGTAATTCCAGAAATCAGATAGGTTTTGAGGGCGGTGCAAGTTCTTACACGCTGCCGTTTGCGGCGCGCTCGCAGATTGCGCGGAATTTCGGAAATGTTCGTGCGCTCGGGGTGAGGGTTGTCGGAAATTATTCTTTAGCGGATTATCAGCTTGCACTGAACAGTTCTGACAGGTATTTTCATGAGTTTTTCCCGGGTGCTGAATTCACGGGCTGGGTGAATTTTAAGCCGCTTGGAAAAACCGACGGGCGATACGGAAATTTGATTGTCGGCGGCGGATTAAATGCCGGAAGACGGCATGAAAATTATGCAGTCGGGGGCGCGTATGTCGGGTATTCTTACAAAAAATTTGCGGTGAATGCGGAATATGCAATTGCCGATGGATACAACGGCCGGACTTTTAACGCTAATAAGGCAACAGGTTTTTACACAACAGCTTCTTACCGTTTGACAAAAAGACTGCATGTGCTGACGCGTTTGGACCAGTTTGACCCGAATAGTGATATCAGCGGGGATTTGCGAAGAGAATACACGGCCGGTTTGAACTATTTTATTAAAGGTCAGGCATTGAGGCTTATTTTAAATTATGTTTTTTGTGACAATCAGAACATGCGTGACAGTCACAGGATTATTTTGGGCACGCAGATTTTGTTGTAGGGTTTTGTGGGCTTCGCTGGCGGTGATAAGTGAGAAGTGAAAGGTGAAAAGACCGTATCGGGGGAGTGGGTGTTCGATAAAATTTTTTAATATTATGATTGAGTGGGTCGATTTTTTGCGTTTGATTTAACAGATTCTAATTTAGCTTGTTTGATTCATTTTGCGGAAATCTATTAATAAGTTTTTCAGAAATTCAAATGTGGCATTTTTTCGATTTTTTCAAAAGACATTGACCTTTCCAAGCGCCTCCGTCCTAATCCTGCACTTCCGTGCCTAATTCTTGCAAAAGCGCCCTTCATCTAATCCAGACCCAAAGTTTCTACGTGCGTATAAAATCATCACAATTTCACATTAACCGCCAGAGAGCGTCGTCCTTTCCAAGCGCCCCAGTCCTAGTTCTGAATGTCCAGCGCCTAATTCCCTTAAAAGCGACTTCGGTATGACAGTTCCAATACGTCTGGATTATTCGGGTACGCACAATTCAAGCACTCCGCTATTTAAAGCCTCACAGCTTTAAGCCGCTCCGTTGAATTGTTGCTCTTTCGGGTTTCGTTCACTCTCGTTCACTTCACCCTACGCTCACTGTTTATAAAATTTCGTCGAAGTTTTCCAATTTTCATTTTACCGTGAGGCCATTTTCTAGCGCTCGCTCTAGCTTGCGCAGAAAAGAAGGCAAATCCATCTACGTACGTAGTACCTCACCCGAATTTCTAGCTTTCGCACCGCTTTAAGCGGGCTCAAGTTGAAATTCCACCCTCTCCTATACCAGGAGAGGGGATGCGACGATATTCGTCGTGTTTTGTGGATTTGTCAGAAAACGTTGCCCTTTCCAAGCGCTCCTGTACTAATCCTGTATGTCCAGCGCCTAATTCCTTCAAAAGCGACTTTCATCTCATCCAGTTCCAGTATGTCTACGTGCGTAGCACAAATCCACCCTTGGATTATTGCTTCACGCTCCGCATTCATTCGCTTCATTTTGCTTTCGCAAAACTTCCGCTCATTAAGCTTCCGCGCTACTTCGAGTTTCGCTCACTCACGCTCGCTCCACTCTACGCAAAATCCACCCTTGCATAATTTTGGGAAATAGTATATAATCTGTAAGATAAGGATGATTTAGCAATATATTTCCTTACAAAGTACAAAATCAGGAGAACACAAAAATGTACCAAGACGAAAAACTAGTATGTGAAGATTGTGGAGCAGAATTTATCTTCACAGCGGGCGAACAGGAATTCTATGCAGAAAAAGGGCTTGTCAACAAACCGAAAAGATGCCCCGACTGCCGCAAATCCCGCAGACAAAACAACAGAAGACACGGCAGAAAAATGTACGACGCTGTTTGTTCTAAATGCGGTGCGCAAACTCAGGTTCCTTTTAAACCCATCCCGGGCAAGGAAGTCTATTGCAAAGATTGTTTTACCGGCATTAACGCTGCTGAATAATTTGAATATAGAATTTGTTAACCTAAAAGGCGGGGTTTATCACTCCGCCTTTTGGTTTGTCTTAAGATTTTGCGCCGCATTTGCAAATTTTTAGCAAGTGAAAGCGCAAAATTTTCTTGCATACAGGCGCCTCAAGCGCCGATGCAGCTGTTTAAATATTCAATTGTGCTTATTTTTTCGTCATATAAGTACTTAATAAAACTTAAGTACGCAGCGTCGTATGATGTGATAACAAGATTAATCTCAAAACCGTCAGTACAAAATGGCTCGTAATCGTATACAACATAGCTGTTATATTTGCTTTTCCATTCTTTCCTTTCTATACGGCTGTTGTTTTCCTCGACTATGTCTTCTAGCCAGGCAACTATATCTTTATTCACATTTTTCATTTCCATACGATTGTATCTGCTGCAATCGTGACAATCGTTTCCCATCAGCATAAAATATTCTCCTTGTCTGAGGCCGGTTTTGTTATATTGCAATTGTAAATGTTTTTTCATTTGAAATAATCCCCTGCAGGTATAAGAAGAAGTAGTAGGTTTTGGGGATTTGTTTAAAATAATGAAAAATCGGAGTTTCTCCGGTTATTTCTAAAGCGGCGAAATGTTGTTGTCGGACGCGGCACGGGTGGCAAATGGTTAACATCGTCAGGAGACGTCGTCCTTTCTTAGCGGTTCTCTCCTAATCCTGAAGGTCCAGCGCCTAAGTCTTTCAAAAGCGGTTTCTGTATGACAGTTCCAATACGTCTGGATTATTCGGGTGCGCACAATTCAAGCACTTCGCTATTTAAAGCCTTACGGCTTTAAGGCGCTCCGTTGAATTGTTGCTCTTTCGGGTTACAGTCGCTCACGCTCCTTTCACCCTACCGAAAATCCACCTACGTGCGTAGTACCTCACCCGAATTTCTAACTTTCGCACCGCTTTAAGCGGGCTAAAGTTGAAATTCCACCCTCTCCTCTACCAGGAGAGGGGTTGCGGCGATTTTCGTTGGAGTTTGCGGGAATCGTCAGAAGACGTCGACCGTCCCCAGCGCCCCCGTCCTAATCCTGAACATCCAGAGCATAGTTCTTCTAAAAGCGGCTCCTGTATGACAGCCCCAGTATGTCTGGATTATTCGGCGGTCCCGCACCTAGCGTTCGCTCCAAATCGCTTTCGCGATTTTGCCGCTCACTGCGGTGCTTCGGATGTGACGAGTTTCGTTCGCTTCCGCTCACTTCACTCTACCGAAAATCCACCTACGTACGTAGTACCGTAGCACAGCTTTACAGTCCTTAACTTTTTGGCACAAATAACTAAACATGATATAATTTTGTCAGAATGGAGAGTTTTTAAATGAATTTAGCACATATATTTACGGATATTCCGATTCTAATCGTACTTTCAACTTTTGTTATATCAACATTGTTCTGCCTAAACAGATACCTGTATGTTAATAAAAATTTGAAAATACTTCACAGATATCTTCAAAACTTCAAAAAAACAGACCTGAATTTCAGATTCAAAGAAATCGACGAGTGGATGTCCTTGAATCCTTACGTCTCAGGCGCATGGCTGGAATTCAAAAACACGCTAGTCTTCTCTGAATCAGTCGCCCTTAGAGGCCAAAATAATACCCTGACTTACAAAGAAGTATCTTCAACCGTTCAAAATATCCAAACAACAGTTGACCCTTTGTATTTCTTTAACGAAGAATCTTTGATTATGTCAAAATATAACTTTAAATTCATAGGTTCAGTACCGACAATCCTGACAGGTTTGGGACCTCTGTTTACCTTTTTGAACATCGCAATTGCTTTCGGAAAAGTAGACTTTGCATCTCAGGAAAGAACAATCTCTTCAGTTGCAAGCCTTATGACTTCAATGCAGGTCGCAGCGCTCGTATCAGTTTTTGCGGTAGGCTCCTGCTTGATTTTTACGGTAATCGAAAGAGTCACTTACAACAATATCTGTAAAAGATACCTTCTTAAATGTCAGGATTTAATCTCAAAACTTTTTGATAACATCTCGTCAGAAAAATTCCTTTTCGAACTTCTTCGCGAAACAAAAGTTCAGAACAACAACCTTCAGCATCTGATTGCGGGAATGCCTGACAACTTTAAGGTCGCACTGAATTCCGGAATCGCGTCAAACCTTGTTCCGTATCTGGAAAACCTTATTTTCGGGATTAACCTTATGAACAAACAAATGAAAGAATCTGCCAAAAATAACGGCGGAGATGTTGTAGACGATATATTTTAGAGGAAAATAAATGGCAATAGACGCAAGAAAAGGCGGATTTAAAGAAGCGGAAGAAAACGTATTCTGGACAACAATGGCAGACTTGATGCTCGGTTTGTCAATTGTATTTATGACGCTTTTTGTGCTTGCGATGACCGGCTTTACGCAAGAAACCATAAAACTGCAGGAAAACCAGATGAAAGCCACCGAAGAACTTGTCGAAAAACTCAAAGACGCAGATATTGATGCAGAAGTTGACAAGCTTACAGGAAACGTAAAAATCTCAGACCTACAGCTTTTTGAGGTAAACAGCTACACGCTCACTCCTCAAGGCAAACAGTATCTTGACAAGTTTATCCCGATTTATATCAATACGATTTATTCAAAAGACGCGCTCAAAGACAGCATCAGCAATATCGTAATTCAAGGCCACACCGATTCGCAGTCCTTTGCGGGATTAAAAACCCAGGATGAACAGTTTGCCAAAAATATGGAACTAAGCCTTTTGCGTGCAAATGCCGTTGCCCAGTACGCTTTTAAAACAAACTTTGACAAAAATAACAGCGAAAGTTTGCGGAAAATGCTTGTTGTTGAAGGCAAAAGTTTTTCAGAACCAGTTCTGGATGAAAACGGCAATGAGGATTTGGCAAAAAGCCGGCGTGTTGAATTGAAAGTAAGAGTAAAAGCAAAAAGTTTTGCAAAAATTTTAGGACTAAATTATGGCGGTGATTAACGAAAATAATATTTTAGAAACAATAAATATGATAAAGCTTCACAATCTTGATATAAGAACGGTGACGCTTTCTCTAAGCCTTCGCGACTGCATTGACAGAGATGTCGATGTTGTTTGCGAAAACATTCACAACAAAATAACAAAATATGCCAAAAATCTTGTTGAATACGCAAACGAACTAGAAAACGAATATTCCATCCCGATTATCAACAAAAGAATTGCGGTTACACCGATTTCATTAATCGGCGAGGCATGCAAAAATCCGGATTACGTGAAAATTGCAAAAACTCTTGATAATGCAGGAAAAGAAGTCGGCGTGAACTTTATCGGCGGCTTTTCGGCACTTGTTGAAAAAGGCTGCACAAAAGGCGACAAACTTTTAATCGAAAGTATTCCACAAGCCTTGGCCGAAACAGATTTTCTGTGCTCATCCATAAATCTTGCCTCATCAAAGGCCGGAATAAACATGGATGCGGTTTTGAAGATGGCGGAAACCATAAAAAAAGCCGCTGAGCTTACAAAAGACAGAGACTGCATAGGCGCTGCAAAACTTGTTTGCTTCTGCAATTCTCCGGGCGACAATCCTTTTATGGCCGGAGCATTTTGCGGGATGGGCGAACCTGAATGCGCTTTGAATGTCGGAGTTTCAGGACCGGGGGTTGTGAGAGCCGCGATTTTGGATTTGCCTGAAGGCGCTGATATGAGCGATCTTGCGAATAAAATTAAACAAACCGCATACAAAATCACGACAACGGGCGAACTTGTGGGCAGAAAACTTGCAAAACGTTTAGGAATACCGTTTGGCGTAATTGATTTGTCGCTTGCACCAACACCCGCTGAAGGCGACAGTGTTGCGGGAATTTTTCAGGCAATGGGGCTTGAACATGCAGGAGCGCATGGCACAACGGCGGCTCTTGCAATGCTTAATGATGCGGTGAAAAAAGGCGGAATTATGGCAAGTTCGCATGTCGGCGGGCTATCGGGCGCATTTATTCCCGTGTCGGAAGATGCCGGAATGATTGAGGCGGCCGCAAAGGGCTGTTTGACTTTTGATAAACTGGAAGCGATGACATCAGTTTGTTCGGTCGGACTTGATATGATTGCAATCCCCGGTGACACGCCGGTTGATACGATTGCCGGCATGATTGCCGATGAAATGGCGATTGGTATGATTAATAAAAAGACGACTGCTGTCAGAATTATTCCTGCAATTGGAAAAGGGGTTGGGGAAAGCGTCGGATGGGGCGGTTTGCTTGGTGAAGCTCCAATTATGAAAGTCAACGGGCTCTCGTCAACCGGTTTTGTCAGACGCGGCGGACGAATTCCTGCCCCGATTCACAGTTTAAATAATTAATTCATTTGAAGGACTTGTTTATTTTTAATGATATGATAAATTATTATTTAGTGATGATTAGAGTAGTAAATAAGGCATAATTATGGGAAAATCATTTAACGAACTAGCACAACATTTAAAACAATATCTTATTGACTGCCATTCAAACTACAAAGGTTTGAAAAACGTTGCGACTGAAAGATACAATAATTTGAAGGTTTATATGGAACCTGAAATTTATCAGACATTTCATGTCATTGTAAGAATCGGAATTTCAGAAGCTGTATTTATAATGCCGGAAGCTCAGCCATACAATGGCGGCCTTGGAATGGACGAAAAGTTTGTTCTTCGCTGGCTGCAAAATGCATTTATCTCGGAAGACTTGAGTTCATTGTGGAAAAATGCACAGTTGTAAACTATAGAAACTTATGCTATAATATAAATATACTTGTATATGATTGGATGATTGATGGCTAAAAGTTTTAATGATTTGGCGTATGATTTAAGAGATTTTATTGTAGATAAACACGCAAACTATCGCGGTTTAAAGCATATGAGTTTGCAAAGATACAATAATCTCAATATCAGTATGAATTCAAAACGCTACGGCCAGCAGCATGTTATTATAAAAATCGGGATATCAGAAGGCGTATTTTCGTTTCCGTACGTTAACAAAATGGACGGCGGTCTTGGAATGGACGAAAGATATGTTATGCAATGGATTGGCAACGATGCTGTGATTCAGGCCTTAACCGAGCACTGGAAGGTTATCAAACTTTTAGAATTAGAACAGGATGAAAAATAGTTTTTTATAAGTTTTTGCGCGGCAGTGTATTGATAAGGATTTTCGGATTCTGTTAAGCTTGATTTGAATCCTTTTTGAGAGTCTGTTTTTTGACCATTGTTTTTGAGCGCAAATTCCTGTGATAAGTTATCGCAAACCTGTGCGCCTCATCACGAATTCTCTGGAACAAAAACAGAGCACTTGAATTCTGCGGTAAAATCACAGGCTCAGAACGTTTTGGCAGGAAAACTTCCTCATGCTTTTTCGCTAAACTCACAACGTCAATTCCTGTTATTCCAAGTTCTTCGATAATCTGCATAACACTTGACAATTGCCCCTTGCCGCCATCTATTATCATCAAATCCGGCTTGTCCCAATTCTTCTCGCCCAGATGCTTGAGCCTTCTGGTGAGAACCTCTTTCATCGAAAGAAAATCGTCGGGTTTTCCTTCGGTCGTGCGGATTTTGAACCGTTTGTATTCTGATTTTTTGCTCTGTCCGTTGATGAATGTAATCATTGATGCAACGGTATTTGTGCCCTGAATGTGCGAAATATCATAGCATTCAATCCTGTGCGGAAAGTTTTTCAACTCGAGTTTTTCCGCAAGATAAGATCCGATTTCGTTGAAATCGTCGCGAATTTTCGACATCTTTTTGAGTTTAGCGTTGTCAAGAACGACTTTCGCATTCTTGTCTGCCAGCATTTGAAGTTCCTTGCCTTGCGCAGATTTGCCGTAACTGATTTTGACTTTTTTCTTCGCCAAAATCTCCAGCCACTCTTCGTAAAGATCTTTTTCCCCAACGTTTTCCAACTCATTCGAAACGATTTTGTCAGGATAACCGAGGGTTAGATTGTTGTAATATTCTTTGAAAAATGTCGCAAAAAATTCCGTCTTGTCTTCTGTCTCAACTTCGTAAACAAAATCTTTTTTATCAATAAGCCGCCCTTCGCGCACCATAAGGATTACGATTGCAAATATTCCGTCTTCCGTCAACAGAGAAATTATGTCCTCGTTGAGTTTGGTGTTTTCGTAAACGACTTTCTGCTTTTCAAGCGTTTTTTTCAAATCAAGAAAACTGTCGCGAAGCCGCGCCGCTTTTTCAAACTGTTCGGCCGCCGCAAACTTTTCCATTTGCTCTTTTAACTGCGCCATAAGTTCTGACTGTTTGCCCGAAAGAAAAAGTTCTGCCTGATGAACAAGACTTTTGTACTCTTCGCTTGTAACTTTGTTCTGGCAAGGCGCCATACAGCGCCCGATGTGGTAGTAAAGGCAGGGGCGGTCTTTGAATTTCGGTGATTTGCACTGTTTCAAAGGAAAAATCTTCTTTAAAAAATCCAGCGTCGAATACATTGCGCGAACATCCGTGTAAGGCCCGTAATATCTGCCTTTTTCGGGATTCATATTCTTTTTCCTCACAACCTGAATCCGCGGGAAATCTTCGTCCGTTATCAGAAAATACGGATATTTTTTGTCGTCTTTAAGAAGAATATTGTAGCGCGGTTTGTGCTTTTTTATTAAGTGGCTTTCTAAAATAAGCGCTTCGACTTCTGTGTTTGTAATAATGTATTCAAGCCGCTCTATTTGAGATACAAGAACCTGAACTTTCACGCTGTCATGATGCTTTTTGTTGAAATAACTCATCACGCGGCGCTTGAGGATTTTTGCTTTGCCCACGTAAATTATTTCGTCATCCTTGTTATAATAAATATAGCAGCCCGGAAGCGAGGGAAGAAGTTTTAATGTTTGTCTCAAATTCTCGTTCATCAACTATATTATAACATATCAGTCGCAAATTAAGAAAATCTTAACACCTGGACAAGCAAAAAATTCCATTGTACAATAAATTCGTAACAGTATATTTTTGTAACTAAAGGAAAACCCTCACTATGCTTTTGAAAGACCTGCCAAAGTGCCCTGTTGAAACAACCTTAAAAATGATTGGAAAAAAGTGGAAAGTCATTATTTTGCGCGAACTTTTGTCAGGCACAAAGCGTTTCGGAGAGTTGAAAACCTCTGTCAGCGGCATATCCCAGAAGGTTCTGACAGCAAATTTGAGACAGATGGAAGAAGACGGACTTATTTTTAGAAAAACCTATAACGAAGTTCCGCCGCGTGTGGATTACACGCTCACTGACGTCGGCTATAGTCTGGCATCAGTTCTCGACTCGATGGCAGATTGGGGCGAAGGTTACAAACAATTCCTTAAACTCATTGAAAAACAAAACCGCAAATCCAAAAAAGAAAAAATTGATTAAATCCGGAAAACTGGTTTTATAAGGTAAAAGAAAGGCTTGTAACATGGAAAAACTTTCTCACAGTCAGGAAGATTATCTTGAAGAAATCTACAAACAGGTTCTCAAAAACGGCTATGCAAAAGTGACAGAAATCTCAAACGCCCTAAACGTCAAAAAGGCTTCCGTAACCGGCGCGCTGAACGTACTTGCCGCAAAAAAACTCATAAATTACGAGCCTTATTCCAAAATAACCGTTACAAAACAAGGCGAAGAATTTGCAAAAACAATTTTGAATAAACATGAAAGCCTATGCGCTTTTTTTGAACATGTTTTGAAACTTTCGCCCTCCGAAGCCTCTGAAAATGCCTGCAAAATGGAACATATCGTGAGCGAAAAATTCTTCAAAAATTTCGTCAAATTTTCAGACTACATCCAAAATTATTGCACTGAAAACCCCGAATTTTTAAAAAATTATAATGATTTAATTTGAAAATGCGTCTCAGGCTTGACAAGGATATTTGTTTGCATTATTGTTAGTTATGCCTAACAATATGAATTTAAACACAGCCAAAACAGAAAGCAAAAATATTAATGAAGATAATCACACTAGCAAAATACATTGACCAGCCGGCAGTTTTGAGCAGGCTTCACTCTAAAATGCCCGCTGCTCTGGCAGGCGTTGGCGCAGGCGTCTGGGGATGGGAAACTTTTCACAAATCACGGAATGATTCAAAAAAATCTCTCAACGCATTTAAAAACGCGGTTACGATTGCAAGCGCGGCAACTGCTTCATACATTGGCGCAAGAGGGCTAAAATTCGGCGGCAAAACAGTTTTTAAAGGATTGCTTGAATACACTCCGATTGAAAAAGTTTTGCAAAAACAGGCATCTGCAATCGACAAATTCTTGTCGGAAAACGTTCTGAAAGACGATTTGCTGCTAAAAACTTTACAAAATTCCAAAAGAAGAAAATTTTCTCTAAAAGACATTGAAATAATTACGGAGAAAATGCCGAAAAATCAAAAAACAAAAGCTTTTTTATCAGAGATTCTGCCTGAGCCGGAGAATTTGAACTCAAAAGAAATTTTTTCCGAAATCAAACGCCTTTCACTGATTGGCTTGATACCTGTTGCAGGCGGCGTGGCAGGAGGCATTGCGGCGGATGTTTTTACCGGAACGCAAAGCAAAAAAACGACAGCAAACAAGGTGAAAGAAGGGGTTTATCAATATCTTGCAAATATTTTCCTTTGTAATGTGGGTGCGGGCGCTGCACTTTACGCGAGCGAAAAAATGACAGCCCGCAAGATAATTAAACCGCTGACGCCTGTAAAAAAACTTGCGGTAATAATGGCAGGAATAACGGCGACCGGAATTGTCGGCGGGAGCGTAATTGCGAATTACATTTCTAAAAAATGCATAGACCCGCTTTTTGGCAAAAAACATGGAAAAGGCGAAAATATTTACAGTGAGCGAAAACCCGAGCCCCTCGACATCGCGCTTCATACGGACGATATTGCAACGGCCGGAGTTCTGTCGGGATTCAAGTGGATTGAGCCGGCTTTGCCCGTGATGTATTTTATTTCAGGTTATCGCGCAGGAATCGGGTATCGAAATAATAACAAGAATGGATAGCAAAAAAATTGTCGAAAACTAACTCCCGCGATACCGACTTTGCACCTTTCACTCCTCACCATTCTCTTTCCTCCAAATTTGTGCTACAATTTGACTATGGCAGGAATTCTAAATATACAACTTAATCCGGTTTTGGGCGATAAAATAAAAAACCTTGAAACCGTGAACAATTATATCGAACAATTTAGCGGCAAAAACTTGGACCTTGTGGTTTTGCCGGAATTTTTCAGTACGGGAATCCATGATGATTCTTTTTTGAATGTGCCGGAAGATACTGAAGGCGGCATTGTGACCGAAATCCTTTCTGAAACCGCTAAAAAGTTTAGGGTAAATATTGTCTGCGGCTCGGTAATCGAGCGGGATGGCGAAAAACTATACAACACGACATTTGTCCTCAACCGTCAGGGCGAAATAGTCGGAAAATACCGAA
Source organism: uncultured Candidatus Melainabacteria bacterium (assembly GCA_949927415.1). Lineage (GTDB taxonomy): Bacteria > Cyanobacteriota > Vampirovibrionia > Gastranaerophilales > Gastranaerophilaceae > Scatenecus. The sequence continues at coordinate 269,980 of CATLFB010000002.1, forward strand.
AAATCCATCTTTACAGATTCTTTGGCGGCAACGAACACACCTATCTTGAACCCGGAAATTTACCTCCGGCTGTGATTGAATTGGATTTTGCAAAAGTGGGTTTAAGCATTTGTTTTGATATAAAATATCCGCTTCTATACAAAAACTTAATTCAAAAAGGCGCTGAAATCATTGTTTCGCCAAGTGCATGGAGCGCTTTGACATCTCTTAAACCAAAAGAAAAAGAAGATTTCGCAAACTGCTGGCGCGCAATGAACATCTGCCGCGCGACAGAAAGCCTTGTTTATTTTGTGACTTCAAACCTTGCAGGGCGCCCCTTTCCGTTCCTTTACAGCATCGGAAATTCTATGATAACAAACCCTTACGGCGTTGTGGAATCCTGTATGGATGAAAATGAAGGCGCGGTTTTTACAGATATTGACCTCAAAACTGTTAGAGATTTGAAAGAGTCAACTCCGATTGCATTTATTGAATAATTTTTTGAGGCCAAAATAATTGCCTGAGTTTTATTTTTTAAGATATTCGGCAATATAAGCCTGCGAATTGTTCAGGATGAATTCCACATCGTCAGGGTTTTGAATGTATCTGTAGACGATTTCCTTGTCGGAATTTTCTTTCTCAATTATAAGATGCCCGTATTCGGCAAGACGGCCCAGAAAACTCCTTCTTAATCTTACAAGATGAATTTTCTTCAACGGCACGCAAATGTCTTCACAATTGAAAACGCCCTGTCTGATATGAAGGTTTGAGGTTGTCACAACGCTTCTGTCCGAAAAGTATCGTAAAATCGGGTAAACAATCGGCATAAGGAACGCAAGCGCGATTAAAAATCCGATTAAACTCGGAATATTTACATAGAAAATCCAGAAATGCGCAATAAGAAGCGGCGAAAATACACATGGCCAAAAAAGCGCCATGCAGTGCTTTTTAATCTCGTAAACAACAATTTCTTCATCTTCACTGACCTGTTCTTCAAAATCTTCTTCTTTTGCGTGTTCTTTTTGTGCTTCAGGTGCAGCAGCGGTTTTCAAATCCGACTGCGGGCAGGATTTTTCATAGGATGACAAATCCAATTCTTTTTCGTTTGCATGAATGTCTATGTAAGGTATTGTTATCACACCTTTTAAATCAGATTTATCCGCTGAATTTCCTTCGTTTTCTTCACGCAAATCATGGCCGCAGAATTTGCAGAAATTGTCGTAATCGTTAACTTTTTTACCGCAGTTTGGACAGAACATAATTAATCCTTTTTTTTTAATTTATTTTATCATATAATACAAGCACGGTCAATTACCATACGACAAAAAGGCGGAAATATATGCAAATAGCTGAAAATTTAACAAAAGAAGATTTATTGAAACTTTATAACACAAACCTCGACGAACTTTTGAAACTCTCAAGCCAATACATAAAAAACGATATTGAATTCTGTTCGCTTGTAAACGCCAGAAACGGCAAATGTTCTCAAAACTGCCGCTACTGCGCCCAGAGTTCTCACTACAGAACAGAAATTGAAACTTATCCTTTAATCAGCGCAGAAGAAGTTAAAAAAGCCGCGCTTGAGGCAAAAGAAAACCACGTTTCAAGATTTGCAGTCGTCACATCAGGCAAATCTCCCGACGAGAGCGACACTGACGGAATCATAAGCTTAATCGAAGAGATTAACAAAATCGACGGTCTCAGAAGTTGCGCATCAATCGGTATTCTTACGGAAGAACAGGCAAAACAACTTGCCGCAAGCGGTCTGAAACGCTTTCACCACAACATCAACACCTGCCGCTCGTATTACCCGCAAGTATGCACAACCCACACATTTGACGACCGTATCAACACATGTAAATTAGTCAAAAAATACGGAATGGAACTTTGCTGCGGCGTAATTCTCGGGATGGGCGAAACCGTTGAACAGCGCGTCGAAATGGCAATGGAACTTGCCGAAATCCAGCCCGATTCAATTCCGATTAATATCTTGATGCCGATTCCGCAGACGCCGTTTGAAAATTACCTCGACAAAATAGATGAAGAAAATGTTTTGAGAACGCTTGCGATTTTCAAAATCACAAATCCCAATTCAATCCTTCGTTTTTGCGGCGGCAGAATGAGGCTTTCTGAAGAAAACCAGATTAAGGCCTTGAATTCTTGTGTGGAAGGCATTTTGACCGGAAATTATCTTACAACAACCGGCAAATCACCATATGAAGACATCGCGCTTGTGAAAAAACTCGGACGAAATATTTATAAAAATTAATTTCCGTAAATGGAAACTTTTCGTCGCGCGCCACACGCCACGTAACACGAATAAGCCGCAAATCCGCACTATTAACACGCCGCACCGCCGCGCATTATCACAACAAGCGCCACTTGCGCCATAAAAGCAGAATTTTTGCAGAAACGGAGAAATTTATGTACAGAATCGGTCAAGGATACGACATTCATACACTCACAAGCGGCCGCGATTTAATTATCGGCGGGGTAAAGATTACGCATGAAAAAGGCTTGATGGGGCATTCCGATGCGGATGTTTTAATCCATGCAATAATTGATGCGCTTTTAGGTGCGCTTGCCATGAGCGATATCGGAACGCTTTTCCCCGACACCGACAACAAGTACAAAAACGCTGACAGCACGCTTCTTTTGAAATCTGTTTACGAAAAAATCAAAGAGCAAAATTTCGAAATTGTTAATCTCGATAGCACAATCATCGCGCAGGAGCCGAAAATGATGCCATATATTCCGAAAATGCGTGAAATTCTCGCGAATGTTCTCTCTATTGCTCCGCAAAACATTAGCATTAAAGCCAAAACAAATGAAAAAATGGATGCAGTCGGCCAAAAACTGGCAATCGAAGCGCATTCGGTGGTTCTGGTCAGAAAAATTCAAAGCGCAAATATAGATTAATCAGCCGCCCCGTCGTTAACCCATTTTTTCGGGTCAAAACGCAAATCCTTAACATTTAGTTTTAAAGATTCAAGATATGGTTTGAATTTTACCAGAAGTTGTGTCTTTTTCAGCATTAATTCCTGCGCGACAATTCCGTTTTCGCACGCAATCACCATAACACCACCCCCGAGCATTGAATAGGGACGCGATTTCTGCGCAAATTTTGCGCCCGCAATTTTTCCCCAAAAGCGGTACAAATTATTTCTTGTAATTGCTTTTCTGATTTCTTTCTGCTCGAGCATTTTTGAAATAATGCTGTCTGTGCCGACAAAATCAGTGTAGAGAATTTCTTTCATCAGGAGTCCTTTTTAATGCGAAATGCCCTTGCGACGTGCAGTGAGCCGCGGGTGCTTAATATTTTGTTCCTGTCCTTTTTTGTGATATCATAAAGGAATGGAATGTTCACAATTAAATGATATCATAAAGTCTTCAAAAAACATACTTGTAATATCTCACATAAACCCTGACGGCGATACTTTAGGCTCAATTTGCGCGATGTTTGGCGCAATCAAGGATAATTTTCATAAAGAATGCGACCTTTTGTGCGTTTCAAAGGTTCCGAAAACTTTTGAGTATCTTGCGAATGTTTCCCGAATCAAAACGCTTGAAAATATTGACACATCGCGCGAATATGACCTTGTCATAAACGTTGATGTTGCGGCAATTGACAGAATCGGCGAGGCTAAAATCCTCTTTGATAAAGGAAAATTCAAAGTAAATCTTGACCACCATAAAACCAACAGAGGTTATGCGGATTTGAATATAATTAATCCGGAGGCAAGTTCGACGGGCGAACTTTTATGCGAAATCTTCAAAAGTTGCGGCTGGAAAATTTCAACAGAAACTGCAGTTTGCCTTTACACCGCAATCCTTACTGATACGGGTTCATTCAAGTACGACAACACTTCTGCTGCGGCTCTGAAAGCGGCGTCTGACATGGTTGCGCTTGGCGTTCGGCCTGCTGATATTTATAAAAAAGTTTACGAATCTTCTTCTAAAAATCATGTTTTGTTTCAGGCGTATTGCATAAGCAAGGCCGAGTTTTTCGAAAACGACAAAATTGTTTGCACAACGGTTTACAAAAAAGATATCGAGAAATTTAAGGCGCCGGAAGACTGTACGGAAGGTTTGTGCGAAAAACTCCGCGCAATTGTAACGACAGAAGTTGCTTTTATTGTGAAAGAATTGGGGCCGACATTAAGTAAAATTTCAATGCGCAGCAAAAATGTTGATGTTGCCGAGATTTGCGAAGTTTTCGCAGGCGGCGGCCACAAGCTTGCGGCAGGCTGCGTTATCAAAGCCGGCGTGAAGGATGCTGTTAAGAAAATTCTTGCTGAAATCAGAAAAAGAGAGATTTAACCATGGTTTTGAAACCTTTTGTAAGAGGAATAAAACGATTAATAATTTCTGTAATCAAGAACGATTTTTTCGGAATGGCGGCCGAAATGGGCTTTATGATGGTAATCGGAATTTTTCCGTTTATGCTTTTTTTGATGGCGGTGTTCGGCTGGATGGGAAACAAGTCGTATATGGATCCAGTTTTGATGTTTTTGTCGACTGTGATGCCTGAACAGTCGATGGATTTGATTCTTACGGTGTTGTCGGAGGTTATGATTTTCAATCAGGGAAAACTTATGGCGGCAATCGGGATTATCGTGACGCTTGTTTTGTCGACAAATGCTATTGCTGTTGTTCTGAAGGGGTTGAACCGTGCGTACAAGGTTGAAGAAACCAGAAGTTTCATTTACACGAGAATTCTTTCGCTGATAATGGTTTTTGTGAACACGATGGTCATGTTTTTGACAATAAACCTTATTATCTTTGGAAAAGTTATCATAAATTTTTTAATCAATCATTTGCATCTTTCAAACGGGGTTGCGATAACACTTTTGACAATGCGCTGGCCGCTGGCGTTTTTGGCGTTGTATGTGATGGCGTTTTTGAGTTATTATATACTGCCTGATTTACGCGGAAACGAAAAATTCAAGCGTGCGAGCGCTCTTCCGGGGACCTTCTTTTTCTGTTCTTTCTGGCTGTTAGGCTCATGGGGGTTTTCTGTTTATGTGAACAATCTAAAAACTTACAACATGGTTTACGGCACAATCGGGGCGTTTGCGGTTTTGATGGTCTGGCTTTATTACACGTCAATTTTGATACTTATCGGGGGCGAAATAAATTCGCAAGTTTATAACAGGCTTTCTGCAAAAGCCGAAGAAATCAAGTCTGATTTTGCAAAACTCAAAGCCCCGAAAGAAGATTAATCTCTTTAATTTACGGATTTTGTGCCGCGGCGTGAGAAGATTTTAATAAGTAAAATATTTATCGAAATCCACATCGTCAAAACAACATAGCAGTTTAAAGATTTCGTTTTGTTCATCCATGCGCTGGAAGTTGTAATTGTCAAACTTCCACAACTTCGGGTTAATCCCTTTGACCTGCACGATTCCGGCATCTTTCAGTATAATCAGCTTTTTCTTGACTGTTTCAAGCGGCAATTCGACCATTTTCGCAAGTTCAACTGCTGTCACGCCTTCTTCTTTAGAGCCTTTTTCGGGCGTCATAAACATTAGTTCAAGCCCGACTGCGCGCAGTTCTTTATCTTCTTTTTCAGGTAAATAATCATCATACATATCTACATTTTACCAGAAAATGCGCAGGTTTTGCAAATATATTAAAAGGCGCCAAAGGCCAAAGCCTTCGGCGCCTAAATTTGTCTCATTTTCCGTTATGAAAAATATCTTTTCAAAAGTCCGTCAAAACCTTTTCCATGACGAGCTTCGTCTTTTGCCATTTCATGAACTGTGTCATGAATTGCGTCATAACCCAATTCTTTTGCGCGTTTTGCAATAGCCAATTTGCCTTCGCATGCACCATGTTCTGCTTCTGCACGAAGTTCAAGGTTTTTCTTTGTTGAATCTGTTACAACTTCACCAAGCAGTTCTGCGAATTTTGCAGCATGTTCAGCTTCTTCAAATGCGTATCTTTTGTAAGCTTCCGCAACTTCCGGATATCCTTCTCTTTCGGCTACTCTTGCCATTGCAAGGTACATTCCGACTTCTGTGCATTCGCCTGCAAAGTTTGCTCTCAAACCTTCCAAAACTTCTTTATCTTCAACTTTGCCGTCGCCTACATTGTGTTCGCAAGCATAAACTTTTGCGCCGCCGCCGATTTCTTTGAACGTTGTTGCGCCGCAAAGAGGGCATCTTTCAGGTGCAGTTTCTGCTTCTGTTGACCAACCGCAAACCGTACATACATATTTTGCCATTTTCTACCACCTTTCTTAAATCTCGTAAGTGTATTATCTTTTTACTTTTTTAATATACATCATAAAAAAGATTTTGTAAAGTAGGAATTATTATCAGTTTTTAGATTCTCAAAAATTGAGTCTCCGATTGGAGAATATTGTTTTTTGTAAACTTTTGTTAATATCGTAGCAAAATAATTTATTTAGATGAGTTAATATACCATTAAATCATCTATACTCAAGAAAACACGTAGAATAAGCATGCCTTGTGTGGGGTGCAGCGAGGGTAGAAACTATGGTCGATAACAGGTCAGCAGGATTTTTCGGGATTGGCGGTTCTTTTAATTTCAAGAGCGGCGACATCTCGGGTACCGCTGCAAGAACCCAGGATGATAAAATGGGGCAGGGCAGTGAATACTTCGCTCAGCAAAAACGCGAGGAAGAAGAGCAGGAACGTGAATCCGAAAGATACATGGACAGAAGCGCTGTTCTTCGTGCTACGCTCAATTCGCTTGCGATGATGAACGTTGCAAATGTTATAAACTCAAAGAAAAAACAGCTTATTCTTGACGAAAAAAACAAACATAATCAGCAAAATAAACAAAAAAAAGATGAACGCGAGGACGATATTGAAGAATCGTCGAATGAGTAAAACTTAACTTTATAAGTTTTGTTTGAATATTTTTTACTCATTTAAAAATTTGATTTAAAGGATAATCATACTCAAAAAGCCTGTTGTTAGCCGAAAATGCTTTTGGGCTCTTCTTTCTTTTCGCCTTTTTTGGAATTTTCCATCAACATTTCGCCATGATAAAAAGGATTTGAACCGTTTTTATCTTTGCTGGTGCTGTTGCTGATGATACTGTTGAATGCCGGAGCCGGCTGGGGTTTTGTGTCTGTATTGACTTCGTTGATTGCAATTGTCATTTTGCCTTCAACGTTTTTTGAAACATTTTGTGCGGCTTGCGTGTTAAGAAACAGAATTGCTTTCTGCGCGGTTTCGCTAAGCTGAATATTCAACCCGCTGTTGTTGAGCGCAATTTGTGCGGCTGTTTTTGTGTCAACTTTTCCGCTGTACAAATCAACGCCGATTTCTGTCGCTTTCAAAACATTGCCAAAGGAATTGTTTACATTATATTGGCTGTTTTTTGCCTCAGCCCTTTTAAGAATTTCAGCTGAAACTTCTTTGAGAACAGATGCGTCAATGCCAAGTTTATAATTTGTATTGTAAACATTTAGAGCCATTGCTTTAGTATCCCTTGTTAATTTCCTTGAGATATATGTCGGCTGAATTGCGCGTAAACTTTAGAATTGTTAGATTGTTTTGTAATATATCTTTACAAAAAGCAAAAAACATGGCAATAATTCGGGAATAATATTTTTAATATATATACGAGATATATAACAAGAGAGTAAATTTATGAGTTTAGAAAGCATAAATAACATTTTAGGACACGTCAATGCCTGGATGGGCAGTGCGGCAAACGCAATTGATGAGAAAAACAAGGGCGTTGATACCGGTACTGCGATTTTCAATTTTGGCCGTCATGCGATGAACGGAACCATCAGAAACATAGCGGCGCATGATATATATGAGCGCACTGGCGGAGACTATTGGGGCGGAAGTTACCTCGGACATATAGCGAATGCGGCGGCAGGCTATGGTACGGATGAAGCAGATAAACAGGGTATGAAAAACATGTTTGGCGCCTCAATGCTTTCTTCCATGAATCCGTTCGGATATAGTTTTGGAATGAGTCCTTTTGGTTACAGCACATTTGGCGGCGGAATGTATCCGATGGGGTATCCGGGCTTTGCCGGCGGATATATGGGAATGCCGATGGGCGGAATGATGCCGATGGGTCCGACTTCTTATACAGAAATCAATATCACAACAAACGGCTGTCATCACAGGCCTCACAGAAGTTTCTTATGCTAATTGGATTTACGAGTGATTTATACGATTAAAGTCTGACGGATTTTGATTTTCGGGAATTTCCTGAAAACTTAATCCGCCAGATTTTTCCAATCTTTTGAAACTTTGTCCAGAACTTCTTTTGTGGCTGCTTTGTCAAGAAGAATTTCTTGGACTGCGGAATTTATAAGATTATTTACATCTTTTTGGTTGCGTTCGCTTCTTAATGCCGGTTGGATTTTGTTAAGCTGGCTTGCGCTGATTACACGGGCTTTGGCCATCAAATCTTTCTCATCATATTTTGTGTAGAAATCGTTTTTCAAAGCTTTTTTGTTTGTTGCGATGACGTTTGTAAGATGCGCAAGTGCAAGCTGGTTTTCTTCATTTGTCAAAAACAGCGCAAATTTCAACGCCTCATCTTTGTTTTTGGCGCGAAGAGGGATTACAAAATTCATCAGCGAAAAATCATTCTGGCCCATCTCTCCGGTCAATTGCGATGCAACGTCAGTGTTTTCGTAAGTTTTTGGTGCGTTTTCCTGAATCTGATTGAGGAAATTTGCCCCTGCCTGAAAAAGTACGACGTTTTCAGACATGTATTTTTCCAGCGCCTCGCGATGGGTTTGGGTGATGCTTTCTTTGGGAATCAGGTTGTTCTGATAAAGTTCTTTGAAAAGCCCGAAAACTTCTGCAGATTTTTCTGAATTGATTGTTTCGTAAGAATTTATGCCGTATTTGTTCAAAATTTTCAGCATGGTGTCGTTTTCGGTGATGTTCGGCAGGAATATATAAGCTTTTGTTTTATCTCTGACGATTGGGGCTGCGGCTTTTAGTTCAAAGTAAGTTTTCGGAACAGAAATGCCGGATTTTTGAACCAGATTTTTGTTATAAATTGTGACGGCGGATGTCGCGTACCACGGGATTGAGTAAAGTTTTCCGTTATATTTTAGCGAGTCGATAATTTCGTCATTAAAATCGAGTGTCGATTCTGCCGGAATTTCAAAAAGCGTTCCTTTTTGCGCGAGTGTTGCCGAGAAATCCGGATTGAGGTTAATCAAGTCCGGCGGATTGTCGCTCATAACAGAGGCAAGCGTGCGTTTTTCGCCTTCTGAAAACGGAACGTCAATCCATTTGATTTTTATGTCGGGATTTTGGGTCTCGAATTCAGAGATAACGCCGTTCATATAATCCGAAAAGTCACTCATCTGAAGGGTCCAGAAAATGACTTCATGAATGTTTTCGCTGACGTTTTTCTTTCTGCCGCAGGGTGCGCTCAGCAGGACTGCAATTATTATTATGAGGATAAGAAAAAATTTTTTTAAAAGATGTTTTTTCATTTTTACCTTTCAGAAGTTTTGGATGCGGTTTGGTTGTTTTTCCGTCAAATATTTTCCGCTAATTCAAGGTTCGCTATGTTCACTTTAACCTAATAATTTCATTAGCGCAATGTCTTAAATTTTAACTTCTGTGACTAATTTTTTCACAAGCGGCTTTCATCTAATCCCGTTCCGATGTTCCTACGGACGTAGTACCTCACCCGAATTTCTAAACTCGCGCGGGGCGCTCGTTAAGAAATTCTGCCCTCTCCTCTACCAGGAGAGGGGTTTGTGACGATTTTCGTGGGAGGTTGCGGGTTTCGCAAGAAGATGACGGTCGTTCCACGCACCCTGTCCTAATTGTGGACTTCAAGCGCCTAATTCTTGTAAAAGCGCCTTTCGCCTCATTCAGTTCCAATACTTATGGATTATTGCTCCACGCTCCGCAGTCATTCGCTCTATTTTGCTTCCGCAAAATTGCCGCTCATTATGCTCCGCGCTCCTTCGAGTTCCGCTCCGTCTCCGCGCTGAGCGCGCTCCGACTTCGCTTCACTCTACGCAAAATCCATGCTACAATTATACTATGAACAATCTTTTTACGGAACTCGAAAATCAAAATAAACAAATCCCGCTCGCCGAAACTCTTCGCCCGAAAACCCTCGAAGAATTCCTCGGCCAAAGTAATGTCGTCTCTCCTAACAGCCCCATTCTTAATCTCCTCAAGACAAACAGGCTGTTTTCAATTATCCTTTGGGGCACGCCAGGCTGCGGAAAAACAACTCTCGCCCGCCTGATTGCCACAAAAACCAATGCGAATTTTATAGAGATTTCTGCCGTAACCTCCGGCGTCAAAGATATTAAAGAGGCCGTTGAAAGCGCAAAAAACGCTCTTCGAAGCGGCTCAAAAACCATTCTGTTTATCGACGAAATTCACCGCTATTCAAAAATCCAGCAAGATGCGCTCCTTCCACATCTTGAAAACGGAACCTTATTCCTCATAGGCTCGACTACCGAAAACCCTTCTTTTCAGGTGGTTCCGGCGCTTTTGTCAAGATTGCAGGTTATAAGGCTCAATTCCATAGACGATGAGAGCATGAAATCTATTATCAAAAAAGGTTTTGCCTATCTTGCCAAAAATTACACTGCAATGGATTGCGAAAGCGGAGTTTTGGATTTTATTGTAAACCTTGCAAGAGGTGATGCGCGTTATGCGCTTAATGTCGTGGAAAATGCATATTTCGCAAGCGATTTGAAAGACAACCGCCGAAATCTTACGGTTTCAATTATCGAAGAAATCTGCCAGAAACGCAACACAAGATATTCTCAGCAGGAGCATTACGACTGCGCATCAGCCTTTCAGAAAAGTTTGCGCGGGTCTGACCCTGATGCGGCGATTTATTATCTTGCCAAAATGATTGCGGCCGGCGAAGACCCGCGATTTATTGCAAGGCGTTTGATTGTTTGCGCGGCGGAAGATGTCGGGCTTGCGGATCCGAATGCGATGAATATCGCTGTAAATGCATACAAAGCTGTCGAACTTCTGGGGCTTCCGGAAGGCCGGATTCCGCTTGCGCTTGCCGTAATTTATGTTGCTAAAGCGCCTAAAAGCAACAAGGCCATTTGCGCAATTGATGCGGCGCTTTCTGATATTGAGCATGGAAAAGATTTTCCGCCGCCGATGCATTTGAAGGATGCGCATTACAAAGATGCGAAAAATTACGGGTTCGGAATCGGTTACGTTTACAGCCATGATGCGCCTGATGTTTATCAACAGTTTTTGCCGGACGAACTTCGCAACAGAAAATATTTATAAATTGTTGCAAATCTTGAAAAATTATATATAATAAAGATGGTATTAATTGTATAAAAAGGAGTCTAAAATGGCTAAAATCATTGTGGCACAAGCTTTTCAGGGGGGTAGGGGCATCTGAAAACCTTATCCCTCAAGGTATTAAGAGTGAATTTATAAGCAATCTTTCCAAGCAATCAGCTTTTTTTAAAATTTTCGAAAGATTTTTTAATTCAAATTGCGCGGCGTTTACTCACGCCGAAGATTCTGCGCATGCAAGAGTTTCCGTAAACAAGCGTCAGGTCGCTTTTACATTGGCAGAAGTTCTAATAACCCTTGGCGTTATCGGAATTGTTGCTGCCATGACTTTGCCAACTTTAATACAGCATCGTCAGGAAAAAATCACCGTAAACCAGCTTAAAAAGAGTTATTCAATTCTTCAGCAGGTATATGACCGGATTGTATTTGAAACCGGTTCCGAGCCGAAGGATCGGTGCATGAGCGGCATGTATGAAGAGAACAGTCATATAATTATGGCGAACAAATTCGCCCCGTATTTAAATATAGCCCAAAACTGTATCGGCAAGGATTCAGCATACACTCAAAAACACTGCACGGATTCGGGTACTGCAAATTCCGGGGTTTCTACTTCCGTTCGTCTTATTGACGGTACAACTATGAATTTTCGGCTTTGGAACGGTCAGAGTAATTGGGTTTGGGGAACTTCAAAACCTTTAGGCGCTGTTTGCGGACGTATTACTGTTGATGTGAACGGGCCGAAATCTCCAAATAAGTCAGGCTTTGACCAATTTGGTTTTTATTTGACAAACTATGGCATAGTGCCGGTTGGAACGCAGGCTGAGAGTGAGCATGCTTTTGAAAAATTTTGCAATCAAGCAGTTGCCCCGTGGGGCACTGACCTTGGCGGCAATTTCTCTAATGGTTATGGCTGCACTGCATGGGTTTTGTTTAACGAAAATCAGGATTATCTGCATTGCAGCGATTTGGGGTGGAATAAGAAATCACGCTGTAAGAAGTAAGAAGCAAATTTTTACGAATATCTAATCCGTAAAGGTCTTTTCACCTCTCACCTTTCACTGTTAAGCTTGAATGTTTGTTGGACATAAAAAAGCTGAAAGATTTAACTTTCAGCTTTTTTGACATTTATTTATATTTGCAAATTCTATTCGCCCATCGGAATTGTAAGTTTCTGGCCGATAGAAAGTTTGTGCGGATTTGCCATGTTGTTGGCATTCATAACAGCCCAAGCTTTTTCCTTGCTGTAGCCGCCGTAGAATCTGACCAAAATGCTTTCCAGTGTATCTCCGTTTTGAACTGTGTAAACTTCGGATTTAGTTTCTGCAGCAGCAGCGCCTTCGGTTGAGGCCGGAATCAGGTTGATTTTTTCATTTTTAACCTGTGCTCTTTTCGGATTGAAGATTTGGTTTTCATCGCTTGATGAAATACTGCGGTTTGAAAGTCCTACCAATCCTACAAGTAAAAGCATTGTCAGGGCGCCTGCAATAAATCCGGTTGCAAGATATACGCTCGGTGATTTTTCAGTTTTCTGGCTGATTTTGAAATTCTGCCAGAGCACATCTAACTCTTTTTCTTTGTTGGGTCTGACATAGACGTTTGGTGTGTTGTCATAACTATCTTGTCTGTATTTTGAAAGTGCTTCCAATACAGCCATTTTTTCCTTAGATAAGTTTGATCTTCTGATAGTTGAACTCTTCATTTTTAACCCTCACTACCCTAATTATAAATTGTTCTTGCCAGTATCCTATCATGCATATTTTCATTAATCAAGTTAAATGTTAAGTTTGTTCATATTTTTGACAAAGAGTTGCAGAGAGCGCCGCAATCGGTTATAATTATTAATGTTATGAAAATTCTCGGGATTGACCCCGGCATGGCAATTGTCGGTTACAGTTTAATAGAATTCGAGGGAGATAATATAACCCTTTTGACTTCCGGCTCAATTCAGACAGAAAAGGGCAGCAGGGAATCTGCGAGGCTTCTGGAGATATTTAATGACATGACAACGCTTCTTGAGAATTTCAAACCCGATGTCTGCGCAATAGAAAAACTGTTTTTCTTTAGAAACCAGACAACAGTAATGCCGGTTGCCCATGCAAGAGGAGTTATTCTGACTGTTTTGGAAAAATTCGGTGTTCCTGTTTTTGAATACACTCCGATGGAAGTCAAACAGGTTTTGACAGGATACGGACGCGCTGATAAAAAAGAAGTCGAACAGATGGTGAAACTTGCGCTTTCAAGCGATAATCTGCCAAAGCTTGATGATACGGTTGACAGCATTGCAATTGCAATTTGCCATACACGTTCTTGTGTAAATCAGGCTGTGATGGTATAATTTAATAAAAGTTAATTTGGGAATATGAGGATGGATTATGTACAGAAATAAGATTATGATTATAGCGGCAGTTTTTGTAACTGTGTTGTTGGGTGTAATGATTTGGAGCGCTCATGTTGTGGCTGACAATCATGCACAGCAGAAACCCCGGACAGAGCAGGAGCAGGCTGAGCAAAAAATGGCTGAAGATGAGTTTGCAAAAGAGCATGATATGAATCCCGGAGAATCTGAAAATCCTCAGCAGGGCGAAACCTCAGGCGCATCCGGTGAACTTCTTCCGCAAGCTGATCAGTACAAACCGCTTGAAATCGACGAATCTGTTATTGTGCCGGAACTTACTGAAAGAATAGCTTATAACAATCGTGTCGAAAGAAATTATCTGGACAAACTTGTCGGGATGAAAAGATTAGTTTTGTGGAATCCGTCTACTTTCCCGCTGAAAGTTTTCATAAAAGATCAGGCAAATCTTCCCGCAGGCTTTGCTGACGGAATTCAAACCGCATTCAATAACTGGCAGAACACTTCAAAGCTTTTTGTAATGTTTGTTTTTGTGTCTGATGAAGGGCTTGCGGATATCGTAGTGGAAGTTCCGGACGGAGCGCCTGCAAATTGCGACGCTGAAGAAGGCATTGAAGTCAGATTCGATATTGCCGGCGTTAAGCTTCAAAAAGCACATCTGATAGTTTCAAAAGACGATTGCAACGGAAACCCCAGAAATGTTGCACAGTTGTATGCCTCAGTTCAGCACCATGTCGGACATATTTTAGGTATAGACGGCCACAGCGACAGGGTTGCCGATGTTATGTATTCAAAAAATTCTTATGAAAATATTAATATCTCAGATATTGATATTAATACGCTAAAATATCTTTACAACTTTGTTCCGGATGTTACGAACAAACCACTTGAGCAGGAAGAATTGCGAAAAAGATTCAGAATCTCAAGCATCAAAAATAAATCAGCTTCTGATATAGACAACTTCTTAAAAGATAATCTTGTTTCAAAAAATAACCAGAACAGCCCGTTTGAAAAAGCGCTCAATACAGGCATGAAATATCTGGATCAAGGCAATTACAAAATGGCAGTGACATATTTTAATACGGCACTTGACAAAGCAACAGACAAATTCGACAGAGCGTATGTCTGCAGAATAGCTGCAATCGCGTTTTTGAGAAGCGATAAAGATACTGACAAGGCACTTGAATACGCAAATGAAGCTTACAGAATCGCGAATTCTCCGACAAATGATTACCTTCTTGCATACATAGAATATACAATGCAGCAGGATTCAGATGCCCTGAAGCGTCTTGAAAGGCTTATGCATGACTATCCGAGATTAAGGCCGGCATATTCACTTGCGGCAAAAATTTACGAAAAGAAAGACGACAAGGAAAAATTAAGAGATTTATCACAAAAAGCAAGAGACAACTTCTTCGAAAATCCGCCTGTTGTGTTTAATGAATAAATTCCGTATTCCGGCAGTGAGAGAGTTTTATGAATAAATCCATTTTAAAAATAATAATATATTCAAGCATATTTTTGGGAATAGTCAGCGGCCTGCTGACTATTGTCCCATATGCAGGCGAAATTGTGTTCTGGCTTTTGCTGACGCTTGCGGCCCCTGTTGTAATCGTTTTTTTCACAAAACAAAATGTCCTTGAAATCCAAACAGTCAGACAAAGCGTTGTTATTGGTGCGTTGATTGGATTTGTTTCTTTTTTGGTATTTTGTGCTGTGTATATTCCGGCGGTTATTTTGCTTGCAAGGGTGTTTAATTATTCCTCAAACTACGGTGTTTCTATGTTTGTAAGCCATTCACCGTTTGTTATAATGTTTATGATTTCGGTTTTTATGAGCGTACTTTCTGCAACAATTAATGCAATGAGCGGTTTTTTGGCTTATTATATGATAGAATTTAATAAGTCGCTGAATTCTCCAAAAAATCAGGACGACGATACACATTTTAAATTTTAGAAAGTAGAGAAAAATGACAGAATTTCATTCAAAAATAAAAACAATCGAATGGGTTGACACATATTCAAAAATGGTTGATCAAACCCTTTTGCCTTACGAATTCAAATACGTAAACATCACAGGCGGCGATCAAATGTTTGACGCAATAAAAACAATGATAGTCCGCGGGGCTCCGGCAATCGGGGTTGCGGGCGCTCATGGAATAGTTCTTTATGCACAGGAACTCGCTCAAAAAAATCTTTCGCGCGATGAATTCATAAAACAACTTCTGGAAAAAGCAGATTATATGGCAAGTTCTCGCCCCACAGCAGTCAATCTGATGTGGGCTGTTGAAAAGCAAAAAGAAATAATCAAAAATTCCCAATCAGATATCTCAGGAATCGTTGAAGAACTAAAACAAAACGGAATAAGACTTGAAGATGAAGATATTGCGATAAACAAAAAAATCGGAGATTTCGGCGCCGAAGTAGTTCCAAAAGGTGCAACGATTTTGACCCACTGCAACGCCGGCGGTCTTGCAACAGTCGGATACGGAACAGCACTGGGCGTTGTCAGAAGCGCGTTTGCCAAAGATAATACAATACAGGTCTTTGCAGACGAAACCCGTCCGCGCCAGCAGGGTGCAAGAATCACAACCTTTGAACTCACAATGGACGGAATTCCTACAACCTTGATAACTGACGGGATGTGTTCATATTTTATGAAAAAAGGTATGATAGATATGGTTTGCGTCGGCGCAGACAGAATCGCCGCAAACGGCGATGCCGCAAACAAAATCGGAACTTACACTGTCGCTATTGCCGCAAAATATCATAACATACCTTTTTATGTCGCCGCCCCGCTTTCGACAATCGACACTTCAATCGCAAGCGGTGACGAGATTCCAATCGAAGAACGCTCACGGGAAGAAGTGACGCACATCAACGGAAAAATAATCTGTGCGCCGGATGTTAATGTTATCAATCCCGGTTTTGACGTCACTCCGGCTGAATTGATTACCGGAATCATCACAGAAGTCGGAATTCTGAAACCGGATTACAAAAAGTCGATTGCAGAAGCGTTTGGCGGGAATTGTAAGTGAGAGGTGAAAGGTGAGAGGTGAAAAGGCCTTTACGGATTAAATATTCGTAAAATGCAGAAAAGTTGCATAATCACAGGGCTTTCAGCCTGATAATTAAAATTTAATGAATGCGGATTGAAATTTTCATCCGCATTTATTTTTCAGGTTTGTATTTTTTGATTTTTAATTCATTGTTTTCAACAACGAGTTCAATCTCGTCGAGAACAGGATTGATATTTAACAATTCCAAAATCGGTTTCGGGATAATAATCCCCCAGCTTGTTCCATGTTGTCTAAGTTTTTTATGCATAATTTACCTCAATGTCAATATTATATTATATAATATTGACATCTAATGCTTATTATGATAATAATTAATAAGCATTAAATAAGCAAAAGGAGAAGTTATGAATCCGGCGAAAAAATTCAACGACCAGCTTGCGCACGAAATTAAAGCAATAGTTGTTATAATGGACAAATATTGTTCATGCTATGAACAGGAAAACAAGGAAATCGAGATTGTCAAAACCTTGATTGAATATCTTCTCATACTTTGCAGTGAACTTTGCCGCAGGTATTAAATCCTATATGTTTTGTTTCTGCCCAATCTTGTAAGTTTAATTGAAGTATGAAAATTTAAACCCGCGCTAAATGCCATCAAGCCTTTTCTTCAAATCCTTAATTGAAATCTTATATTCGCTTTCGCCAAACGCAAAATTTCGTGTTTTTTCTGCGCCAATTCGTCTTAACAGCAGATTTATCGGCTTGTTGCGTTTGTTCGTCGTCCAGGTGAGGGTTTCGACGTTGTTTAGTTCTGCATTTTCGCAAATCCTTTGCCCCATCCCTTTCAGAATTTCAATTCCCGTTTTCGTTCTCATAAATTCCGGCACAAGCGTCATAATTCCGAGGTGTGCAGTTGAATCTTTGTTTATGGACATTGAATATCCCCCTGCAATTTTGTTTTCTGATTTCACAACTTCTGTTATGTTGCCCGGAAGTTTTGTTGTAAAAGAAAATTCTTTTATAGCAATATATTTCGAGATTTTATCCAAAAAAGTAGATTTTTTACCGGGGTCAAGGTTATGTTTTACGGAGTCGTAAAAGAAGTTGACGAGTTCCTTTATTTCAGTACGGTCTTTTACCGGACGAATAATTGTGCCGGTAAATGAAACTTTATCCTGCATTGTATGTGCGGATGAAAAGTCTTTGGCAGTTTTACTGTTGCTTATATTACTTGTTTTGGCAATTGAAGTGTTTTGAGCATTTATTTTCATAAAAAACCTTCCTGTTTAATTAAAAAAAACAAGAAAAATTTATTGCATATTTTTTACAAATCTTTACACCAATTCTCCCTGCAAATACCAGGTTTTTGTGCCTGTAATTTTCGCATTCACAAATTCGCCTGTGAGATTTGTATCATGCGGGATGTGAACAATCTTGTTGTTGCGCGTTCTGCCCGTAATCACGTTTGTGCCCTTGTGGTTTTCAAAGTTTTCAATCAAAACTTCCATTGTGCGGCCAACGTATTTTTTGTTTGACTTGAGGCAGTTTTCGCGAACCTTTTCATTCAATCTCGCAAGGCGTTCGGTCTTAACTTCTTCTGCGATAAACTTGTCCACCCATTTTGCCGCAACTGTTTTTTCTCGCGGAGAATACGCCGCAGTGTTTGAATAGTCCAGTTCAAATTCGTCAATCGCGGTGAGCGTTTCTTCGAATTGTTCTTCTGTTTCGCCGGGGAAACCTGCGATAAAGTCGCTCGTTATCGTAACATCCGGAACTTTTGCGCGAACTTTTTTAACGATTTTTGCGTAAGTTTCTCTATTGTATCTGCGGTTCATTTTTTTGAGAACCTCAGAGGAGCCGGATTGCATAGGGATGTGGAAATATTCGCAAACTTTGTCAAGTTCGACAACCGTGTCGATAAGTTCATCCGTTATATCAGTCGGGTAAGATGTGACAAAACGTATTCTGAAATTGCCTTCAATCGCGTTCAAATCCCTCAAAAGCTGCGCCAGACGATAGTTTTCAAGCGGATTTGTTTCGTTGTTTGCTTGCGAATCAGATGCTTCATCTTTTGATTTAGTTGCAAAATCTTTGCCGTAGCTGTCAACGTTCTGGCCAAGAAGAGTGATTTCTTTAAAGCCTGCCGAGATTGCGTCTTTTGCTTCTTTAATGATAATTTCCGGCGTTCTTGAGCGTTCGCGTCCGCGGGTGTAGGGAACAATGCAGTATGTGCAAAAGTTGTTGCAGCCTTCGGTTATCGGAATCCAGGCGTTTACACCCTGCACGCGGTTGATTTCAAAGTTTGCGGCTTTTGCATCTTCTGTTTTGTGAGTTTCTTCGCATTCCAAAACACGTTCGCCTGCGTTGATTTTTTTGATTATTTCAGGAAGCGAATAGATTTTGTGCGTGCCCAAAACAAAGTCAACGTATGGTGCGCGGCGAAAAACTTCTTTCATTTTCTGCTGTGCTACGCATCCGCAAAAACCGATTTTTAAATCCGGTTTTACAGTCTTTTTCCATTGCCCCCAAACGCCAATAAGGCTGAAAGCTTTGTCTTCGCTGAGTTGGCGGATGGAACATGTGTTCACCATAACAAGGTCGGCTTCTTTGGCGTCCTGGGTTTGTTCGTAATCAAAATGAGATAGCATCCCGAACATTCTTTCGCTGTCGGACTTGTTCATCTGACAGCCCATTGTTTCTATATAAACTTTTTTCATATTATCTTCCTTTTTTCTAAATTATAATATAAAAACGCCGATTTTTGCGCGGCAAATATGAGCGTATGCAGAAATGTTTGTTTCGTAATTGACTTTGTGATAATAATTAATTATGGCAGTTTATTTTTTCTATGGCGACGAAGATTTTAATATTGAAAAAGAAATTGAAAAGTTGAAAAAAGGTTTGGACAAAAACTTTCTTGAGATGAGTTTCAAAACCTTTAACAATCCAAAGTTTCCGGATTTGATATCGCTTTTGCGCTCACAGCCGATGATGTTTGGAAAAATGCTTATTGTGATAAACTGTCTTGATTATTTTACTAAAACTTTTGACGACAAACAGATAAAAGAAATCGAAGCGGCGATTGAAAATAACAACGAAAATCTTGATATTGTTTTTGTGGCGGCGCTTCCGCGCGACGGGGGCAAAAAACTCGACAGCCGCAAGAAACTTTTCAAGATTCTCGCCAAACAAAATGCAAAGGAATGCGCATCAATTCCGACTTACAAGACTGCAGAGCTGGAAGATTGGGTTAAAAAGGCGGCAAAATCAAAATCATTGAAAATCAATCCTGACGCTGTGACTGCGCTGATTTCACAGGTTGGAAACAATCTCCGCCAGCTTGACGGCGAACTCGACAAACTGCATTTGATGTGCTATCCGGACAAAGTTGCGACAAAGGAGATGGTCAAAGATATTTGTATTTCGAACGAGGATTTGTTTGCATTTTCTGACTTTTTGATGGTCGGCGATAAGGACAGGGCGCTTTTGGAGTATCGAAAGTTGTTAGAAAAAAAATATCCGCTGGAAATTCTATCGACAATACATACAATGCTCAGGCGCTGGATTGTGATTAAGGCAAAAGCTTCTGAACTCACGCCGTTTGAACTCGGTAAACTCACGGGCCAGCATGAATATGTTGTGAAATTAACAATGCAAAAACTCAAAAAAACAAACCTGAAAGACCTTGTTCAGTTGAAGAAGAATTTGACAGATGCGGAGTTCAAAATCAAAACCGGACAGGCGTTCAGTGTGGAAGACGAGGTGGAAAATGCATTCATGCAGTAATGCGAGGGAAAATTATCCGAAATTAATCGAATATTTTGAAAGCGGGATTAACAATCCTGAAAAAAATCTTGCGCACTGCATTTTGCTTTACGGAAACGATTTGGACGCGCAGTATGAGATTGCGCTGGAAGCTGCGCGAATGCTGAATTGCAAGGGCGACCATACCGCAGATTGCGACTGTCTGAATTGCCGCTGGATTCGCGAGAACAACCATCCTGAAGTCAGAACTATATCAAAAGTCGACAACAAACCGGCGGATGATGATGCGAAAACCGTAATTTCAATCGCTCAGGCAAGGATGATGAAAAACGATTTGCTGATAACTTCAGAATATCACAGGGTCTTGATTTTCTGCGACAAGAATAAGGACGGGTCAATTGCGCCTTTGAATGAGATTAATTTTCCGGAGGCTGCAGCGAATGCGCTTTTGAAAACTTTTGAAGAGCCGCCATCGGGTACAACTTTTTTCTTTTTGACAAAGGACAAGTCGGATGTAATCTCGACAGTATTATCGCGCGCGCAAAGTTTCTTTGTGCCTTCAAAACTCCCGGAAGACAGGGATTTTTCACTGGTAAAAGATGCGATGGATTTCTTTTTGGAAATCGAGCGCTCTCAGGTTCTTGATTTCAACGAGAAAATTTTTGCGCTCACATCAGAAAACGAGCCGTTGACGATTTTGACTCAAATGCAGAATTATCTGGGCGCGGTTTTGATGTCGGGTTCTTTGAACAGAGTGCAGAAATATAATTTTATTAAGCATTTGAAAACAATCGAGACTGCAAAAAAACAGCTTGGCGTTAATATGAACGTCCAAACTGTTTTTGAGAATTTGTCGTTTAACCTTGTGCTGGGTTAAGTTTGCCTGCCGCGCGCTCAGGCAGCCGCCGGCTTATTTATACTTTGACATTGTTTTGACGGCTTCTTCAGATTGTCGGTTCATCATTATATATTCGCCTTTTGAGGGGTTTATAATGCAGGCTCTTAGTGTGCACTGGTTTGTAAAACGTACCAGATTGTTGAATGCCTGAACATCTTTGTTGAATGCTTTAGCATCTTCAGGATTGTTCTTGGGCATTAAAACTTTTCTTTTGGCATCGAGTTTTGCACCTGCTGTATCAAGTTCTTTTTGCATTTTTTGTGGTGTTGTTCCTCTTGCCATGTATTTCCCGCCCGAACTTCCTGCCGCTGATACTATTTTGTTATGGAAAGCCTGAGATTGATATGGACATTTGCTTCCCGGTATGTATGAATAAACCACTACCTTTTTGGGAGAGGTATATATATCTGACCATAACCCGAATTTTTTTGATGCCTCAATTACTCCTGCCGGAATTTTTTGGGTTCTGACTGCCGGCTGGGTCTGTGCGGTTTTTGACGGAGCGGCTGAATATGCTGCGTTCATACCAAGAAGCGCCGTTAAAAGTAATGCAGAAAAAATGTTTTTTATTTTCATAATTGTTCTCCTCATGAATTAATATATTTTATTTTCCCAATTTTGTCATAATATAAACAGTTGAAATTAAATTTTTACAAATTGATTAAGCGCTGATTATTTATTATAATTAAGTTATGAAAAAGTTCGATATTTTCAACCGTTTTAGGGATGCGGTTATAATTACAAATCAAAACAGGGAAGTCGTTTACAGAAACAATACTTTCAAAAGGTGGTTTCCGGATTTTTCGGATATCAAAAAATTCTCGCACAACGCAAACTTCGACATCTGTCCGCTCGAAACCGAAAATCCCGAAAACTATTCTCCCATCTACAATGCAATGATATCGAAAGAAGATTTTTCCGCAAGAATTTCCTACCAGAATCAAAACGGCAAACTTCAATACTACGATTTGTACGCCTCCAGAAGATGGAAATACTCGTTAATGTTTTTCTCTGACATCAGCGCTGAGGCCGAGTTGAATTCTTCAGAAAAGCTTAACAAAAAACTTAAAGAACGCGTGATTTATCTTGAAAATCAAAATAACGATTTGATGAAAATTAAACAAAAAGCCCAGAGTCAAGCTATCCGAATCGCACTCATAAACAAAGTTTCCAACCTCATAAGAGGTTCTATGGATTTGTCGGAAATCCTCAATTCGGCTCTCAAAGAGTTGTCTGTTATGTTTGGAACTTTTAAAGCATATTACGCGTCTTATGATAAAGGGGAGTTTGCAATTCGGGAAGTTTTTCCAAAACAAAACTCCGATAAGGATACGCACTTCACCTTTGAAGACAATACGGCTGAAACTATTCTCGCAGGCGAAATTTCAACCCGCTATTCAATGAAAGAATACAAAGACGGCCCTGTGTTTAAACAGCCGGTTATGCGGATTACCGTTCCGGTTTTCCACATGCGAAAGCTAATCGGTGCAATAGTTTTGCTCAGTTATCAGCGCCGTGAATTGAATGATGAAATCGAAATCCTTGAAGCTATTTCATCTCAACTTGGTAACGCAATCATAAGAGCCGAACTCTACAACAAGAACACCCAAATGGTCGTCCAACTCCAAAATACCCTTAAAGAACTGAAAGAAACCCAGCTCCACCTTATTAACTCCGAAAAAATGGCCTCGCTAGGCCAGCTTGTCGCAGGCGTCGCGCATGAAATCAATACGCCAATCGCCTCAATCAAATCCAACAATGCAATTCTTGCAAAATTTATCCCGCGGATTCAGGATGAAGAAATATCCTCGATACTTGCTGATATCAACGAAATCGACCATGAAGCAATCCAGCGCATAAGTCACATGGTGACTTCTCTCAAAAAATTCGTCCGCCTTGATGAGGCCGAACTGCAGGAAGCCGATATTAACAAAGAGCTGGATCTCACGCTGGACTTGATTCGGCACGAAACTAAGAACAGAATTGATATAGTGAAAAATTACGGCGAACTTCCTCTAATCAAGTGCTTTCCGAATATGCTAAACCAAGTATTCACCAATGTTTTGATCAATGCCTGCCAGGCAATTGAAGGACGCGGAACAATCACAATTACAACATCTTATACCCCCAAAACTTTGATTGTGTCTATAAAAGACACCGGAAAAGGAATTGAAAAATCCGAAATAAATAAAATCTTTACAGCCGGATATACTACAAAAGGAGTAGGTGTCGGAACCGGTTTGGGATTGGCAATTTCTGCGAAGATAATTGAAAAACATAAGGGCGAAATTATTGTAAATAGTGAGGTTGGGCATGGTTCGGAGTTTATTATTACTATCTGCAGTGAGTAGTAAGTGTTAAAAAATGTTACAAAAATAGCATTAATATAATTGAATTTCACCAAATATTAAAAAAACAATCATCGAATTTGAATTAATAATTTAACATGCACATGACAGATTTGAAAAAATAGTTTATATTATAAGTATAAAGTGTGAGTGTTACCCTTTATGAAAAAATCTCACAAATACTAAACCCATCAGTAAAAGAGTTAATTGTAAACAATTATTAATATAAAAGTAGGTAAAAAGGCAAAAATATTCTAACAAAATTCTTTATAGAAATATAAGTGTGTAGAATATTTTGTAGTGTCGGAGGAAAATGATGACAATTAGTGTGAACAGCAAGAAAAAACAGGTTAAAAAATCTTTTGACGAATTGTTGACAGATTTGAGAACAAGCAATTCCGAAAAAGTCAGATATAATGCAGCCCGTGTTTTAGGCGAAATGGGCGATTCAAAAGCTGTTGAACCTTTGATTGAAGTATTGAAACATGATAAAAACGGTTCAGTAAGATTATATGCAGCGCGCGCACTCGGAGAACTTGGCGACTGCAAAGCAACAACTCACTTAATTGAATCATTGCGCGAAGACAGAAACGTCGACGTACGTGTTCGTGCAGCCCGTGCATTGGGTCGTTTGGGCGGCGAAATTGTTGTTGAACCGCTTGTTGAAGCTTTGAACGATGAAAACCCGCAGGTTTGTATCACAGCAACAGACGCTTTGATTGAAATTGGTGATGTTGCGACCGATGCTTTGATTGAATCTCTGGAGCATGAAAAAGTTAACGTAAGATGTGATGCTACAAGAGCTTTGGGTGAAATCGGAAACAAAAAAGCTGTTGATAAAGTGATTAATATGTTGTATGACGAGTGGGTTAACGTAAGAATTTACGCGGTTACTTCGCTTGGAAAACTTAATGATACAAAAGCAGTTCCGGCATTGATTGATGTTATGAAAAACCGCAACGAAAACGAACTTGTCAGAGCCGGTGCGGCAGCTGCATTGGGCGTTCTTCGCGACCAGCGTGCATTGCTTCCTTTGAGAGAACTTATTATGGAAGCTGAAGAGTTGGGCGAATTGGAAGACACAGCATTGAAATCATTCAAGAAAATTATGGCTGCAAACTGGCAGTCAATTCCGGGCGCAACCGCTCAGAAAAAACCTGCAAACGCTTTTTAATGGAGCGTTCGCAATCGGTCGGCGAAATTACCTTCACGCCGTATTTGAAAAAGTATAATTCTCAAAATCAATATGTACAAAAAGACCGCTGAAAACGCGGTCTTTTAATTTGAATTATGCTCGTAAGAAAGTTTTACCAAGGATAAATTTATTTTTTAGAGTTTCGCAATATGAGGTTTTGCTTTTGAATAAATTTATTTCACAAACATTTTTGCGCGTTCAATTTTAATTTCTTCGATTTTTTGCGCGTAATTGTCGGAAGTCAAATCGCCGACAGATTTATATAGTTTTAAAATTGCCTGTTCAATATTCTGGCTGTTCATCGAAACCATATCACAAGCCATTTCGGTATTTGACATCGCAAGCCGGGTCATATCGCGAAACCCGCTTGCGGCAAGTTCCATCGCGAGCGGATTCTCGCTTGCGGCCGCAAACAATGCTTGCGAAATCACCATCGGCATGTGCGAAATCATTGCAACAGCCTCATCATGTTCTTTAGGCGTTGTAATTACAGGCTTTGCACCGAGTTTTTCAATCAGTCCGATTAAAACAGATAAATCCTCATCCTTTACAAAAGGCGTAATTGCCCACTTTGCACCTTCAAATAGTTCCGCAAAAGAATTCTCAAACCCCTGATGTTCCGTTCCGGCCATCGGATGTGATGGGATGAAATTGTAAGGCCTTTTCTTTCGGCTCACAAATTCTTTTAAACTGCATACGTCTGTCACAATTGTTTCCGGCCGCAGAACTTTTTCGAGTTCCTCAAGAATCCCGGGCGTCTTGTTCATCGCAGAGCAAACAAAAACAACGTCAGTTTCTTTCAAAACATCGTAGTTTTTAAAAATTTTCTCTCCGTTTTGTGAAGCCGAAACACCGATTACATCAAAGTTTTGCTTTAGCAGCCCCTTAAAAATTGACCCGCCGATAAGTCCAAGCCCGACAACTCCGATTTTCATAAATTCCTCCAAAAACTTCCTGCCGAACTCTCTGTCGCGCCGGCACAGATTCTTAATTTGTTGAAATAATTATATCATGAAATTTTTCACAAATTTTTCGACTGTTGCCGCGCACATCTAATCTTTTGAAAAAATTTCAATCGCACGCGGCAAAATCCCGAGGCAATAAGAAATCGCAATCCCGTAATTTGTGATAGGGATTCCGTTTTTGTTTGCGGCAAGGATTCTGGAAAGAATTTCACGCCTGTTTGTCATGCATGCTCCGCAATGGATTATAAGCGAATAGCCGGTGATATCCGGAAAATCATGGCCTGCAAAGTTTTCGATTATCAAATCTTTTCCTGTTTTTTTGCGCAAAAGATTCGGGATTTTGACCCGCCCGATGTCGTCTTCAATCGCGTGGTGCGTACAGCTTTCAAGGATAAGAATTTTGTCGCCGTCTTTGAGATTTTCGATTGCTTTTGCGCCTTTAACAAATTCGCCCAAATCGCCCTTGAGCCTTGCAAAAAGTATCGAAAACGATGTCAAAGCAATATTTTTCGGCACAATTTCCGAGACCTGCTTAAAGGCCTGACTGTCTGTAATTACAAGTGATGGCGGAGTTTTTAAGTTTTCAAGCGCCGCTTTCAATTCGTTTTCTTTAACCACATAACTCATGCAATCAGAATCAAGCAAATCCCGAATCGTCTGCACCTGCGGAAGAATTATTCTTCCTTTCGGCGCTTCTTTGTCAATCGGAATTACAAGAATAACCGTGCTTTTCGGGGGTATTAAATCGCCAGCGATTTTTGGCGGGTTCACAAAGTCGTCCGGCAAAAGTTTCACAAGCGCGTTTTTGAACTTGAAAACTATTTCTTTATCAGAAACCGTTGAGGTGTATAAAATCAAGTCATTTTCGGATTTTTTTTGCGATTCCGCAAGATTTTTTAAGGCTTCCTTAACCTTTTCGTCGGGTATTTTAATGTCGCATTTGTTCACGACAATCAGGTAGGGAATTTTTAGCGCGTCAAATTCTTTTATCAATCCGGCTTCATAATCGTCAAAACCATTGTAATCTGTGACAATTACGGCAATGTCGGTCCTTTTTATGACGGAAAGGGTTTTTTCAACGCGCTTTTCGCTTAGTTCTGTTCTGTCGTCGATTCCTGCTGTGTCGAGAAAGGTTACCGGACCAATCGGCAAAAGTTCCATTGATTTTTCAACCACATCCGTTGTTGTTCCGGCAATTGATGATACGATTGAAATGTTTTGCGATGTGATTCGGTTCAGAAGTGAAGATTTGCCAACGTTTGTTTTTCCGAATATGCCGATGTGGAGCCGCATTGATTTTAAAGCTTTCATAATCCCCCTTTTTGCAATCTTATTATACAAAAAAGGCTGTCAAACCGACAGCCTTTTTTAAGAAAGTTTTTAAGTCAAAACTTAACCTCTGATACCGAGTTTTTTAATCAATGCTCTGTATTCATCAAGGTTTTGGCTCTTCAAGTAAGAAAGTAATCTTTTTCTTTTACCAACCATCATCAAAAGTCCTCTTTTTGTTGCGAAGTCTTTTTTGTTAGCTTTCAAATGTTCGGTAAGTTCAGAGATTTTTTTGCTCATCATAGCGATTTGAACAGCAGCAGAACCTGTGTCTTTTTCGTTAGCGCCGAATTCGCTGATGATTTCCTGCTTGTTTTTTAAATTGATTGACATAATTAGTTTTCCTTTTCTTGTTGAGTGATTATTGGCGTAAGCACTCTACAAGAGGAATTTTAAGCCAATCAAGAAAAAATTGCAACATGTAAATATTTCATATATTAATAAAAATTAAGATAAATCTATCTAGCTGAATACTGATTGAGTCAAACCGCGACGCTGCATGCTGATTGCGTTGCGTCTTCCGTCAAGATAAACATCAGCCATACATTCAGCATCGTTTTTACTTCTGATTAATTCTGTGGTGTATCCGGATTCTCTTGCGGCAATGCTCTTTTGCGTTGATGAAATCTGTGATTCATCGCCGTTATTCTGGTTTGCATAACGCTGCAATATTTCAGTATATTTTGCGTAATTTTGTGTTTCCTGATTTTTAAGTTGAATGAAAAGATTATTCGATTGATTGTACAGCGCTGTATATTTTGCATACTGCTCTTTGCCTTTGTTGTAGAGGTCATGAATGCTTGTGGTGCTTAGCTGCTGCAAATAATAGCTTTCATTGTTTTTGAATGCTTCGTACGTAACCCCTTGATTGCGCAGTTTTTCAAAGCGTGAATCGGTTGTGTATGTGTTTTTGTCAATTGACGGTAAAGTCATGGTACATCAATCCTTTTCTCTTAATATCTTATATATATAAAGTATTTATTCCCTAAAAAATTGCTTTTTGTATTAAGTTTTGTTTCGAAAAAGTAAAATTAATCTCCAAAAACTCATTACCCTGCAAACATCAAATAAATATTATCCTTCCCCACCCCATCCACCTCCTTTCAAATCCTCCTAAAATCCTCCCAATTTCCCCCGTAGCATCCGGGGAAGCGGCATTAACGCAGTGAACAATAATTGTAGTCGAAACAAACAACAAAGGCGTGTATTGTCTGAGCGGCGCAGGCCAAAGATATCAACAAAATCAGAGATAAACATAGCGAGTTTACACGCCACAGGTTGAGACGTACAAATTATTAGTGAACGAAGTGTCGCCGCCGCTTTTGTGGAACTTTTGGCGCCAAAAGTTCCCGCTGCCCGCGCAGGGCACCAAAAAAACGCACTAAAAACACCAAAAACACCAAAAACTTCAGCCGACTCCCGTAAAACAAACCTTCCCCCTCCCCAAAAAAAACAACCAATCCAAACATCCCAAACCAAAAAACACCCCTTCCTCTATTTGTGCTACAATAAAACCATGATTGAAAGATATTCACGCGAAGAAATGAAAAAAATATGGGATTTAAAATCCAAATTCGACTACTATTTGAAAGTCGAAATTGCAGTTTGTGAAGCGTACGCGCAGAGTGGAAGAATCCCGGAAAAAGATGTTGAAGAAATTAAAAAACGCGCAAATTTCACACTTGAAAGAATTGACGAAATCGAGCGCGAAGTAAGACATGATGTTATAGCTTTCCTGACCTGCGTAAACGAAAGCCTCGGCGAAGATTTGGCGCGCCACATGCATATCGGAATGACGAGTTCTGATGTAATTGATACGGCATTTGCACTCCAAATTCAGGACAGCGGAAAAATTATTAAAGAGGATTTGGACAAAACAATCAATTCCTTGAAAGATTTGGCGAGAAGGCATAAAAACACTATCTGCATCGGCCGCTCGCATGGGATTCATGCAGAAGTTATGACGTTCGGCGCGAAAATATGCAACTGGGTAGATATTATTGAGCGCCAGCGCGAAAACTTTGAACATGTGCTTGAACAAATCCGCGTCGGCCAGATTTCGGGGCCCGTCGGAACCTACAGCAATATTTCCCCTGCCATTGAAGAAATTACCTGCAAAAATCTCGGGCTAAAACCTGCCCGCGTTTCAACTCAGGTAATCGCACGCGATTATCATGCATATTTTATGCAGTCGCTCGCGCTGATTGCAAGCGTAATCGAACAGTTTGCAATTGAAATCCGCCATCTTCAAAGAACAGAAGTGCTGGAAGTTGAAGAGGGGTTTGCAAAAGGCCAGAAAGGTTCATCTGCGATGCCGCACAAGAAAAACCCTGTTTTGTCCGAAAACTTATGCGGGCTTGCGCGCGTTGTAAGATGCAATTCGCTTGCGGCATTAGAAAATATTCCGCTCTGGCATGAGCGCGATATTTCGCATAGTTCTACAGAAAGGATTATTTTTCCTGACAGCCTGACGCTCGTTGATTTCATGCTGAATCGTTTTAACGGCGTTGTTGAAAATCTTGTTGTGCATGAGAAAAACATGCTTAAAAACACTGACAAATTCGGCGGAATCGTATTTTCGCAAAAAGTTTTGCTGGAACTGGTAGATTCAGGCCTTACGCGCGAAGATGCCTATAAAATCGTTCAAAGAAATGCGCTTGCCGCGTTTGAAAATGACGGCGATTTCAGGGCAAATCTTTTGAATGATGAAGATGTTACAAAAAGACTTTCAAAAGATAAAATCGACAAAATTTTTGACAAATCTGAGTTTTTGAAAAATATTGACGAGATTTACAAACGTGTTTTGTAATAATCCTTGAAAAACCTCATTTTAAAAAAACGCGTCGAATTTTCAAAAAGCCGCCATCTTAAATTAATCGCAGGACTTTTCTGCTGAAACAACGGGCGCCTTTGTATTCTGAGAATTGAGCTGAACCGTTAGGACAAAAATCAGTTTTGCAAAAGGGTGAATTTTTTCGGCTTTGAATCGGAAACCGATTTCAATTTTTCAAGCCTTGATTTTATGAACTGCGCCTGATTTGATAATGGATTGTGTTGAAGGAACTTGCGGTAATATCTTTGCGCGTCAATTCTTTTGCCGAGTTTGTCAAAGCAAACGCCGATTCCGGCAAATGCGTTGGTGTCATCAGGATTGCGTTTAACGAGTTCATTCAAAACGGATGACGCCTCTTTGTATCTGTTCATTTTCATCAAAAGCGCTGATTTGTGTTCGTAAGCTTTTATAAATTCCGGCGAATTTTCGATTAATTTCTGATAAATCATCAGTGCCATGTCGTATTCTTCACAGGATTCATGCGAAATCCCGAGCTGCAAAATAGCATCCGGATTTTCCGGATTTACCTGAACAGCGCGGACAAAATTCTTTATCGCACCGCACGGAATCCCTTCTAAAAGATGGCAGATTCCGAGTTCATAATATGCCTCAAAATAATTTTCGTCAATTTCAACTGCTTTGTCGAAATATTTTATTGCTTTAGCGTAATTTTTTGTGTTTTTGTAGCACATGCCAAGCCCGAAATACGATTTAGCGTCTTCGCGCGAAATCAAAATCGCGTTGAGATAATTGGTTGCGGCTTCTTTGTAGAAGTTTTGGCGCAAAAGTTCTCCGGCGCGTTCAAAGTAGTTTTCTTCTGTTCGTCCGGTGCGGGTTGTCATGTATTTTGTTTTGTTAAAATTATCGTTTCCCAAGTTTGGCCTCTTTTCTATAACGATTATACTTTTTTACGTACATGCGGATAACCACCGTTTGGAGTAGAGAAATCTCAATCATTGGATTTATTTATTCGATTGTGTTATAAATATTGGTATGAGAAAGCTTTTATTTTTGTTGATTATAATGCTGGGTATGCCTGTATTTGCGCAAAACGGGGAAGTGACTTTGAGCGGAATCGAGGCAAAAAAACTCAAACTGCCTAAAAGTGATGTTCAGATGAAGGGTTCGCTTGTGATAAGCGATGAACAGGTCATGCAGGAACTTATCAAAATGCAGAAGGAAAAAGACCTTCAAGACATCGAAAATCTCTGGAAAGGGACAGTCGAAAACAATCAGGTTATCGGATTTGCCCTGAAAAAACTTGCAACGCCCGAAAGTCAGCGCAGAATCCACTCTTCCCTGATGGCAAAAACTCTGAACGCAGTAATTTCCGGTGCCTCTTTTGCTCCGATGCTTATGGGCTCCGATTATCTTGTGCAATCATCAGCGTTTGCGGCAGGAAGGCTCGCGCAAAACCTTATCAACCGCAAAAACATTCCTCAGGAAATACCCCTGACTGATACCGAATTGATTGAACTTGCAGGCTTAATCGAAAATCTTCAGGACAAAATTATCGACGCGTATTACAATTACAAAAGTTCGCTAACCCAGTTGAAAGAAACCCGCGCAAAGCTTCTTTTGTACAACAAAAATTATTCAAAAGCGCTCGAAACGGACGACCTTCTGGAAATCACGATTTCATCATCTCTTTACGACAATATGATGCTTGAAGAATTCCAGTACATGCAAAACGCGAAGAAATACCACCTTGAACTCCAGCGCCTAGCCGGCAAAAAAGTCGTCGACAGCCTCAATTTGTATCAATACAATTTTGACTCAGCGCTTGTGAAAGGAGCTGATAAATAATGAAAAAATTTCTTGCTCTGATACTGCTTCTAAGTTTGAATTCTCCGGTGCTTGCCCTTACCTACGACGAATTGACTGAACCCAAACCTCCGGCATACCGTGCCGGAATCTCAGAACTTCCGGAAAAAAAATACATCGAAATCACGCCAATCGAACAGGCTTATGTGAAAAAAGAAGAAACCCAATTCGACATTTCCGACTTAACTTATGCTGATTTGAGCATAAAAAAGATTTCAAGCGAAGTTTCAAAAGAACTGGGGTATGATGAGAAAACAATGATGGGAGATTTGTCACTTCTCTGGCGCGGCGCCGCTTCAAAAAGCGATACGATTGCATTTGCGCTGTACAAACTTTCAAACCCCGACGAAGACAAGCCTGATGAAAAATCAGTAAAAAAAGTTCTAACAACAATCGCAAGCATGTCAACGCTTGTGGGTGCAGGAATAGGCAATCCGCTTATCGCAACGGGTTCAATGCTCAGCGGAAATATCCTCGGCATCATGTCGCAGGACACAAAAGCCATGAATTATAAATACACCCGCGTCACTGACGCTGATATGATTATTCTGGTCAGAAAAATCGAAGAACTTCAGCAGACAACCGTGAATCTTTATTACAACTACATGACGACCCGCAAAATGCTCGGCTTGCTGGACAAAGTCGTTGTTCAGCGCAAAAAAAATTACGACATGGCGCAGGATGAATCCAGAGAAGTTATCATGGTAACTGACGCCTATTATCGTTCGGCACTTGATGCACAAACCAAAGCACGTTCGGATTACATGGCAAAACGCGCTGCATTAGAGCAATTTGTCGGCAACGAAACATTCATGGAGTTTGAAAAAATTCTGGCTGAAAGAGACAAGGAAGAACTTTGATTTCTTTGAACTTCTATTGCCGTAAATTCAAGCTTTTTAATAAATTGCCGCAGGTGAGATGAATATAAATGCCGCACCGTAAAAGTAAAGGAGATTGATGAAATTCATTCCTTATGAAGTCAAAACAGGAGCAGAAAATATGCAAATCGACAGCGATTTGCTGGATTCTGCCATTCTAAATCAATTAAAAGAGCCGATTTTCAGACTTTACGGTTGGTCGCCTGTCTGCGTTTCTCTGGGGCGGAATCAAAAAGACGATTTTTTGGATTACGAAGATTTGAAATGCCGAAAAATTGATGTTGTCAGAAGGCTTACCGGCGGACGCGCGCTTTTGCATGACAAAGAATTGACTTATAGTTTTATCTGCCCTGTTTCGTACCTCAAAAACGGTGAAAATGTAAAAGATTCATATATTGAAATTTCGCAAATTTTGATAGAAAAATTTCAAAAAATCGGAATTAATCTGGAATTCGGCGCCCAAAAAGCAATTAAAACAAAGTTCGATTACTGCATGCTGATTTCAACCGGCGCAGATTTATGCTGCAAGGGCAAAAAACTAATCGGTTCCGCTCAATGCCGCAAAAACGGCTATATTCTCCAGCATGGCTCAATCCTATTGGATTATGATAAAGAACTTCTTCAAGAAATTTTTAAAGAACACATCGACTGTTCCGAAATCACAAGTATCAAAGAAATTCAGCCTGCAATGGGTATTGAAGATATTGTGAAAATCTTTTCCGATTAAAAAATAATATCCTTTTGTTAAGATTTCTTTACAAAAAGTCAATTTCTCTATCCCAAAATACTTTATATAAATACGGGAATAATTAAGGAGAAATTATTATGGCATGGGAAATTACGAATCCTCAAAACGCATATTTGTGGGCCTCACAAGGACCTTATGCATGGACTTCCGATTATGGTTACGAAACCCAGCTGAACACTTTTCCAAGCATAATGACACCTATACAGGCTCAAGTGGCTCACGGGATTTTGAATCCTAACCATATCAGCCAATGGGCGCCGATGTTTGCCTTTCCTATGCAAAGCGTAACAACAGATCCGATGCTTTTGCAAAGAGGTTTAGATGCGGCATGCTCAAGAGCAGAATACTATTTTAATCAGGCAGGCGACAATATTAATTTCAGCAAGTCAACTCAAATGGTAAATTCAGTTGCCGGTGCCGTCGCTCAATTGACGGAATCAGAAGATCTTACAGATGAGCAGAAAGCAAAACTTCAACCCGCAATTGATAAGGCTGAAGATTTGAAGAAACGTTTGGAAAAATATCAGGAAGATAAACAAAGAACTCCGAACGATCCTGCAGTTTTGAGCAGAGAACTTGCTGCAATTCGCGAAGAAGCAGAAGCGCTGAAAGGTGAGTTTGCGGAAATTTGCGAAGCAATAAAAGCAGAAGTCGAAGCTGCAAAGAAAAAAGAAAAAGAAGATAAATCCAAGGTTGAAGACAATCCGGACGCAGAAAAAGATGAAGATAAGGCCGAAGTTGAAGAAACTCCAAAAGCCGACGGTAATCCTGATGTTGACAAGAAAGAAGACGACAAACCCGAAGACAAAAAGGCGAAGTAAAAAGATGAAAAAACAACTTGAATCATAATTGTTCCGTGACTAAAACGGAATTTATGAATCAATCAACAACATGCACAAAAATCTTGGCGGAAAAAATTCAAAAAACAAGAATTATATCAGACACATTTTACAGGGGAAAATAATGAATACAATATATAATACGAATTTGACAGTAAAATTCGCGATAATTTGTAATGGAAAAGGTTTATTATGAAAAACAGGTGCAAAAATCTTAATAGAAAGCGTCGGTTCAAAATTCCGGAACTTTATTTAAGATTTTTTGACCTGCAAAAAAGTTAAATTATGTAATTCCTCAAAAGTAGCGTGGTTAATCAAAAAGAAGAGCAGGTTAGTGTAGATTAAGAGCCCTTAAAAAGGGCTCTTTTAATTTGCCGGATTTTTAAAATCCGGGCCGCTAAAACCAAAAATCACGGTTTGCCGAATCAATTCATTAAACTTAACCCGAAGTTCCGCATTGAAACCTCCAAATATAATAAATAATCTAAACGAATGAGACCAAAACCGGCTTTGTGGAGTAAAATTTATTTTGAAAGGAGATTCTATGCCTGAATATATCAATCTGCAAAATATTTTTCTGGTCCTTGCAGTGTTTTCAACCGTTTTTTACATCATAAAAATGTGCCTTTTCCTGTTTTTGGGAGGCGATGTTGAAGTACATGCCGATTTTGACTCTCTGACTGACTGCGACCCGTCATTCAGCTTTTTTTCGGTACAATCCGTTCTGGCGTTTTTCATGGGATTCGGATGGGTCGGCCTGACTGCACTTACTCAGTTCAAAACAGGCACAATCGTTTCTTTGCTTGCTGCATTTGCAATCGGCGTTGTGTTTATGGCGCTTTCTGCATGGCTGATGTTTATGGTCAAAAAACTTGATAAAAATATTAAAATCAACATGAACGACTACATCGGAGTGCAAGGCCGGACTTACACAGCCTTTAAGCCTCTCGGCAAAGGCCAGATTGAAGTCACTATAAATAACAAACTTTCGGTTCTTGATGCTGTGAACCTTCTGGATGAAGATATTGCGGCATTTACACCTGTCAAAATCGAAAAATACGAAAATAATACAATCTACATAACAAAATCTTAAAAGAAAAGGAGAAAAAGATGTTTTTAGACCCGGGCTTTATGGCATTCATCGTGGTTCCCGCACTAATCCTTGTTGCGGCGTTAATCTTTGTTGCCAACCAGTACAAAAGATGTCCGTCAAACAAAATTATCGTAGTTTACGGTAAAACAGGCGGAACCTCAACCGCAAAATGTGTCCATGGCGGCGGAACTTTCATTATCCCGCTGATTCAGGATTACGGCGTTTTGTCGCTTGAACCGATGACAACGGATATTGATCTTCGAGGCGCACTCTCTAAAGGTAACATCCGTGTTGCAGTTCCCTCAACCTTCACATTCGGTATTTCAACAAAAGATTCTATCATGATTAATGCCGCAGAACGTCTCCTCGGGCTTTCAAAACCCGATATAATAGTTCAGGCAAGCGATATTATCCTCGGTCAGTTGCGTCTTGCAATCGCGACTCTCACAATCGAAGAAATCAACCAGGACAGAGAAAAATTCCTTGAACAGATTAACGCGAACGTAAACACAGAGCTTAACAAAATCGGGCTTGAAATCATCAACGTAAACATCAAAGATATCACAGATGAGAGCGGCTACATCGATGCAATCGGTAAAAAAGCCGCAGCCGAAGCAATTAACAAAGCAAAAGTCGAAGTTGCACAACAGGAAAAACTCGGTGCCGTCGGTGAAGCCGAAGCAAACAGAGAAAAAGAAGTTCAGGTCGCCGAACAAACCGCCCAAACCGAAATCGGTAAAACAAACGCAGAAAAAGAACAGCGCGTTCAGACTGCAAACATCAATTCATCAGCCGTAATCGGTGAAGCCGAAGCAAACAAGATTAAAGAAGTTGAAGTTGCCGAACAAATGGCTCAAACCGCAATCGGTAAGACAAGCGCTATGAAAGAACAGCGTATTCAAACAGCAAATCTTGAAGCTCAGGCTGTTGAAGGTGAAAACATTTCAAAAGCCAACATAGCAGAATACAACGCAACCTTAGCCGTCAAACAGGCAGATGCTTATAGAGAAGGTGAAGTTGCAAAAGCTAACGCTCAGCGTGACGTACTTCTTGCCCAAAAAGAACAGGAAGAAGCAAAATTAAAGAAAGAAGAACTTGCAAGACAGGAAGTTGAAAAACTTAAAATTCAGGTTGAAGCAGACGCCGAAGCTGAAAGACAACGCCGTATCGCACTCGGTGAAGCCGACGCAATCAAAGCAAAATACTTTGCGGAAGCAGAAGGTGTCCGCGCTGTATTGGAAGCAAAAGCAAAAGGTTACGAAGAACTTGTCAAAATCAGCAACAACAAACCTGAAATCGCAACAAGTTTCTTAATGATTGAAAAAATCGAAGACATTGTCGGCAAACAGGTTGAAGCAATTAAAAATATCAAATTTGACAAAATCACTGTTTGGGATGGCGGTGCAGGCTCTAAAGGCGGCAGCACAACTGCAAACTTCATGCGCGATTTGATTAAGGCGTTGCCTGCAATGCATGATTTGGCGGGCCAAGCAGGTGTTGAACTTCCCGCGATTTTAGGAAAAGTTGCATCTCAAGAAGACATTGAAGAAGAAACAGTTTCTAAAAAAGCTGAAAAATAATAACAACAAATTTCTACTGTAAGAAATGAGCGGCGGCATTTTAATGCCGCCTTTTTTTTATCGGTCTTTATAGCATTGTTGCGGCAATTTACAAAGAGGCCTTTTTAGTTTATTTCTGGTATAATAAGTTTTTGAACCTGAAAATTTACAGGACAAATGAATTAAATAAGGAGAAAAATATGATAAGAGTTGCAGTATGCGGCGCGTTAGGCAAAATGGGGCAGGAAGTAGTTTGTGCGGTTGAGGCGGCAGAAGATATGGAATTGGCAGCAAAAATCGACATCGCGGCAGACAACATGTATCACACGATAGAAGAAGCGGCACGCGTTGAAGAGATTGATGTTCTGGTTGACTTTACCCAGCCGAAATCAATTTATGAAAATGCGCTATTCTGCCTGGATAACGGAATCAAAATGGTAATAGGCACAACCGGCTTGACAGATGAGCAGATTGAGTGTTTGCGAAAACTTTCAAAAGAAAAAAATACCGGGTGTCTTATTGCTCCGAACTTTTCAACGGGTGCGGTTTTGATGATGATGTTTGCACAGCAGGCGGCGCGCTACTTTGACAATGCGGAAATAATCGAACTTCACCACAATCAGAAGAAAGATGCACCGTCTGGAACTGCAATTAAAACAGCGCAGATGATGGCAGAAGTAAAGTCGGATTTAGCGGCCGGAAATTGTCCTGAAACCGAAACAATTGAAGGTGCAAGAGGCGGAAGTTCTTATGCGGATATTCACATTCATTCAGTCAGAATGCCGGGATATATTGCATCACAGGAGGTAATTTTCGGCTCATCAGGCCAAATTTTAAAAATCAGGCATGATTCCATGGACAGAAAATGTTACATGCAGGGTGTTTTGCTTGGCATAAGGCACACATTCAAAGAAAACGATTTTATCTATGGCCTCGACCATGTGCTACGGTGCTACGGTGCTACGCACGTAGAGACATCGGAACTGTCATAACGGAGCCGCTTGTGAAAGAATTAGGCGCTGAAGTGCAGGATTAGGACGAAGGCGCTAAGAAAGGGCGACGTCTTTTGGCGATTGTTGTGAAACGTGGCGGTTTTATTACGCACGTAGATGGATTTTCGATACGTGGTGCGAAGTCTACACAGCGATTAGCGCGGAGGATGAGCGAAACTCGTCATATCCAAAGCACCGCAGTGAGCGCGAGTCGGCAGAGGGTGAAAAGCTTTGCGGGGAGAAACGCTTTGGAACCCGTTTAGCGCCGCCGAGCAAGACAGCGGCAAAATCGCGAGAACGATTTGAAGCGAACGTAAGGTGCGGGTCAGCCGAATAATCCAGAGACATCGGGTCTGAATTAGGCTTGTTACGCTTTTGGAAGAATTATACACAGAAGTGCAGAATTAGGAAAAGTCGCTTGGAACGGCCGCCGTTTTCTGACGGACCACAAACTCCGACGACAATCGTAGCATCCCCTCTCCTGGTAGAGGAGAGGGTGGAATTTCAACTTGAGCCCGCTTGTGGCGGAGCGAAAGTTAGAAATTCGGGTGAGGTACTACGGTACTACGTACGTAGACGTATTGGAACTGTCATACCAAAACCGCTTATAAAAGCTTTAGGCAGAGATGTTTAGGATTAGGACAAAGGCGCTTGGAGAGGACAACGTTTTCTGCTGATTATCGTGAACCCTGATGATTTTATTACGCACTTAGACACATTGAAATAAATCCTTCGCAAAAAACGTCAAAAAAAGTTCACAATTAATACAGAACAACTTTATCTTCAAAAAACATCAAAATATTCTACTTTCCGGCAATGAAAAACCATCCGTTAACGTTTATGATGTAGTTGGTTGGATATAGGAAAGGTTGGTACTATGAAAAAGATATTTTTGATAATGGCGGCTGTTCTGATTTCCCTTCCGGCGTCCGCCTCCTGCGCCATAACCGGAAATACCTGTGCTTATTCAATTACGAAACCGTCGATTCAGGATAAATATCTTCCTGATAATATTCAGAATATTCAGAAACCTGATGCTTTCAGGCCAAACTATTTTGAACCTTATCATGATGCCTTAATCAATACGGAAACGGGTGCAGCGGCAGGAGCCGAAACTCATTCGGGAACTCCTAACAATTATAACTCTAATTGTCAGTTCGGTGTTTGCCTCCCCGGAATAACTCCGGGCGCAGGGGAAGTTATTGAATAGTCATTTAGCGGTCTTAAAAAGACCGCTTTTTTTTATTTGCCGCACTTTGTTTTCCGCTCCAGGATAAATCTCGCAATAATCAAGCTTGCGATTGCGGAGTTTACGAAAATCATAATTTTTATCACATAAATGAAATTTTCCATCTCTCAAAGAAAACTTATGAGGAATTCTAAATTTCCCAACAAAATAAACAAGTCTTTTATTCGACTCAAATTCTAAAAGAATGATATTCAGAAGCTTGTTTTGACCTGTAGTTCATCCGAGTGTGGGTATCTATTAATTATCCTTTTTTACATAAAATTTTGAAACATTTTTCAATCTAAAAGGCGTAACATTTATAATGTTACGCCTTTTCTTTCAGCTGCGTTTGATGAAGAATCGGTAGATATTCTTCCGACAGCTGTCCGTATCCCGCCGCTATTTATCAAACAGGCGCATCAGTGACAACCAAACAGGTATAATCACTCTTTTTAACGCCCCGTCCGTCTTGATATTCGTTTAATCTTGCGTCTACTCCTGCAAAATTTGACTCTGCCTCGAATGCATTGTCCTGATTTAGTAACTTTTAAACTAATTCAATAACGCACGATTGAGGTTTCCGGCCCGAATACAAGAACGAACTTCGTTTCCCCGCATAATCGCAGGATGATTCGGCTTTAAGATACGAATTTAGTCTTCAATTTCCTTTTCGGATGTGTTTTCTTTTTGCCCCTGCTTTTTGTCTTCAAACATTGAGGAAGAATTTATTTCAAGTTTTCGCGGCTTGGCCTCTTCGATATTCTTCTTCGGAATCGTTATTGTCAGAAGCCCGTCTTTATATTCCGCATGGCTTTCATCTGTTATAATCGGAGCATCAAATGAAATCGTGCGTTTGTATTTTCCGTAGCGAAATTCACTTGTGTGATAGCGCTCGTTTTTTTCTTTTTCTTGTTTTTCTTCGGTTTCTTCCTGAATTTCTGCGGTTATTGTCAGAAAATCATTATCCAGTTCAACTTCGATGTCGTCTTTCTTAACCCCCGGAAGCTGCACCTTTACCTTGTAGTTCTTGTCGTTCTGCTTTACTTCTATTGCAGGACGCCAGGTCGTCATTTTTTTAATATTCAGAGGATTCGCGAACGCGTTTGTCATGAATGTGTCGCGCAAAAAATTATTCAATTCCTGATGTATGCTGTCAAAATACAGTTCAGGTTCTCTTATCATCAAATCGTATTTCATAAGAACTCCTTTCACATTTTCAGAATAACTTTTTTTTCAGCCGGCAACATTGCCGGAACCGACTAAAATTTCATTCATCAAATATGCACATTTGTTTAATAGACATACCCTTTTAAGCGTAAATAATTGTAGAAAAGGAGATATAAATGACGATAAATATGCTTGTCTTTGACTACAGAGAAAACGAAAGAGAGTTTTTTGAGAATAACGAACTGCAAAACTTTGACTTTACATTTTTCAAAGAAAGCCTGAATCCTCGAACTGTTAAAACGATTCCGCAAGAGGTAAAAGACAAAGCGAATGTTATAAGCGTTTTCACGAATTCAGAAGTAAATGAAGAGGTCATAAACAGCTTCAAAAATCTCCGCATAATTTCAACCCGCTCAACAGCCTACGAACACATAAGCAAAAAGGCCGCAAACGAGCGGAATATTGCTGTCATAAATGTCACGAAATATGGTGAAACATCAGTTGCGCAATTCACATTCTGCCTGATTCTGGCGCTCACCCGAAAGCTTATGCGAGCTGTCAAAGACAGCGATAAAAATACAATCGACGATAATGACTTTTACGAACTCACAGGACGTGACATTTCAAAGCTTTCAATCGGCATAGTGGGTACCGGAACAATCGGGGCGGCGGTTTGCAAAATCGCTAAAACTTTTAACATGGACGTATACGGCTGTGATATAAATGTCAAACAGGAATTAATCAACAAATACGGGATAAAATATCTTCCTTTTGAAGAACTGATAAAAAAAGTTGATATTGTGACTCTTCACATCCCGTTTACCGGCGATAACCTTCACATGTTTGATAAAACGCAGTTTGATATGATGAAAGAAAATTCGTATTTCATAAACACCTCAAGCAGAAGGCTTGTGAATTTTGAAAGCTTATACAATGCACTGAAAGACGGAAAAATTGCAGGCGCGGCGCTTGATACAACCTGCTGCACATATCTCAATGCAAAATGTTTTGAAAACGGAAAACTTGCGAAAATATGCATGCAGGAATACAAATACCTTCACCTGCTCTCAGAAATGGAAAACGCAATTGTCACGCCGCACATTGCATACAACACGCAAGAATCAATAAATTACATTCTCCAAAGCACAATTGACCAAATCCGTGAAACAATCAAATGCGGAGATGTTAACGGAATTTTCTAGGATTTTAAATTCGGACGCGGAAAAGCAACATCGTATAAAGATTTATTTTTTCATAATCTGAACAGAAATCGCGCCTAAAACATAATCTTTTCGCAGTTTAAATTCAAACCCGCTTTTTTCAAAATCCGAAATCAATTCCTGTGGTTCGGGGAAAACTCTTTTTGATTTAATTAAATATTTATAAGGCTCGGCATTTTTGAGAAAGATTTTTGCAGCCACGGGCGTAAAAATTTCAAAAAATTTTCCGGCAAGATTTTTTCTCCCGAAATCCAGATGGAGAAATTTGCCGCCCGGTTTTAGAACTCTATAGATCTCTTTTAAAGCTTTTTCCGGATTTGAAATGTTTCGCAAGCCAAATCCGATTGTTAAAAAATCGAATGTGTTGTCTTCAAATTCAAGATTTGTGATGTCGCCTTTTAAAAGTTTCACGCCCTGCAATTTTTTCTCGGCCAGAAGAAGCATATTTTCGGAAAAATCTACACCAGTCACATCTGCAAGCGGCTGGATTTTTTTTATAAAAAATGCAATATCGCCCGTTCCTGTGCAGGCGTCAAGAACTTTTGCATGCGGCGGGATTTCAAGAAGTTTCACACAATCTTTTTTGACGATTTTGTGAAGCCCGAAGGAAATACAATTGTTTAAAAAATCGTATTTGCATGCAATTTTGTTAAACAAATCTTGAATATATTCCGGTGCCTTAAATACAGTCATAAAACGTTACCATTTTGCATTATAAGTCAATATTAACATAT
Source organism: uncultured Candidatus Melainabacteria bacterium (assembly GCA_949927415.1). Lineage (GTDB taxonomy): Bacteria > Cyanobacteriota > Vampirovibrionia > Gastranaerophilales > Gastranaerophilaceae > Scatenecus. The sequence goes on from CATLFB010000002.1 coordinate 312,207, forward strand.
AATAAAATTATGAACATAGGATTTATACCAATAGACAACAGGCCCGTTTGCTGTACATTAGCGCAAGATATTGCAGCAATTGACAGTTCAATCAACTTTTATATGCCCCCGCGGGAATTTCTCGGGGATTTAACAAAACCTGCCAACTATGAAGCAATTTTTGAATGGCTTAAAAATCTGCCATCACTTAATTCCATTGTTGTATCACTCGATACAGTCGCATACGGCGGGCTTATTCCTTCAAGAAGAAGTCCGGAGAGTTTTGAAGATATCAGGACAAGAATTTTAAAGTTCAAAGAAATTCTCCAATCAAAAAATGCTAAAATCTATGCATTTTCAAGCATAATGCGGATTTCAAACAACAACATCAACGAAGAAGAAAAAGAATACTGGTCGCGCTGGGGAAAGCGGATTTTCGATTACTCATACCAGACCCACAAACTGGGATGCGAAAGCTGTATTACAAATGTTATCCCGTCAGAAATTCTTGATGATTATATGAATACCAGAAAACGGAATTTTGAAATCAACAAAATCTATCTTGAATGGCAAAAGAGTGGATTTTTCGACACTCTCGTATTCTCAAAAGACGATTGCGCGGAATACGGATTCAACGTTCAGGAAGCAAGAGCGCTTGAGGCTCTCGGCGGATTTACAAAAACCGGCGCTGATGAAATCCCGCTTACACTATTGGCGCGCGCAATTTCTGAGGGCAAAAATATTCGCATCGCGCCGATTTTCACAGAACCCGATGCAAAAGATTTAATCTCAAATTACGAAGATGTTTCAATAGAAAATTCCGTCAAAGGCCAGCTTGAACTTGCCGGCTGCACGATTACAACGCCCGATAAAGCCGATATTTTGCTCTGCATAAATAATTTTCTGAATCATCAGGGCGAAATAGTTATGAAAGTTCCGACAGAACCGTTTTCGCATGTGTGGAATACCCCTGAAATGCCCTATATGATTGCGGATGTAAGATTTGCTAACGGGGCGGATAATGCTTTTGTTGAACAGATTTTCAATCGGTCAGCGGATGAAAACTTTTTTGGATTTTCTGCATGGAATACTTCAGCAAATACTCTTGGAAGTCTGATTTGCGCGGCAATTACAAAATTCACAGCACAAAAATACAACAATGAAGCATTTCAAAAATTACAAACGACGCGAATTCTGGACGATTGGGCATATCAGGCAAATTGCCGTCAAAAACTCGAAAACACCGATGCCATCGCACTCAAAGGATTGATGAAACCTTATGAAGAAAAATGTGCAAAATTTCTCTGGAAAGATTTCGAAACATCATACAAATTCCCCTGGAACAGGCTATTTGAGGTAGAAATTGAGTTTAATTGAAATAATATTTTTAAGCATTGCACTCGGAATTGACTGTTGCGTTGTTTCATTTTCGCAAGGACTTATAATCACTGCAAACAGGCGCAAAAACTCATTCTTGCTGGCGTTCACAATGGGATTTTTTCAAGGATTGATGCCTGCTGTCGGATATTTTTGCGCAAATCTCATTACCAAATATGTTGAAACTTTCAGCCATTGGATTGTTTTTGTAATATTTATGGCATTGGGTGTGAAATTTATTTTTGAGGCGCTGCAACAAAAAAATGAGAAACCTGTTTGTTATATCGGTCTAAAATGCCTGATAACAATGGGTATTGCAACAAGCATTGACGCGCTTGGCGCAGGCGTAAGTTTGAATTTCAGCGGCACGAAAATTCTTATCCCTGTTTTGATAATTGCCTCGGCTTCATTTGCAATGTCGCTTTTCGGGTTTTGGTTCGGGAATATGTTTAGGAAATTTCCTGCAAAATATCTTGAAATTACAGGCGGAATAATACTTTGCGGGTTGGCTGTCAATGCTGTGATTTAATCAAAGCCATGCCTAAAAGCCTCTCTATGTCGCAATATTTTACAAAAGTTTACATTTTACAAAATCATGGAAACATGCTCCTGACATGGTTTTTCATGGTTTAGAAGAGCAAAAGCATGTGATAATCTCATTTTTAGACATGTTGACTTTGCAAAACCCGCGTATCAGGCTGAATTCAGGCTATTGTTACATTTATTAATAATCACATGTTCTGACCTTGAAAAAATATCCTTATTTTCTATAATGTAATTAAGAGGTGGTCAAAAGACCGCGAGGGGTGGAGGAAACGGCCTTTTAATAAGCCGTAGACCTTGCTATAGTTGTAGAAATATAATTGGAGATAGTATAAATTGTTTAGAAGTAGGGATATGGGAAGAGCGGTTGCAGTTAGAAGATGGACGCCGACCGCACTTGAATGTTACAAACGCGGATGCAATTGTGAAGGTTGTTTTTATAAAGATTTTTTCAGCGGTTCATCACAAAAATGCCAGATGAAGGCGTCAGTGCTTGAGTTGGTAAGGGTTATCGGAACTCCGAACGTTGAATTGCAGCAGTTTATTTTGGAAGACTAATTCCTGAATCAATTGTTAACACGCATTAGCGAAATAAAATTTACCCTTTAAAAAATTTGAATATTATGTTATACTGTATAAGCAGTATATAATAGGAGGTTCGAATGCACATTTACGTTAATGGTAGAAACATTGAGATTACTGATGCGATTAAAGCTTATGTAAAAGAGAAGATTGGCAAAGTTGCAAACCACTACGACCAGATTCAGGGAATTGAAGTTGTATTGTCGGTTATCAAAAACCCTTCAGCATCAGGAAAACACGTAGCAGAAGTTTTGTGCAAAACCAACAGCGGCACCATAAAAGTTGAAGAAGCGGCTGAATCAATGTATGCAAGTATCGACTTGCTTGCAGACAAACTTGACAGACAGGTTAAAAAGCTTAAAGACAAAACTTTAGGCTCAGACAAGTCTTCAATCAGAACAGATGCAGTTGAAGAAGCTGAGGCTGAAAAAGAAGAAGCTGTTGAAGAATAAATAAAATTTATTGATTTTACAAAGGGCCGAAATCTGAAAGATTTCGGCTTTTTTGTGGCTTGAATTCTCATTAGGAAAGAAAAATGCCGGCATGCCGAAATGATTTCGCCTGGCTTTTAGAAAAGCTATTTATTTAATTCCGTTCCAATATGTCTACATCCGCAATAAACCGTCACTGCTTACGATTATCGTTCCTAGACATCATCCGTCCCAAGCGGCTTCGTCTTAGTTCTGAACTTCTGTGCTTAATTCTTTAGCAAGCGACTTTTGTATGACATTCCAATATGTCTGGATTATCCGGCCGTCCGGCACCTTGCGTTCGTTCAAAATCACTCCCGTGATTTTGCCGCTGTCTTGCTCGGCGGCGCTAAACGGGTTTCCAAAGCGTTGCTTCCCGCAAAGCTTTTCAGCCTCTGCCGACTCGCGCTCACTACGGTGCTTCGGATGTGACGAGTTCCGCTCATCCTCCACGCTAATCGCGTGTAGGCCTCTCTCCACTCTACCGAAAATCCATCTACGTGCGTAGCACCAGACCTCACCCGAATTTCTAAACTCGCACCGGCTCGTTAAGAAATTCTGCCCTCTCCTAATTCAGGAGAGGGGGTGCGACGATTTTCGTCGAATTTTACAGGCATCGACAGAAGAGATTGTCCTTTATGGATTATTCGGTTTTCCTGCACCTGGCTCTTGCTCCAAATCGCTTTCGCGATTTTGTCGGGGTTACGGTGATTTGGATGTGATGAAAATCCATCTTTGTACGTAATTTTAAACCTAGCGGTCCTGACCTAATTCAGGTCCGAAGTGTCTACGTACGTAGTACTGCTTGCGCTGTTGTTCGTAGATTTGGTTGCGCTCTTTTTCGGAACTGCGTACACCTTCATAGCAATATGCGCGCTTGTCGTCTGCCAATGTGTTGCAGTGATTTATTGATTTTTCGAAATTAACCCGCCGCTCAGCCCAATAATTGCTCTTCGTTCTTTCTGCGTCTACAAAATTTATTACATTCAATATGTTTTTCTTGTCTTTTACCTGAGCATTTTCATATCCCGACTCGCAAAATTCCTCCCATTTCGGAACTTCCGAGGGCAAAACAGTTACGGCAGATGTATCCGCCTTGTCAATCGTAACCGGAATTTCTGCTTCATTAAGCGTTACCTCTTCAACTTCCGCTGAATATGCAGGTAAGATGAAAAAAGCTAATAATATCGCGGGTATAACCAATTTTTTACTCATAATTTTTCTATGCCTTTACTAATTCTTTGACTTCTTTGCGTTTAACTTTTCTTGTCGCTGTGCGCGGAAGCGGATTTCTGCTTACAACAATATTAATCGGACGCTTGTATGGTGTCAAGCGCGCTGACAAACGTTTAACCTCGTCCCTGCATAACTTGTCGATTGTTTCATCGTCGTATTTTGTTGTAAGCTCTTCTGAAGGGACAACAACTGCCGCAATGTCTTCCGTGCCGTCTTTTGAACCGAATGTTCTTGATACTCCAAGTACGCAGACTTCTGAAAAGTAATTGCTTTTTTCAAGAACGGATTCAACTTCTTCCGGAAATACCTTTTTGCCGCCCGATAAAACAATCATATTTTTGATGCGCCCTGTAATGTAAATATGTCCGTCCGGCGTAATTTTTGCAATGTCGCCTGTGTGAAGCCAGCCGTCTGAATCTATCGTTTCTGCCGTAAGTTCCGGCTGGTTGTGATAACCCTTCATCACGCAGTCGCCCTTAACCTGTAACTCGCCGGTTTCCTTGTCAATTCGAACGTCAAAGCTCTTCAACGCTCTTCCAACAGATGCCAAATCATGGCGTTTGTCTGTGTTTATTGATACAACAGGGCTGGTTTCAGAAAGTCCGTAACCCTGATAAACTTTAATCCCGATTCTTTCGAAAAATTTGCCGACTGAAACATCCAACGGCGCTCCGCCGGAAATGCAGCCGATAAAATGTCCGCCGAATTTTTCATGAATTCTTGAAAACATCATTTTCTTTATTCTGTATGAAGGTGTGAATTTTGAAAGCTTAAAAAGAAAGTTGAATATTGCCTTTTCTAAAGGCGATAAATCAGATATTTCAGCTTCAATACTCGTTTTCAAAAGTTTCAAAAATGCCGGAACAACTATCATAAAATCGATTTTTTTAGCGCGCATAATGCCTAAGATATCTTTCGGTTTCAGGCTCGGAGTGTAATAAACGCTGAAACCGGCGCTCAAGAATGTGCTGAAACCTACTGTCATCTCAAAAAGATGGTTCATCGGAAGAATTGAAAGAATGTTTACATTTCTGTCCGGAAGGATTGTTCTCAAAGCTTCTTCCACATCATCAAGCTGGGTCATCATATTCAAAAAAGATATCTCAACGCCCTTAGGGCAACCGGTTGTGCCTGATGTGTAAATAATAAAGGCAGTTGATTTTGAAGAACGCGGTCTCCAGCGGGTTTCGTAATTTTCCGGAAGATTGTAAAGACTTTTGTATGACTGGTTTGGATGAGGTTCGTCCATAACGATGATGTCTTTGAGGAAAGGAAGTTCTTTTTGCAGTTCAAGTGCCTTTTCCACATAGTTCCTCGAAACAAGCATAACGCTCGGTTCGCAGTCTGAAAGTATGTTGTGAAGTTCGTATTTGGTGAGTTTGATGTCTAAAGGAACTGTAATCATTCCGGCCATGGCAGAGGCAAACACGCATGCGCCGTATTCGGGCTTGGATTCTGAAAGAATCGCCAGTTTGTCGCCTTTTTTGAGTCCCAAATCATCAATCAAATAGCAGCCGAGTTTTCTTGACAACAGTCCGATACCTTTGTAAGTAAACTCTTTCCAGCCGAGTGATGTTTTAGTTCCAAGCGCAATTCTTTCGCCAAAACGTTTTGTTCTTTCATCTAATAAAAAAAGGATATTTTTTCTTCCTGCCATACTCCGTCTTAACCCCTTTACAATATATAAACTCTTTCTTCAGCATATAATTTTTTCCGGAAAAAGTCAAGCTTGCTACATTCTGCAATGTTTTGTTAAAAATCCGGTTGTGTTAAGTTTTGTAAAAGTGAGTTTTAAAATTCTTCAAACCCTGTCAAAATCTGTTGTCTGCAGTGATGAAAAAATTGGCGAGCGGCTTAAAGAAATTCTAAGTTAAGCTTTTTCAAAAATGATTGAACAATTTTTTTTCTACATCTTCCTTTGAAAATTCTTCGACAAGATCGCCGGTTTTGACAGTTACGCCGGAACCTTCTCTGACTTCTCCGATTACGGTGAAATTTTCGGCTATTTCTTCAGGTACCGTCGCGACAAGCTGATAATCCTCGCCGCCAAAAAATATCAAATCTTTGTAGTCTCTAAATATCTTCAAATCCTTGTCAAACGGAATCTTTTCAAAATCAATGAATAAATTACCCCCGCTTGCATCCGAAATCTGCGACAGAGCATCTATCAGCCCGTCTGATGTGTCCATCATTGCGTAATCTTCTTTTATATTTTGAGCAATCTGTTTTGAAAATTCATCCTGAGGTGTTGGCATAAGGTGCGCTGTGATGAACTTTTCAGGCTCGCGTTGCTTACCAATTAAAAGTCTTAATCCTGCGCCGCTTGCGCCATGTTCTCCGGAGACTATTATTTTATGTCCGATTTTTGCGCTTTTTCTCGATGAAATCCGGCGCCCTTCAGATTTTCCGATTGCCGTGACAGAGATGAAAATTTTATCGCTGCCGGTGATGTCGCCGCCGACAACTTCAACTCCTCGGCTTACGGCTTTCACGCCTTTGTAAAATTCTTCTACGAATTCTCCTGAAATTGAGGATGGAAGTGAAAGCGCAATTGTCAGATATTTGGGTTCCGCGCCGCTTGCGCAAATGTCTGAAATGTTCACGGCCGCAGACTTCCAGCCAAGCTGAAAAGGTGTTGCAAAATCAGTTTTGAAGTGGATATCTTCTATCAGGCTGTCCTGCGTTATCGTGATACCTAAATCCTTCAAATACGCGCAGTCGTCTCCGATAAGACCGGAATTCAGGGTTGATTTTATTATGTTGATAAATTCTTTTTCTTTCATAATTTTTGTGATTGCCGCTGTTTTGCAGGCTCGATTTCGCCGCGTTTTTTGGGCGAGGTTTTGTGCGTTGTTAATTCAAATCCTGTCCGATGAGTGTGACAAATTCCTGAACAAGCGCTTCGCTCCACTTTTTGCCGGTGTCTTTTTTAATCTCGTTTAAGGCATCAATCGCTGAAAGTTTTGCCCTGTATGGCCTATGCTCAGTGAGCGCGAAATAGGCATCGACTATGAGAATTATTTGGGAGGTTATCGGAATGTCGTCTTTTGCAATTTTTCCGGGGTAGCCTGTGCCGTCCCAGTTTTCATGGTGGTGTTCGATGATTGGGATTATGTCTTGAATGTATGAAATCGGCTGAAGGATTTCGCGCGCGGCAATCAGCGGATGCATCTGTATTTGTGAGCGCTCTTCATCTGTCAGGGGTGATGATTTTTGCAAAATCTCTTTTGGAAGCATAAGGTTTCCGATATCATAAAGCAGGATTGCAATACGGAGTTTGTCGATTTCGTCTTTCGAGAGGTCAAAGCGTTTCGCAAGCGATGAGGCAAGAAGAATTTTTGATTTCACAACGCCTTGCTCATGCAGCGGGTTGTAACTTTTGGTGAGCATATCCGCGGTGGAATAGAGAATCTCTTTCGGCATTTCGGTTTGTTCGTTTATGCTTTGGAGTTTTGCGCTCAACTCTTCTGATAGAGATTTTTCAATATGAACGTTGTGTTTGGATAAAATATCCAAAAACGTGTTGACTGCGATTTCCTGCCAGCTTGTTTCGGTTATGGGTTTTGCAAGTGTGACCTGATTGCGGCCGTTTCTTTTTGACTGATACATGGCTTGATCTGTCAGTTCAAGAAGTTCATCCAAACTGTCTGAGTGCTCCAAAAAAGTTGCGGCACCTATGCTTGCCGTGATGTGCCCTATAGTGTCAAGTTCTCTTTCCTCAATTGCTTTTCTGATTCTTTCCGCCGCCGCCATAGCACCAGTTGAATCAATCCCGGAGAGAAGTATGTTGAATTCTTCTCCGCCCATGCGTGCTGCAACGTCGATTGAGCGGGCGTTTTTCTTCAAAACATCCGCAACGGTTTTGATTGCCAAATCGCCATAGGCATGTCCGTATTCGTCGTTAATTTTTTTCAGAAAATCCAAATCCAGCCCGATTACGCTGAAAGGCTGTTTTTGGCGAAGCGAACGCGTGACTTCTTTTGAGATATATTCTTCAAAATATCTTCGGTTATAGAGTCCTGTGAGCGCGTCTGTCACGGCCTGTTCGCGGACGGCTTGGAAAAGGTCTGCAATTGTGATTGCCATTTCGATTTGCTGGGCGAAAATTGTCAGAAAATCGGTTTCGCTCTCAGCCAACTCGTCGCGCGATGAAAATACGCAAAAAAGTCCAAACGGCCGGTTTCTTGTGTAAAGCGGAATATTAATCAGTAATTTGCTCCGCATTCCGCGCATAACCTGATTGAAGGTGTCTTCAGGCATATCCGGAATAATTTCTCTAAGCGCGCGGTCAATGTTTTTGATTGTCGTAATTTTTTTTTCGTTGAGCGCTTCTGCGTAAATGCTGTTTTCGATGTAATTCAGCCGACGCATTTGCATCGGGATGTTGATTATGTTGTTAACCCTTTTTATTACAGGATTTTCGGCTTCTGCGATGACTGAAAGAAACTCGCCTTTCTCATCAGTCTGTTTTCTCAAAATTGTGCTGTGAAGATACCCTAATTCTCCCTGAAGGCTGTTTACAATGGTTTCCAGAACGCTTTCAAGTGGTCTTGCCGAATTCATCATCTCCCAGATGTGCTGTAGGGTCAGCATTCGCTTGTTTGCAATGTTCAATTCCTGCGTGCGCGCGGCAATTTCTTTTTCCAGTTCAAGATTGCGTTCGTAAATTTCCAGATAATCCTGTTTGTTTCCGTAAACGCTGTTTTCGATTTCAGTTATGGTTTTTCTGTATTCGCGTAATTTGTCGAAAAAATTCATTGTTCCTCTGTACGTTTATGGATTTATGTCAAATCCATTTGCATTATAAACTATTTTTCGACCGTGGTGTTATTTTTCAATAATTTATTTACAATAGTTAGTATTTGCGCAGGCGTCGGAGTGCGCGTGCAGGCTTTGAAATTTTCGCCTTCATTTGCGCAATGTTTTACCCCACATGGTTGGCAGGGAATTCCTCCATTAACTGCTGCGTATTTGTCGTCGTTTCCAAATGGACCGAAGAATGTAGGAGGTGTGCAGGTAAATATTGCAACGACTGCGGGTTTTCCGCTTGCCCATGCAAGGTGAGCGCTTCCGCTGTCGGGCGCCATTACGAGATTTACGCGTGAAAACAATTCTCTCAAACCTTCAAGATTTGTCTTGCCGCACAAATTAGTGTGTCTTTCGGCACCTATGTAGTTCAAAAGTTCTCTGTCAGCCTCAGTTCCCGTGAAAATAAGCGAACAGGTTTTCTCAAGTTCATTCACAACAGCCTTCCAGTTATCCCTGTCCCAGAATTTCAATTCGCGTGTTGTTGCAGGTGCAATTGCAACAAGCGGCCTTGTTTTGTCGACGTCTTTTAAAAGTTCGTCGATTTCCTTTTTTATTTTTTCTGATGTTTCCGGAAGCGTAAATTTGATTTCGTCAGTTTTTAACCCTAAATGTTTTGCAAATTCAAAACTGTTTAGCATAACATGTCTGTGAAAACCTATCATGATGCTCGGAATTATTTCGTTTGCGCCAAATTGTGCAAATTCTTTCGCGTTTCCGGCGCAAATCCTTCTTTTGGCACCGCAGAATTTCATCCAGTACATTGTTTTAAACATCATCTGGGTGTCGATTGCGATGTCGTATTTTTCTTTGCGGATTTCTCTTAGAATTTTCAGGTATTCAAAGAAGTTCAAAATATTCAAACCGCGCTTTTTCCATTTTTGAACCGGCGCAAGAAAAACTTTGTCTACGCAAGGATTTCCTTTCAACAAATCATATCCTTTTTCAGACACAATCCAGCCCACTTCATAACCCTGGCTTTTGAAAAGATTCGCCAGCGGAATATGGAATATAATGTCTCCCATTGATGATAATCTTACAATTAAAACTTTTTTCATACTATAACTTTCTGCACTCTAAAAATGCGGCGCCGATAACGCCTGAAAAATCGCCCAATGCTGCTTTCTTAAATTCAATTTTACTTGCCGGAACCGGCAGTGATTTTGCCCTTGCTTTTCTGACGGTGTTTTTATAGAAATAATCAACCGCATCAATCAGCCCGCCTCCCAGAACAACGAGTTTCGGATTGATAAAATTGATTATGCTTGCAATTCCGCCGGAAAGATATTCGCTTGCCTCATCAACGCAGGCCGTGACAAGTTCGTCTTCGCGCTCGATTGATTTTCGAATCATTCCGGATGTAATCGACTTTCCGCTCTCCAGATAATCGAGAATCACAGAATGCCTGCCTTTTTTGAGCGCACCTTCAATCCGCTTTTCGATTGCAGAGCGCGATGCGTAAGCTTCAAGACATCCATGTGCTCCGCATGCACAGGGGCGTCCGTTCAAATCCACAATGATATGCCCGATTTCGCCGGCCGTTCCGGTGGCACCTGTTATGATTGAACCGTTTTTCACAATTGCAGAGCCGACTCCTGTCCCGACAAAAACGCAGACAAAATCGTCACATCCTTTTGCCGCTCCAAATGCCATCTCGCCCATGGCAGCAATTTCAACGTCGTTTCCAAGATAAACAGGAATTGAAAATCGGCTTGAAATATGTTCTTTGATATTCAAATCATAACAGTCAAGATTAGGCGCCCCTATGATAATCCCGTTTTCGCGGTCAATCTGGCCTGCTGCCCCGATGCCGATTGAAGAAATTTCGTCTTGGGGTATGTTGGTTTCGTCAAAAAGTTCCTCAATGCTTTCTATCATTTTTCGAACGATATTTTTAGGTCCTTTGTCTTTTTTGGTTTTCTTTTTGACTGTTGCGAGAACTTCCCCCGTCTCTTTGTTCACAAGAGCCGTCAAAATCTTTGTCCCGCCTAAATCTATTCCAACAGAATATTTTTTCATATACCGTGATTATATATTAAAATTTTTCATTTGGCAAACTATGTTTTCTTGCAATATGAAAGTAATTCTGTTAAAATTCTGTTATTCAGATACGTTTAATTAAGGGGATTTTTGTGTATGTTTAATAAGTTTAAGATATTTTTGCTTGCGATGCTTCTAACCTTTGCGATTCCTGTTAAAACATTTGCGTCAGAGGGCCCGTGGGTTAACGATTTGAGGAAATTGTTTCTTTCAAACGGTGCATCTATTTATGAATTAAACATTCGAACATTCAACGCGGATGACGTTGACAAAAACGGCATAATTGATTTTGATATGGGTGAAGAAAGCGGAAATTTCATAAACGCAATTGCGCGTCTTGATGAACTCAAAGCGCTCGGAATAAACACAATCCATGTTCAGCCGATTACGCCTGTGGGTAAAACCAAAGCTTTGGGAACGGCAGGCTCTTTGTATGCGGCATCAAGTTTTGATACGCTGAATCCTCAATTGAAAAGTGCGAAATCAAATTTGTCTTTGGAAGATCAGGCAAGAAAATTTATTGCAGAAGCGCACAAGCGTGATATTCGCGTGATTATTGACCTTCCGGCATGCGGGGCGTATGATTTGTATCTTCAGCAGCCCGAACTTTTTGTGAAAGATAAGGACGGCCAGCCTGTTGTTCCGGCTGACTGGACTGATGTAAGGCTTTTGAATGCCGGAAGTGAAGAAAAAATTAACCGCGATGTTTTTAATTTGTACAAGGGTTTTGTGGATATGGTTATGAACCTCGGGGCGGACGGTATTCGGGCAGATGTTGCGCCTTTGAAGCCGGCAAAATTCTGGAAAGAATTAATTGATTACTCGAGAAAAAAAGATATGCAGTTTATGTGGCTTGCTGAAACCTCTGACAGCTGGATGGAATCTGTTTCAAAGTTTGGTGTTTATACGCCATATAATAAACTTCTTGACGCCGGATTCGACGGGTATTACGGCAGCTGGTTTGATTTTAAAAACTGGAAGAGTGCAAACGACCTTTATAATCACATCAAATTCAACCGCGCGCTTTTGTCCAAATACAAAGAGCCGAAAGCTGTTATAGGAAGTTTTACAACCCATGATGAGATGAGTCCGGTTTTGATTGACGGGGTGAAATTCAGCGAAATGATTTTGTGGCTGAATGTGACTTTGCCTTTGAACGCTTATTTTGTCGACGGTTTTCCGTCCGGTGATAATTATATTTATTTCTGGGCTAATAAAAAAGCGCCAAAAACCTACACAGACGATGATTTCTACTTTGTCCACCGCGGCAAAATCGACATTTTCAACTTTTCCAGAAGGCCGGGCGGCAATAATAACGAGTTGTTTAACGATTTTATGCGTGCGGTGAAATTCAAGAAAGCCATTGCGCCAATGCTTCAAAACGGCAAATTTACTATTCTGAAAACTTCAAAACCGGATGTTTTTGCCTACGCAATCAGCCACAGCGACAGAACGGTTCTTGTTTTCGGAAATATGAATTTTTCAGATGTAAACGAGGCCACAATCAAAGTTCCGAAGTATTCCGATGATTACATGACCCTTCCTGTGAGAATCACTAAAAATGTGCCGGTATTTAAAGACAACAGTTTTAAAGTGAAATTTGAGCCGGGAGAAATTCAGGTGCTTCTGGTTGAAGGTTTTAATCTCTCAAAGTAGTGCATTATTTGTGATATAATATGGTTATGAAAAAATTAATTTTATCTTTAATAATAGCTTTGACGCTCACAATCGGCGCGCAATCTGCGTTTGCTGAAAATGAGATTATTGAAGACTATCTTGATATTGCAACCAGCTACGCCGTTGGCGGAAATTATGCTTCTGCGATGGAATATCTGGACAAAATTCTTTTGATGGAGCCGCAAAATAAGGAAATTGCTGGGCTTAAAAATACGCTCAGACAGATGCAAAACGGCAGAATAATTTCGCCGATGGTGAAGTCGGATGCGAAATTATCTCAGGCACAAAGCGCCAAAGCGGCCGGAAACAAGGCGGTCGAACTTCAAGTTTTGACGGCAAACGCAAATACAGGCGGATATTGGGCAAATATGTTTGCGGCAGATTTTTTCAAGAACGCAAAACAGTATTCTAAAGCAATTCCGTATTATCAAAAGGCCGCAAATTCAACTAATTCATCTTCTGCGCCGCTCTTGGGGCTTGGAACATGCTATTTTTATCTGAAAAATTACAACGAAGCATATCCGGTTTTGACCCAATTTATTGCGCACAATCAGCAGGAATCTTATGCTTATGCAATGCGCGCAAGAGCGCTCACTGAAATGGGGCGCTACAATGATGCGGAAACCGATATCGTGACGGCAATTGCGCTTGAAGATTCGATTGAATACAGATATTTAGAGGGGCTTATTCTTTTTAAGCGCGGAAATTTCAAAAAAGCGCAGGTGACTTTAGAAAAAATTGCACCTCAAATTCAAACGTCTGATGTGTACAAATTTTTGGGATTAAGCTATTATGCGACGGGGGATTTGAAAAATGCGCTTTTGAATCTTGATAAAGCAATCCTCCTGTCTAATGATGATAATGATTTGAAACTCAAGTATAATGAAGTTAAATCGAAACTAACCGCTCAAGGGCAAAAATAAATGGGAAAGAGAAGTAAGAAAAAGAGAGAACCTTTAATATTAAAACTTGCAAATGCGCTGTTTACGGTGACGCTTGCGGGAATAATGGCTTACGGGCTTCAGTGCTATAGTGCTGCAAGTTCTCTGAAGTTTGCCCACATCAGCGATGTTCATTTTTATACAGGCCAGGATAATACATCGTTCAAATTGCGCGCGGAATCGGCTAAACTTTTGGACGATGCCATTTCGCAGGTTAACGAAACCCCGAACATTAACTATGTAATGTTTACGGGCGATCAGATTGACAAATCTTTTGAAAAAGAATTGCGCGCATTTCTTCCCTATGCCGAAAAACTTAATTATCCGTGGTTCTTCGCATTCGGAAACCATGATACATGTATTGGCGGATATTTGACGCCTGAAGTTTATCTGGATATGGTCTCCAAATCCAATCCTAATTTCAATTACAAAAAACCGTACTACTCTTTTGTTCCGCAAAAAGGTTACAAAGCAATCGTTCTTGACACAATCATCCGCGACAGGCTGACTTCAAACGGAAGAATTGACGCTGAACAGTTGAAATGGTTTGAGAAGGAACTTGATTCAGCCGGCAATGATACTGTTTTGATATATATGCATGTTCCGATTGTGGAGCCTTTCCCGAGCGACGGGCACAGGCTTCTTAATGCCGATGAGGTTCGCGGGATAATCGAAAAACACAAAAATCCGATTGCGGTTTTTCAAGGGCATTACCATGCGGCGATGATTAAACAGATTGATAATGTTTTGTATGTCAGCACGCCTTCTCTTGTGTCATATCCGAACGCTTTCAGAATTGTAACGGTTACAAATCACAGGAAAAAAGTCGTTTTTGATATTGAATTCAAAGAAACCCGATTGAAAAATATCCAGAAACTTGCAAAAATCATGGTTTTTGCCTCAAAACTTTACTCGGGCGAAGAATCAGACCAATCAGGCACTTTCGAACTTAAAAGAAATTAATCCGGAGGGAAAAATGAGCGAATTTAAAATAAAATTCAGAGGAGTCAGAGGAAGCTATCCGATTGCAAAGAAAAATTTTCTTGAATACGGCGGCAACACTTCCTGCGTTGAAGTAAACGCCGGCGGGCACCTTATAATCCTCGATGCCGGTACAGGCCTGATAGATTCGGGCAACGACCTGATTGAAAAATACATCTCATCAGGCGTCTCAACGTCAGACAGAGAGCCGGTGAAAGCAACGGTTCTGCTTTCGCACATCCATCAGGACCATATTCAGGGATTTACGTTTTTCAGACCATTGCATATCCCATCGACTGTTTTGAATGTTTTCGGCAATGCAAATTACTCGGAAACCTTGTCGGACGAACTTGCGGGTTTGCTTTTCGGAAAATCTTTTCCGCTTGATTTGGGCGATATTGCAGGATGTTTGAATATTACGGATATAAACGAATGCGAAGGAATTCTTCTGAAGAAAAATTCAGAACCCGTTGTGAAAAGAATTGAAACAGCGGAAGATGAAAAAATCGGCAAAGACGATGTTTTGATAACTTTTTACCGCTCATACGCCCATCCGCAGGAAGGGGTTTTGATATACAAAATCAAATACCGCGACAAGGTTCTGGTTTATGCGACAGACAAAGAAAGTTATCTTGGGGGAGACGCCAAACTTACCAATTTTGCGCGCAATTGCGATTTGCTAATTCATGATGCGCAATATACAACAGAAGATTATCTGAACAGCTTTTCACCAAAACAGGGCTTTGGCCATTCGACTTTCGATATGGCAATGGAATGCGCAAAACAGGCATCTGCGAAAAAACTCGTGTTTTTCCACTTTGACCCATCTTATGATGACAAAAAATTAGATTCCGTTAAAAAACATTATGAAAAGATTTCAGAAAATGTTCAACTCGCATACGAAGGGCTTGAAATCAACTTGCTTTAAACTGCCGCGGGCGTTTCGCTTGTAAAGCCACGGGCATGAAAAGGTGTCAAATTTTAAAACTTCGGCAAAGGCGGATTTTTGAATTTCGGAGCAGGCTTACATAAAAAGCCAAAAACTTTTTGAAAGGTGTTATGAAAAAGACAACAATAATTTTGTTTTTACTGTTATTTTCGTTTTTTACATCGGGTTATAAAAAGCCGGATTATTACACCATTGATTCAGTCAAGAATGCTCAAATTCATAACAACAAAGGGCTTTATTACGTGCGCGAGAGAATGTATTATCCGGCGATTCAGGAATTCAAAACCGCTATCAGCCTGAATCCGGATACACAGGCGACGGCGGTTTATTATAATAATTTGGGTGAAGTTTATATGACGGTGGGCGCACCTGATTTGGCGCTTGATTGCTTTGAGCGCGCAATTCTTCAGTACAGCCTTAATTTTAATTACTATCTTAACCTTGCGGATTGTTATGCTGAATTGAAGATGACTGATAAAAAATTAAAAGAAACGCTTTCGGATTCTACGCCCCTGAACCTTGTTATGCGCGGAATTCTTTACGAAAAAACGGGCAATATCAGAGAGGCAATCACAACACTTGATGAATTCACATACAGAGAGCCCGATTTGATAATCACGCCATCAGTGAGAGCGCATATTAAAAGCCTTGTGAGAGAAAGGCTTTAGATTTTTTCTCGCAATTTTTTATGCAAAATACAGGATTATAATCTTAAATCAGCGGGTGCTGAATTTTTTTCATCAAAAATTCCGTTTTCTGTAAAAATTTGGTTTTGTTGGAAAGTTTTTGAAAAATCAGTCTAATGTATCTGAAAAACGCATTTTTCGCAGTGCGCTTTAGGGTGCAAAACAAGATTGTCTTCCAAATCGTACATCCGCTCGACTTTTGTGATTAAATTTGCGCCGCATTTAGGGCATTTAAGACCGCCTGCGCCGTTCAGAATTAAGTCTTTTAAGCTTTCAATAATTTCATACGATACAAAATCCGTGCTGAAATCTTTTTCATACTTTTTGATTTCTTCCGGAAGACATTTCAAGCCCTTTGCCAGATTCTGGCGGACCGTCACCGGCAAAAACAATTCCTTGCCGCTTTCGATTTCTTCTATGATTTCAGGCAAAAGATTCGTCTTTTTCGCAAGCCCTGTTACCGACAATCCTACCTGTTCTCTTCTTTCCTGTACAAATCTCGCTAATGTTTTCATAACAAAATTATACATGAAAAAAACTCCTTTATCTAAATGTAAAGGAGTTTTTTTTATATTTTGACGCTTTTTCTTGAAATCCTAGTCCGGATCGCCTTTTATGACGTTCCATTCTCTCAAATCCCATTCGCTGTTATGCGGGTTTGTAACAGTCACTGCCTGATCAACCATCGCTGATTTGAGTGAGAATCCGTTTGAAAGATTTACAATTCCGTTTTCTGCGCTCATGAAAAATGCATTTGCATCTTCCCAGTTGCCGGGAGTTGAAAGTGTGCCTTTGGTGAATGCGCCCCAGCTTGATTTGCCTTCTGTTCCGGCGGGTTTTATGTCGACTTTCGGCTGGAGAATTTTCATTCCTAATTCACGTTTGTCTTCTGACAGGTAAACAAGATGTTTTTCGAATTTTTCGTTTTTGCCAAGCACAACCCCTTCCGATTCGTCGTCCCATCTGGTTTTGATGACGTTGTAGACTAGAATGCTGCCGTCGCGCGAGCTTGATTTCCCGTTAAGGTGTCTTTGTACAAGTTCATTGTTTTTTCTGTCGTAGAATGATGTTGAAAGTATGAATTTGCCGTTTCCGGTTGTTTTGATTCCCAAATTGTCGAGGATTTCTTCTTCTTTTGGCGGAACGTCTGACTTCCAGTCGTCTTTTATGAAGACCGTATCGCCGGGGATTTGAATTGTATCGCGAAGCGTTACTGTATCTCCCGGAAGCTGGGTTTCGATAAAGATAATCTGCGGAGGAACCGGTGTTGGTACAAGTTCTTTCTGCGTGAATGTATCTGTCGGAATTTCGAAATAGTGATTGTGGACATAGTTTTCTTTTTCGCAGCTCTGGTGCATTGGCGCTAATGCTGAAAGGGCAGTTGCTACCATTGCGGCTTTTGCTGCGTTTTTCATTCCGTTTCTTTTATTGTTTTCTCCGTTGAAGTTAAGGTGATTCGTTGTAAATGCGTTTAGTGAATTTATTCGCATGATTTTCCCTCCGATTGTTTATTTCGTAATCATATTAAAGCGCGAAATAATTTTTTTTGCTATGCTTACTCTCTTATCTTAATATATCGTAATAGAGGACATTTGATTTTATAGCTTTCAAAATTTTTCTGACTGCTTAAGAGAGAAAAATTTTCACTGAAATTTTTCGCAATTCTGACAAAATAAAAAGCCCGATTTTTTAATCAGGCTGAATTTTGCTATGATAATTTATTTTTACGTTATTATTGTTGTGCTAATTTTTCTCTTACAAGAGTTTCTACCTGATTTAAGATGTCAGGATTTTCAGAAAGGAAATCTCTTGCTTTGTCGCGGCCCTGTCCGAGTTTTTCTTCATTAAAGCTGAACCATGAGCCTGCTTTTTTCACGATGTCAAGGTTAACCGCAACATCCAGAATGTTGCCGATTTTGCAGATGCCTTTTCCGAAAATAATGTCGAATTCGGCTGTTCTGAAAGGAGGCGCAACCTTGTTTTTCAAAACCCTTACTCTAACGTGGTTTCCGACATCTCCGTCATCCCCTTTAACGCCTTCTGTGCGTTTGATTTCCATACGTACGGAAGCGTAATATTTCAAAGCGTTTCCGCCTGTTGTTGTTTCAGGGTTTCCGTACATAACGCCGATTTTCATACGAAGCTGGTTGATGAAAATAACTGTTGTGTTTGTTTTTCCGATAACACCTGTCAATTTTCTCAAAGCTTTACTCATCAAACGAGCTTGAAGCCCCATTTGCTGATCTTCCATAGAACCTTCGATTTCAGCTTTCGGAACAAGAGCCGCAACCGAATCCACGACAACCACGTCGACTGCGCCTGAGCGAACCAATTCTTCCGTGATATCAAGAGCCTGCTCGCCTGTGTCAGGCTGTGAAATCAGCAAATCGTCAACCTGAACGCCTAAATTTCTTGCATATTCAGGGTCAAGCGCATGTTCAGCGTCGACAAATGCAGCGATTCCGCCGCGTTTTTGGCATTCTGCAACAATGTGCTGCGCAAGTGTTGTTTTACCGGAACTTTCGGGACCGTAAATCTCGATGATACGACCGCGCGGGATTCCGCCGATACCAAGCGCAACGTCAAGCGCTAATGACCCTGTCGGGATTGCGTCGACGTTTACGGTTGACTTGTCGCCAAGTTTCATGATTGAACCTTTGCCGAAGTCTTTTTCAATTTTTTCTATCGCAAGTTTTAACGCCTTGCTTCTTTCATCAGTATTTGACGGTGTACTTATTTCTTTTTCCTTTGCAGCCATTGTTTGTTCCTTGATTTATAACTTCTAAAATCCGTTTTTGACGGATAAATTTGATTTCAATTTTAATATCAACGAAAAAGCACGCTGATATTATTCTTTAATCGGATAACAGTTTAAAAAACGCTTAATCCCAGATGCTGCGTTCTTTTTTTCTGTACATGCCAAGACCGACATGCTTGAAGCTGTTAACGTCATTTTTAAGCTGGTAGATTTCTTTGTTAAGGTCGATAATTTTTTGTCTTAAAGTTTCGTTGTCAGTTTTGCAGCGGATAAGTTCTACAACAACTTCATCCATGCCTTCAAGTTTTTCGTCGATAACTTTTGCAATTCTGTCGCTTAATTTAGTTTCCATTTCTTTAAGCGAAGAGAGAATATTTCTGATTGCAGAATCAGGTTTTTGCGAAACTGCTGCATTTGCGGCAGTTGAAATTGCAATTGCATTCACGGCTTGTTTTTTCGCCTGAAGTTTTCTCAAATTGCGAACTTCGTCGTATGAAAAATATGTTTGACCTTTAGTATTTTTTTTAGGAAGGATTGAAGCTCTTTTGCAGAGTTCAACGATTTCCTTGTTGTCAGCATTAAGAATAGCTCTTACCTGCTGCGGTGATAAAGTTTTTTCTTTAACCTCTTCTTTTAACATATCAATATTGTTCCTCAAATTTCCCAATTATATTTTATTATAGTTTCAAAAAAAGAACAAATTATTTCACAATCTTGTAACATCACTTAATATAAAATTTTTGAATTTTGAAAATAATTCGTTAAAAACTTGCACAAGGAAATGTTTACTATTATAATGTTAAAAGATAATTAAGAGGGTTAGATATGAAAAAGAAATTATTAATTTTAGCGATGTGCTTATTCAGCGCCCTGTCTGCAAATGCGGCAAACTGGGTTGCACTTGACGGCGGAAGCGACGATGCTCAGGTATTTATTGATACCGAATCAATAAAGTTTATTAAAGCAGATACTTGCACGTACGCACTTCTTCACAAAAAAGGCAATGAGGCGGCAAAAGCTGTTTATATTAAATCGAATTATTCAAATGATACTGCCGGAATTATAAGAGTTGAAGATTTCTCTGAAGAAACTTACAATCCGGGATTTTACAGCAAACACACTTCTGCATTTATGAAAGATGCGATGTCTAATTCTTTGCTGAATGCGGCTCACAATTTTGCGCTTTCTACATACAGTGATAATTTTGCGGCCGGTTCATCATCTGAGTTTGGCATAACTAATCTTAAAAATGTCAGCAATTATCTTCCGGATAATGCAAAATTAGGCTTAAGTGATGAAGAATACAACGCTTATGTTGACGGTATCAAATCAGCACTTTTTGAGAACTGGAAGACTAGCGTTCACACAGTTTTTACAGATATAAATCTTGTTATAAGCGTTAATTCTGACGGAAGTTTTAACGGATACAGAATTCTTAAATCAACAGGCGACGACAGGGCTAAAAGAGCGGCTATTGCTGCTGTAAATCTTTCTGCACCGTTTACACCGTTTCCTGACAATGCAGGTTATATGAGAACTGTTAATATTCCGGTTACTTTTGAACAAAAATTCTTTAAAAAACGCGTAAAATAATTTTATTTCAGGAAATCACCATTTGAAAAAGTGATTTCCTTTTCGGTTTTATAATGAGGATGTTTTATGATTAAGAAAATTGCCCTTTTGAGCATTATTTTACTATCCATGAATTCTGCGGTTTTTGCAGCAGACTGGATTCGGCTGAATATTACAAACACAGCACGATACATTTATCTTGACCATGATTCTATATTTAGAGATGAAAACAATTTGTATTATGTAATCAGATTCAAAGATGATTCCGGAAGCCAGAAGCTTGCCTATATCAAGTATAACGCGGATGATGATAAGGTTGGAATTGTGAAAATGAAAGATTACAGTTCTGATAAATACGTTTCAGAAAAATATTGGAAACATTCTTTTGTAACTATGAAAAAAGTTGATGACAATTCTTTTTTCAACAGTATAAATAATTTTGTAAAAGATGATAAAATGGTGAAAACGCTTTTCACAACGCGCGAACTTCGCCAGCAGTCTACAGCAACGACAAACAATGAGTTGATAAAAAAATACAATGAAAAATATCCCGGAATGGGTGAATACATCGCCTCAGTTGAGATGAAAGTCAAAAAGAACTGGAAACTTCCGGTTACAAATAATGGCGGAGTGGCGAAAGTTCAGTTCAAAATAAACCGTGAAGGAAAACTTCTCTCATGTGATATTAAGCAGAGTTCAGGGAATAAAGATAATGACAACAGTGCATTGGCGGCTGTAAAAAATACGGAACCGTTTGAGCGTTTTCCTGATACTGCGGCAAAGGATTTGAAAGAAATCAATATCCTTATGACCTTTGACTATTATGTTCTGGACGTAAATAAAAAATAGAAAGAAAATTTATGATAAAAAAAATATTAATCTTATTTGCAATGTTTTTAATGTTTGCGGGCGGTGCGTTTGCGTTTGATTTGTCGGATGCGCAGATTCTGGCATCCGGTTTGAATTCAAACCCGCAAACCCAGCAGTATTCTCTGAAAGTTGCGCAAAAGATTATCTCAAATTTTGTTATGCCTCAGACTGATGAAAATCTTGCGACGCTTGTCGTATTTGAAGTCGACACAAACGGAAAGCTGAAGAAATATGAGATTACACAATCTTCCGGCAGTAAAGACTTTGATGACAGGGTTATTGCTGCCATAAAAAAATCTTCTCCGTATCCGGTGCCGCAATTTGAGGGGGCTGAAGAATTTGCCATTGTTTTGAATATGGATTTGTCAATTATAAGGCTTATCAAAATGCTCTCAAACGGAAATCTTGATATGAAGGATTTGCCTGTAACGCCGGAAGTTAAACAGCCTGCAGGCAAAAAGTTCGTGAATCCGTACGATTATGAATAATTTTTGTCGACGTGATTTAGGATTAAATTCCGCATAAAAAAAGAGCCTTTTAAAAGACTCTTTTTTAGTTGTTTGTTCAAACCTTAAACAGCTTTTTGAACTTTGCCTGCTCTCAAACAAGATGTGCAAACTTTGATTCTTTTAGTTGTGCCGTTAACGCAAACTTTTACAGACTGCAAGTTCGGCAATTGACGGTGCACGATTTGTTTATGAGAGAAAGTTAATTTCGCTGCTTTAATCGGTTCTTTTCCACATACATCACATTTTTTAGACATAATAAATTTTCCTTTTCTAGCTAGTTGTGTAATATTATAATATATTAAAAATCAAATAAATCAAGTGTCATGTTAAATTTAATTACGAACGTGTTCATGATACAATGTTTACAGAGATAGTTGTAAAGGTTTTTAAGAGATGAAATTTAGCGCGATAATAACGGCCGGGGGAACTTCTTCAAGATTCGGAAATAAAAACAAGCTGCTTGAAAAAATTTATGATAAAGAGGTTATAAAATACACCCTTGACGCGTTTGAAGCCTCAAATGTCGATGAAATTATTATTTGTTCTCACATTTCGATTATGCAGGAATTGAAAGAATTGTTCGCCAACTACAAAAAAGTCAAAATCACAGAAGGCGGACAAACCCGTCAAAAATCAGTTTACAAAGGCCTTCTCGCCTCCTTCGGTTGTGATTACGTCATAATTCATGACGGCGCGCGCCCGATGGTTTCCGTTGAAATGATTAACAACTGTATCGAAATGGTAAAAGATATGCGCGCTCTGACTGTTGCCACAAAAACAATTGATACAATAAAAGAAGTTGAAAACGGCAGAATTGTCAGGACAATTGACCGCGCAAAGCTTTACAATACGCAGACCCCGCAGGCTTTTGAATATGATTTAATCAAAAGAGCGCATGAAAAACTTATGGACAGAAATTTTACTGACGATGCCGGAATGCTTGAAGAACTCGGTGAAACAGTATACATTCTTGACGGAAGTTACAGAAATATTAAAATCACAACCCAGATTGATATAGAAACAGCTAAAATATATTTAAAACAAATGTAAAATATTTTACGACTTGTTACAATTCGGAATTTCATTTATAATCAATTTGTACAACTTTAAAATAAGGAGCAACGTATGAAAAAGTACATTATCACTGAATTTCAGGGGGGGGGGGGCAACTAAGAAGCACACCTCTCAAAGGTTTGAGGAAAATTTAGCCGCAAAAAATCTTTCACTATGGCGCACTGCCATTTTTGATTTTTTAGAAAGATTTGAAAAACATCCGGCATTTACTCTGGCAGAAGTTCTTATAACTCTGGGGATTATAGGAATAGTTGCGGCGATGACTTTACCCGCGATTATCGGCAACAGCAAAAAAGTCGAAGCGTCTTCAAGATTGAAAAAATTCAGTTCATCTATGTCGCAGGCGCTTTTAATGGCGCAGATTGAAAATGGCGATATGAACGATTGGGAATATGGCGGGAAGACAGTAACAGATGAAGATGGAAATCATGATTATGAAGCAAACGGCAAAATAACAAAAGATTTTTTCATGAGATACTTGGCTAAATATTTTAACTATACAACAATTCTCGACGGAAAAAATGCTATTCTTGATGATGACGGTGAAATTCAGACACCTGCAAATAATACAACGATTTATTTTGAAGATAGTTCTCAGTTAATAATTTTTAATGGCAATTGTATGGATTTAATTTTTGATGTAAACGGTGATAACAGGCCGAATTTGAGTGGGCGGGACCGATTTCGATTTCTTTTTTGTCCTTTAAAAAATTATCGGGCAAGAAATTGCGGGAATACTGCATTTTGTTCTTACATGGCCCAACTTTACAAAACTCGCGAATCTGCACTTGCCGCATGCAAAGTCAATGCTGTAACTTGTGCGCGGCTTCTGGAAATCGACAATTGGGAATTTAAAAAAGATTATCCTTACAAGTTGTAAAAATTTTTGAGCGCAAGGAAGTTTTAATAAAAACCGCAGCTACAAATCTTCAATGCACCTGCGGTTTTTATTTCAATAATGAAATTTATTTTACTGTTCCGGTAAAAGGAAGTTTAATCAGCTGTTCAATGTTTTTCATCTGTGCCATCACAAATCCTAAACAGCATGTCGGGCTTTGTGCGGAAAATCTTTCGTATTTGTTTGCCAGGTTCGGCTTAAAATAAATGCGGTTATTCTCTTTAATTGCACCGATTAGTTGCTTTGCCTGTTTTATCCTGTTTCCGCTGAAAGCCGGAGATTTTCCGTTTGGTTGTACTGCTGAAATTGTCATTATATTTCCTCCATATTTTGTTTAAAACTCTTGAATAAAAAATTTGCGTTTATTCAACAATTTATTAAGGAAATTTAACTTTCAATCAGCAAACTTGCGCCGATAACGCCTGCTGTGTTGCCCAATTGTGCCGGAACAACTTCAACAGCGGAGCCTGCGATTTTCATGGCGCGTTTTTTGAGAGTTTCGCATAACGGCTCAAGAAGTAAGTCTCCGGCATCAGCAACGCCGCCGCCGATGATGATTTTTTCAGGGTTCAAAAGGTTCACAACGCTTGCCAAACCTATTCCGATGTATTCGCCCATAATTGTGAAAATTCTTTGTGCAACAGGATCGCCTGCTTTTGCGGCTTCACATACAATGTATGGTGTGATTGCGCCGCCGTTTGCCATTTCTCGGAATTTTGTAGACTTTCCGCCTTTGATGTAATCTTCTGCCATTGCAACAATTGAGGGGCCTGATGCAAAAGCTTCCAAACATCCTGTATCTCCGCAGCCGCAAATCGGGCCGTCGTGCATTTGGAGTTTTATGTGGCCGATTTCACCTGCCGCATTTGATGCGCCGCGAACAAGTTTGCCGTTAACAATCAAACCTGAGCCGATACCTGTTCCGACAGTTATACATATCATATTTTCGCATCCTTTGCCGGCGCCGTAGTTTAATTCGCCGAGTGCCGCGCATCTTACGTCGTTGTCTACGCGTGTCGGGATGTGGAATTCGTCTTCAATTAGTTTTGCAATCGGAACTTCTACCCAGCCCGGAATATTCGGCGCATTGCGCACGATTCCGGCTTTGTAGTCGACTTGACCCGGGAATCCGAATCCGATGCCTTCAATATCTTTTGTTGAAAGTTTTGTCTCTTTCATTAGGTCATAAATCGCCTGTTTGATGTTGTTTACGGTGTATTCATAGCCCATTTCGGCGCGTGTCGGAACTGAATTTGAGTAAATTATATTGCCCTTGTCATCAACAAGCGCGATTTTTACGTTAGTTCCGCCAACATCTATTCCAATTCTGTTTTTAGCCATTTCTTATCTCCCCTTTTTTAAACTTATGTATTTATTTTAAGACAAACATAGAATTTTTGAAACAGATTTTTTTAACTTTGCGCTTGATTTGAACACGGAAAAAGACGACCGCAGCCGTCTTTTTCTTAAATTTACAAGATTTTTGAATCTATGCTAATGTGCAAACAATTGCCTGAATGGTAGAGTTATCTTTTCCGAATACTTCTGACAAATTTTCTAAAATTTGGTTAAGATAAATTGTATTATCGTCCGAAAGTTTTTTCTGATTTAAGATTTTTCGGATTTCTTGGTCGAAGATTTCTTCTGCTTTGGCCTTGTTTCCCTGAGCTTTTGCGGATTCAAAAAGGGTTTCGAATGCATTTATTTTCTCCAATTTTGCTGCAGAGTTATCGTTAATTATTTCCAGCGCAAGTTTTTCTGCAGAAGAGTAATCTTGTTTAACCCATTTAATTTGAGCCAATGCCGATTTTGCACTTATCAAGTCTTCTTTAGATATAACTTCGCAGTATGTGGAAAGTATTTTTTCCATAACGGCATCTTGAAGAGTAATATTGTTTTCAAAAATGTTATCATCCACATCAAATCGCGTCATATATTTATGTATATTGGCGTATGCTTCTTCGGTTGAAGAAGATGTCTTTTCAATCTCTTCAAAATCAGATAAGATGCGGGTTGTCTGTTCTGAATATGATAAATTTTTAACTTCATCAGCACTTAAAAATTTGTGCGGTTCTGTTTTTATTGCAGTTTCAGGTTCCGCTTTTGCTGAAGGGTTAATTTCAGTGTTTTCTGATACCGGTTTTTGCAAAGGTTCAGCGGCGGGCTTGACTTCCGGCACTTCTGTCTTAATTTCCGGTTTGATTTCGGGAGTTTCGGAACCTTTATTAAGCGACGGAACTTCCGGAGTTTCAGCTTTTTTAAGGTTTACGTCAGATTCTTTGGCTAAATTTTTTGCCGCATCTTCAGCTCCGCCCAAAAACTTTTGTATTCCTTTTCCTAAATGACCTTTATATCCCAGATAACCCAGTCCTGCAAGGGCAACGGCGGCTGTGACTACACCTGCTGTAATTTTTTGGTTTTTGCTCATTCCCTGATTTTCTGAAACGTTAGTTTCAGGCTGTGATTTGTTTTCTTCTTGTTTGAAAGAAATTTTGTTAAAATGATTTGGTTAAATTGCTGAAAGTTTCATGTTTACTCCTTGGTTTTGAATTATTTTTATATAAACATGAAAATAATCTTTTTTGCGGTCAATTTGTGGTTTTGTTGCAATAGTTTACAAAACGGATTAAAGCTGTATTTTAGTTATTTTGTTGTACAAAATTTCGATTTTTTTTATATCATCGTGTAAGTTCTTTTCAAATTCATTTATGCTTTTTTTAATCTCGTTAAGTCTACTCTCCAAATCGTCAAGATTGTTTTCAAAGTTGTTCTTGTTAAAAGGTTTATCCTTTCGGGTTTCGGCGGGATTGTTAAATTTGATATCTTCAAATTGAACATCCACTATGTCGGCAGTTTGTTTGATAATTTTTCTTTTTGGAGCGCAATTTATTATTTTATCAGGATTTAAAGCTTTTTGGCTTGCAAAATTGATTTTGTTTGTCTTGTATTTGCCGGAATTTGCGGCATTATTTGGGGGTAATAGGCCGTTTATACAACAGGTCTGGATTGATGAAATTTTCATAATGGGTATTTTTCCAATTCTAATTTTATTATTTGTTTTTATTCTAATATTCTAACACAAAAGAACTTTTTGCAGAGCCGGAAAACTTTATCATCAAATTCGCAACAAAAAGACGGCCAATTTGGCCGTCTTTTTGAAAATATTTAAACGCTTTTATAATTATTTGCTCAAAGCGCCTGCAACAGCAACTGCAACTGCAACAGTTGCACCAACCATCGGGTTGTTGCCCATGCCGATTACGCCCATCATTTCAACGTGAGCCGGAACTGATGATGAACCTGCAAATTGAGCATCACCGTGCATTCTGCCCATTGTATCTGTCATACCGTATGAAGCAGGACCTGCAGCAACGTTATCAGGGTGAAGAGTTCTGCCTGTACCGCCGCCTGATGCTACTGAGAAGTATTTTCTGTCGTTTTCATAACACCATTTTTTGTATGTGCCTGCAACAGGGTGCTGGAATCTTGTCGGGTTAGTTGAGTTACCTGTAATAGATACGTCAACGCCTTCTTTAATCATGATTGCAACGCCTTCTGATACGTCATCTGCGCCGTAGCATTTAACTTTTGCTCTTTCGCCTTCTGAGAACGGAGTTTCTTTAACGATTTTCAATTCGCCTGTTTTGAAATCGTATTTTGTTTCAACAGCTGTGAAACCGTTGATTCTTGCGATAATGTAAGCCGCGTCTTTTCCAAGACCGTTCAAGATTACTCTCAAAGGTTCTTTTCTTACTTTGTTAGCGTTTCTTGCAATACCGATAGCACCTTCTGCAGCTGCGAAAGATTCGTGGCCTGCAAGGAAGCAGAAACATTTAGTTTCTTCTCTCAAAAGCATTGCGGCCAAATTACCGTGGCCGATACCAACCTGTCTTCTGTCGCCGACCGATCCCGGGATTGCAAATGCCTGCAAGCCCAAACCGATTGCTTCAGCGGCTTCTGCTGCTGATTTAACTTCTTTTTTCAACGCAATTGCACAACCTAATGTGTATGCCCAAACTGCGTTTTCGAATGCGATTGGCTGAATGCCTTTTACAATCGCATCAACATCAATTCCTTTTGATACGCACAAATCGCGTGCTTCTTCTAAAGATTTGAAACCGTATTCAGGCAAAACTTTTTTCAAAGAAGCTTCACGTCTGTCTTGTCCTTCAAATTTTATAGTCATAATTTTATTTCCTTTCATTAGTAATTGTGAAAAGTGAAAAGATATAGGTGAAAAGACCGCTACAGTGCTAACGCACTAAAATTATTTTTGAGCGAAGCGAACGAAATCGACCTTTCACTTCTCACCTTTCACTTTTCACTAAACCTATTCTTCTCTCGGGTCAATATATTTAACCGCGTCTGCAAATCTGCCGTAAGTACCGGTGAATTTTTTCATAGCTTCTGTTGCATCCATGCCTTTTTTAACAGCTTCCATGAATTTGCCGAGGTTTACAAACTGGTATCCGATAACTTCGTCATTTTTGTCTAAGCCGAGTTTCAAGATATAACCTTCTGTCAATGCAAGGTATCTTACGCCTTTTTGTTTAGTTGAGTGAATAGTACCTGTCATAGAGCAGAGGCCTTTGCCTAAATCTTCAAGACCTGCGCCGACCGGAAGACCGTTTTCTGAGAATGCAGACTGAGTTCTTCCGTAAACGATTTGGAGGAACAATTCTCTCATTGCAACGTTAATAGCGTCGCAAACAAGGTCAGTATTCAAAGCTTCAAGGATTGTTTTGCCGGGCAAAATTTCGCCTGCCATTGCAGCAGAGTGAGTCATACCTGAACATCCGATAGTTTCAACAAGAGCTTCCTGAATAATACCGTTTTTAACGTTAAGAGTTAATTTGCAGGTACCCTGCTGAGGTGCGCAGCATCCGCAGCCGTGAGTTAAGCCTGAAATTTCTTCGATTTTTTTAACCTTAGTCCATTCGCCTTCCTGAGGGATAGGAGCAGGTTCACCTTTTACGCCGCGTTTAACACAGCACATTTGTTCTACTTCATGTGTAACTTGTATACGATCCAACATTTTCATTACTCCCTTCGGTTATATACAAGATTATTGTACGTGCTGAAAGGGGTTAGTCAAGAATTGTTTTTTATGCTATTATTACAAAAAAGGAATGTCTTATGAAAAAATCGGATTTGAATTTGAATGTTTTGAAAAAAAGACTTTCGACATTGAAAGAGTGTTATGAAGATTTGAACGCTCAGGAAGATGAAAAGATTAAGAATTACATAAAAGATTCCTGTGTGCAAAGGTTTGAATACACCTATGAAACATCAAAAAAATTGATGAATAAATTCTTAAAAAAAGAGTATGACAAAACAGAAAAAGATTTGACGATAAACAATATTTTCCGCGAAATGTTCGGGCTGGGGTTAATCAAAAACTTTGAAAACTGGACTGGTTATCGTGAAAAACGAAACCTGACATCTCATGAGTATAACATTGAACTTACATATCCGATAATTGATATAATTCCGAATTTCATAGCGGATGTTGATTATTTGATTGAAAATTTTGAGAAAGTTTTGACAGATGATTAAGGGTATAACCGAAAAAGAAGAAAAATTTATAAAAAATATTCTTGCAAAATATCCTTACGAATTTTTTGCCTACGGTTCACGTGTAAAAGGTGACTTTACAATGGCTTCTGACCTTGATGTGCTGCTTGTATCAGACGCTGAAGTTTTGCAATCAGATATTGAAAAACTCGAAACTGAATTCAATGAAAGTCTGATTCCGTATCGTGTAAACATCAGACAACGCTCTAAAATGGATGATTATTTTTATGAACTTATTGAAAAAGATTTGGTA
The DNA here is from genome assembly GCA_949927415.1 of uncultured Candidatus Melainabacteria bacterium. Classification (GTDB taxonomy): domain Bacteria; phylum Cyanobacteriota; class Vampirovibrionia; order Gastranaerophilales; family Gastranaerophilaceae; genus Scatenecus. The sequence goes on from CATLFB010000002.1 coordinate 341,982, forward strand.
AAAATTTAATCTTTTGTTTTTATTATATCTACATGCGTAATAAACCCGTCACAATTTCACATTAACCGTCAGAAGACGTCGGCCTCTGCAAGCGCCTCCATCCTGCTTCTGAACTTCCAGCGCCTAATCCTTGCAAAAGCGGCTCCTGTATGACAGCCCCAATATGTCTGGATTATTCGGCTTTCCCGCACCTAGCGTTCGCTCCAAATCGCAGGAGCGGTTTTGCCGCTATCTTACTCGTCGGCGCTAAACGGGTTCCAAAGCATTGCTCCCCGCAACGCTTTTCACCCTCTGCCGACTCGCGCTCACTGCGGTGCTTCGGATGTGACGAGTTTCGTTCGCTTCCGCTCACTTCACGTAAGCGAAAATCCGTCTACGTGCCTAGCACCCGTAGTACCTCACCCGAATTTCTAACTTTCGCACCGCCAAAAGCGGGCTTAAGTTGAAATTACCTCTCACAAAACAATATTTAATTGTTTTGCTCGGCAGAGTCCTCTCCTCTACCAGGAGAGGGGATGCGACGATTGTCGCCGGATTTTGCAGGAAGCGTCAGAAGACGTCGGTCGTCCCCAGCGCCTCCGTCCTAATTCTGAATATCCAGCGCATAATTCTTGTAAAGCGGACTTCTTCTAATTCAGTTCCAATATGTCTACGTGCGTAGCACCACCCTGGCGGAAGATTTTGATTTCATTGTCGAAAACGCCGGCGACTGTTGATTCCAAACCTTTGGCAAAATACCCGTAATCAGGTATTACTAAATCCGCCAAATCCTTCATATTTTCAAGCGCTTGTTCGTAAGTCTTTGCACTCGGCTGATGAGAAAGGTTCGCGCTCGTTGTTGCAAGAACATGTCCCGGTGCGATTTCACAGATTTCTTTGAAAATCTCGTTATCCGGAACGCGGATTCCGACAGTGTTCATTCCCGATGTCACAAAGTCCGGCGTAAGCCCGCTTTTTTCAACAACGAGAGTGAGGGCGCCCGGAAAATATTTTTTGATAAGTTTTGAGGCTGTTTTTGAAAGCGGTTGTTTGACGTATTCAAGCAAGTGATATGCCTCATTCGACATTAAAATCAATGGTTTTTGCGCTTCGCGTTTTTTTATGTCGTAAATCTTTTTGACGGCTTTTTCGTTATTCGGAAGGCAGCCAAGACCCCAGACCGTGTCGGTTACAAATGCGATAACACCGCCGTTTTCTAAAATTTTTCTTATTTCTTCTTTGTTTTCGAGCATATTCTTTTCCTTATTTTCCCACTTGAAATTTTTATAATATAGGTTATAATAAAAATACAGGGTGGCAGTTACCAGCTGCCGGATACTCTTAGAAGGTCAACGGTTCTTAACTATTTAGTTTAGAGCCGTTTTTTAATATGTACAAAATCAAAAATATTAAAAATAAACTAATATTGAAGTTATCCATATCGACCTCCTTTCTAGTCGGGAACTAACCCGAAGGCCTACAACAAAATTGTCGGTCAGTTTCCAAGTAAAAAAAGTATCTTTTACCCTGTATTAAATTTTCAATGTTCACTATTTTTTAAATCTTGTAAGAATTCTTCCGGCAAGTTCTGATGCGTAATCCATTTTCATCAACAAATTCAACGGTACATAAACGCCAAGACAAATTCCCGCAATCAACCCGATTTTAACCACCTCAAACGCTATTTGCGGCAGTTGAACGTATTTGTCATACGCAAACGCCAACAACAGGCAAACTCCGAATGCCGCGGCACCCGCAACAATCATTTTGAATAGATTTACAAATAAAGATTTATAATCCATTTCCATTTTTTTCTTCATCAGAACCCCTAAAACGCAAGCGTTGAAAAGTGTCACAAGAGACGTTGAAAGCGTGATTCCGCCGATTCCCATTCCGAGTTTTGTGATGAAAATTACGTTAAGCAAAAATTTCAAAACAATTGACGAAAACGCAACAACAAAAGGAGTTTTGCTGTCATTAAAAGAATAATAAACCCTTGTTATAGAATCTCTGAAAACATACGGCAAAATCGAAACCGATAAAAACCACAAGGCTTCTGCCACCATAAAAGTGGCTTCTTTATCGAAAGCGCCGCGCTCAAAAACGAGTCTTACGCTGTCGAGTCCGACAACGAGAATTCCTATGATAATCGGAATTGCCGCAAAAAACAACACACCGACACCTTTGTTGAAGTATTTTCTTATCCCGTCATAATCTTTATTCGCCACAAGCCTTGCAAAAATCGGGAATAACGGCACCAGAAAAGCAGTCACGAGAATTCCGACCGGAAACTGGAAAACCCTGTTGGCATAACCGATTGCTGTCCAGGCGCCCTCTGAAATCGAGGATGTGAAAAACATATCAACATAAATATGTATCTGGCCGACGGTTGAACTCAACACCGCAGGAAAAAGAAGTTCGCAAATTTCTTTAAAATGCGGATTGTTTGTGAATTCAAAGTTCGGACGAAGTTTGAATCCCAGTTTTCGTATATTCGGATACTGAATTACGAGTTGCAATATCGCACCGATTGTCGTTGCCCACGCAAGCGCATAGCCTTTCTTATCATCAGGCGCCGCGGCAACGGAAATCCCGATTATTGCCGCGCTCATGATTATCGGCGACAAATTCGGCAGCATAAATTGTTTATAAATAATCAAAATTCCGTAATAAATCCCGACAATTCCGCCGATTACAAGGAGCGGCGTCATTATTTTCAAATGTTCGGCCGCAAGCGTAATCATTTCGGCTGAACCGCCGTTTATGATTAACCCCATAATTTCACGCGGAAAAAGAAACAACAAAACCGAAAGCGTTAAAAAAAACAAAATCGTTGCGCTCATAAATGTTGAATAAAGTTTATTTACTTCAAAAGAGGGCTTATCTTTCAGATTCGGAATAAGTTTTGAAAAAATTGCAACGGTTGCGCTGTGGAAAGGCCCTCCGACGCCGCCAAGCAAAATCAAAGAGAGTGAAGGAATCTGATACGCATAATAATACGCATCGGAAACATAGGTTGCGCCGTAATAATTTGCGATAACCACATCCCGCACAAATCCTATTAATTTGCTCACAATTGTCACAACTGCAATAAGCCATGCTGCCTTTAAAACGCTTATTGTCTTGCTGTCTTTTATTACTTCCGTTTGGTTTTCCATTTATTTATCCCTATTGTTTTTGTGAGAGGTGAAAGGTGAGGGGTGAAAGGTCCGTTACATAATAGATATAAGTAAAATCCGGCGCGTACTGCTTCACGAAATGAACTTATTCACCTATTTCCATATTTACTTATTTACCTCTCTCACCATATATCTGCCGTCCCTTCGCTTTTGACAATTTCCACAAAAAGACGGAGCGCCTTTTTTGAACCTTCCTCTGACGGATAGCGGAAAGTTACGGTATTTAACCCTTTTTTCAAATGTTTTGAAATGTCGATTCTGCAAACGCGGTTTGAGCCAAGGAAACCTTTGCAAAGTTCAAATTCGTACTCTTTTCCGTTTATATCAGCAAGAAGTTTTGACACCTGAAATTTGTTGTCGACAACGATTTCAGTCTTTTTGTCATTGGTGTAAAAATGCTGGGTAGTTTCCTGCTGGCTTTCGTCAGCCGATAATATCACAGGCTTTGTGCCGAGTGTAATTCCTGTGTAATAGTGCTGGAGAATTTTTTCATATGGAAGTTTCAATTCGCTTCCCATAAACCCTGCGCCAAACTGGCTCATACCGACTCCATGGCCGAAACCGCCGCCGTATGCCTTAACAGATACAAGTTTTCCGTTGTCGTCATAACCTGTTTCAAATACAACGTTGGCGCTTGGCAGAGCCTTGCCGTCTTTTGTGATTAAGCGGCGAATTACGAGTTCTTTGAAAATTTTGTAGGTGCCGTTTGCTGTTGTAATGTCCAGTTCGACAATTTTTCCGGATTCACCGCGTTTTTTAACATCAATTGACTGAATTTCGCCTAATTTTTCGCCTTTGACAAACGCCGGCTTCACAAATCCTGTCGCAGATTGTGCTATAAGAGTGCTTTCGAGTGCTTTTCGAAATTCTTCAGCGCTCCATTCGCGCGTCCATCTGAAATACGGCGAGCGCACATCGTATGAATCCGGTTTTGACTTGTAAAATTCGGCGGCGGCTTCTTCCGTATTCAAAGGCGGCTGGCTTAAAATGTCCGGTTTTGCAATTAAATAAGGCTTGCCTTCAGAGGGGAAAGCTTTTGTTTTAGGGTCAGAAAACGCATAAGCATAACTTTCCGTATATCCGCCGGCGGTTGAAGAATATTGCGCTAAGATTAAATCCCAGCCGTAAAGTGCGACAATTCCGGTTGTTTCAAGAACCGCTTCATCCGAAAGCGTTGTTTCTGTGTTTGCGCCGTAATAAACCTGACTTGCGACAGAATCCACCACATCATAATTAGGAGATGCCTTTGTGCGTGGCGAAAGCACGTAGTTTCTGGCGGCAACGCTTTGCGCTTTCAATGCTTCCAGCCCAAACCTTACGGGCATTTCGTTTGGAACAACGCCTTTGAGATAATCTTCTACTTCAATCAGGTTTACAAGATTAAACAGCGTGCTGTTTTTCGGAGTTAACTGTAAAGCACCGTGATAAAGCGCATTTTTGCCTGCACGTTTCAGGCCAGTGACGCCTAAAAGCCCGTCGTTGCATGTGAAAGTCGGTGTGCCGGAAATTTCTTCGATAATACTTCCGTCAGTATCAAAAATTCGGTATTGGCCGTCGTTATAAGAGACTTTTATATGATAATTTGCCGGAAATTTTGCAATGAGTGAATGGCCGTTGTAAATTTGGATTTCGTCGGTTCCGTAGATGGAAATTTCTTTGTAGTCGTAAGTTTTGAAACCGGTTGTTGCGATTCCGACTCGAACGACTTCTGATGATGGTTTCAAGTGAGCGGTTCGAATTTCGGCCTCTTTGGCTATTTGCATTGTGGCTTGCGGAATGACGGGTTTGAACGAGGCTGCGTATGTCTGTGCACAGGCGAGCGATATAACTGACGCTATTAATATAATTTTTCTAAAGTTTTTCATAAAAGTATTATATGACAAAAATTCTTCATCACATAAGGTTTTGGTCAGCAATTTTTTCAAATATTGAAAATCTTGTACGAATTTGCTATAATTATATAGTACAAAAATATATGGGAGTATAAAAGTATGAAAAAGCACACTATTACTGAATTTCAGGGGGGGGGGGGCACCTGTAACTAACGCTCCTGTTGGGTTTTCGCCTAATTTATTTGGCGTTCAAAGAGCCTTTACTCTCGCTGAAGTTCTGATAACTCTCGGCATAATCGGAATTGTTGCTGCGATGACACTGCCTTCCTTAATAGGGCATTACAAGCAAAAGGCTCTTCAGGAGCAATTTAAAGTTTCATATTCGCTTTTGCAGCAGGCGTTTTTAAAAATTGAGGCTGACTGGGGTTATACGCCCAACTGTTATTATTGGGATACAAATCCCTATGGAGGTCAGCAGTGTGTTGAATATAAAGAAAACGGTGATTGTAATAAATGGGTTCTTGAAGACGGCAGTGCGCTGCCAAAGGACTACAACGGGTTAATGGGAGATTGTTCGGCTGTTTACGGCGCGTTGGAAAAAACATTGCAGGTTATAAGCAAATGTGAGGGGCAGGCTTTTGCAAAAAATTGCATTCCGGAGTATGAGGGTTTGGATACTGTCACAAAGAGCAATAATCCGGATTTGAGCGATACCGAAGCTAAGAGTGCAAATGCAGGCTGTGCCGCATTTTTTAAAGAAAGACTTCTCACTACCCAAACCGCGTATGTCTACAAAAACGGAATGATTATGATACCTTATAATGTGACAAGTTATCCGATAATTCTTGTTGATATTAACGGCAAGAAAGGACCGAATAAATGGGGACATGACCTTTTTGCTTTCCAACTCCGCGGAAGTATGAAAACCTCTCTTAAAGTCAGCGCTTCTGATCGCTGTTGGACCGTTGAAAAAGGCGGAATTTCAACAAAAGAAATGCTTGAAAATATGTACGGCGTAAAATATACGAAATAACTGAAGTTAAATCCTTTGTGCAGTTTTCCGGCTCTAAAAAAAATAAAAAACAGGTGGCATAATTTCATAACACCTGTTTTTTTTATTTAATATTGTCGAAAACTTTATTTTGGTCGTTGGTTTTCTTAAAATCCGGCCGTTTCAAGTCTTTTGGCATAAAAGTTTTGCGGAATTTTTGTGTTTATTTGATTTCCCATGTTGTGCCGTCTTTTGTGTCCTTTAGAACTATATTTTCAGAATCAAATGCCGCGCGGATTTTATCTGCAATATCCCAATTCTTTTCATCACGCGCCTTTTTGCGGTATGCAAGAATTTCATCCATCGAGTTGAAATCTTCGCCAAGTTTTTCTGAAATTCTGACTACAACTTCTTTGACTTCATCATCAGAAAGCGTTGCCTTTTCAAAACTGAAACCGAGCGCACCTGCAAGTTTGAAAAGAATTGTGAATGCGCCATCTTCACCCTTGTTTGCCCTGTTTGCCAAATCAAAAAGAACCGCAAGCGCCCGTGATGTATTCAAATCATCATCCATTGCCTCAACAAATTCTTTGTAAGAATCGGTTTTGGTGATGTCAAGATTTTCATCAATTGCTGTGCGTTTTGCATTAAGCATTCTTTTGACCCCTGCGGCTGCCGATGCGAGCGATTCGTCGCTGAATTCAACCGGCATTCTGTAATGGTTAGTCAAAATGAAGAATCGAATTGTGTTTGCGTCATATTTTTTTAGCAAATCGTCGATTGTCAGGAAGTTTCCGAGCGATTTGGACATTTTTTCCTTATTAATTGTCACAAAACCGTTGTGAAGCCAATAGTTAACGAATTTGCAGCCGTTTGCGCATTCTGATTGTGCGATTTCGTTTTCATGGTGGGGGAAAATCAAGTCTGCGCCGCCTGCGTGAATGTCAATTGTTTTGCCCAAATATTTGCGGCTCATCGCTGAGCATTCGATGTGCCAGCCCGGACGGCCAACGCCCCAGGGGCTTTTGTAACCGAATTTTTCGTCTTTTTTCCAGAGCGCAAAGTCAAGCGGGTCTTCTTTTTTGTCGCCGACTTCTATTCTGGCGCCGCTTTCAAGCTGGTCAATCGGTTGTTTGGAAAGACTTCCGTATTCGGGGAATTTTTTTACCCTGAAATATACATCTCCGTCGACTTCGTATGCGAATCCTTTATTTATCAAATCTTTTACCATTCCTATCATTTCGCCGAGTGTCTTTGTTGCAAACGGTTCAACGTCGGGTTTTAGCGTGTTCAAAGCCTTCATTGAGTTTTCAAACTGTTTGTACCAGTATTGCGAAACTTCTTCGGGTGTTTTGCCTTCTTTGTCTGCTTTTTTGAGAATTTTGTCGTCGACGTCAGTCACGTTTCGGCAATAAGTTACGTCAAATCCTTTGAACTTCAAATATCTGTAAAGCACATCCCATGTAATATAGCATCTGGCATGGCCAAGGTGTGCAAAGTCATACACGGTCGGGCCGCAGACATACATTTTTACTTTATTTTCTTCAATTGGCTTGAACTCTTCGATTTTGTTTGTAAAAGAATTGTGTAACTTCATTTATAAATCCCTCTTTTTTCACTCATATTAACACAAAAAAGAATAGAATGAAGTTTTATTAAGCTAAAATTACAAAAAGCGCAATTATGAAACAAAATAAAACTTATATATATTATATAACGAGGATATAATATAAGGAGAATTACTATGGCAGAAATAAGCGCAGCGCAAGGAGCACAAGGGGCCTCAGCCGCAAGCGGAAGCGCAACACCTCCGCAGAATGCGCGAAAGAAGGAAAAGGCGCCAAACAGTGTTATGAATAACGGTGCAGGAAATGCAAATCAAGCGCCAAAAGAGCCGCAAAGAAAAGAAATTACGGTGACAGCGGTTCCCGGAACCTCGTTATTCGGACTTGCGATGAAATACGATGTTTCTGTTGATGATATTAAGAAATTGAACGGGCTGACAAGCGATAATATTCGTGAAGGTCAAAAGATTCGCATTATGGCTTTTGACCCGAAAGAAAAAGAAGCCTGGGATAATTATCAGGACGAGCTTTCTGAGCAAAAATACGAAGCCGAAAGAAAAGCTGATATTGAACGTAAAAATAAATTAGCTGAAAGCCGTATTGCAGAAGCGATTGAATATGGTTTAGACGACAAATATTCGTTTTCTATACAAAAAGAAACCGGCAACATCATCATTACCTTAAAAGAAGGCCGGCAGCTGTATGATGTCAAGCAGGATTTTAATATTCCTGACGGAGTTTTGAGGGCATATAACAACGATTTAAACAAATATGAAATCCCGAAATTTGATACAGAACGGGGTATGGTTGAAAATGCCGACAATGTCAAGGCTAAAAAAGGCGATACGCTTGTAATTGACACAGATTCATTCAAACCTGACAAACCATTTATGCAAAAACTTGCAGATGTTTGGAACTGGCTCTGGAACTAAGAATTTGGGACTAAGAAATCGAATTGAAAATTTCAAATACCGGCGGGAGTAAATCTTCAACCGGTATTTTTTCGTCCAGTTCAAGAGTTATTGTCGGGATATTGCGTTCGACGCCTGAGTAAGTCCCAAAACTTCCGGGGGTCGGATAGCCGATACTTTCTTCAACCGGATAGCCGATTATTTTGGAAATTTTTTCGGCAAGTTCACGCGCCGGCCCGTCGAAATTCACGATTTTGTAGGGCGCATGAAGAGTTAGTATTGCCTTTGGTTTGTATTCATTGATTACATCAATACAAAATCCGGTTTCGATTTCGCTTCCTGCCGATTTTCCGCCGAAATAGTCTGCGGCATTGGGGCCGGCTTTAGATGTATCTTCGCCCCAGTTTCGGGTCGGGAAATTTCTGTTCAAATCGACGCCTGCGGCGTTTGTTCGTGTTCCGGCAAGCATTCCGTCTGGGTTCAGGCAGGGGATGAAAAGAAGGTTTTTTGAAGTTTCATCGGAAATTTGTTTCAAATATTCTTCAATCAAAAACTTTCCCTGCGGCTCGTCGCCATGAAAAACCCCGATAATTAATACTTTCGACTCTCTTCGCGGAGCGGATTTTGCACCGATAAGACAAATCTCATTTCCAAGTTGTGTTTTTGTTGTTTTAAGCTTCTCCATAGGCGAAAACCTTTTTATTGTTCAAAAAGTGCGTTAATAAATTCTTCGCCGTCGAAGCTTTTCAAATCTTCCATCTTTTCGCCGACACCGATAAGTTTCACGGGCAGTTTCATCTCTTTTGCCACCGCAAGCACGATTGCGCCCTTTGCAGAGCCGTCAAGTTTTGTGAGCGCAACAGATGTAATATTCACGGCCTCAAGAAAAACTTTTGCTTGCTGTAAACCGTTTTGGCCGGTGTTTGCGTCTAGTACAAGCATTGTTTCGCGCAAATTTTCCGGCGCGTTTTTGTCGATTACCGATTTGATTTTCGAAAGTTCTTCCATCAGGTTGAATTTGTTCTGAAGTCGTCCTGCCGTGTCAACCAGAATGATATCGTAATTTTCTGATTTTGCTTTTTGAATCGCTTCATAAACAACTGATGCAGGATCAGCCTTGTCGCGGCGAACAATGTCTGCACCGGCGCGTTTTGACCAGATATCAAGCTGTTCTTCGGCGGCGGCGCGGAATGTATCGCCTGCAGCGATTAGAACTTTTTTCCCTTCAAGTTTGAATTTGTATGCAAGTTTGCCGATTAAAGTCGTCTTGCCGACCCCGTTTACGCCTGCTATAAAATAAATGTTCAGTTCGTTTTCTTTGTAGCCGAGTTTTGTGTCGCCGGCTGTTTGAAGTGTTTTTAAAAACTCTTCACGGAGGTAATTTTTCACATCCGCCGGTTTGATTTTGTCCTGATTGCGAAGTTTGTCCACAAGTTCAGATGCATAATTCACGCCCAAATCGGCGCTTATAAGCATATCTTCCATATCGTCAAGCACAAATTCCGAAAATTCTTCTTCCTCACAAACTGTGTCTGTGACGTTTCCGACAAGATTTTGCGCAGTGTTTGAGACGGTTTGTTTCAGGTTATTAAATTTATCCGCGAAGAATTTAAACATTATTTAAGTCCGTTTTCGACAATAACTTTTGCAAGAATTCCGTTGATAAATGATGCGCTGTCGTCTGTTGAATATTTTTTCGCAAGTTCCAACGCTTCATCTATAACAACCTTCATTGGCGCGTCTTTGATATAAAGAAGTTCGACGATTGCAATTCGCAAAATGTCTTTGTCCATTTTGACTAAGCGCTGAAAATCCCAGTTTCTTGCATGTTTTTGGATAATTTCGTCGATTTCTTTGTTGTGTTTTTGGAAGTATTCTGCGATTTCGATTGCGTAACCTTTAACTTCGTTTTGTGAATCGAGTGTTGTGAATTCTGCGATTTCAAGCGCGAGAAGGGTTTTTTCCGCAATGTCAATCATTTCGGTTACTCTTGCAGACATATCTGATGTCATATAAGGAACAGGAACGTTTGTAACGCCCAGCGGACGGTTAAGATTTGTTTCGTGTTCCGCTTCGTAAGTTTCAATATTGTCGCGCATTGCAACGAGCGAGCCGACTGCGGTTTTCAGTTCGTCGCTTGCGTTGCTTGTCAAAATTCTGACTGATTTAAGAATGATGTCTTCAAGGTCAGATTTTGAATAGTTTGTAATTTTTTTATCAAACTGTGAAAACAGTATAAAAGCCAGTTCTCTGGCGGCTCTGCGAGCTTGCATATATTTACCTCTTTACTTGTAATTGGTTTAGTCTACAGAAAAAATGTATCATGAAAAAAAAATCACGACAATAGAGTTTATGGAATGACGCTTGAAATTTTTGGAAAGTGAGTTATAATATAAGAAAGGGCGGGACAAGTTCCAGCTTGCCCCATTAAAAGCCCGCGATTATTTGTTTGTAAGAACTAGCAGTATTAACAGAATTATTGCTAGTTCTTCTGTGTTTACAAACATCTTATCACCCCCTTTCCTAAAAGTCTTGCAAATTTCAAGTTCGTGCTCTCAGGATTGAAAAGTGAAAAGGGCTTGCCCTTAATGATATAATAACAACAAATCCCATAAATTCATCATATATTTACGGGATTTATTATTAATATTTGTTTTGGCTTGTTATATTTTTCTTTGGGGCTTGAAACTATAAAGAATATCTGTTACAATAGTAATAGCAGTTAAAAATATTGCTTAAAGTTCATTTTATGATGGAAAGGGGCGAAGAGCCCCTTTCTTCTTTGTTAAAAATCTTTTACACCAATTCTGCCGCGCGATAAGAACTTCTGACCAAAGGTCCGATTTGGCGGTGCGAAAATCCGATATCTTCAGCAAGTTTGTCGAGTTCTTGAAATTCTTCAGGCGTGTAGTATTTTGCAACCTCAAGGTGCGCCTTCGACGGCTGAATATACTGACCGATTGTGACGATATCAACGCCCGCCGCTTTCAAATCTTTTAAGGTCGCCGATATCTCTTCAATCGTCTCTCCAAGCCCGACCATCAAACCTGATTTTGTGAGAATTTTGCTGTTGTTCTTCACGTATTCCAAAACCTTTAGCGAACGTTCGTAATTCCCTTGCGGGCGTGCAGTTTTGAAAAGTTCCCTGACCGTTTCGATGTTGTGGTTGAAAACTTCCGGATTCGCTTCAATAATTTTGTCTAATGAACTCTTCTCGCCCTTAAAATCAGGTGTCAGAATTTCGATTTTAACTTCTGGTGCGATTTTTCTTATTTCGTAAATGCATTGAGCAAAATGTCCCGCGCCTCCATCCATCAAATCGTCGCGCGTCACTGATGTGATAACTGAATATTTTAACCCCAAATCTTTCACTGCTTTTGCAATATGTAACGGTTCTTTAACATCAAGAGGTTCAGGTTTTGCGCAAGTTATATTGCAGTAGCGGCAGTTGCGCGTGCAGGCTTCTCCCATGATGAGAAAAGTGGCTGTATTACTGCTGTAGCACTCATTTTTGTTCGGGCACCTCGCGTTTTCACAAACAGTATTCAGGCAATTTGTCTTCAAAATTCTTCTTACATTTCTCGTTTTTTCCGTGTCGATAATCGGCCTTTTTAAATATTCCGGCAGTCTTTTTTGCATTTCCCACTTCCCTTTTTTTAATTTGTATTATATAATAAAAATTACAAGGAGATACATTATGAAAAATTTATTTTTAATACTTTGTTTGCTTGCATTTACAGGAACGGCAGCCCTTGCGGAAGTGGATTACAACAGAAATTACAGTCCTCTTTCAGTGGGCGAGACCGATAAATATTTTAAAGATTTGAATTCATGGGATTCGCGCAACCTATATGTTCCGGGCCAACCCTATAACCAGCCATACGATTACAGCTATCAGGGCGGTTATGACCCGTCGCAGTTCGGTTATCGCGAAACCTCCTACACAACAAACTCTGCCCAAAATCCCAATCAGGGGCAGAACGTCAATGCAAAAACAGACGAAACTGCGCAGGCCGCTAAAAAAGGCAGAGGCACGGGCTACAGATGGGGCAAAAACCCTTACGAAATTTATTACAACTTCGGCGCAACCGGATTTAAAAGCAAAGGCTACAGCAATAGCAGTGCAGGACAATATTAAGTTGTAATCAGAATACTTTGTATGAATAAAAACGCGGTTTATTTTTAGCCGCGTTTTTATTTTTCTGTGTTTTTAAAGTCGTAGACAATGCCGGATTTGTTACTTAAGATTGCAGAGGCACTCAAAAATCCCCTCTGAATATGTCGGGTGCGCAAAGCAAACCTCCTTAAGCTTTTCGACCGGAATATTGTTCTGCATTGCAATAATTATTTGCTGAATAAGTGCAGACGCTTCTTTTGAGATAATGTGCGCGCCGATAATCAATCCGTTGCGCGAAAGAATTTTTATAAACCCGTCCGTGCAGTTGTCGCAGTGAGATTTGCCAAGCGCTGATACAAGATATACTGATTTTTGAAAACTTCCGGCCTCCAAATCCTGCTCTCTTTTTCCGACCCAGGAAATTTCCGGACAACCGTAGATTACTGACGGAATAAGGCTTTCGCAAAATTGAATGTCTCCGCTTTCAAAAAGCGCCTGCTTAATCGCAAAATGCGCAAGCTGAATTTTTCCCGAAACATCCCCGATATATTTTACGCCGTCGATTTTTTTGTGCTCAAGCGGTTTTCGACCGGCCGCAAACAATACAATATCAGTTTGCAGAGTTTCGCCGCTCGATAGCTTGACGCGCAAAATGGGCGATTCGCTTTTCTCGTCAGCCAAAGGTTTTCCGGACTCTGAATTATTATCCGCCGGCGCCGGAGTTTTCGCAATTTCGATGTTCTGAATCATTGTTGAGGTGTGGAATTTTATTTTCTTTGTTTTAAATATTCGCTCCAGCCGTTTTGATACCTCAAAATCCGCTGATGGCAAGAGCCTTTCTGCTGCCTCAACGACCGTTACATCAACTGTGAATGAGGATAAAATCCGCGCCCACTCCGTTCCAATCGCGCCGGAGCCTGCGATAACAATGCTTTTTGGAAGTGTTTTTAAATTCAAAATATCATCCGAACTTAATATGAATTTCCCGTCATGTCTGAACTCCGCCGGAATTGCGGGTTCTGAGCCGATTGCGCAGATTATTTTTTCGCATTCGTAGATTTCACCCGCGGCTTTGATTGTTTTAGAATCAACAATCTGTGCGAATTCTTTCACGATAATAGCGCCGGAATTTTTCAGCGCAAGTTCAAGGTTTTTGCGAATTTTAGAAACAACTTCATCTTTTCGCGCCATAACCTTCTCAAAATCAATTTTGACATCAGACGCCTCAATTCCAAGGCTTGCGGAATTTTTCATTTCCTCAAAAATTTCAGCCGAATGCAGAATAGTTTTTGTCGGAATGCAGCCGCGGTTGAGACATACGCCGCCGATTAAGTCTTTTTCAAAAAGCACAACTGTTTTTCCGGATTTTCTTGCCTGAAAAGCTGCTGTGTATCCTGCCGGGCCGCCGCCGATGATGCCTAAATCGAATTTCATTGTTTTGCCTTTCTGTTGTAGTAAAACGGAGTTTTTATCTTGTGTAAACGCGCGGCAGGCGGACTTTCAGCCTGCATGTCAACTCGTAATTGATTGTGCCCAAAAGCTTTGCCCACTCATCTATCGAATTGTTTTCATCAAGCAGCGTGATTACATCTCCCGCTTTTGCCTCAATTCCTGTGATGTCAAACATCATTTGATCCATAGTTATATTGCCGATTTGCGGAACTTTTTTGCTGTTTAGGGTGCCTTTGATTTTGTTTGATAGTCCGCGCGGAATTCCGTCGGCATAGCCAAGCGGCACGGTTGCGATTTTTCGTGTTCCGTTTGCGGTGAAAGTGTGGCCGTAGCTTACGCCTTCTTTGTCTTTTGCCTCATGGATATGTACAATTCGGCCTTTTAGCGACAGAATTTGTTTGAGTTTCGGGATGTGTTTCTCTCCATCCTCCGGAAGGTCAGGATATAGCCCGTAGAGCGCGATTCCGGCTCTTCGCATATTGGAATTCGGAATCGAATAGCACATTTGACCGGCGGTGTTTAGGATGTGGAGCAAAAGCCCGTCTGTGTTTATATTTTGTATAACCTGATTCCATTTGTCGATTTGGGTTTGAGTTTTTTCGCGTATTTCCGCGTTTGCAAGGTGCGTGAAAACACCTTTGAAATCTATAAATTCACTATTTCTGACTTTTTGTATGAATTCAACGGCATTTTCGACAGAAACCCCGATTCGATTCATTCCGGTGTCGATTTTGACATGAACTTTCGGTCTGATTCCGGTTCGCTCAAACGCCTGGCGGCAGGCTGTGATGTGTTCTTTTGAAAAAATTGATATTGCCAAATCTAATTTAACAGCACTTTCAACCGCCCAGACCGGAACTGCACCCAGAACAAGGATGTCGGCTGTGATTTTGGCGTTTCTCAAATCCGCGCCCTCATCTATGGAGGCAACTCCGAGCATATCGGCTCCGCTTGCAAGGAGCGTCGGCGCAAGCATAACAGCGCCATGTCCGTAGGCGTCTGCTTTTACGACCGCAAGAAGTTTGTCTTCGGGGGGTGTGTTTTTGCGGATTTCTTTAATATTTTGTGCGAGATAATCCAGGTTAATTTCAACCCAGCTGTCTCTGTGGATGTTTATGTTTGATTGTTTTACGTTTTTCATAGAATTTATTATAGAACGAAATTTTTGAAGTGCAATTTTATTAAAATAATTGATAATTGAAGACGCTCATGCAAAATTTCGGCTCGCTTTATTTTGCTGTGTGAATAATTTCACGCGGGGGGGGGGGGGCGTCAGAAGACGGTGACTGTTCTATGGATTATTCAGTTGTCCCGCACCTTGTGCTCGCTTCAAATCGCTCTCGCGATTTTGCCGCTATCTTACTCGTCGGCGCTAAAAGGGTTCCAGTCGCTCACGCTCCTTTCACGTATGCGAAAATCCACCTACGTGCGTAATAAAACCGTCACAATTTCACATTAACCGTCAGAAGACGTTGCCCTTTCCAAGCGCCCTTGTCCTAATCTGCATTTCCAACGGCCTAATTCTTGCAAAAGCGGTTCCGTTATGACATTTCCAATACGTCTACGTACGTAGTACCTCACCCGAATTTCTAACTTTCGCACCGCTTTAAGCGGGCTCAAGTTGAAATTCCACCTTCTCCTCTATCAGGAGAGGGGATTACGTAGATTGCCGTCGGATTTTGCAGACATAGTCAGAAAACGTCGACCGCTCCAAGCGCCTCTTTCCTAATTCCGGACATCCTTGTCTAATTCCTTCACAAGCGGCCTTTACCTCATTCCGTTCCAGTATATCTACGTACGTAGTACCGTGCGTAGCACAGAAGGGGACGATGGTGGAATCGTCCCCTCTTGTGGTTTTTGACTTTAGTAAATTTTGCTATTTATTTATGCTTCGGTCTTGTGTGTAAAAACATTGTGTAAAAACGCGGCCGCAAAACCGGCTACCGCACCAGTTATTACCAGCGGTGCCGCATAACGTTTGCTTTTTAAAGTGTTGTGGCAGCCTTTTATGCATTCTCTTGATGCGGTTGCTGCGTTCTGGTCAACTTCTTTTATTATTGTGCGGAATTCTTTGCCTGCAACAGATTCTTCTCCGCCTAATTTTCTTACAATCATATTAAGGTTTTCGCGCGCAAATGCATTCTGCAATTTTGAAACACGCTTAAGTTCTTTTGCCTCTGTTGTATCTTTGCCAAGCTTTTCAACAAGATTGCTCAAGCCGATGCCAGCTTCGCTTTCTTTGATTGCATTAAGAACTTTCTTGCCGATTTCAGTTGTTTCGCCGCCGAGTCTTTCTGCCAAATCTGTCAGCGCCGGGTGTTTGAAAGGTGTTTTGTTGTCAATCATTTTGACAAATTCATCCTGAGCCGCAGTTCTTGATTTTAATACTTTGAAGGAATTGGCTTTCTGAAGATTTGCCGCTTTGCGGTTGACATTGACAATCGCTCTATACGGAATGTCTTTTTTCTCCCTCGCACGCAAAGGAATTGCGCCTTTTGCACCATATCCGATAATGCCGCCTACTACTGTCGAACTCAAAATGTTCGAAAAATTGTTGTTGTTTCCGTAATTCTGTACTGCATTTACACCCATAGTTAATAAACCCTTACTTAACTAATACCACGTAAATTTATACTCCACTCACCAGAGATTTTCATCCCGGTTCACAAAATATATATTGCAGATTTACACTTAAATATTTTAAGCAAGTGTACACTAAAAACACTTGACCAAAACTGAGTAATTAAATCCACAGAGGATAATAGCACATAATTATTTTTTTGTCAATACTTTTATAAAATTTAGTAACAACATGATAAAAACAATTACCAGAATATAGACAGCGTAATGCTTGATTGTGTTCGGCCCCATAATCAAAGACGCGATAGCGCCGGCAATAATAGCAACGGAAGTCAAAATCAAAACAGTTTTCTTCTGCGAAAAACCTGCATGAAGAAGTTTGTGATGAATATGTTCAGCATCCGCCACAAAAGGCGATTTGCCTTTGCAAATTCTTCTGATACTGCTGAATGCGATATCCATAATCGGAACGGCAAGAACAACAAACGGCAGAAGAATTGTCAAAGTCGCCGCTTTCATAACGCCTGTAATAGAAATCGCGGCAAGTAAAAATCCCGAAAATAACGCGCCGCTGTCGCCCATGAAAATTTTTGCCGGGTTAAAGTTATAAGTCAAAAATGCAAGCATGGAACCTGCAAGGATGAACCCGATTAATGCAACAATCGGATTTGAAGGGGTCATGGCGATTGCGATAATCGCAAGAGTTATAGAATTTACCGTAATCACAGATCCCGCAAGTCCGTCAACGCCGTCGATAAAATTAACGGCGTTGGAAATCCCGACAATCCACAGCAAAGTTATCGGATATGACCAAAAGCCTAAATCAATTCCGCCAAAAAACGGGATTGAATGAATTTTAACACCCAAAAGATAGACAACCGTCGCAATTGAAATTTGTATAAAGAGTTTAAATTTCGCATCAAGATTGTAAACATCATCCACAAGCCCGAGAAGAAACATCAAAGAACTTCCCAGAAGAATTCCTGACAAAAGGCTTCCGTACGGATAATAACTCAGAAAAACCAGCGCCAGAAAAGTAAGCATTGTGCTTGCCCAAATCGCAACCCCGCCAAGCCTTGAAACCGGTATTGTGTGAATTTTTCTTTCGTTTGGTAAATCCACCAGCCCCTCTTTTTTAGAGAAAGAAATTACCAGAGGTACAAGAAATACCCCGAAAATATACGCAATAATTGCTCCGATTATATGTGCATGGCTTAGTTTTATTAGCATAAATTGTCCTTTTTTGATGTGAGTTAAAATGCGAGGCAAACCCGATACGCTGATAAAAATATCAATTAAATTTTACTGCAACAGCACCTGAAACGGTCTTTTCACCTCTCACATTTCACTTTTCACTATTTAATACAGCGGATATTTTTTGCACAACTTCAGCGAACGCTCACGCAAGTTGTTTAATCCGATTTCATTATCTGACGAAAATATTGCAGATGCAATAATTTTTGCAACTTCGACCATATCGTCTTCTTTAAAGCCTCTTGTTGTAACAGCCGGAGTGCCAAGACGGATTCCGCTTGTAACAAACGGGCTTTGCGGGTCGTTCGGAACAGTGTTTTTGTTTGCGGTAATCCCGACTTTTTCAAGCACATTTGCCGTATCTTTTCCTGTCTTTCCGACCCTTCTCAAATCAAGAGTCATAAGATGATTTTCAGTCATGCCGCCGACAATATCCATTCCTTCATCCATCAAGCCTTGCGCAAGCGCTTTTGCATTCTTAATAATCTGCGCGGCATACTCTTTAAACTCAGGTTTTGAAGCCTCAAGAAGAGCAACGGCTTTTGCCGCAATTATGTGCTCCAAAGGCCCCCCTTGCATTCCGGGGAAAATCGCCTTGTCAATTCCTGCCGCATGTTCGGCGCGGCACATAGTAATTCCGCCGCGAGGCCCGCGAAGTGATTTGTGGGTTGTGGTTGTGACAAAATCGGCGTAAGGCGCAGGAGATGGGTGAAGCCCTGCAACAACAAGTCCTGCAATGTGCGCAATATCAGCAAGCAAATATGCGCCTACTTCATCAGCAATTTCTCTGAATTTTTTAAAGTCGATAATTTTTGAATAATTAGACGCGCCGCAAATGATAAGTTTCGGCTTATGTTCAAGCGCCATTTCGCGGACATTTTCGTAATCAATATTACCTTCAGCATCAATTCCGTAGCTTTTCACGTTAAAATACATACCGGAAAAATTGACCGGAGAACCGTGAGAGAGGTGGCCGCCGTTGGATAAATCCATCCCCAAAACATTGTCGCCGGGTTTCAGGGCATACATAAAAACAGCCATATTAGCCTGCGCGCCGCTGTGAGGCTGAACGTTTGCATGATCCATTCCGAAGAGTTCACAAGCGCGTTTTTGCGCCAATTCTTCAATAACATCTATGTGTTCGCATCCGTTGTAGAATCTTTTGTGAGGCTTGCCTTCGGCATATTTGTTTGTCAGAACACTTCCTGAAGCTTCCATCACGGCAAGCGATGTGCAGTTTTCACTTGCGATAAGTTCGATTGTATTTTGTTGTCTTTCGAGTTCTTTTTCGATTTGTTCCGCAACCGCCGGATCTGTTTGTTTCAAATGTTCTATGTTCATAATTCACCTCACTATTCTTTTTTACAATTATAGTTGAAAATTTATGTTGTGACAATTTGTTTATATTTGTTTAGGATTTTGCGTAGAGTGGAGTGAAGTGAGACACGCGATTAGCGGGGCGAACGAACGGAACTCGAGGTAGCGCCGAAAAAGTGAACGACCATTTTGCGAATAGCAAAATAGAGTGAACGACTTGAAGGCGTAAAGCAATAATCCTAGGTGCTACGCACGTAGACACATCGGAACTGGATTAAGTGAAAACCGCTTTTGCAAGAATTAGGCACAAAAGTCAGGAATTAGGGAAGAGGCGCTTGGAGTGGTCGACGTTTTCTGACTATGTCTGCAAAATCCGACGGCAATCTACGTAATCCCCTCTCCTGGTAGAGGAGAGGGGGGAATTTCAACTTGAGCCCGCTTAAAGCGGCGCGAAAGTTAGAAATTCGGGTGAGGTACTATGTACGTAGATGGATTTTCGCATACGTGAAGTGAACGTGAGTGAGCGAAACCCGTAAGAGCAACAATTCAATGGAGCGGCTTAAAGCCGTAAGGCTTTAAATAGCGGAATGCTTGAATTGTGCGTACCCGAATAATCAAGACATACTGGAACTGTCATAACGGAGCCGCTAGTAAAAGAATTAGGCTCAGAAGTCAGGAATTAGGACGGAGACGCTGGGAACGGCCGCCGTCTTCTGCGACACCCCGCAAATTCTTTAAACAGTTATCATATCCCGTCTATTCAAAATCAATTTATTTAAACTATTACTTGTTTTCGAAATTCATAATGAAAACAACGCAGGATTTTAAGCCGCCGGATGCACAGCACTGCGGTTCAAACTATTTCTTCATTGCAATATCTATTTTATTAAGCTGGCAAAATGTTTTTAAAACAGCTTTTGCTTTTTGAATACTTGCATGAACGCTGTTGTTTTTTGTTTCGCGCACGAGAGATGATGCTTTTTCATACATTTTAGCGGCACCTGTTAAGTAATCTTTCTGACGCGTTGATTTTATAAGTCCGAGTTCCTGAAAATACTGACCATACTGCAGATAAAGCCTTGATAATAAATCATTCAATCCATACTGACGCGCAGTAATTATCGCGTTTTCAATGTGGATTTTTGCGCTTTCAAAGTCAGAAAATCCAATGCATGCCTTTGCCATCACCATTTGCAGAAGTATCGCAAAGAAATGGTTGTTAATTTTCGGGTTCTGCGCAACGCTGAGTGCCTGCGACGCAATTTCATAAGCCTGTTCAGGCCCCTCTGTTATAATAGCCGCATCCGCAATCAAGAACCATGTCAAAAGCGCGCCAAGTGCCATTTTTTCCTTTGAAAAATAGGCTATCTGGTCATTATAAATATCCATTGCCTGACTTGTTTGGTCGTTGCTTCTGAAAATTATGCCAAGAAGTGATTTCAAAATGTTTTTCGTGAAGTTGTCGCCGTTGTTGTTTGCAAAAGTCACTATCTGAAAAAGGTCTTCCTGAAGTCCGGTGTATTTTTTGCGGAAGATGTTGTTTATTATGTTGATGAAATTCCATCTGATAACGCTTTCATTCGCCATTGATTTTGTAGCGTAAGCCTTTTGAATTTCTTCAAGAAGTCTTTCGGATTCCGGAATATCGCCTTTCATCGTGTTTGCAAATGCCAGCGCAAGCTTACATTTGCACTCAAATGCATCGTCTGTGAAACGGTTTCTTTCTATTATATCAAAAAGGATTGTTAAAATTTCAAAACATCTGTTGTTGCCCTGAATTATAAGCGCGTTTGCAAGGACAAGGTATGAATTAACCCATGTTTCAAACACAATATCCATCGGAATTGTCGGGTGCGTCTCGTTCTTGCCTAAAAATTCGTCAAATGCAGGCATAATTTCGTTGTCTATTAAATTGATTATCTGGCCGCAATTTCCGATATTTAAAAGGGCGTTGAGTTTTGTTGATTTGACAAGCGCCAATTCCAAACTCTTTTCCGAATCCATTTTGGCTATAACCGCATCAACACATTCAACTTCTCCGAAATAATTTCCTGTTTTTCTGCAGCAATTTGCCATATACCCGAGAAGCTCGATTTGGCGCGGAGTATCACCGATACTTTCCGCATTTGAAATTGCGTCCGGAAGATAATCCATGGCTTCTTGGGGGTTGAAATCCCCAAGAAGTTTTCCGAGTCGCTCGCAAATGTTGTAGCGGGTTTTGAGAGTTTCAGTGTCATCAAGTTCGTTGATTAGGGCAAGGCACTGTTTCTGCGAAATTGCATAGAGATTTGTATCGCCGATGCAGGAGGCTAGGCGGGTATTTTTTGTCCAGATGTCAAGTGCAAGTTTTGTGTGTTTTAAATTCTGTGCAATTATTCCGAGAATCGCCGTGGAATTCATTGTAAAGCCTGTGAGCGATGTGAAAATTTGTTTGTTGATATCTTCAAATTTTTCATCCGTTTTCACCGCTTTGACAATGGTTTCCCACAAATAAAGGCTCTTGAACCTATAATAAATATCGTTCATCGGCTCGATATAATTTCTGCGTTGAAGGTATGCGATTATTTCGCTGAAATCTTCGTCGCGGTATTCGAAAATCTGTTTGATAAGATTCAAATTAATCTTGTCGCCTAAAATAGCGCATCCGATTAAAGTCATATATGCCCGAAGATTTTTATCCTTCAAAACCGCAAGGCGTCTTGTTATTATATCAGCAAAAGTCTGCGGGATTACAAAGTTTCCGCCCTCAGTTTCAGAATAAAGCTGCAAAGCTTGTTCAAGATATGCCGGATTTCCGCCGCTTTGAATAAATAATTGGCGTTTCAAAGTGTCTGCAATTTTCGGGAAATTTTCTTCCGATTCCCTTGCCTCAGCGAACATAAATATCTGTTTTGCATCCAACGGTGCAAGGCAAACATCCATAAATATTCCGTCAGTTTTGGATTCGGGGAAATAGAAAAATCCCTTTGCCGGTTTGTTTTCGTTGTACACCAGAAGGATTTTAAGGTCGTTAAAAATGTAATCTTTTTTGATAAAATTGTTCAGGAATTCGTAGGAATATCCGTCAACGCATTCAAAATTGTTTATGACAAATACAAAACGGCTGTATTGGATTATTTTGTCGAAGATTTTGTTCAAAAGTTCAAAGTATTTTGTTTTATCCAAAAGGATTGACTCAAAATTCCCGTTGCGCGTCGGATACAAAAAATTCAACAAATCGCCGACTTCATCCAATGTCAGGTATGGAAATTCGTTTTGAAAATATTTTGTGGCGTCTTTTCTGAACTTGTTGTTGCTTATGCAGAAATTCGGCAGGCTGAAAAGGTTCAGAATAATATCCTGCAAAAGTCCGCCCGGGGTGAGTTGGGTGATTGGCGTACAGTTCCCGTAAAACCAGACGTAATTTTTTTCTCTTAATTCCTGAATTACATGCGATAAAACGAGAGTTTTGCCGGAACCTTTGGGGCCGCTAAGGGACATAACTTTTTTGTCCTGAGAAAGAATGCTTTTTACAAGAATGTTTTTGGCGCTTTGCTGGGCAACCGTGTTTTGCGAGGCGGCTTCAAAGAGGTTTGGGCGCAGGGTTTGTGTTTGAGTTTTTTTCGCAAACGGATGAGCGCATTTACGGCACTTTTCTGCGTTTGGAAAGTTCACACTTTTACATTGCGGACAAATTTTTAAAATCTCTTTTCCGCAATTTTTACAAACTAAATCAAAAATGGTATTTACTGTGTTGCAATTTTTACAAACCAATCCGGTGCGGGTTTTGCAATACGGACACTTCAAGGCGTCATCCGGAATCGTTTTTTTGCAAATTGGGCATTTCATTTTGTTTAATCCTGATTAATTAAACGCCTGCTTAATCTTTTCCATCAACTTGAACAAACGTTTTGAAACTTCAGACTGCGAAAGATTCAAATCTTCAGCAATTTCCTTCTGGGTCATACCATTATCATAACGCAATTTATAGATTTGTAAATAGTTTTTGTCAGGATTTTCGTTATTAATTTTTTCAAGCGAATTCATGACATGCTGCAAAATCTCTTTTTTCAAGAGAATATCTTCCGGAGATGCGTCAATGTCTGCGGATTCGTAAATTATTTTTGCACCGGCGTAATCCTGAGTATTGACAGGCGTCTCATCAATCGAAACAACCTTTGTCGGAGTAAAACCTTCTTTTGTGCGGCGCAGTCTGCCGGAATCCTTCAATACATTCAAAATCGAAGTTGTCGCTATCTTTTTAAGATATGCTTCAAGTGTCGCATCGGAAGTTATTGTTCGGACAATATTCAAAGAACGCTTGCAGGTTTCGTTGAAAAAATCATCGTACAAATCTTCGTTATTGGCAAATTTGCGGTCGTTTTTTATTATTCTCTCTATTAAATCTATTTTATCTTGCGTAAATTCCACTATCAATAATCCTTTAAACTATCCACATTATATCATACTTACAAATTTATTATAAGTCCTAATTTGAAATTAGGCGTAGGAATCTCTCCCGGTGCGGGTTTGACTACCTTTAATGTTTCTTTAACAGTTCGTAACACAATATCATTTATCTGGTTGGAACCGCTGGATTTTGTAATTTGTACATTTTCAACAGTGCCGTCATTCTTAAGTTTCAGCTCTACTCTTACCTGATTTGAGTATGCGTATTCGGTTGCAAGCAGAAGGTCGCTGGAAAGAGATAATTTTATGCTTTTTCCGGCAGTCTGAAGGTATTTTTTAACCTTGTCGCTGTATGAAAGATAATCCGGAACTTCCCATGTAAGGCTTTTTACTGATACATAAGGAATTGCTGTTGTTGCGGGTTTTGCCGGCTGTGATGTTGCTTGTGCCGGTTTCGCTGCGGGTTTTTCCGCTTTTGCGGCAGGTTTTTGCGCAGGTGCCGGGGCAGGTGTCTGTATAGGAGCCGGTGTTGCCGCCGGTGTCAGATTTGTGCCGGCATTTCCGGTCATCAAATCTGTGTTATCAGGAGTGTTTGGAGTTTCTGGTTCAGGTGAAGGCAGGTTTGCGGTGTCGTTTTCGATTGGATTTTGAGAAAGGACATCGGATGAGCCGGCTTTGTTTTTGAGGAACAAGCCTGCTCCGGTTCCTGCAAGAAGCAATAACCCCAGAGCCGCCGCGATTAGTACAGCTTTTTTGCCTTTTTCGGGAAGTGCTGCTGTTTGTTCATTGAATTCTTCATTGTTTGTATCAAATTCTTCTGCAATTCCGTCTTCTTCTGACGAAGTTTCAGCTGAATTAAACAGCATTTTAAGTTTGTCGTCGTTGCCTTCTGATTGTTCGGGTGTTGAGTTTTCATCACCTTCTTCTTCCATAAGTTCATCTATTTCTGCGATAAGTTCACCTGTTTCCATTCCGTGGACAGAGTCTTCGGGTGTGAGTTCTTCAATATCTGAACTTATTTCTTTCAAATCGTTTATGTTTATATCTTCTGAATCCTGTGAGTTAGAAGTTTCTATTTGTGCGGTGTTTTCCACGGCTGATTTTTCATCAGATATTGCATCAAAATCCATCAGGCCGTTATTTGGCTCTTCCTGCAATAGTTCGCCGGATTCCGCGCCTGCGCCGCTCATATTAAATTCTTCCATGCCAAGCATTGCGTCAAGTTCTTTGTCCTCATCTGAGATGCTTGCTGTCGGGGTTTCTTGTGCGGCATTTAATTCCGTTTCTAAAGGCATTAGAGAATCCATGCTCGCAAGGTCATCGCGCGGCTGTAAAATCTCTTCAAATTTGTTGACTTCTTTTCGCAAATCTTCGTCGCTGTTGAATGTTTCAAGTTCAGCGTTTGTATCAAGCGATTCTTCATTTTCGGATTCTTCTAACGTTAAATCTTCATCAAAGCTTAATTCCTCGCTCAATCCTTCTTCCATAAGTATTTCCGGCTCTGCCGCAAATGTTTCTTCAGTAGCGTCTTCCAAACCTTGAGAATCAGAAATGTTTGAATTATCTTCAACGAGGTTTTCATCCTTAACGTTTTCTTCTATATTTTCAAGTTCAAGAGCCGGTTCATCCATTGAAATATCTTCTAAATCTGCCGAAAGACCGATTTCTTCCAAATCAAAAGTTTCTTCCGTTACGATGTTTTCTGCAGAATCTTCCGGTTCAGAATCTTTTGCGGGCTCATCTATTTCATCAAAACTTAAAGTTTCAACTTCTTGCACTTCCATAGGAGTTTCGGCTGCGATAGTTTCGATTTCTTCAAGGTCTACGGTTTCTGGCTGAATTTTTTCCGCGGATTCTGATGCGTTCAAAGTGTCAGTTTCCGGAATTTCGATATCTTCCAGTGAAATTGTTTCAGCTTGAATTTCTTCGTTGTGAAGTGATTCGTTAACTGTTTCAAATTCGTCAAAATCTACAGGTTCAGAAAAATCAGACAGGCTGTCAAATCCGGCCGCTGTTTCTGCTGCCTCTATTTCGGCGGTTGCTTCCGCGCTTTCTTCAACAAGGTCTGACAAGTCGTCAAGAGTGTTGATAGAGGAGGATACCTGATTGAATTTGTCTAAAGCTTCGGCTGTTGCTTCTGCCGCAAAATCCAGCGTGTTGTCTTGTGCTTTTGCATAAGGCTTTGTGATTTCAGGATCTTGCTGTGCTTTGTAGGCTAAAAGTTCAAAGTTTTCAAACTCAATAAATCTGTCTCTGAGTTGTGCGGATTTTACTAGTGTCTTTAAAAGCTGTTTTTTCTCTTTTGCATTTATGTCATGGTCGATTAGCGACAGGATAAGCATGTCAGATTCGTCAATTTCGGATTCGGACAGCTTCATTGCTGTGTTGCCTTTGAAATTAGAAACAAAATCTTTAAGGTTTTCGGGAGAAGTTAATTTTTCTTTTTCAATAAAGTAATAATCTTCGTTTTGATTGTTTTTATTAATAAGTTTCGGCTCAAAGAAACCTAGAAATTTAACTGATTTTTTGTCGTTTGACATCAAAAGAACCATGTAAATGTCAGGGAGGATTTCATAGTTAAAATGGCTTTTCGGTACGAAAATAAAGTTTTCGTTAAACACAACACGAACATCAATGTGAATATTGTCGAGCATAATATCAGAAATATCGACTTCTTCAAGAATCTTTTGAATAGAATGAATGTTATAAGTGTTTAAGACGTTCACGTTTTCGCTTGCAAGATATTTTTTCGCCAGCAATGCGCCCAAGTGATTGTAATATGCGCGGTTTCTGGTGTCTTCTTTCGCAAAATTGTTTGCGCTGATGCCTGCATTTCTCTTGTCATTTTCTTCAATAAAGATTAAAGTTTCTTTTCCTGTCATGTTTATTTCTCCTCTATAATAAATAAGATGACACGGGAATTGAAAATATTCCACTTTTTGTGTAAACTTTTGTAACAAATATTGTAAAATACTTCTGTTTAGGACAAAATAATTTATGTTACGGTTTTTATTTTAGTGTGAATCAAGTGTGTAATATTTAATAAGGAGGTTTTCTCATGATAAGTTCTGTTTCAAGTGTAAGTTTCCGCGGCGAAACTGACAAAAAAGATGTAAATGCTTTAATTAACGATCCCGGTAAATTTTCAAATGCTGCACCTGCGGCACCGCAAGGATTGGAAAGCGATAAAGTAGATTTTTCAAACTCTGAAAAGAAAGAAAAAAGTAATACAGGAGCAATAATCGGCGGAACGCTTGCGGCTCTTGCGCTTGCATGGATTGGCCTTGGTATTGCTGTTGGCAGAAAAGGTTCTAACTGGAAGAAAATTGAAAACCCGGAAGGAATTATGCAGAAAGCTAAAAACGTATTCTATTCAATCGGTGAATCAGCGAAGAAAGCTTATGACAATACACTTGGAAAATGGTTTGGCAAAGCTGAAAAAGCGGCAGATGATGCGGCTGATGCGGCATCCGATGCCGGAAAAGCCGGCGGGGCTGCAGCTGATGGCGCCGCTGATACGACTAAAGCTTAATAAGATTCAGACTTATCACGATAAACATATAAAAAATCCGCTTTGTTTAAGGCGGATTTTTTTATTTTGTAAAATTCGGACATGAAATTTTTTGCATATAGTTGAACAAATTTTTGGCAAAAGATTTTTCGAAAAAACACAGAGGGAAAATTTTGTTTTATGGCCGATAAATGTGTGCAAGATTGATAAAATTTTTACTAAAAATTTGTTTGAAAATAATCTTGCAGATAATTTTTTGTAAGTCAAAAGTTTTTAGACAATGCGGCCGTAGATGCGTCCAATGCCGGAAAAGCCGGTGGTGCCGAAGCTATAAAAAATAAAGCAGCCCGTAAGCCGTGTTCTGTTTATAGATAATCATCTGTCTGGTATTGCGGTTACCCGCAATCTCTAGCGATATTTCTGAAGTGGGCGGACAGCCTTTAGCCTTCAAGTTAATCTTGCATTCTATCGGGGGTTGCCTGGCCGATGCCTTTCAGCACCGCCGGTGAGCTCTTACCTCGCCGTTGCACCATCGCTCGTAAAATTTTACAAAAAATGATTTTTTAATCAGTTTTTTCGAATAAATTCGTGTAAAACTTCCGTTAGCAGTATATTTTCTGTGGTCCTATCCACCGGCTTGCGCCGTCCGGGGTTTCCCCGGCGATTTGTCCTTGAATGCACGGACTTTCCTCACATTGTCGGCCGGTTTGTAATATTAACAAACTCGTATGCAAACGGCTTTGCCTTTTGCATGTGCCGGCGCAATGCGCGATTATCCGGCTGCTTTATTAAGTTTATATTACTATAGTTTTTTTATCTTTTCAACATAAATTTTTACCGGCATTGTTGTTGCAGGAAAAAATTTCTTTTCGGCGGAATTAAATTTGTGTTTGCGCGATTTTTTTCATTTCGTCAAGTTCTTCAAACTTTTGCTTCATTGTCGGGTTGTTTTTTGTTAGGCGTTTTATGCTCAAATCTTCGGCCTTTTTGTTTGCAAGTCGAAGATTGTCTTCTGATGAGAGAAGTGCGGCTTTGGTTTTTTGAAGATGGTCGATTGTTTTGTCTATTTCTTCGATTGCGGTTTTGAATTTGCAGCTTGCGAGTTCGTAATTTCTGGCAAATTTTTCTTTGAAATCGTTCATGTTTTCTTCAAAATTTGAGATGTCGATATTTTGATTTTTTATAACGGCAAGTTCCTGCTTGTATTGTAGAGAATTCAGCGCTGCATTTCGAAGAAGCGTAATCATCGGAATGAAAAATTGCGGACGGATTACATACATTTTTGCAAATCTATGTGACATATCGACAATTCCTGAATTATAAAATTCGCTTTAGCCCGGCTCAAGAAGTGAGACAAGAACTGCGTATTCGCAATTTTTTTTCTAATTTTGAAATTTTGCCGGGATTGTCCAAAAGTTCACTTCCTGTCATTTTAATGAAATCATCGAGTTTTGCTATCCAATCTTTCATTGTCATCGGAATTTGTCGGATTGCCTGCAATTCTGCAAATTCAAGATATGCAGACGTTATTCGGTTCAAAATATTCAATTCTTTTTCGTCAAGATAATTTTTCGCAACTGTTACTTCATCTTTTTTCGGATGGTTTCCTTTAAAAACAGTCAAGCCCATGTTATCTTTTGTGCTATCAGCCCGTAAGTATACAACTTCGGCAGCGGTATGACCATGTGCTGCAAAATGCATTTTGTTTTGAACGACTTTGAAAAATAATTTAGTTTTCTCCGCGTTAGGATTGTAATCCGTACTTGTTGCATAAATATCCAAAATTTGGCGGTAAAAAACTTTTTCGGATGAACGAATATCTCTGATGCGTTCTAAAAGTTCTTTCCAATATCCGCCGCCGCCTGATTGTTTCAACAAATCATCATTCAGTGCAAAACCTTTTCTCATGTATTCTTTAAGGACTTGAGTTGCCCAGATTCTGAACTGTGTGCCGCGCAATGATTTGACTCGATACCCGACAGAGATTATGACATCCAGATTGTAATGAGTAACATTTCTGGAAACCTTTCTGCCACCTTCATTTTGAACTGTCAAGTAATCCTTGACAGTTGAATTTTCCAAAAGTTCACCTTCTTCAAAAATATTTTTAATATGCAAGCTGATATTCTGTTTTGTTGTTTGAAACAATTCAGCCATTTGATTTTGCGACAACCAAACGGTTTCGTTTTCTATTCTTACATCAATTTTGGTTTGACCATCCTGCGTTTGATAAATTATGATTCGTTTTCCATGCTGTTAATTATAGCATATATTAGGAATAAAAGCTAATAAAAAGCCTCTGTATTTTAAATACAGAGGCTTAGTCGATTTAACTATTCGTTAAGTTGTTCTTCTCTATAAAGTTTATCCAGAGTTTCATATAAATACTGTCGTAATTTATTTCGCTCTTCCTCAGTAAATTCATCTTCAACCGGATTTTTCTGCTCAATAAGACTTTTTACAATCTCGTTAAAGTTGCATTTGAACAGATTATTACTTTGCATTAAGAATTTTCTTGAAGGACCGTCATTTTGAATCGCATCTTGAACAATCTTTTTAGCAAGAATGCTGAAAACCGGCACTTTTTCTTTCAACCCGTTTGCATTAGTAATAGTTTTAAGCTGGCATAATTCAAGACTCAAAGCCTGAAACAGCGTGTCAGGAATTACTTTTTTCTTACGCCCTGCCGGATTTCCGGATTGTCCTTTGGCAAAACGGGTATTCTTTGGCGGTTTGCAATAGCCGATGTCATAATTTTCAGATTTTTTATTTTTTGTATTTATAAGCTCAATAGCTTTGTCTAATTCCGATTTATTATTATGCATCTTGTACCTCCGCAAAGTTTCTGATTAATTTAGCAGTTTTGCCGGTTTCTTTTTCCCAACGGTAAATCGTCACATCCACATATTTTGGGCTGATTTCAATAAGTCTCGCCCTGCGTTTGCAACGTTCTGCTGCTAGTAATATTGAACCAGAACCGCCAAAACAATCGAGAACTATATCGTTTTTAGATGACGCGTCCAGCAAAATCGAGTGGCACATTGCGATATTTTTGCATGTTGGATGCAGCTTCAGCAGCTCTAAAGAAGCCGGATTTGTCGCACGAACACCCGGATAATCCCAAACGTTAGTCCTGTATCTTCCGTTTTTGCCAAGCTGAATATGGTTTTGATGTTTAGCTTTTCCTTTTTTAAATATCGGAATCGTTTCATGCTGGCTTCTATACATAGCCCCCATACCACCGACTAATTTGTTCCAGACTGCAATATTTTTCAGTTCGGTGTAATGTTTTTTGCCCTGTGTAAGTAAGGTATTTAATCCAGCCCAGTCCATGAAAATATAACTAAGACTGCCGTCACAGGAAAATTTAACAAGGTTCTGCATAAAGTTTGAGATAAACTCGGCAAACTCTGAATCTGTCATTTCACCTGATGCCATTGCAAATTCTTCGTGCTGTGTTTTACCCAAACCGCAGACGTGACCGTTAATTCTGCAATTATAAGGCGGATCGGTTATAACGATTTGTGCAAGTTCGCCTTGCATAAGAATTTCAAAAGATCTGACAAGTAACGAATCTCCGCAATAAACGAAATGATCCCCCAGCCGCCACAAATCACCGAGCTTAACTTTAGGCGGAATGTTAGCATCAAGCCAGGTTTCGTCTTCTTTCCCGTCATTATGGACTTTGTTTTTCTCAGAATCGTTGACGAGAAATATTTCATCGTAATCAACGGTATCAAATCCCAGATCCTCGAAAGTTACGTCGAACTTCATCAATTTCTCTATTTCTTCTTTAAGGTTTTCAAAGTTCCATCCGCCATCTTCTGCGATTTTATTATCCAAAATTCTGATTGCATCAGCTTCTTCGGGTGTTAAGTTTTCAAGTATAATTGCGGGAATTTGAGTAAATCCGAGTTCTTTAGCTGCCAAAAGCCGCAATTCACCCGCTATTATGTTGCGTTTTTCATCAAGTAAAACAGGATTTACGTATCCGAATTTCATAATTGCATTTTTTAACTTTTGAAGTTGTTTTTTTGAATGTTTTCGCAGGCTTTTGAGTTTTAATACGATTAAGTTGATGTCAATCATCTGTAAGTTACTTGATGAAGGTTTACCTTCTAAAAATGTTTTTTCCAAATGGCGCAGTGCTTGTGAAATGTCTTCACTGCTGAGAGTTCTTGTGTCATTTTTTGACATATGTTTCTCCTCATTAATTTGTACGTTCGAATAATTCGAACAGACAGGCTTTTCCTGACCAAAACAATATAAAGATGTGTTTGAATAACCTAAAACCAGCATGAATAGTGGGTTTTGCTCAAAATCCACATGTAAGCATGACCGCTTTTATATAAAAAGCGTTTATTTGTGATATTCTTTTGCTATGAAACAGAAAACTTGCAAAGAAAAATGCGCATATTGTCAAAGCTCAGAAAATGTTGTGTATAAAAATAAAAATCAGTGTTATTGCAAAAGCTGCGGTAAGTATTTTAAACCCGGTTCGACACGCAAAGAATATTCAACAACAACGGCTTTGGTTTTAAATACAATTTTAAGTTTGTTTTATCCAACAATAACAAAATTCAGCAATTTCAGAAACTTTGTGAAATCTTTAAAAGAAAAATCTGTACCTACAATCCACAATGTTAAAATGAAGTATAAAAAAGTTCCTGGAACAACAAATCCCACAGATACTGGTGAATTGAGTATTGAGGGGAAGTTAAAGGATAGTATTATTTTAACCCGAACGAGTGACGGTTTTGTCATTACACGAGGTTTGGATGTCCGACAAAAAATTCGTTTTGATGATTTTATTATACATACATCTGGAATTGGCAATATGACAGCAGATTATCATCTGAATGATGAAATTCAGTTTGGGGATGAGACTTATATATAACTGAAAAAGCTTGTATATTATTTATACAAGCCTTCCGATCTCTTATTAAAATCCATTTACATCTTTAATTTTATAAGTTGAAACATTATCTTCTAAAACAGGAGCTTTAAATTTCCATTTACCGTTTGGTTCAAGATTATTAATATTGTCCATTGTACTATCAATTAAACTTCCTTCTGAATCATATAAATTTATTTCAACTTGTGCATACCCGATTGTTCTTGATGTATTATTCACAACGGTTCCGCATACCATACCATTGCCAAATTCATCTTTACAAGGATGATGTTCTGTTACTTCTAAATTAGATTTTTTAGATTGAGAAACCTGCTGAGGTGCTGATTTATCTGTCTGTACAGATTGAGTTGTTGTTTCTGTCGTATTGTAGCCGTTAGAAAAATCTTTACAGAATTTGTAAGGATTACCGTTATACATGAAGAATAATATACCTAAAATCAAAAGAACTATACCTAAAGTTTTGTTATAACCTTGAAGTTCTTTGCCTGACTTATCTTTATACTTATTTAAGGAAATTGATATTAAATCAATTAATGACCATACACCTAAACCGCCTAATGTAAATAATTGTAAAATACCTATACCGATATAGCCTGTATAAAATCTATGTATGCCAATCAGTCCAAGAAAATATGATAACCAGATTGTTGTTTTAAAAGATTTACTCTTAACGTTTTTATTTAACCATTCACCACAATGTTGGCATTTTTGAGCATCTGTTTCTATTAATCCACCACAGTAAGGGCAACATTTTGTTGCAACTTGTGCATTCATAGTTTGATTTTGCATTTTTCTTTTTTCCTTTCTTTTTCGTTTATTTAAAAACCCAGTTCCAGCATTTTTACCATGTTACGTTGTTCCATATACGGATAGCTGTATTTATTCGGACCACCCTGTAGAACTGCTTTAAATGCAGCCATATAACCCATACATCCAAAATTAAAGTCTTTACCTTGACAACATGGACTTTGTTTCATTGCACTTGCAGAAATGCCTGATACTAAATCAAAAGCACTTTTATCTCCTGCGTTATAGGCTTTACAAGCAGCAGCAAAGCCCATATCAAAACATTTAGCAGGATTTGTTTCGGCATAAGCAAACTTTGAAGTACAAAGCAGTATAATTGCTAATAATATTAAAAATTTTTTCATTTCTCTCCTATCTTAATTTCATAACATATTTATTATTTCGTACTAACAATTCCAAATTAATCGGATTTTTTGTATTAACAAAGTTCTTTGGCATTTCTGCAATAAAGTATACATCTTCGCTTGGAAGAGGCATTAAACTTATATTTGTTGTAAAATCGCTTTTATCTTTTGTTGTTTTTGCAGTGAAGCAATCAAATTCATACTTGTTGTTATAAACAACTTTTGCTTGCACTAAATCATTCAAATCAGTTTTTTTGTTAAAAAGACTTTTGATATTTATGGTCGCATATAAAAGTCTGTTATTTTCATCTTTTGGCGAATAATATTTGTTTTCAGAATATGCCTCACCCCAGTAGTTGTAAGAAACTTTTACGACAGGAGCGGATATTTTTTCTGTTATATTTTTATCTTTTACGGTAAATTCCATTTTGTCTTTATTAACATATTTCTGTCCGATTTTAATTTCTTCGGGAAAATTGTACATGATTTTTTGAATTAAAGTTTCTTTTGACTGCAATTTTGTTTGCAGTCTGATTTGATTTGTTTCTACAGCATTAACAAGTAATGCGATAAAGCATAAAATTAGAATAATTTTGTTAAATACAGATTTTTGTTCCATTTTCTCTCCTAATATTTTTCTTCTTTTGTAATATTTCCTTTACTGTCAAGTATTAAAAATTAGTCACCAAGACGAGCCTGATATGATGCTTTTTTCGGCTCGAAATAAGTAAGCTCTAGTGAATCATATTTTTGACCATTGAGAATTTTTCCTGTCTTGTCAATAAGTGCAAATTGTCCCTTGTGAGTGTCTGAACGATATGTCTGACCCTTTCCGAGATAAACCGCAGCATAACCGTCAATAAAAGGATTGGCAATTTCTTCGCCATCATGACCTTCATAACTTCCAAATTGGGATGCTATAGCGTAGTTGCCTGTTTCATCAATATATCCCCATGTTGTACCGTTAAAAACCGCAGCCAAACCATCAGAAAATGCATCTGCAAAAACATATTTGTAAGGTAAAATTAATGTTCCTGAAGTGTTTATATATCCGTATTTATCCCCTTTTGTTACCGGAGCAAGATTCCCTTTAAACGGTTCAGCCCATTGATAAATAGGTTCAATGATAAACTCTCCGTTTTTGTTTATGTAGCCGTATTTTAAAGTATTTGGCTGTCTGTACATTGCAACGCCGTTATAAAAGTTGTAATCGTAGGAATATCCTGAATTCAGTGTTAATTCCGCAGGCATAGGTTCTATTGCAACTTCGCCTTTTGTATTGAAATATCCGATTTTAACATTGTTACTGATATCCTGAATGAAAAAGGCACACATTCCGTCATTAAAATCTGAAATGTAATCGTAAATCGGCTCAACTACATATTCTCCCGACTTATTCACCAGGCCGTATTTTCCGTCTTTGAATATAACGGCTATGTTATCGGTAAAGATTAATTGTCCGATGTTACTAAAAATTATCTTGCCGTCAGAAGTTTTATACGTAAATGAATAATCGGGGTTTTGAACTTCAATAAGTTCAATATTGTCAGGTGCAAATACTTTTTCAATCGGATTTGAACATCCGCATGTTGTAAGACATATTATTAGTCCACTCAAAACCATTAGATATTTTTTATTCATTAAACCCTCATAACATCTTATATATTTTTATTACGCATGTTATCAATACAAATCTGCAAAAAATAAATATATAATAAGGTGTTTATCTTTTTTATACTACCACAATGATGCTTTATCATGAAAAAGTAATCATGCAATAGGGTTGAACAAAAATTAAGCTAAATGTATGATAAAATAAGCGAGGAAATGCATGAAAACAACAAAACAATTATTAGCATTACGTTTGAAAGAATTGCGAAAAAGTCGGGGCTTGACGCAAGAAAAACTCGCTGAAATGATTGGCAGGGATACCAAACATATTTCGAAACTTGAAATTGCAGGCTCATATCCGTCTGTTGAAACACTTGAAAGAATTGCGAATGCATTAAATGTAGAATTAAAAGATATATTTAATTTTGATGGTTTGCAAGAAAAGAATTACATAATAAAAGAATTTGAAAAACTTTTGAAATTTTCTGATGAAAAATATCTAAAAATGCTTTATAAGATTCATAAGGATTTGATTAATTAATTTTATTCGTCATCTTCATCAATCGGAGCGATTTCATCAAGTTTAATGTAATATCGTTTACCTTTTTTATCTACGCAGGTGGCAAACCATACTCCGCCGTCTGCATATTCATTAAGCCATGTTTTGATAAGTAATCCGATTTCGTTTGTTTTTCTGTTAATAATTTTTGTTCCGTATGCGATGTCCATAAGTTATCCTCCTATTACATAAATCGCTCTTATTGTGTATAATTGGAACTCTTTTTATATTATTTGTATCATTCAGACACATTAAACAGTGTATTTATTTTATCTGTAAATAAGTTATTATCTGATTTATTTAATACATTAACCGGTAAAACTATTATTTCCGTATTGTCAAAATAACTTAACGTTTTTAGAGTTACAAAATGTTCCCATTTTGGATAAGCTAGAAGAACTGTAACCTTATTTAAGTTTTTTTGTTTCTTTAATATTTTTGAATATGCAAAAAGCTGGTATAAATCTTGTTGAGAAATATTGTAATAATTATCAATATCATCTTCATTAAATAATTTCCATTTTGCATCAATAATTACGGCTTCTGTTTCATTGTCATTAAAAACAACAAAGTCCATTTGAGTATTAAAAATGTCTTTATTTCCATCTTTTACTAAATAATATTTAGAAAATTGGCGTTTAATATTTTTAGATTTTTCGCACAAAATATTTTCAATATAATCTTCAAACATTTTTTCAAGAGGAAATAACAAAGCCGGCATATTAACCTTTCCTCGTTTTGGGGCAAAGCTTTTATGTCTTAAAAAGAATTTTGCAAAATTAATTGGTCTTTCGTAGTAGCAATGAAGTCTGTTAATTTGTACATTATTTTCATCTTTATCAAGATTTATGCATTCGTCAACGTCATCAAAAATTACTAGCATTTTTCTCAAAATCTTTTTGTTTTCTTCATTTTTCGTTTCTTTTAAAAGATATAAACAAGCAGATTTCAAAATTCTATTTTCAGCAATATTATCATTAAAATCATCATATTCAACAAAGAATTTTTCTTTTGATATAAAATTTTTTCTTATGTGTTCGGTTAAATTTAATTTACCTTTGAAAAATTTCAAATTTTCTTGTTTTGTAGTATAGGATTTTTTTAATCCTCTTTGCATAATGATTTTTAAATCTAGACAAAAAATTGCAATCATTATTTCAAGAATTTTTGTATTTTTTGCATTAATATTTGTATTAGAAACTTGTTTAAATTCTCGTTCAATATTATACGAAGCTTTTATTAAGTTATAGAATATTTGCCGTCCTTCTGTTTCTGAACTTTTATTGATTTTGGGCAGAATTTCTACATAAGTTCCGTCTTTGAGCTGAAATAAACCTGTATATTTTTTAATATCAATACAATTTTCTTTGTAGTTATACGTTAAACCATAATCAAATTCAGCACAACAATATTCTTTTAACTCTTCAAAATGCGAACTATTACATCTGCATTTACAAATATCATTACACTCATCACATTCACAAGTTAAACACTGTTTAATTTTATCATGTTCGTATGTAATAATTGTTTTATTATTTGTCATTTTCTTGAGCTTTTTCCAGAATTGTTAACCAATTTTTTTGAATATCATTTAAGTCCGTTTCACTGCAATTTAATATGCAAGCTACAGTTTCAGTTTCATTGTAAAAATATTCGTTTAAAAACGGATATAGTTTATTTATGAATACTCGTTTTAAATCTTCTTTGCTTTTGACCTTCATGAAATATGAATGACCAATTTGGTGATCTTTATCAAATTTCTTGGTTATTCTGCAATTTATATTAGTAAGTAATGTAGCTAAGTTAATATTTTCTACTATACTATTTTCTAAAATTTTAGGTTTAGGCATCATTTCTTCAAAGTCAAAACGTCTTCTAAGAGCAGTATCTAAAAGAGCAATAGATCTGTCTGCCGTATTCATTGTTCCGATTATATATAAATTATTAGGAACTCCAAAAGATTTTTGAGAATATGGGAGAGTAACCTTTAATTCGTGTTCTTCTCCAATTCTTTTATCTTCTTCGATTAATGTAATAAGTTCGCCAAATATTTTTGAAACATTTCCACGATTTATTTCATCAATAATTAAAATGTGTGGCTTGGATTCTTCCTTATTTATTTTACCAGTAATGATTTTATTTAATTCATCGGTTTTTAAATCTGGATTGTAATCCGACTGTCCTTTTTTATTAGGTGAAAAATACCCGTATATAGATTGTTGTGAGAAAATTTTATCATTAATTTTTGAATAATGTATATCTTCACCCTTATATAACCATTCTACTTTTCTAAAATGAGTGTGTGATATAGGAGTATTTTTATCATAGATATAATCACTTTTTACTTGAGCAATTGCTCTAAAATTTCTATTGCCGTTAGAAATGATTATAATATCACCAATATCCATCCACTTAACAAATCTTTCAAGAGCTGTTGCGCCCCAACTATCATCAAGGTTTTTGAAATCTTGCCTTGTTTTGCATTCAGAAAAATCAATATCTTTCCAACCTAATGATACAACATTATTTTCAATACAATAGTCATAAATGTCGTCTTCTTTTTCTAAAGTATTGCCTAAAGACATTTTGAACACCTTTATATTTGAGAAATCTATTGGTTTTCTTTTTGTAGTTGTTGTTACTATTGTTTTTGCGTGGTCGCAAATATTTTTAAATATACCATTTTCAAGTGTATATCCTAATTTTTCATCATTTAAACTTGGTTTAATTCCTTCAACAAAATCTTCATAAGAATAAGATTGATGAAAAGTTACAAATTCAATTTGATGCGCTTCTTTTAATCTATCAAATTCTTCTTTTATCTCTTTGTAATTTTCTACATTATTGTCAGAATCATATTTTATAATATCCTGCTTAATAATTTCAATTGCTTTAATTACTGTATTATAGGTTTTTCCAGTTCCCGGAGGTCCGTATAATATTTGATTTAGCCTTAAATTTTTATTATTTTTAAATTTTGTATCCATATTTATATTTCCTGTAATTTCTTTTAATGTATTTGTATCGGCTTTATATGAAAGTTCGTATGGTGTATATTCTGGATATTTTATTTTCAGTTGATTACAATATTCTTGATAATTTTGCCAATTTTCTATATTGTTTTTAAATTCATTATATAATGGCATGACTTTATTAAATGGATAAAAAACGTTTGGTTCTAGCAAAAACAAAAAATGAGTTAATGCAGAAATCCCCAAAAAACGATATTTATTAGATATAAGTAAATCAAAATTCGAATCTATATTTTTATTGTTTTTCAGTTTTTCCGAGAAATTCCAAATATCATCAATAATATAATCCTCTCTTGAATATGTAAATGGCATAAATAGGCATCGTCTATTATCAACAGAAGGTATGCCAGATATATCTACAGGTAAAGGTGCTGTTATTCCCATTTTTTCTATTATTATCACGTCTCATAAAAAAACGTAACATAAACGTAATAGGGTGAATTTCTTTTAGCTCAGTTTCTTTACCTTGCTTTTCTTCATCTTTAATGTGTCCAAAAATTTCATGTGCTAATGTACATAAAGAAAATCTATCATAGTTTTTGTGAATTATTGAATGCATTTCTTTAAAAAATGGTAACCAAGAAAATTGTGTCATAATACTCCTAACTATTATTTTAATGAAGTCATCATATCATGAAAAAAATATTTTTTATAATTTTTCAATATACCAATTAGAATTTGTAAAATGGTTAAAATTCCATTGGAGTTGAAAATAAAAATCTGTTTCTATTGTATTGATATTTTTATTATGTTGTAAAAATTTCGGGAATTCTGTTCGTTTAAAACTTTCAAACGCTATTTGTATTTCTGGTGCAAATCTTTTAAGAAATTCATTATATTCTAGATTTAATAATTCTTTAGTTTTTTTATTTCTGATTATCATGCTTATATTTATTACTTTTAAATATAAGTTTATCAAGTTAATGATAAGTAATGTGTCTATACCCTTGATATAAAACACTTTCGAGTGATGTATGTAAATACAAAACTTGAAAGGAATTTATTATGGCAAATTTAGAAGAAGTAATTGGCGTATTAAACGAAGTCCAAAACTTAGATCCCGCGAACAGAACTGCTGATGTTTATATCGCATGCAAATACTTATTTATCACAAGACCGGATCAAGATGACGGTTATTATATTGAGCTTTAATGATAACAATTATGTCAATGGACTTGATTTCTCCTCTGACAAGAGTGATTTATGTAAGTAAGCAGAACAAAAAGGTATTTGTATGGTATTAAACATTTTTGAAAAACGGATTAAGGCTTGGGAAGAACAATATGGGTCACTATCACCTGAAATTCAACGGAAAATCGACAAACTAGTTGAAAATTATGACAGAACTCAAAACGTTGAAAAAGATCACAAAGAAATTGTTCCATTTGTCTTGACCGCGTTTCACACCAATATTGATTGTTGCAATTGCCGTGCCATTTTCAAGATATTTAATATCTTTGTATGAACCAACGCGCCCCAATAAAATTACTTGATTTGTTTTAATTTTCATCATTTCCCCTTTCTTATTTCTTCTGTATCTACAAAATCAAACAATAATGAATCAATTTCACCGGATGCAATGCCATCATTGAACTTTTGCACCGCATAGGGCAAAGCCTGTGCCGGTGATATTAAATAATTATCTTTTTCAAGTGTCTGTTTAATAATTTCCGGAACATACTGATTCATTATTATTTTTTGGCTGTTTATTTCTCTAATTTGGCGGATGCGGTCTTTTAATTCCGCATGCAATTCGGAATTGTCTTCATATTTCATTCCATATTGCAATTCATCCAAGATTAGATTTTTAACCCTTGAAACAATGTTCAAAAATCTTTTGATTTTTATTTGTCTTTACCTCTCTTTTTAATTAGTTTTTACAAAATTGTTTGAAAATTGATTTGAAATATTTTTTGTTTTAATAAAATCTTTTAATTCGGCTTTGGATTCAAAATCAATAAAACAACATTGCATTCCCGCACCAACATCATGTCTTCCAAAATCAACATAATAATTTTTGCTTAATTTGCCATTTCTACATCTGAATGTGCGTTCAACTATTTCAAAATCATCATTTTTAAATAGTGTTTTGAACTTTTCCATGTTTGTTTCCTCTCTTTCTCATGCAATTTCTTTTGCAAGTTGTTCCATCTTTTCTTTTTGTTCCCATTTGTGAACTAACACCACATATTGCGCCATTCTGAAAATCTTTTCTTCATCTGTCATTGGTGTTTTGTCTATGGTTACAACAACATTTATTTCCTTTGCCATGCCGGTTACTCCGCAAATAAATATTCAAATGAAACTTTGTTTCCAAATAATGAAAGTAAAATTTCAATTTCCTTACTTTTCCAATCTGATTTGCCGGCAAATTTTTTTCTTAATGTGGCAACTGACATGTGCAATTTCTTTGCCGTCACTGCCCTTGTTAAGCCATTACGCGCCATTTCTGCAATAATGTTTCTGTACATCTCACTTCCCTTATACTCAATACTCTTTCTCTCAAATATTCCACATATTGAATATTGACAAAATCAACTACACTTCAATATGTGGAATATGTCAATAGTTTTTATTCAATTAGTGGAATATTTTATTTACATATGACACAAAAACTTTCATTTTGTGGCATTATATAAGTGTTTGTGTCAATATGTGGAATATAAAGGAAATGTAACAATGCCTAAATTTAGTATTGAAAAAATGCAAGAAATTAGAAAATCCGCCAATCTTACTTATAAAAATTTGGCGGAATTAACTGAAATTAGTGAAAGTACAATAACAAAAATATTTGGTGGTTTTAACAAAAACCCAACTTTGTCATATTTAAGGAAAATTGCGGATGCTTTAAAATGTAGTCTTGATGATTTTTATGAATGGGAATCAGAACCAACATCACCGTATTATTATGACTGCAAAACTGCGGAATTAGCACAAGAAATTCATGATAATCCGGATTATAGAATTTTACTTGATGCAACGCGTGATTTAACACCGGAACAATTACAAGCAATTATAAATATGGCAAATGTGATAAAAGGAACTAATAATGGATAATTTTATGGTTGTGTATCAGAATTTACCGGAAAAAGTAAATGCATTTACAATGTATCACGCTGGTGATGACTATTACACAATCATTCTTAATTCCCACGTGTCCTATGATTGCGCAAAACGCGCATTTAAACATGAATTAAAACATATTCAAAATAACGATTTTGTAAGGTTTAAAAATGTTGGAAGAATTGAAGAATTAACACATGTATAAAGGAAATAAATATGGAATTTGATGAAGAATTAGAAAATGAACTTGAAGAAAATGAAGATGAAGAAACACCGGAAGATATAACCGCCGGAATGTCATATAAGCAAGTTAAAATTGCAATAATTATTGGTGTAGTTATAACTATTGCAATATTTATTCCGGTGATTATGTTTATTGCAAAAATAGGAAAAATGTTTTCATAATGTTATTAAAAGCGGTTTTATATGCGCGTGTGTCTTCCGACCGTCAAGAAAAAGAAGGTTTTTCAATACCGGCGCAAAAGAAATTATTAAAAGAATATGCAAAAAACAACAATATAAACATTGTTGCGGAATTTGTTGAACCGGAAACCGCCAAAAAAGCCGGAAGAACCAAATTTAATGAAATGTTGAAATACTTGCGCAAGCATCCGCAAGTTAGAATCATACTTGTTGAAAAAACCGACCGTATTTATAGAAACTTAAAAGATTATGTAACATTGGATGAATTTAAGGATTTGGAAGTTCATTTGGTAAAAGAACATGAAATAATATCCGATAAATCATCATCACATGAAAAGTTTGTTTATGGTCTGAAAGTTTTAATGGCTAAAAACTACATTGACAATTTATCGGAAGAAATAAGAAAAGGACTTCAAGAAAAATGCGCACAAGGTTATTACCCATCATCACTTCCAATTGGTTATGAAAACAAGGCAAATGCAACCGGCAAAAAAGAAATTTTTCTTTCATCTGATGCGCCATTTATTAAACAAATCTTTGAAAAATATTTGTTGGGTGATTACACATATAAATCA
Organism: uncultured Candidatus Melainabacteria bacterium; assembly: GCA_949927415.1. Classification (GTDB taxonomy): domain Bacteria; phylum Cyanobacteriota; class Vampirovibrionia; order Gastranaerophilales; family Gastranaerophilaceae; genus Scatenecus. Next base: position 384,388 of record CATLFB010000002.1, read on the forward strand.
TTGGCGCAAGAAATGAGTGATGCGGGATTTTTTCCCAAAAATAGACAGTGCATCAATAAAACTGTTGAACACATTTTGCATAATGAGTTTTACACCGGCATTTTCTATTTCAAAGGTGTTAAATATTATGATGCAAAACATCCGGCAATTATCACACCGGAATTGTTTCTGAAAGTGCAAGAAAAAATGAAAAGCAAATATAAAATTGCACCAAAGAAACACAAATTTGCATATTCCGGATTTATCAAATGCGCACATTGCGGAAAATCTTTAATTGCGGAACTTCAACACGGAAAACACAATTCCGGTGATTATGTTTATTATAGATGTCATAATTGCAAAGGAATAACAATCCGTGAAGATAGATTTGAAGATGCGTTCTATAATGATGTGTTGAAAAAAATTGAATTTCCGGAAGAATTTCACCAAGAAATCATCCGTGTTGCAAAAGAATTGGTTGAATGTGAAACCGTATTTGCGGAAACAAGCATGAATGAACTTCATCACAAAATTCAAGTGTTAAAAAGAAGATTATCCCAATTATACACCGATAGATGTGATGGAATGGTTGATGATGAAACATATTTAAACAAGCGCAATGAATGGCAAATGGAATTGGATAAAAATTTGGTTAAATATGAAAAAATCAACAATGCAAGTGATGGTTTTGTTGAAAGTGTTGATAATTTGTCGAACCTTTGCAAAAACGCACCGCAACACTATTTGCGCCAATCACAAGAACAAAAAAGAAAAATGATGAATTTGATAATGTCGAACCCTGTTTTTGATGGCTCAAACCTAATCATGCCGGTAGTTCCCGCCTTTGAATATGCAATGAAGTTAAAAAATGTGGAGACGAGGGGAGTCGAACCCCTGTCCAAAATGGATTAAAACAAATCTCTACGAGTGTAGATTTTTATTCGCTCAACTGATTCAGGAAAAAATCAATACCCGGTAAATCAGTCCTAGGTTTTATTTTAAGGAAACTCTAAACCTTGCAACGTTATCTTGATGCACCTACATTGCTTCAATGCACTGCGTCTTGCATAATTGACCCATAAAACCGGCAAGATGGGCTTTATGAGTAGCCTCAATTGACTAAGCAGCTCTTCTTGCTGCGTTTCTGAAGTCAACTGCGATTACGTTTGAATCGTTGTTAGCATTTAATTTGTTTTGCTCGTTGATAACCGAGAACAGCGCTCGGACCCGCAACCTGCTCCAACCGAAACATCCTGTCTAATCCAAAACGTCCCCATATATTTAATTATTAATGTACCAGACCGCACTTTGTGCGGTGTCTAATCCAGTCGCTATCTGAATATTTTTCTGAAATTTGACTAAATCTGTGAAGCCGCGACGCCATTTTGCACGTTTCGCTTAAACTCAACGGCAAAAGAAGGCAACGTCCCCATATTTAATTATTAATGTTCTATTCTATTATATTATAACCTTATTTCATATTTTTTCAAGTAGTAATTAATTTAGAATTATGACAAATACGTTTAACATTTATTTCCTTATCAGTGTTGTAATTCCGGCAAGATTGTCGTTAATCTTGTGGGTCAGTGTGCAAGTTTTTTGCATGTATTTGATGAAAAGCTTAACTTTTCGCTTGTCTTGCGGTGAATAATTCTCAAAAATTTCTGTGGAATCCTGCAAGTTTTTCATGATTTTCAAAGCTGTGTAGAATGATAATATCGAATAAATATATGTCTCAGTCGACTCTTTCAAAATTTCATACATAATGTCATTGGTATCTTTAGATTTTAGAAACTCTTGTGAAAAATACATTTTGTGCATTTCTTCAATTGTTTCCAAGCAAGTTCTTGAAATACTTTCTTTCATTTTTTCTCCCGTGCTATTTGCCTGTTATGCAAAATTAGTTTAACACTAAAATTAAAATATGACAAATAGCACGATTACTTTAATTCGTTCAAATATTAAAAAATATAGAAATGAAAAGAATTTATCACAAGAGCAATTAAGCGAAATGGCTGGAATTTCTTGCGACTATTTGTCAGAGATTGAACGTGGTAAAAAAGTTCCGAGTATTAAAAGATTATGTATGATTGCGGATGCATTAGAAATTGATGCATATTTGTTATTGAAATAGTTCTTTATCAAAAAAATTCTTTCACCAGTGCCATCTCATTTTCTAATGTCATCTTTGGATTTTTAAGTTTCTTATTCAGAAGAAAATCAAAAATTTCCTTATACTTTGGTGAGGGTTCAAATCCGGCTTCCTCTAGATGTTTTCCGGTTGTCGCTATTTTTATGCCGCGCAAATCGTCCAGATAATGCCGCGCAAGTTTTTCATCACACAAAACCGCAAAGAGTATAATACTCTCGATTTCTTTGCCGTCAAAAGCTTTGTAAATTGCAAAATCATCGTTCAAGCCAGAATTTTCAAGCGCCGCAAAATCGTCAAGAATTTTCTGTTCTTTACGTGTCAATTCAATCCGCGTCAAATCCCGCAAAATGCCTGCATAAATCAGCCAGATATTTTCTGATTCCGGTGCATATTGTGAAATTAGATTTTTAATTGTCGTTGAAGGGACTTGAACCCGATTTGGCGTCACAAGTTTGTAAATGCCGCTTTCAATGAATTCTTTAAAAAGCTCGTCGCTGTTTAAGCCAAGCGTTTCAATAAGTTCTTTTTTTACGCGTTTGAAACACATGTCGTAATTTATGTTTTGCAAATATTCATCACGCAGCGCGCGCGTGCGCGCATCTAGAATAAACCCGAAACGGTGGGAAAATTTAAGCGCGCGGATTATTCGCGTCGGGTCATCAACAAAACTTTCATCATGCAAAACGCGAATAATTTTATTTTTCAAATCTTCAAGCCCGCCGGTAAAATCAAAAATTTCGCCTGTTGAAACTGATTTGTAAAGCGAATTCACGGTAAAATCACGCCGCATAACATCTTCTTTTAAAGAAACTCCGATTTTATCAACAACAGGCAAATGACCTTTGAGCGGGTAAGTTTCGGTACGGGTTGATGCAATATCCACAACAGTATCCCCTCTACCTCCGGGAGAGGGTAGAATTTCGCCGTTTTCATCCTGAAAATGGCTGAAATTCGGGTGAGGGTTTAACTTCACGCGGATTGTCCCAAAATCAGGATTCACGCGGACTAATTCCCCGAACTCCGAACAATCCTCAATCGCGTTCCCTTCATAAACAATATCAACGTCAAGTGATTTTATTCCGAGAAGTTCATCGCGCACAACACCGCCTACGTAAAATAGTTTATTTGAAGTATCCTTTAAACTGATGATGTCCATATTGGGAATTTTAGCGTAAAATAGAAGTAGATACAAGTGAAACGTGAGAAGTGAAAAGTCCGTATCGTTATAAGATAATGGATTGATGCTTTCAATATTAGTTTTATAAAAATTTCAAAGACCAAAATTTTGGAATGACACAAATTTTAATTATACGGTAAAGGACTTTTCACTTCTCACGTTTCACTTCCCACTCAAACAAAGGAGCCGCCAATGTTACAGGAAGCAACAAAAGCATTAAATTCAGCATTTAACAACAGTTTTATAAAAAAATTAAGCCAATATCTTCACGACTGCGTCAGAGAAGAAGTTAAAAGCTCGACTTTCAGAAACCTAAAAGGCGACAAAGATAACAAATGGATTTTTCTTCAAGGTGATGAAGAACTTTTCACACAAGGAAAAGATTACATTTCACTTGACGGAAAAGACAGCAAACTTACTGAATTAATGCTTCAAAGCGAACTTGGCTCAAAAGACAAATATTTGATTTACGGATATTTATTTTTGGTTGGAAAAAGCAACAAATCAAAACGCCAGAACGAATTTTTAACCCCGCTTCTTTATATGCCCTGCAAACTGGAAAGAAACGGTGTGAATATTAACTGTCTTCCGCTTGATGAAGTTCTTTCGCTAAACACCGGTGCACTTGCGGCTTTGATGCGCAAATCCGATGACGAAGATGAAACCGATATTATGCTTGAAGGACTTTTGGATGTTGTGCCGGACTTGCCGATTACAGAAGAAAAGTTGAACATCTTTTTGACAACTTTGAAATCGCTCGTTCCGGAAGTTGAAATTTCATACAACAAATCCGATTACGAAACCGAAGACAATATTACAAAAACCTTAGAAAAAGATTTTTACAAAGAAAAAATCGACGGCGAAAATGTTGAAGATATTATTGAAGAGGAAGAAAATGCGCAAAAACAGCGTGTTAAGCTGGAAAAAATTTCCGTAACTTATCAAAGCGCAATTATCTTGACAAAACGCCCTTCTATGACAGCCGGTGTGCTTCATGAACTTACAAGGATTGCCGAGCAGCCGAGCGGGATTTACCGCGAAACAGCATTGAGCATAATTAACGAAGAATTCGCGCAAAGCAAGGAAAAATCAGTTCCGATAAAAGATATCAATAAAATCAAAGAATTCTACCCGATAACTCCGCTATCGCTTTCGGATACGCAGGAGCAGGTTGTAAAAAATATTGATAACAGCAGTTTTGTAGCGGTTCAGGGGCCTCCGGGAACCGGCAAATCGCAGACAATTGTCAATCTTGTTTCGCACCTTGTCGCAAACGGCAAAACCGTTCTTGTTGCATCACGTATGGACAAAGCAGTCGACGTTGTTGCTGAACGCCTGAACGAACTCGGTGCAAGCCATATGGCGCTTCGCGCAGGAAGATTAAATTACCAGCGTTCATTGAGCAATGAATTAAACGCGCTTATTGCCGAACACTCAGCACTTGATGAAGATGTTGAAGACGCACTTTTTGCCGATGTTGACGACATGAAAAACCATCTTGATATCCTCCGCGGCACTGAAGACAAGTGTGAAAAGATTATCAAACTTGAAAAATCCTGGCACGACAAGTCAATTGAAGTCGAAGAAGAAAGTGCACTTCATCCTGCACCAGTTTTCATCAGAAAAAATCTCAAAAAACCTGAAGTTGACTCTATCAGAAATATTATAAAAACTTTAAAAGAAAACAACGCTAAATCAGGAATTTTCAGCAAATTTACAAACTTTACGACGCTCTCAAACCTGAAAAAAATCCTAGATTTGAAAGAATTTGATGCAGATATGCAAAATCTGGCAAAACTCGCTGAAGAACTTCAGTTTGCAGCAAAAATTTGCGATATGAACACAGTTGAAGAACAAATTCAAAACCTCGGCAATCTTCACATCATGTCAGAACAAATCAGGCAGATGAAAAAGAAACAGCCGCGTCTTGCCGTGAATATTCTCAAAAATAAGCGCCGCGAAGCTTTGAAAGCACTTTTACGCGACGAAAACAAGCGCCGCCGTTTGAAAGTTCACGCAAAATCTCTCGTTTCAAACAGAAAACGCCAGCAGACAAATATTCTTGAAGAAGAAGATTTCAAACCTCTTTTGGAGGCTTTCCCCTGCTGGTGTGTGACAACTTACGCGGTTTCAGATTCGCTGCCGTTGAAACCAGGAATGTTTGATGTTGCGATTATTGATGAGGCGTCACAGTGCGACATTGCAAGCTGTTTCCCGATACTTTTCCGCGCAAAACGCGCAGTAATTGTCGGTGATGACAAGCAATTACCGCACCTTTCCTTCCTCGAAAAAGCAAAAGAACAATCTTTCCTGAGCCAGTACGGAATTCCCGACAAATACCAATTAATATGGCGTTTCAGGACAAATTCGATGTTTGATTTAGCGGATTATTATTCAATAAATTCAGTAATGCTTGATGAACATTTCAGAAGTCTTCCGCCCGTTATAAATTACTCAAACCACGAGTTTTACAACGACAGAATACGTGTTATGAAAAAAGACCGCAAAGATGATGTCGTTCTTGAGTTAGAGGAAGTTAAAGACGGAAAAGTTGATAGTGACGCAACCCGCAACCTTCCCGAAATCGAAGCAGTTGTAAAACGTGTTCACGAAATAGTAATCGAGGACGAACGCAAAAATCCGGAAAATCCTGTTTCAATCGGGATAATTTCACCATTCCGCGCGCAGGTTGAGCAGTTGAAAGTTTCGTTATCAAAAGTGCTTTCTGATCATATGATTAAGAAGCACCAAATCGAAATCGGTACCGCACACACCTTCCAGGGCGATGAACGCGACATAATCCTTATTTCTTGGGCGATTGCAAACAACAGTTTTCCGCAAAGCCTTATTTTCTTACAAAAGCCAAATCTGTTTAATGTGGCGGTTACGCGTGCACGCTACAAAACAATAAATTTCATATCAAAAGATCCAACTGAACTTCCGGAAGGACATTTCAGAAACTATATTAACTTAATCAAACATTACCAGAATACCCGTCAGGCAATGCTTTCCGGTGAAATTGAAGAAAATGCTTACAAAAATGAACTTGAGCGTGAAATTGCTTCACAAATCCGTGAACTCGGTCATAAAGTTCAAGCCGGCGCTGACATTGCAGGTTTGAGTGCGGATTTGCTTGTTGACGAAAAAATTATCATCGAAGTTGACGGTGTGGAAGACAAAAACCACACCTCAATGCCGGCAATGAAAAAACAGGCAATCCTTGAACGCTGCGGATTTAAGGTTAACCGCATAACCTTCCGCGAGTGGCAGTATTCGTCTAAAGCCGCGCTCGACAGGGTTTTGAGAGAGCTCGCATAATGTTTAAAAGAAAATTTAATATCTGGCATTAAATTTTACAAATTTCAGATAAATTTGTTCAGAAATTTTACTGCCCGACAACTCTTACAACTTTATACGGAATCTTGTTTTTAACCAAAAATTCGCCCCATTCAATTTGTTCGGGGCTCAACTTTTCATTCTTGCGTTTGACTTCAACAAAAATCATTTCTTTATCGTTCCAGACAATGTAATCCGGGGTCCCGAGCGGATTGTACCCTCGCATACCCAGAATATGACTGAGAACTTTTGAAAATGTTTTGTTATCAATTTTTTTGAAAAATTCCTGAACAATAGGAGATTTGAAATATTCTGTCGGATTTTTATAGCCTTCAAATTCCCACTCGTCAAGATCTCTAATATATCCGCCATTTTCGTGTTTTTTTATTTGTTGGTTTATAAAAGATGAAAGATTTGTTTTTTTGATTAATTTATATTTCCGGCGGATTTCATAATCCTCAGGATGTGCATTTTTTATGTCATAATACATTCCGGATAGACCATACGGCTTGTAAATTTCCGGCGAATAAAGTTCATCTAAAAAAGAAAGTATAAAAATTCCATTCCAGAACGAATGCTCTGCCCTCATGACTTTGTAGCCGCTGTTTCTGTAATATTCAATGACAAATTTTTCGGTTGAGCATTTGTCTCCATTTGTACAGTAAAAATAATTTTTCCCGAGTTCACCGGTTTTTAGAGCCGTAATAGAAATTGTGTTGTTCACGATTTCTTCGGGCAAAACCTGTTTTGCATAATCGGGCAATGCAAAACAGGTCAGAAGCATTAATGTTATAAAAAATTTTTTCATAATTATATTAATACTATTAACAATAATTTAAATCAATCTTTTCAATGTAACACCTGCAATTCGGGTGCATATCATCAGGGATATTTTGTATTTTTGCAAACACCATACCTTCTAATTTTTTACATTTTTCACAAACTTTTGAATCATTTGCTGTATGCCATATATATGCCTTTCCGTTGTTCACAGTCGCCAAATCCCTATTTGAGGGAATTCCAATAGTAATTAATTGGTTATGAATTCGTTTTTCATATTTTTCAAATTCTGCCCCTGTCATTTTGCCAATTTTTTCACGAGTAAATATTTGTCGAACTCCTTCCTGTGAATTCATAAATCTTAAGTATTTTGACATAATACCTCCATTGATAAATCTTATAAACATTCACATTATATTGATAATTATAATGTTTTACATGTCCGTATTTTTACTTACTTCTAAAGAGTAATTGACAAAAAAATCCAGATGGTGGCATGATTTTAAGCCAACTTGATCAACAAAAATATTAAAATTTACAAAATTTTTGTAAATTTTTTGCTTAACATTATTTTTTCATACTTTAACTGAAAAGGATTACTGGAAAGGGCTTTGATGCTACAAAATATCAAGCGGGTCAACGTCTATCGCTAGTTTTATGTCTTTGGGCATAGTGATTTTGTTTAAAAAACTTGAGATAAATCGGTGGCCTTTTTTGAGCATTTCATCAGGCGGCAAATTTTCAACCGATGCCGCAGGTGAATTTTCGCAAAACGAATCATTTCTATCGCTAAATCCTGTTTCATCCGCAAAAACTCCGGTCAAGTCCGATTTCTCCATTAACTTATTCTTGATAATAATCTGAAAACGATAAAGCCCGTTTATCCGCTCAATTACACAAGGAGTTGGCCCCAGAACTTCCAGCTGTTCGCCAAATCCCATCTTTTCGCACATCGTGCAGAGTCTCAGCGCAATTTCCTGAGCAGATTTTTCGGCGCGAAAATTGTTCGCAGAACTTAAAATCAGCCTTATAATCTGGCTGAATGGCGGGTAGTCAAATTCTCTTCGCGCAGCAAGTTCTGTGTGAAAAAATTCGTCGTAATTTTGCGATTTGGCACTTGCGAGCGCATAATAATCCGGATTGTATGTCTGGAAATATACTTTTCCCGAAAACTCTCCGCGCCCGGCACGTCCGGCGACCTGCGTCAAAAGTTGAAACCCTCTTTCTGATGCCCGGAAATCCGGCAGGTTAAAACTTGCATCAGCTGAAATTACACCAACTAACGTGACATTCGGGTTGTCCAAACCCTTTGCAATCATTTGCGTGCCGACTAAAATGTCAATGTCGCCTTTTTGAAACCTCTCCAAAAGCCTTATGTGTTCACCTTTTCTGACCAAAATATCGCTGTCTATGCGCTCAATATTGTTTTCAGGGAAAAGGTCTTTAATGTATTGTTCGATTTTTTGCGTGCCGGTTCCGCTGTTTCGAAGCGCGTCAGAGCCGCAGGCAGGGCAAAAGTCCGGAAAATATTCTGCATGATTGCAGTAGTGGCATTTCAGCATCTGATCTTTTGCATGCCAAATCATCGGGATTGCGCAGTTCGGGCATTCGATTACATGACCGCAGGCTTTGCACTGCGTGAATGTCGAAAATCCGCGGCGGTTGATGAGCAAAATTACCTGCTGTTTTTTTTCTAATGTTTCTTTGATTGCGTTTTGCAAAGGAATTGAAATGACGTTTTTGTAAGCCGCGCGGCCGTAATCCTGCATGTTTATGACGGTGACTGGCGGAACTTTTGCATCATTAAACCGTTTTTTCAATTCAAAAAGATTTCCGGATTTTTCGGCTCTGTAATAGGTCGAAATATCAGGTGTCGCAGAACCCAGAAGGAGCGGGCAGTTGTGGAATTCTGCAAGTTTTTGCGCAACGACTTTCGCATCATATCTGGGGGCGGGGGAAGTCTGTTTGTAAGCGCTTTCATGCTCTTCGTCGATAATTATAAGACCTATGTTTTTTAACGGTGCAAAAACCGCAGAGCGTGCGCCTGCAAGGATTTTGATTTCATCTTTGTAAAGCTTTTGCCAGACATCATAACGCTCGCCGTCAGAAATACTGCTGTGCCAGATGGCGACATCTTCGGTGCCGAATTTTTTTGCCATACGTTTGGTTAATTGTGATGCGAGTGCGATTTCGGGCGCAAGGAAAAGGACATTTTTGCCGGATTTGATGCAGTCGTCGATGAGTTTGAAATAGACTTCTGTTTTGCCCGAAGCCGTTACCCCATGCAGAAGTATGGTTTGAGCAGCCGTTGTGTTTTTGCCGTTTTGTTCATTTGCGGGCAGGCGTGAAGTTTCGCGTGCGGCGTTTATTTTTTCTTTTATGCCTTCGTAAACATTTTTCTGATCGCCCGAAAGTTCAAATAACGGTTCTTTTTCTGAGATTTTCAAAATATCCAGGGGGTTTCTGTAAATATTTTCTTCCGTGAGTTTAAGGCAGCCGAGTGTTTCGAGTTTTTTTATAGTTGTGCGTGTTGTTTTGGCCATTTTTTCAAACATTATCAGAGGCATTTTGCCGGAAGTTTTCAATAACTCCAAAACTTCAATCTGGCGTTTGGTGGCACCATCAAATGTCAAAAACTCAACTGCAAGTTCGCTTTTTGAGGCTTTTTCAATGAGTTTCATCGGAATTGCGGCGTTCAAAACCGTGACCAAATCGCAGCAATAATAATTTGCGACCCATTCGAGAAGTTTCAAATATTCGATGGAAAAAAGCGGGGTTTCGTCGATGATTTTGCTGATTTTTTTTACCCTGAAATCTCCGGGCAGATAATCTGAAAATCCTACGCAGAATGCATTAATCAGCCCCTGCCGGCCGAAGGGGACAAGGATTGCCTGACCGATTTGGAGTTTTGTATTCATCTCGTCCGGAATCAGGTAGCTGAAAGTTTTTACGCCGAGGCCTGTGATGTTTACGAGCGCGAGGGCGTATTTTTGTGAAATTGGTGTGTTTTGGAAATTGTTTTCAAATAAATTCAGATTTTTTGACATAAAAATTAAATGTTAGTTTTGCCATAATATCAAGAAAGTTTTTTATGTTCTATTCTTTCTTTTTGTTGCGAAGCAAAAAGAAAGAACAGAACCAAAGTTCACTACTGGCATTGATTGAGTGAAGCCATTTTCTACGGCTCGTACCTCGCCTTGAAAAGAAGGCAAAACTCGCTAGTTAAAAAGCACCCCTAAGCTCAACATGAAGCGGGCAAACTCGCTTTATTATTTGTCGTGACCCTTTTATCATTTATAACTGTCGCTCAAACAATGCCCGCTTTGTTGTTGTTTTGCTAAGGGTTGCTAATTTAAAATATAACGAAAAGAATAAATTTTACTCTTCCATAAATTCTTTTCTTGCTTCCTGAATAGCTTCTTCGAGCAAATCAAGCTGGTCGGGTGAAAAAGTTACGCCTTTTTTGGTCGGAAGCCAGGTTGCGCCTTCATCAGTTGTGTAGAATATTCTCATATTCAAATAACTTCTTCCTTTGTATTCGCTGACAGAAATTTGTAATTGTTCAGTGTCGCTTCTCTCAATAGTCGCCAAAATTTTTGCATCTGCCATTATTCTTCTCTCCTAATTAACTGTTACTCAGATATCGTAGCATAAAAAAAAATCATCAAAAAGCTTTGAATTTTAAATATAAATAAACGGACTTTTTTCTGCGGCGCGAACAGTTTCAACATAAGGTTTCAAAAGATTTTCCAAAACTTCCAACACCAAAATTTCGCTCTCAAAGTGCCCGATATCAAAAACCACAATTTTACTATCCAACGCCGTATGAAATTTCAAATCTCCGGTGACAAACGCATCCGCACCACTATCAAAGGCTTCTTCAATAAATTCCGCTCCGCTTCCGGCACAAAAGGCTATCCTATGGAGATTTTCGATTCTGCGATTGTTGACATAACGCAAATTCGTCGAGAGGGGTTTTAATTTTTCCGCCAAATCTTTAACTGAAATTTTGCAATCAACATATCTGACAAAATCAGGATTCCCGTTTTCGCCGGTCTTAATCTGCGCCGGATTTTCAAGGTTGAGGTTTTTAATCAGCGTATCTGTTGTGCCGCCGCATGCGCGGTCGAGGTTTGTGTGCGCGCAAAAAATATTGATTTTTTTATATTCAAACGGTATGAAAAACAGCGGATGATGAGAAATTATCATATCGCAATTTTTTTCAAACGCCTCTTTAACAACATCATCTGTTACAGTCAGACACATCATGACTTTTTGAATTTCCGCATCTTCCGATTCTGTTAGAATTCCGCAGCAATCCCAACTTTCGGCAAATTCAGACGGTGCAAAATTATTGATTATTTTGTAAATTTCCGCTCTGTGCATAAACCTCTTTGAGAATTTCTTGTGCAATTCTGTTTTTTGACTGTTTGTCGAGTTTTTTTACGTCTAAATTTTTGTTTATTATATAAACTTCGTTTTCGTCGGAAGAAAATCCGATGTCTTTGCGGCTAACATCGTTTGCAACGATAAAATCACAGCCTTTTGCGGCAATTTTTGATTTTGCGTTTTCGATTAAGTTTTCGGTTTCAGCGCAAAAACCCACGATAATCGGGCGTGCGTCGGAGGCTTTTTCTTCGCTGTTTTTGCCGCCTTGATTGTCTTTTGCTTTCGCGCAATTTTTCATAGCGCAAAGCCCGCGCAAAATATCAGGATTTTTGACCAATTCAAGCGTAATTTCATCAACGTCTGCGGATTTTTTCATCTTTTGACCGCTCTTATTTTTTACTCTGTAATCCGCGACTGCCGCCGCCATTATTATTAAATCCGCACAATTGTATTCTTCTTTTACTGCTTTTTCCATATCGAGTGCTGATTTTACTTTTTTTACAGAATATGGCTTTTCAACATCTTTTGTCGTAATCAAAACAACGTCTGCGCCTTGCATGTGGGCAAAATCCGCCAGAGCAATCCCCATTTTGCCGGATGAGAAATTCGAGATGTATCTCACAGGGTCAATTTCTTCGATTGTGCCGCCTGCAGTGATGACGATTTTTTGTCCTTTTAGCAGTTTTTCTGTCGTTAAAATTTCAATTGTTTTATTAAAAATTTTGTCTAAAGCGGCGAGTCTTCCATCTCCGGTTGTGCCGCAGGCAAGAAATCCGGTTTCGGGCGGAACATTTACAAATCCTCTTGTAATCAGCTTTTCAAGATTTTGCTGAATTGCAGGATTGCTCCACATGTTAGAATTCATCGCGGGCGCTATTATAATCGGTTTTTTAAAAGCGCAGGCGATTGATGTTAAAAGGTTGTCACAAATCCCGTTTGCAAGTTTTGAAATCGTGTTTGCCGTTGCAGGCGCGATTACGAAAACATCGGCGCTGTCTGCAAAAGATATGTGTTCGGGCTTGAAATTGTCAATTGTGAATTGTTCTGTTGCAACATCGTTTGCGCTCAAGGTTTGCAGAGTCAAAATTGATACGAAATTCAAAGCATTTGGCGTACAAACAACCTGAACATTGGCGTTTTCGCGTTTGTACATCCTTACAAGTTCACAAATCTTGTATGCCGCAATGCCGCCGGTGATGCCGATTAGAATATTTTTCCCGCTAAGCATTTTGCATTTCTCCGGAAATTACTCTTGAAAGTTCAGAAATTGCATCTTCAAGGTTGTCGTTAACAATTCTGTAATCAAATTTTTCGGCGCGTTCAAGTTCTGTTTTAACCTGTTCAAGCCGTTTTTTGATAGTTTCTTCATCTTCTGTACGGCGGCCTCTGAGTCGGTTTTCAAGTGTTTCGTAAGACGGCGGGCAGATGAAAATCAAAACAGCTTCAGGCATTTGTTTTTTTACCTGCAAAGCGCCTTGCGTGTCAATTTCAAGGATTATGTCTTTGCCTTCTTCGAGACATTGTTTGATGTATTTTTTCTTTGTGCCGTAAAAGTTTCCGGCAAATTCCGCCCATTCAAGAAATTTGTTATTTTCAATGCAGTTTTGAAATTCTTCTTTTGTCAAAAAGAAGTAATTTACGCCGTCAACTTCGCCGGTTCTGGGTTTTCTGGTTGTGCAGGAAATGGACAGCATAAAATTCGGATTCTTTTCTAAAAATCCTTTTAAAACGGTTCCTTTACCGACTCCGGATGAGCCGGATAGTACAAACAATTTTTTGTTCATATTATAATTATACAATGAATATTTCCAATGAAAAAAATATTTGCGCATTTTTGAAAAAACTTAATACAATAACTTCGATGAAGGAGCTGTCGAAGTTTGCGGCATCCGAGATGCTTAATCTGACAAATGCCGCGGCATCATGCTTTTGCCTGATGAGTGTGATTACAAACAGGATTGAGATAAAACAGTTTGCCTATTCAGACACGAAAAGAAAAGACAAACGCGTGACACATCTGGCAGAAAAGATTGCGCGTGTCGGCGTTGATATGCTGACGAATAAATTTGAAAACGATGATATTATTGAATATTTCAATTCGATTTCAAAAGATGAGGTGATAATTGAGCCGATTTATTACAAAAATACGGTTCTGGGGTTTGCCGCAATAATAAGCGGCAATCAGGCGTTTAATGAGAAAAATTCGACGCTTGCCGGAATCCTTATGGAAGGGCTCAATTCGCGTGTTGAGGTTTTGTTTTTGAATGAGGAACTTGACAAGACAAATCGTGAAAAAATTCAGTTTCTTGCAAGCATTTCGCATGAATATAAAACGCCTTTAAATTCCATTATCGGGTTTTCTGACATGCTGAAAACTGAACTTGTCGGAACAAACAATTACAAGTATGTTGATAATATTTCGAAAAGTTCTAAGTTTCTTTTGAGCCTTATTCAAGACATTCTGGATATGGCAAGATCGGAATTCAAGCCGATGGAATTGAAGTATGAAACTTTCCGGCCGATGGAAGTTATAAAAGATATTATTTACAGTTTTGATGAAGTTATAAAAGAGAAGAACATAAATTTCAGCTACACGATGATGGATGTTGAACTTACGGCGGATTTGAAACGGTTCAAGCAGTTGATTTACAATCTAATTTCAAACGCTTTGAAATTCAACAAACCGGACGGAAAGATTGTTGTCGTAACTTATGTTGATGAGAACAAAAATTACTTTTTTGAAATAAAAGATTCTGGCGACGGTATCAGGAAAAAGGATTATGAAAAAATCTTCAACTTTTTCTCGCAGGTCAACCGCGACAAACTCAAGCGCCAGCAAGGTTCGGGCGTCGGGCTTGCTCTGTGTAAGGTTATTGCTAACGCGCACCATGGCGATATCGGATTCAAATCAAGGCTTAATGTCGGAAGTACTTTTTGGTTCAGTATCCCGAAGGACGGCTATTTTGGTGATGATGAGGATATTTTTTATTAAAGGGGACGTTTAATTTCAGCCGGTTTGGTTTTAGATATGTGTGCTGAAAAATTACTGTAAAAGCCGTCGTCTTTTCGGCGTTTTGAGATTGGAGGTAACAATGAGTATTGAAAAAGTGAGAGAATATTTTAAAACACTCGGACGCGAGGGTGATATTTTGGAATTTGAAGTTTCGAGCGCGACTGTTGAACTTGCGGCACAGGCTTTGCAGGTTGAGGGAAAGCGAATTTGCAAAACACTTTCATTCAAATCCGATGAGGGCGCGATTTTGGTTTGCGCGGCAGGAGATGCAAGAATTGACAATAAAAAATTCAAATCAGTATTCGGCTTAAAGGCAAAGATGCTTTCCTTTGAAGAAGCGCTTGAATACACAGGGCATGCAGTTGGCGGTGTCTGTCCGTTCGGGATTGAGCGTGGGGATGTCAGGGTTTATTGTGATGAATCTTTGAAAAGGTTTCAGACGGTTTTTCCGGCATGCGGAAGTTCGAATTCAGCAATAGAATTGACGAGCGCGGAACTCTTTGAATTTTCAAAAAGCGAAGCGTGGGTTGACGTTTGCAAGCTGCCGGGGTAGTTGAGGCGAGTTTACCGGAAATTTTATACATCGGGATTGTGCGTAATTATGCAATGCAGTGCTGTGTTGATGGTTGTTTTTTGCGCATTTACAATTAGACAAAACGGAAATATTATTATAAAATAGGTTTGTAGGTAAGTACTTACAGCTTACTGCCCTCTGGCGCACGACAATGAAGCAAATGGTCAGAAAGGAGGTGGTAAGGATGAAATCATTATTGGTCACAATAATAAAAGCCCTAGTTATACTAGAGCTTTTAGCTAAATTAATTTTAGCAATCATCACATTGTAGGTATGAAGCGGAACTCTAAGGAACTGAACCTTTCTTAGGGTTCCCCCTACATGCATATTATTTACTATTTTTCATTAATTGTCAACCCTTTTGAACTCTGTATTTTTGCCTAATTCTTTGCCGCTTTGCGCTTTCTGATGTTTTCATAAACCAATAGCACCGTGCAAATTACAACGCAAATCATTGTCGAAATCATCCAGAATCCAATAGCTCCGTTCCAGCCGAATTTGTCAACAACAAATCCTGTTCCGCTTGATGAAAGCGCCGCACCAACATATCCGAAGACGCCTGTGAACCCTATTGAGGCAGAGGCGACTTTTTTCGAACTGCTTTCCACAGCGCAAAGCCCGCCTATCAACATCTGAGGCCCTGCTGTGAAAACACCTATCATTGCTGCGTAAATAAAGTCTAAAGTGTTGTTCTCTGCAGGGTTTGCGGCAAATGCCAGAAGCGATAGGATTAAACATATTAAGAAAATTATGTTTATCGGAGTTCTGTTGCCTTTGTATATTTTGTCGGAAATAATCCCCGCCAAAATCGCACCGCCTGCACCAACAAGCGCCAGCGAACTGAGTTTTGAACTTGCAAGCGTCAGCGAATTCCCTTTGACTTCAACAAGATATTTTACAAGCCAGTCTTCTGTGCCGAAACGGATTATGTATACGAAAATATACGCAATCGCAAGCATCCAGATTACAGGATTGCATAGAATGTGTTTTTTGAAGATTTCAAAATATGAGCGTTCGTCTTTTTCTTCTGCGTTTTCGCACTTGATTTGCGGCTCTTCTCTGAACTTTTCAACGTCCGGAAGCCCGAGCGACTGCGGTTTGTCTCTCAATCTGTCAAAAAGCCAAATCCCTGTGATAATACAGATTATTGCAGGAATATAAAATGCCGCCATCCAGCCGAAATGATCAATTACAAACCCTGAAATCATAACAGCCGCAAATACGCCAATCTGGTGCGATGTTGACCACAATGACCATTTTGTGCCGCGTTCGGAGTTTGAAAACCAGTAAGAAAGGCTTTTTGCAACAGGCGGGAATCCGCATGACTGAAACCAGCCGTTAGCGCCCCAGAAAAAGCACATTACCCACAACAAAACCATCGCTGACGGAAGCCCAAAAAATGTTGCATGTCCGGGTGTTATGAACATTGAACTTAATACAAAGCACAAGTTGCAGATGGCAGATAAAATCAACGCGGTCGGCAAAAATGTTCTTACGTTTGACTTGTCTGCCAGAACCCCGTTTACAAATTTTCCAATCCCGTAGGTTACATACAAAGATGAGCCCAAAAGCCCGAGTTCAGTGTTTGAAAGATGAAGTGCCTCGCCCATTGAAGGCAGTGCAACCGCAATGTTTTTGCGGCAAATGTGAAAAACAACGTACGCGATAAAACTTGAATAGAAAATTCTCCATCTAAAATGCGAATACGTTTTTTTAATTTCGTCTTCGCTCATCGTAACTTCGCGAGCCGGCGGCTCTTTGAAAAATTCAATAAATCTGTTAGCCATAGTTTATTTTCCTGCCTTTATAATTTGAATGTTTCTTGTCTCCGTCAATTCCTGACGTGCCTCTTTTAGAATCTCTCTTTTGTCTTCATCAAGGCTGTAGCCGCCAACAAGCCTGTCTACAAAACCTGTGTTGAGTTTAACAGCTTTATCAAACGCGCCGACTTCTTCTAACACCTCTTTTATCTGATGAAAATCGTATCCGAACGAATGTTTTGAGTTGTAAACAAGAGTTTCACCGGTTTGTGAACGAATAGGCGTTCCGCCCTGTTCAAAATACAGTTTGAAAACTGATTTCAAATCCTGCAATTCCGATTGGAGCGTGTTGATTGTGTTTTGAATTCTCAAAAATCTTTCGAACAAATATTCTACATTATCAAGTTGTTTGACTTCCCAATCGTATTTTTGAAGGTATAGTTTTTTCAATTTGGGATAACATAAAGCAAGCCCCATTGTATCAGCCATGGCTCTGTGGTGGTTTGTCAAATCCACGTTGAATTTTTTTGTAAGCGCCTCAAGCCCGTGCGAATCCAAATCCGGATAAATTTCTTTAAACATCTGCTGGCTGTCAACGCGTGTGTTTTTGATTTCTTCGCCGGTTGTTCTGATTGCCGCTTCGTTTATGAATGTGTAATCGAAAATAGCGTTGTGTGCAACAATCGGATAGTCGCCTATAAATTCCAGAATCTTTGGCATAATTTCTTCTTCCGTCGGCGCATCCGCTACCATTTCTGACGTAATCCCATGGATTGCAATACTTGATTTTCTGATATGCTGCTGCGGGTTGATTAAAGTTTGAAATTTGCCCTTGATTTTTCCGTTTTCAAGCCTTACTGCCGCAAACTCAACCATTCTCTCTTTTGTGTAATCCAGACCGGTTGTTTCTGTGTCCAAAACTATTTCTATAATCTTTTTTCTTACCATTTTCTTATCCTATTGAATTCTATTAAGATAATAGCACAAAAAATTTTTCTGTGATAAAATGGCGCATGTAAATTAATAAAATAAGGAGATATGTATGTCTAATGCAGTTGATATTAATGATGCAGTATTTGAAACTGAAGTTTTGAATTCTGAAACACCTGTTGTAGTAGACTTTTGGGCACCATGGTGCGGACCTTGCAGAAAACTCGGCCCGATTTTGGACGAAGTCGCAGGCGAATTCGGCGAAAAAGTTAAGTTTGTAAAAATGAACACAGACGACAACCTTGAAACAGCCAAAAACTATTCAATCAGCGGCCTTCCGAGCCTTCTGGTTTTCAAAAACGGAAAAGCTGTTGAAAGACTCGTAGGCTTGATGCCGAAATCTTCAATCATTTCAAATATTGAAAAACATTTGTAATTGCGTGAATCGTGACGGGGTGCGTGATTTTTGCAGCTCTTAATTTTTACACACAATTGTAACATTTTATAAAGTTGAATTTATATCGCGAAAGCCTTATGAATTCAACTTTTTTGCATTTTAATAAAATTTTACGCTAAAGCCATGCATAAATTGTGCCGTTAAATAAACAAAATAGTTTATGAAAGGCGCATAAAATGACAAGCATTCAATCACTGCGTGATAAAATCCGCAAAGATGCATATCAACAGGCCTTAAGAGGCCCAAAAGACGGAATGACCGTTGACAAATTGGTGGAAACCTTCAAAACCAATCCGAATTTTCAGGGCTGGTCAGATGATGAACTCCGTGAGTATGCCAACAGTGTAATGTCAAAGCACAATCAACAGATTGTTTTGGGCGATATGGGGCTTTCATTAAGAAAGCAGGGCAAGCCTGAAAATCCCGAATGGCTTCAGTACACTTACGAAGAAATTCTTAAAATGGAAGATAACGGCGTTATGATTCCTGAGGATGTTTTGGAATGGGCGCATTCGGAGGCGGATGCAAACACTGTTGAATACCAGCTTGATACCGGCGATACGACAGACATTAACGATTCCGAAGGCCTTGCCGCTGATATTGGTGATGCCGGCGATATGGGCAAGAAAAATGTGGCAAAAGTTTTCAACAAGCAGGTTGTTGCGCAGGAAGAAATTTTGACAAAAGCTGAGGAAGAATTCAAACAGTATTCCGCAAAACTTGAAGTTGCGGCAGAAGATGCGCAGTCTGTTCAGAACAATGCCTTAAAAAAAGTTCAGGAAATGATGAACGAGTGGCAGGTTTTGGATGCGAAAGCCAAAAACGGTGATGAGATGACGCCGGATGAAAAAGCGCGTTACGGCCAGCTGGGATTTTTGATGGACAATGAAGTTAAGGCATCCACGGTTCAGATTGAAAATTTCACAACTGATTTTGACCGGATTACAAAGTTGATGCAGGGTGCTTCAAAAGATGCGAAAGTCGCGCAGGATTATGCATCTGACACAAGTTTTGCCGGCGAACTTATTACGCAGTACGAATCCGCTCACAAATCGTGTTCAGTCACTGGCAACAATCATATTTTTGACGGCGCAACGGGTGTTGTAGATTTATTGAAAGCGAACACGATAGGCAAAAACCTTGCAGTAACATCGGTTAAGGGCGGAAACGTACTTCAAAGTGTGTCATTCAGTTCGGATAAATCGATTAAGAAAGTATCATCACAGATGAAGAGTATGGCCGAAAGCATTGACTCCGGCAGCGAAAATATTTCGCGCGTCGTGTCAGAAGGTGAAGTTGAGGCAAAAACAGAGTCGCCTGTAAATAAAGACGAGACGATTGAGCCGCCAACGACAGAGGACAATCCTGAAGTTTTGGCTGAAGTTGACAGGCAGAATGAAAGCGAAAATGTTTTTGCGGAAAACGAAGATTTCAACAACATAGATTCGATATTAAAACGCACTCAGCGCAAATCCCCCAACCAACCCCCGGAACAAATCATCGTCACCTAAGGTACTACGGTACTACGTACGTAGATGGATTTTCGGTAGGGTGAAAGGAGCGTGAGCGACTGGAACCCGTAAGAGCAAACAATTCAACGGAGCGCGAGTCGGCAGAGGGTGAAAAGCGTTGCGGATAGCAACGTTTTGGAACCCGTTTAGCGCCGACGAGCAAGACAGCGGCTTAAAGCCGTGAGGCTTTAAAAAGCGGAGTGCTTGAATTGTGCGCACCCGAATAATCCAGACACACTGGAACTGTCATAGCGGAGGCGCTTTTGACATAATTAGGCACGGAAGTGCAGAATTAGGACCGGGCGCTTGGAGCGGTCGGCGTCCTCTGACGATACCACAACACTCCGACGACAATCGTCGCATCCCCTCTCCTGGTAGAGGAGAGGGTGGAATTTCAACTTGAGCCCGCTTGTGGCGGCGCGAAAGTTAGGTGCTACGCACGTAGACATACTGGGAACGGTAATACTGGAATCGCTTTTGGAAGAATTAGGCGTTGGACATTCAGGATTAGGCCGGAGGCGCTGAGAAAGGGCGACGACTTCTGACTATAATTGTGAAAATGCGACAGTTTAATTTCGTACGTAGACAAATGGGGCTGAATGAGATGAACGTAACTTTTGAAATAATTAGTAATAGATGTCAGAAATTATGAAAATGACGCTTTTGAAAGGTCAACATCTTTTATAAATCTAGCCTTCCCGCCAACCGCAGTCCGGACGTCAAAGCGCAAAATCTGATTTTGTGCTAAAATGTTGTTGTGTTTGATATCGAAAATCTTGATAACGAAAATTATTCACAATTTCAGTACCTCGTCAAAAAAAGGTACTCATTTGCCGTAACCGGCCTGATTACAATTCTGCGCCTGTTTTTGCTAAAGCAGGCCGCAAAAATCTCTAATAAAAAAATCCTTTTCATAACTTCAACCGAACAAAATGCTCTAAAATATCAAAACGATTTGCGACGTGCGTTCGATATTGAAGCCTCACTTCTGCCATTCCAAAATATTTCGATGTATGAAACTGTTGCCCAAAACGGTTATGAATACTCAGAACAAGTACGGATTCTGCGCGAAAAACCCCAAATCGTTATTGCGCCGGTTAAAGTTATGCTCGAAAAATTCCCGAATGAGAAGTTTTTCGAAGAAAATATCCTGAAAATTAGTGTTGGCGATGAAATTGATGTCAAAGAAATCGGTGAAAAGCTTGTAAAACTCGGTTACAAACGCTCGACAATGGTAAGCGATATCGCGGAATTCTCAATCCGCGGCGACATCATTGACATATATTCGCTGGACAAAAAGCCGGTGAGAATTGAACTTTGGGGCGATGAAGTTGTTGATTTGAGATATTTTGACAACGAAACCCAAAAATCAGTTGAAAAAATCAAAGAATTTGAAATTCTTCCTGTGCACAAGTATATTTTAACCGAAGAAAACAAAAAAACTTTCAACCTTTCGCCTGAACTTTCCGAACAACTGCAGGAAGAAGGCTATTTTGAAGGAATTGATGTTTACCAGAATTATTTCAATCCGGATTTGGTAAGCGTTTTGGACTATTTCAAAGATTACCTCATCATAACCGATGAAACCGCCGAAGTTTATTCCCGATTTGAAAGCTTTGACGTCAGTTACGAAAATCAGATTGCAGAAAATTTGAAACTCGGCCTCCATTATGAATTGAAGGATAAAAACCATGTTTTGTTCGAAGAATTTATTCAAAAATTAGCCGGTTTTGTCAAAATCGGATTTAACAACTTTCTGGATGAAGAAATGGATGAGGTTGTGGAATTCAATACGCTTCCTTTGAAGAATTTCGAGGCAAATCTGGATGAAATCGCGGAATTTATTAAAAATCCCTCCTCCGCCTCGGGTGATACGTCACGCTTTCACCCCCTCACCTCTGCCTCTCCTCTTAGTGGCGAGGGGGCGTGCGCCGAATATTCGTCTGCTGCATCGTCCTACAGTATTGTCATCGCAACCGACTACAAAGAGCGCGTAAAAGAAATTCTAAAAGAGCGCGAAGTCTTTAACCTCATAACTTTTACCGACAGCATAACATCCCACGGCGGAATTCTTGAAGATTTCAAAACAATCATCTTCACGGACCGCGAACTTTTCAACAAACGTTCAAAAGAAGTGACGGCGTCCCGCAAATCCTACTACAAAGAAAAACCCGAATATATCGAAAACATTAATGATATAAAAGAAGGCGAATACGTTGTCCACAGCATTCACGGCGTCGGAATTTATAAAGGCCTGAGCCAGCAGGAAATCGACGGGCAAATGAAAGATTACCTGACAATTGAATACGCCTCAGAAGACCGCCTTCACATCCCCGCCGAACAAATCAACCTACTTGTCAGATACCGGGGCTCTGGCGCAGTAAGACCAAAACTGTCGCGTATGGGCGGCAAAGATTGGGAAAACACAAAAGCTCGCGTTAAAAAAGAAGTCGAACAGGTTGCTTATGATTTACTGCGGCTCTATGCAAGACGTAAAATGCAGCAGGGAATAACTTTTTTGCCTGACACAAACTGGCAGGTCGAAATGGAAGAGGCTTTTGAATACACAGAAACTCCGGACCAGATGAAAGCGATAACGGACGTCAAATCGGATATGGAAAGCGACCGGCCTATGGACAGGCTTATCTGTGGAGATGTCGGATTTGGCAAAACCGAAGTTGCAATGCGCGCGATTTTCAAGGCCGTCACGTCCGGAAAACAGGTGGCAGTAATCGTTCCGACAACGATTCTTGCACTCCAGCATTTTCAAACCATAAGCGAACGCTTCAAACCGTTTGGGGTAAACGTCGAGCTTTTATCTCGTTTTCGAACCGCAAAAGAACAAAAAGAAACAATTAAAAAACTCGCAACAGGAGAATGCGATGTCGTAATCGGCACGCACAGACTTTTGCAGGAAGGAATTGTCTTCAAAGATTTGGGGCTTCTCGTAATTGATGAAGAACACAGATTTGGCGTCAAACATAAGGAAAAACTGAAATCTTTCCGCGAAAATATCGACATTATCACAATGTCTGCAACACCAATCCCGCGAACACTTTACATGTCGCTTTCTGGCATCAAAGATATGTCAATAATCAACACGCCGCCTAAAAACCGTATGCCGATTAAAACTTACGTTGGCGTTTGGAATGAAAACATGGTGAAAAACGCGATTATCCATGAACTTGACCGCGAAGGACAGGTCTTTTACCTTTACAACCGCGTGGAAACCATTGAAGAATTCAAATTCCAGCTCCAAAAGCTTGTGCCGAACGCCAGAATCGCGGTCGGACACGGACAAATGGATGAAAAAACGCTGGAAAAAGTTATCGTAGACTTTGCAAACCATGAATACGATATACTTCTTTCAACAACGATTATCGAAAACGGAATTGACATACCAAACGCCAACACCATGATAATCCATGATGCCGACAGATTCGGGCTTGCACAGCTTTACCAGCTTCGAGGCCGCGTCGGGCGCTCGCAAAGGCAGGCTTACTGCTATTGTTTCTACAAGCAGAGCAAAGAACTAACAAAAGAGGCTTTCCAGCGGCTGAAAGCAATAAAAGAATTCACAACCCTCGGCAGCGGTTATCAGATTGCGATGAGGGACGTTGAAATCCGCGGTGTCGGAAATATTCTCGGCACAAAACAGCACGGGCACATGATTAATGTGGGATTTGATACATATTGCCAGCTTTTGGAAGAAACAGTTCAGGAACTTCAGGGCGAAACGGTCAACAAAAACAATCCGGCGATTGTCGATATTAATGTCACAGCGTTTATTCCGGATATCTGGGTCGGCTCTGCCGAACAAAAAATGATTGAATATAAACGGCTTGCGGATGTTAAAAATGATGTTGAACTGGATTACATAACAGAAGAGTGGAAAGACCGGTTTGCTAAACCCCCTGAAAGTGTCGAAAATTTAATCAAACTTATCCGCCTGCGACTTGCGGCAACTGATGTTGCGATTTCTCTGATTCGCGAAACGCCCGAAAATATCAGAATTTACATGCCGTTTAGAGAGCCTGAATGGAAAATTATCCAAAAAGGCCTGCCTTCAAATATATTAAAGAAAATAAAATTTACAATTGCCCCAAAGTCGTGCCAGGAGGGGAATTCCATTTTACTTTTGAATAATGCATATATGAATTTTAATGAAGTATTTAACATTTTGACGGATTTGTTTTATTATATACATAAAATTAGTCACGAATTTACATATTAAAAGAAAGAGAGACATCATGAAGGGAAAAAAACTCTTAATCACATTAGCGGCCTCCGCAATTCTTTTCACAGGCTGCGGCTTGAAATCAGGTAATGCGATTATCAAAGTTAACGACCGCAAAATTACCCAGGGTCAGTTTGATGAAAAAATGAACAAAGCCATGGACAATTCAATGTTTAAACAAATGGGCGTAGACTTGAATAACGGCAAAAATACATTCATCATCAATCTTATGAAAGTCAGAATTATTAATGAATTGGTTGTAAAAGCAATTCTTGAAGATGAAATTGAAAAACGCGGCATAAAAGTTACAAACAAAGATACAGAAGAAGCAATCAAAGATATTATTCAGAAAGTTGGCTCAAAAGAACAGCTTGACGCTATTTTGAAACAAAACGGAATTTCAGCGGCTGACTTCAAAAAAGACGTCGCAGAACAGGTTAAAATCAAAAAACTTGCTGAAACTCTCGGAGAAGTTAATATTTCAGATGCTGAAGCAAGAAAATTCTACAATGATAACAAAGCACGTTTCAACCACCCTGAACAGGTTAAAGCGTCACACATCCTGATTGCCGCAAACAGAGGCGACCTTGAAGAAATTATCAAAGCCGAAAACGAAGGCAAAGAACTTTCAGAAGCTGAGTTGAAGGCAAAAGTTGATGAAAAAATCAAAGAAAAACGTGCAAAAGCAGAAGAAATTCTTGCCGAAGTTAAAAAAGACACAACAAAATTTGCCAAAATTGCAAAAGATAAATCAGAAGATCCGGGAACAGCGGTTAACGGCGGCGATTTAGGATTTTTCCCGAGAGGAAAAATGGTTCCTGAATTTGAAAAAGCCGCATTCGGCCTGAAACCGAATTCAGTATCAGAAATCGTTGAAACACCATACGGCTACCACATTATTTTCGTAACAGACAGAAAAGAAGCAGGTCAGGAACCGTTTGAAAAAGTTCAAAACGATATCAAAGATTACCTCAAAAACCAGATTCAGGTTGAAAAAGTCGATGAGCTTGTTGAATCTTTGAAAAAGAACGCAACAATCGAATATGTTGATCCGTCTTACGACCCTGAAAAACTTCAGGAAGAAGTTCAAAAACAATTCAACGCACCTCAGGAACAAGCGCCTGAACAGCCGAAAGATCAGAAAAAATCTGATAAAAAAGTTAAAAATATCCAGAAAAGATAATCAAACTTTTTTAAAACCAAAAATCCCGTCATCAAGGCGGGATTTTTTATGCGAATTTTGGCAGGCAGAATTTGAAAAACCGTCTCCGCCTTAATTAATCTCCGCTTGAACGATTACGGCCGATTAGTGGCACCGGCAAGAAAATATTATAAAACTTTATAATTTCTTGCAAATTCATCGGTTATTTTATATATTATAAATTACAGAAGGGGTATGCGATGAGTGATATTCAAAAAAGAATTCTAATAGTTGACGACGATGACGAAATCCGTGATTTGCTGGAGTTTGACGTATCGCAAAGCGGATATTTTGTAGACACGGCGCGTGACGGCATGGAAGGGCTGAATAAAGCTTTGAATAACGCTTATGATTTGATTCTGCTGGACGTTATGATGCCCAAGATGAACGGGTTCGACGTGTGCAAAAACATCCGTCAGGCAAAACTTGCAATCCCGATTCTCATGCTAACTGCCAAAGGCACAATTGATGATAAAACAGAAGGCTTTGACTGCGGCGCGGATGATTATCTTGTGAAGCCTTTTGATATTCAGGAAGTTCTTTTGAGAATCCGCGTTCTTCTTCGCAGAAACCAGATTGAAGAAACCAACAACCTTTCAAACGAAATCTTAAAAGCCGGCGATATCGAAATCTTTCCCGAAACTTTGGAATGCGTTGTCGTAAACAAACGCGTCAAACTGACCCCCACGGAATTCGAGATTTTGTACTGCCTGATTCAGCATTTCAACAATCCAGTGACGCTGGCAACTCTTTTAGATGAAGTCTGGGGTTACGATAGCGGCGAAGATGTCCGTATGCTGAGGGTTCATGTCGGAGGCTTACGTAATAAAATCGAATCGAATCCGAAAATCCCCAAATATCTTCACACTGTGACAAATGTCGGTTACAAATTAACGCCTTTTGCAGAAGGTTAGATTTATGAGATTTTTCAAATTCAAACGCCTCAAAATAGTCGAACAAATTGCAATAGTTTTCTTTTTTGCAGTTCTGATTCCGATGAGCGTGAGCGGGTTTATCATAAATAATGTCAACCAGCAGTCAATGCGCTCGCAGCTTAGAGAATCAGCCGTTCTTATTACAAATATGGTATCAGACGAGATTGATTTTTTCTCGGGCTCGATTTCGGGAAATCTTGAACAATTAGCGCTTTCTCTAAAATATTTTAAAGACCCCGCAAAACAGGCAAAATATTTGAAAGAAGTTAAATCAAGTATCCGAAATTGCGAAGATTTGGCCGTCGTATCTCCCGCAGAAGCCGAAAAAATCCACGAACAAAACAAACTCGAAAACAAGGTGACAATCACAGTCGCTCTTGAAAATGACAAAGTTCTTGTTGCCACATATTCTCTGGTGGAACTTCAGGATGAACTTTTTAACTCTCTTCAAGACGACAGCCGCCAAATTTACGTGCTCACAAACGACGGCAAACTTATCGCATCACACAATTTCAAAGACGAAGATTTTCAAAAGACTATTTCACTTCTTCCAAAATCCATGAAAACCAATAAACCCGTGATTTTTGGAGATGTCAAAAACCAGCCGCTTGTTTATGTGAAAAAAGACAATCCGAAAATTACGATTATCGTAAACACAACAGAATACGTCACAAACAAAACAATTAACAAAAACCGGCTGAAAATAATTCTCTCGATTGCGGCTGCCACATTAATGATTCTTTTTGTCACAGCGCTTTATACATTCCATTTGTATATCAATATCCGCCAGCTGTTCAAAGGCATAATCTCACTTTCAAAAGGTAATTACGAACGCCAGATACGACTTCTCGTCACAGCATTCACCCCTCACGAAATGGTTTTTCTAGCCTTTGAATTCAACCGAATGGCAAGCGAAATCCACAAATCTTACAAACAGCTGAAAAAAAATAATAAAGAACTGAAACAGCTAAACGAATTCCGCTCAAATCTTATTGATACCGTAAGCCATGAATTGAGAACACCTCTAACAAGCATTCAAGGCTACACAACACGTCTTATGCGAAGCGATATCGTGATTGATGAAGAAACAAAACAAAAATCTCTCAGAATAATTAAAGAACAATCAGAGCGGCTGAAACGCCTGATTGAAGATCTTCTCACAATTCCGGATATCGAAGGCATGAGGCTTCGCACAAACCTTGAAACCGTTTATATGCCCGAAGTCTTTGAGACTGCGAGAATTCTGGTCAAAAACAAAGACAACAAACAAATTATAATCAATATCGCAGAAGATTTTCCAAACGTATCAGGCGACAAAACTCGTCTTGAACAGGTCTTTGTCAACCTGATAGAAAATGCCGTAAAATATGCCAATCCGGATTCGCAAATTGTCGTTGACACAGCTGTTGTTGATGGCAAAGCCAAATTCTTTGTCAAAAACGAGTGCAACGTGATTGCGCCAAAGCAGTTGAAAAAATTGTTTGAAAAATTTGTCCGAATGGATGACAATACAACACGCACAACACGCGGCACGGGGCTTGGATTGTTCATTGTAAAAGGGTTAGTTGAAGCGATGAGCGGAACTATTGAACTTCATTCTGACACAAAATGCGGATTTTGCGCAGAAGTTACTCTAAACCTTGCAGAAATTCAAGAGGCAGCAAATGCATCGGGCAATTGATTATCTTTTGAAAAATGCAGCAGAAGGCGAAATTCCGGTCGGCGCGATTGTCGTAAAAGACGGAGAAATTATCTCTTCAGCCGTCAACCGCAAGGAAGAAATGAATGATGTTTCATCTCATGCAGAAATCCTTGCAATCCGCGAAGCGGCCCAAAAACTCAAGCGCTGGCGGCTGGATGATTGCGAAATGTTTGTGACGCTTGAGCCCTGTCCGATGTGCGCGTGGGCAATTTTGCAATCCAGAATAAAATGCATATATTTCGGCTCTTATGATACTAAATACGGTGCGCTTTCTTCAGCTATGGATTTGAGAAAGTTTTCGGATTCAAAACCAAAAGTTTTTGGAGGTATAATGGAAAAAGAGTGCGATGAAATTTTAAGACAATTTTTTGAGAGGATAAGATGATTACAAAAACAGAACTTGACGAGTTGGTAAAAAAATACGAGGTGCCTGAATTCATTGCGCCGGATCCGATTAGTATTCCGCATATTTTTTCCACGAAAAAAGACATTGAAATCGCTGGTTTCATCGCCTCGCTTGTGGCTTACGGGAGCCGGAAAGTTTTTTTAAAAAAGCTTGATGAACTTTTCAAAATCGCACAAAATGAGCCGCTGAATTTCATCCTGAATTTTGAGCCTGAAATTTTAGGTGATTTTAATTACCGCTTTGGCAAGCCTGATGATTTTGCAGAAATTTTCAAAATATTACGTACGCTTTACGAAAAAGATGGCGGGCTTGAAGAGCTTTTCAAATATGGTTATTCTCACTTTGCGGATAGACCGGAGGCGGGTGAAAAGATTCACTCAAGTGCGCGTGTGCAGAAGATGTTTTCAACCGTGACTGATTATTTCTATTCACGTGCAGACCAAAACGCCGCTCAGGGGTTTTATTTTATGATTCCGGACCCGCGAAAAGGCGGCGCGATGAAAAGGATGTGTATGTATTTGAGGTGGATGGTGAGAAAGCCGCCGGTTGATTTTGGAATCTGGGATTTTATGCCGCAGTCGGAGTTGTTGATTCCGCTGGATGTTCATGTTGCCAGAATTTCGCGTGAGATGGGGCTTTTGACAAGAAAGCAAAACGATTTCAAGGCTGTCATTGAACTAAGCGAAAATCTCAAAAAGTTCGACCCTCAAGACCCCTCTAAATACGATTTTGCCCTCTTCGGCTACGGTGTACTACGTACGTAGACACATTGGATCTGTCATACAGGAGCCGCTTATGAAAGAACCAGTCGGGAAGTCCGGAATTAGGAAAGAGTCGCTAGGAAAGGTCGATGTCTTATTACTATTTCTGAAAAAGCCGGCGGTAATCGTCGCATCCCCTCTCCTGGTAGAGGAGAGTGCAGAATTTCTTAACGAGCGTCCCGCGAGTTTAGAAATTCGGGTGAGGTACTACGTGTACTACGTACGTAGACACACTGGGTCAGTCATATAGGAGCCGCTTGTGGAAGAATCAGTCGGAGAATTTCAGGATTAGGACGGCAGCGCTAAGAAAGGTCAACGTCTGGTGACGATAAATTGTAATGCGACTGTTAATTACTCATGTAGACATATTGAATCTGAATCCGATGAAAGCCGCTTGTTGACAACTCAATTTAAAATGCTATGATAATTATCCGGTTCAGGATATGAAAGGATATTTATGAGTGGAATTCCTGCAGTTCGAAACAGATTGGCGCAATTGAAATCAGAAAAAATGTTGTCAGCTATGCTCGGCGATTACAAGGGATTTAAGCAGGCTTCAAAGGATTTTGCAAAACTTGCCGTGAACAATTTTGATGAACTAAAATCTCTGCCGGCGCAGCCGAAAGTGACAGTTCCTCTTTTTTCAAAAGGCGGATTAAGAATGATGAAAGTTTGGTTTCTTGAAAAATTCAGAGTGAAAACTCCTGATGAAAAACGTTTGGCGCAAATGGCAGAGCGCGAAGCTTTGCGCGACAAATTCATCAAATCGCGCTAAGCTTTCATCCGAAAAATTAATCCCTGTTTGTCCGTAAAATTACGTACGCAAAAATGCGGACTTGCGGAGTGTGTTGTAATATTTCATAATAAGAAAGTATAGTTAAATAAGGAGAACATTATGAAATTGAAAAACTTTTACAACAAAATCAGCAAAAAGAACAAGATTTATTACGCAGAAGAAATTGGTCGAATGAATAGTGACGAATTTAGAGCACATGAACCGGCCATCAATTATCAGCTAAATAATCTTGGAATCCCGCGTGAAAAAGATTTGTTAAACTCTGCGGAAGTTTATCAAATGCGTGCTCAAAATTCAAAAGGTAAAGGTTTTAATACTTATTATACTGCAGACTATGATGAGAATATTCCGACAAAATTGATAAATGCCAATGTTTCTTATAAAGAGAAGTTAAATAAACATGGAATGACAAATTGGGAAGAAGTGCAGGATAAATTGTATACAGATGTAAGCAGTCTTGCAAAAGATTCCATCGCACACGCAAATTTGGCAAATGCTCGTCATGATTTTGAGTGTGCAAAGAAAGATAAAAATGCTTTTATTGTTAATAAGCGTACGGATTTGGGTAGTACGGAACTAAATAATTGGATGGATAAAGTTGGTATTCCAAAGAATTCTCGTGGTGTTATATACAATCATATTTCCAATGCCTCAACGAAGTTAGCAAATTCAAGGACTATTAATGACTACATAAAGAAAAATGAAGAAAAACTAAGAAATGGCAATATTGAAACTGATTTGATTGATTTCAAATTGAACAAAGATTTGGATGCTTTTCTTGGGATTCAACATGCTACATTGTACAAACCTCATATTGATAAAGATGGATATTTCAATGCTTATGTAAATGATTATTATGATTTTGATTACCGCAAGCGAAATCTTAATCCTGCTAATATTTTGAATAATTGGGGGGCTGGTATGCAAGATAAGAAAAAACTTGAAAATTATTTTAATATATATTATATTCATAAGAAATTGAATGATAGGTAGAAATATCATGAATAAAAATATTTTAGGTTTGCTATATTATATAATTTATTTTTTTACCATCTCGTATGCATTTTTAAAATTTTTTATTTTATATTTTTCTGTTATTGTGCCAATAACTGAATACCTTCCAACAGACAAGCTTGGACTTGGTGTGGACATAGTTACTATCATTGGACTATTTCTTATACTAGTCCCAATTTTATATAAACTTTTCAGCCCGTTTATTGTCAGTATATTGTTAATTAAAAAGTGTCAAAACCCATTGATACTAAAAATTTATAACAACATCTCAACGCCAGTGAAAATTTTGTTGTCTTTGATTGCGCTGGATAGTGTTATTTTCTTGATTAAAGGATTGGTTACGAATGTCTGGGATTTTTCTGAATACATTATTGTTTATTCAGGTACGCTTACGTTCATCCCAATCCTGCTTGTTGCGGTTTGGAATGTCGTAATGCAGAACCGAAATACTAAATATGCCGAACTTGGTAATAATAGAAAATTGTGGTTTGACAAATACCTCTAATCTTCATACAAATGTTTGTCCGGCACATCGTCCGGGATGTAGCGCAGGATGTCGTTTGGCGTGCAATCCAGTGCATAACAAAGTTTGTCGAGAGTTGCAAAGTCTATGCCTTTGGTTTTGTCGTTGTAAAGATTTAAAATAGTATGTCTGTCAAGACCGGTAAGTTTGACAATGTCGCGTTTATCCAGCTTTTTTATTCCCAAAAGTATTGAAAATCTGTTTTTTATCATGTTAATATGATAACTTTTTGGTATGTTGAATACATTATTGGAGTTTATAATAACCAAATGGATGCTTTACAAACTAAAATTTTTCATATATATTAATGTTAACTCAAAACTTAATTTTTTAAATATACCAATATCGCTTGTTCGAAAAGTACAAGCTCCATGAAAAAACGCCGGTTGAAAAACCGGCGCTTACTTTTTTCTTAAGTCAAATTATGCATTGACAAGAGTTTTTTCTCTTTCAAGCTGAAGTGTGCAAGTTGTTACATCACACACGCAAGACGGACCAAAATATTGAACAGCGCCCGGGAATAAATATCTGTCATTCATTGCCCAGTCTTCTCTGTGTTCTTCAAGTTGCTTGAATACAGGGCCGTCAAGTCTTACAAGGGCTTTTTGAATTACAGGTTTCATTTCGCCATGGCGTCTTTCCATATTCATCATCATTGTAAGCGGGATTCCGCCTGCAATCCATTTGTCTGCAGGTTGTGTCAGATTTCTTACTGATGAAAGGTAACCGGTCAAACCGAAGTTGATTAGCGCAAATGCGTTGAAACCTAATGAATAGCAGTAATCTGCGTCAAAGTTTGACGGGAATGCGCATCTTCCTTCGTATCCGAAGAAGTGTGATTGTGCTGAGAATTTGCCGATGAAATCTCCCTGAGATTTCAATTCATCAAGTCTTGTTGAAATCATTTCGATTAACAGTTTTTCAGTTTCGATTTTTGAAACCTGAACGTTTCCGTGCGGGTCACGGTCTGCAAGAAGCTGTTCTTTAATTAGAACAGGAAGTGATGAGTAAACTTTTGCATTTGCAGAATCAAGTCTGTTTTCAACGATGTCGAATTTTTCTCTGATTGTTGTTGCGTTAACGAATGACGGGTCATTTTCCAATGCTGCCATGATGTCGTTGAGGTTTGCAATCATTGATTTCATTTCAGGAATGAATTCAATCAAGCCTTCCGGAATAATTGCGATACCGAAGTTTTTGCCGCTGTTTGAACGTTTTACAATTACTTCTGACATGTAGTTGATAATGCTTTCCAGAGACATTTTTCTTTCTTCAACTTCTTCAGAAATCAAAGTGATGTTGGGCTGGGTTTGAAGGGCTGCTTCCAGTGCAACGTGAGAAGCTGAACGACCCATGATTTTGATGAAGTGCCAGTATTTTTTAGCGGAATTTGCATCGCGCTGTATGTTTCCGATAAGTTCAGCGTAAGTTTTTGTTGCAGTGTCGAAACCGAAAGAGATTTCAATCTGGTCGTTTTTCAAGTCGCCGTCAATAGTTTTCGGGCAGCCGATAACCTGAATGCCTGTATTGTTTTTAACGAACCATTCAGCAAGAAGTGCTGCGTTTGTGTTTGAATCGTCGCCGCCGATAATAACAACGGCAGAAATGTTCAACTTTTTGCAAACTTCAAGTGATTTTTGGAACTGTTCTTCGGTTTCAAGTTTGGTTCTGCCTGAACCGATGATATCGAATCCGCCTGTGTTTCTGTATTGATCGATGAACTCGTCAGAAAATTCGACATATTTGCCGTCAATAATTCCTGATGGGCCGCCGAGGAATCCGTAAAGCTTGTTAGAAGAATTTGCCTGTTTCAAAGCGTCGTACAAACCTGCGATAACGTTGTGTCCGCCGGGAGCCTGTCCGCCTGAAAGGATTACACCGACATTTTTCGGCTGTGAAACTGACATTGAAATTGAGTTTTTAAAAGTTACAACCGGTTTGCCGTAAGTATTTTTAAAAAGGTTTTGGATTTGTTCCTGATCTCTTACTGATTGAGTTGCTTCACCTTCTGCAACTTCAAGGCTGTTGATGCCCAATGCAAGAGTTGCGGGAAGTTTCGGCTGATACTTTAATCTTTCGATTTGTAACGGTGAAAGTTTTTTCATATTCTCTTCCTTTTGTTTAAAATTGTACTTGTACACTGATATTTTACTATAAAAAACAAAAAAGTGAAGAAAATATAATTTTTCGCCTTTGACTTGAACTTTTAAAATTTACGCTTCAATCGAACTTTTGAGCGCCTCAATTTTTTCAAAACTTCCGCTCTCAAAATAAATTCTCAATAAGGGCTCTGTGCCGCTTGGACGAACCAAAATCCAGCTTTCGTTGTCTTCAAGGTAAAGTTTTACGCCGTCTTTGAAATCTTTTTTTGTAATTTTGTATCCGCAAATATTTTCTAATTTGCCGAATTTTTCTAAAACCGGCTTGATTTCAGAAACATCAGCAAGATGTTTGTCCACACGATTATTACAGAACTTGCAGCCGACAAATTCCTCCAAATCTTTTTGCAACTGTACAAGCGTTTTTCCCGAATACGCCATTGCTTCAAGAATGAGTAAATTTGCAAGGATTCCGTCTTTTTCCGGGATATGCCCCTGAATGCTTAAGCCGCCGCTTTCTTCTCCGCCGATTACCGGATTGAATTTTCTCATCGCTTCTCCGACATGTTTGAACCCGACAGCGGTTTCCACAACTTCAACACCGAGCTTTTCGGCAACTCTATCCAGCATAAGGCCTGCGCCGACGGTTTTGACAAGGGAACCTTTCAGATTTTTGTTTTTTGTCAGATGGATAAGCAATACAGCAATAATTTCGTTTGGTGTAACGTATTCACCATCCTCATTTATGACGCCGAATCTGTCAGCATCTCCATCGTTTGCAAAACCGATGGAATTCCCTTTTTCTTTAACTTGTTCAATCAATTCTTTTAAAAATTTTGGTTTGGGTTCAGGCATTCCGCCGCCGAAATTCGGGTCATGGTGCATGTGGAGGCTTTCGAATTTAATCCTGTGTTTTTCGAGCAGTTTGTCAAAATATCCGATGCTTGCTGAATATAGCCCGTCAAAAATGATGTTTGTTTTCAAAGTTTTGATTTTTTCAATATCAATCAGGGTTTCTATGTGGGCAAAATAGTCTTTTGAAAAGTCGTATTTTTCAAGTTTTCCTGTGCCGAATTTTTCAAATTCCACTTCCAAATTTGAAACAATTTCATTCGTAATGTCGGATGTCGCAGGACCCGCATAATCCGGAATAAATTTTATCCCGAGATATTCCGGCGGGTTGTGCGAGGCTGTGAACATCAAAGCACACGCGTTTAATTTTTTTGCATTGAATGCCAGAACAGGTGTTGGCAAAACCTTGTCGCTGTATAGGACTTTGAATCCGAAATTTTTAAGAATTTCCGCCGCAAAATACGAAAATTCATCGGCCTTGTTTCTCGGGTCATAACCGATTATGATTAATTTTTCGCCGCCAAAGTTGTCGTAAATATATTTAGCTGTTGCATTGCAAACTTTTTCTACATTTTCTTTTATAAAATCTTTTCCTACAATCGCGCGCCAGCCGTCTGTCCCGAATTTAATTCCGCTCATCCCGTTGCCCTTTCCTGTTATGTCTGGTATAATTATATTTGAAATACGGAGTTAAGTAAACAATGGATTTATCAAACGTTGAAAAAATCGCATATCTCGGCCCAAAAGCCTCGTTTTCCGAGATGGCTGCTGATATTTTCTGCACAAAATATAACATCAATCCATACCCCGAGCCTTTGAAAACCATCAGGCAGGTCATTGAATTTGTTGACGAGAATCCGAATGTCTTGGGTGTCATTCCGCTCGAGAATTCAATTGAAGGTTCTGTTCGCGAATCGCTTGATTCTCTGATGCTTACGATAAATCCGAATGTCAGAATTCTTTCGCAGACGATTATGCCCATTCGCCATTGTTTGTTGTCAAAAACGACCGAATTTTACAGCATAACAGGTGTAATTTCTCATCCGCAGGCGCTTGCGCAGTGCCAGAATTTTATCCATGATGAAATGCCGCGAAATCTTAATCTTGTGGAAGCCGTGAGCACCGCAGAAGCCGCCAGAAGCCTTGCAAATTACAACCTTACATACGCTGCAATCGGAAGCGAAAAAACAGCCGAAGTTTACAACTTGAATATCTTAAAAGAAAATATCAACGATGACAAAAATAATCAGACGCGTTTTGCGCTAATCGGAGATTTCGAAACGGAAGAAACAGGCAGTGATAAAACTTCCCTCATTTTTGCCACGGAAAATAAACCCGGCGCGCTTTTGGAAATTCTCCATATTTTCTATGAAAACGATATTAATCTTTCATACATTGTATCAAGGCCTTCAAAGCTGAAATTCGGTGATTATAATTTCATTGTAAACTTTGACGGGCATATCAAAAATCCGAAAATTTTGAATACGTTAAAAGAAATCAAAGCAAAAACAACATTTATGCGATTGTTTGGTTCATACGAAAAATAATTTTTGCACTTGACAGATTTCGCAAATCCGTGGTATATTTGTATATCGCGTCTTATAAAAATAGTTCGTCAAATTTGTCGGAAAGGCAAATATGACAAATTCACTAATCCCCTATTCATTTACTCCAGGCACAAAAGCCAAAGCACAGGAAGTAAATGCAAACTTTATTGCATTGGCAGAAAAGATTGAGTCCAATGCTGAAACAATCGCGGCTAACAAAAGTTCTGCAGCCGAAGATACCGCAAAATGTGTACATAAGGAAGGCATCGAAACTGTTTCAGGAGTAAAGACCTTTTTAGGCAGTTCAACGACCCAGGCGCCTATTATTATGCGTCATGGCGATGCTAATCTTGCTTCACCTCCTTCAATATCATCAAATGTTGTTTTTGATATGCAGGATTCGGAAGGTGCGCGTGTGGGCGCTTTGTATAATACAATCCTCAGCGACGGTGCTGTACAAACTTCTATTCAGGCAATAAGAGGCTCTGTATATAATACGCTTGGTATGCATATAAGTAATTCCGGCCATTCCAGTTTGAGTGTTAACGGTAATGTCGTTCGTTATGTGAAATATACATACAACAACGGTCCTACATGGTGCCGATTGTGGTCTGACGGCTGGTTGGAACAGGGCGGTGCTTTGTATGATATATCAGGTGAAGGTTCTGTTCTT
Source organism: uncultured Candidatus Melainabacteria bacterium (assembly GCA_949927415.1). Taxonomy (GTDB): domain Bacteria; phylum Cyanobacteriota; class Vampirovibrionia; order Gastranaerophilales; family Gastranaerophilaceae; genus Scatenecus. The sequence continues at coordinate 421,192 of CATLFB010000002.1, forward strand.
ACAATTACGTTCCCGCGGCCGTTTTATGACTTAGGTTACGGTGTATTTATACTTCGCGGCGGATTTTTCCAGAGAAACGAGCGTACAGATATGGGTATTACCGGTATGGCTGTTACCCACTGCACTATAGGTATAAATGCAGGTTCAAACGGATACGGCCGCTGGTTTGCATGCGGTTTGGATTCTACGTTAGCTTAAGTTACAGATTTTGATAAAAATAAAGGAGAAAAATAATGTCATATATTTTAGAAAAACCATATACTGATGAACAATACGCTGATTTTGTTGTCGAACACAACCATAATAACGGCCGCAGAATCGAATTTGGAGAAAATGCAGTTTATGCCCTGGAGGCAAACGAAAAACTTGGTGAGGACGGAGTTCCTGTAATTAATGAAAACTTTGAAGCTGAAAAGGCTGCATTGAGACGTCAATATCTGGATGGTTTGTATCTGACAGCCGCCGATGTTGAGCGTGCGATTTATCAGGTAAAAGGAATCGACTTTGACGATTTAATTAGTCTTGTTGAACAGTCCGGAAACCCTGATATTGATATCAAAGCATTGAAAATTGAATTGAGGGCAAACAATTTTTACAGAGGAAATCCATACATTCAGCAAATCGGACAGCTTTTGGGATTTTCAGATGAAAAACTTGACAAGTTTTTTGAATCCAAAAACGCAGGCGACTTAGAATAATAATTTCAAAAAGAGGGAGTGTTTCGTGCGGAGCGGCTTTGCTGCTCCGCACGATTTTTTGTAATTAGTATAAAATTTTTGTTTTTGCTACAATTGTTTTAACAAGGAGATATACTATGGTTGAAATAAGAAATGAATTTATAGAACAGGCAAAAAGACTTGCGCGCGGAGCGGAAGTTTTGCCGGGCGGCATTGAAGAATTGGCCGTAAAATTGCAGCATGCAAAAGATACAAACACACCATTGCGCGTAAAACTCGGGATGGATCCGACAAGACCGGATTTGCATCTCGGGCACACTGTTGTTATGCGAAAATTGCGTGAATTTCAAAAATTAGGGCATAAAGTTGTCCTAATCGTCGGCGGTGCAACCGCCATGGTGGGTGATCCTTCAGGCAAATCCGAAACACGCCCTTCTTTAACAAAAGAACAGGTTGAAGAAAACGCAAAATCTTATTTTGAACAAATGTCAAAGGTAGTTGATGTTAACAAGGCCGAAGTTACAAACAACGCTGACTGGCTGCATGCAATGAGTTTTACAGACCTTCTGAAGCTTGCCGCTCAAATGACGGTTGCGCAGATGATGACCCGCGACGATTTTGCAAAAAGATACGCAGAAGGCCGTCCGATTTCGGTTCATGAATTTTTCTATCCGTTAATGCAGGCTTACGATTCTGTCGAAATCGACGCTGATATTGAACTTGGCGGAACGGACCAGAGATTCAACACTCTTCTTGGCCGCCAGATTCAGGAGGCTTACGGCAAAAAATATCCGCAAATGGTAATCCTTTTGCCTTTGATTGAAGGTACTGACGGGCTTGTTAAGATGTCAAAAACCTACCCGGAACACTGTATTTCTCTAACTGACAGCGCAAACGATATGTTCGGAAAATTGATGAGCATTCCGGACACCCTTATTGTGAAATATTTTACGCTTCTTACTGATGTTTCAGATGCGGAGTTAAAAGAAATCGAAAACAAACTGAAAGACCCGTCAATAAATCCGAGGGATTTGAAACTGAAACTTGCATACACAATAACAGAAGAATATCATGGAAAAGAAGGTGCTGACAAGGCTCAGGCTGAATTTATCAACGTTGTTTCAAACAAAGGGCTGCCGTCTGACATAGAAGAAGTCAAAGTCGAGATGGGCAAAAATATTCTTGACCTTCTTGTTGAATTAAAATTTGTGCAGAGCAAGGGTGAGGCAAAACGCTTAATTCAGGGAGGCGGAGTCAAGATTGACGGCGAAAAAATTGCCGATATGGCTTATACTCTGAACTTTACTGAAAGTGTAATATTGCAGGCAGGCAAGCGTAAGTTTGCGAAGCTTGTTTTTTAAGCCGTCACGGAAAGGCCGGAGGCTGAGGAAATGAGTGAGAAGTGAAGGTGAGTGGTGAAAAGTCCGTATCGGAGAATTTAATTTCAACAACATTTTTCGATATAAATATTTTATATATTTTATAAAAACTATAATCACCGGATTTTACTAAAAATAATTTTACGTAACCGACCTTTCACCACTCACCTTTCACTTCTCACCTACTAAAAAAGGACATCAATGCTAAACATACTCAAACGCGGAATAACAAAAGTAAAAGAAGACATTCAGGTAATCTACGACAAAGATCCTGCGGCAAACAATTTGCTTGAGGTAATTTTGTGCTACCCCGGACTTCATGCACTGATTGCATACCGGCTTGCGCACCGGCTTTACAAATGGAACATTCCGCTTATTCCGCGTGTAATTTCTTATATCACAAGGATTATCACAGGGATTGAAATCCATCCGGCCGCACGAATCGGAAGACGGTTTTTCATAGACCATGGCGAAGGCGTTGTAATCGGCGCAACAACAATAATCGGCGATGATGTTTTGATTTACCAGCAGGTAACTCTCGGCGGAACAGGTAAAGAACAAGGCAAACGCCACCCGACTCTCGGCAACAGCGTTATTGTCGGGGCCGGTGCAAAAGTTTTGGGAAATATTACGCTCGGAAACCATGTGCGCGTTGGCGCAGGCTCCGTTGTTATGGAAGATGTTCCCGAATACTCCACTGTTGTCGGGGTTCCGGGAAGAATCGTGCAGCGAAAAGTCCGCGATGAAAACGGCGTTCTATTGCACAACAGAATTCCGGACCCTGTTAAATGCGAACTGAACAGACTAAAATACGAAGTTCAAGAGTTAAAGGATAGAATGAAGGGCGGATAAAGCAATACTGTTCGCGCTACAACCTAAAATCTAAAATTTAAAGTTTTTGCATTTTTTTTGCGATTTCTGCATGAATTCTGTTTGCGCGGTAAAGATAATTGGTAAGGCGCTCATAATTGGCTTTGGTTTCGCCATACGGAACTTTCATCGCGATAAGTTCATCAACATTTTCATTTATGCTCGCAAGCGTGTCCAAAGAATCTCCCAAATCCGCGATTGATTTGAACTTTTTGGAAATTTTCGGGAAAAGTTTTCGTGAAAGAAAACGCTGAATTCTAATCAACACAGGAAGTTTTCTTTTCTCTTTTTTCTTCTGAGTTTTGAGTCGGATTTTGAAATTGTTTCTGACAAATTCTTCCTTCAATTCAGATAACTCTTTTTCCAGATGTTTTGCCTGAATTTTCAATTCCATTACATCAAGAAGTTTTCCGATTAATTCGCGCCCCTTGATTTTTTTGTTAATCTCTTCTAACGCTTCTTCCTTCTCATTAATCAGCATTTCAAGGCGCAAAGATTCGTCATCGACCTCAGGCAAAGTTTTGTCATTCAGTATGTTCAGGTCGTAGTCATTAAGTCTTTTTATGTTGCCTTTGAAGAAGTTCTCATTCATATTTGTTTATCCTAAAAAACGGGAAAAATATTTTTTGCGCAAATTATTCTATTGTGTAAACTTTTTTGTAATACAATGCCGCCCCCGCAAGTGTCAAAACGATATTCGGCATCCACGCGGCCAAAAACGGTGCAATCGTCCCGGCTTCACCAAATGAAATCGAGAGCGCGCGAATCAGATAATACGCAAAAATTATCAGAATACTGAACAGAAATCCGCGGTTATATCTTACCCTCGGAGGCGTAATCGCAAGCGGTACGCCGATTAGAACAAGCGCAATTGTTGTCAGCGGAAGTGCCAGTTTGTCGTAAAGTTCAATCAAAAGAACATTTTTCTGCTTTTCATCTACCTGCTGTGTGCCTTGAGAAAGGAATTTAACCAGTTGGGAAAAGTTCATTTCTTTTGCGACGTTTTTGTTCATTTCTTTTGACAAATCCATACCAAAGCGAAGTGTTGAATCTTCGAAAAGCGCTGTATTCAAGACTTTTCCGTCATCGCCGACGGTGTAGACTGCGCCCTTTTGGAAATTCCAGCCCTCGGGGCTTGTTTTGCCTTCATCTGCCTGAAGAATTTGGATTGTGCCTTCTTTTGATGTGTCAAGAAGTGTTATGTTATGCAAAACTTTGTCTTCGCAATATCCGACATAAAAAAGCCGTTTTAAAACCCCGTTGTTTGAAAGTTCTTTGAATACAAAATTCTGCTTTCCGTCAGGAATGTTTTTCTGACCCAAAGCCCAGAGCGCCAAATCTTTCGACTGCTTTGTCATCACCGGAACAACGGTTTCGTTAATTACAAAACTGAAAACGGACATCACAATTGCGAAAACAAAAATCGGTTTTGCAATCCTGTTCAACCCGATTCCGCAGGCTCTCATAACTGTGATTTCGGATTTCAGACTCAATCCGTTCAAAGTCATAACCGTTGCCAGAAGAACGCCCATCGGAATTGTCATAACAATGACTTGCGGCAAATTCAGAATAATCATCATCAACGCGACTTTAAACGGGATTCCGAAAAGCGAAATCTGCTTAATCAGCGTGATAAATGTGTCTGATGCAAAAATAATAGATGTGAAAATACACACACCCATTATAAACATTTCAATAACCTGCCTTAGAATATATTTATCAAGCAATTTAATTCGTTTAGTTTCTGCATCAGCCATAATTTAATAGTATCCCAAAATATCTAAAATTCCAACAAAACTTTTAAAGTTTCTTTTTCCTTGTTTTTTTCAAACGCTTCGATGGCGTCATCAGCCTTGAAGCGTGCTGAAATCAGCGGTGAAAAATCAACTTTGCCGGATTTCAAAAGCCTTAATGCCGCGCCAAATTGTCCGCAGCGCGAGCCGAGAACAGTAATTTCATCAATAACAATCGGCGCAAGGTTGAATTCTTTAGACGCTGCAACCGTGCTTTTTAAAACAAGAGTTCCGCGTGGTTTTGTGAGCGCCAGTGCTGTTTCAAATCCGGAAATCGAGCCGGTTGCCTCAACCACAACATCGTAAGTCTTTTCGACTTTCAAATCCTGCAGAAGTTTTGTCTCAACCCCTTGAGCGCGTGCAATGTCAAGTTTGTTTTGGTGTTTTCCGACTAAAATGACGTCTATATTCTGCGCATTTAAAGTTAATGCCGTAATAAGTCCGAGTTTGCCGTCTCCAAGAACAATGACTTTTTCAAAAGGTTTGATGTGAAGTTGTTCTGTGATTTCGCAAGCTGCGGCAAGCGGTTCTACAAAAACGGCCTGTTCATCAGTTACGTTTTGGGGAACTTCAAATAAAACTTCTGTCGGCATTGTAAAATATTCAGCAAAACATCCGTCTTTTCGCCAAATTCCGAGCGTATGACGGTTCGGGCAGTGGCGGTAAAGTTTTTGGGCACAATAAGGGCAATCGGGCTCTTTGCAGCCATAGCTGATTTCAGATACAACGCGTTTGCCAACCAAAGACTTATCAGGGCCGTTAACTTCTTCAACAATCCCGACGGCTTCATGTCCGAGAATTCCTTTATATCCCATATAACCTTTGGTGATTTCAAAATCCGTGTTGCAAATTCCGGCCAAAGTCACTCGGATTAAGGCTTCGCCTTTTTGCGGAACGGGTTTTTCGTAATCATTTACAAGTTTCAATTCTTTATCAAATACAACAGCTTTCATGGTTCTCCTTATTAAAGTGTAATTGTGGCGTATGGATGTGAGGGGGTGAAAAGTGAGAGGTGAGTGGTGAAAAGTCGGTTACGTAAAATTGTTTTAGTAAAATCCGGTGATTATCGTTTTTTATAAAATATTTATATCGAAAAATATTGATGAAATTTAATTTTCGATACGGCCTTCTCACCTCTCACTTCTCACTTCTGTCCTATCTAACTTTTTGCAACAACTTCCGCCACAAGTTCGCCGTAGCTGTTGAAATGTCCGTCGGTTTCTTCAACTACATAGTTCAAGCCTTCTTTGCCTTCTATTGCTTTTTCTGCGGCATCCATGGCTTCATCGTAGTCTGTGTAATCTCCGATTAGGGTTCTTGTTATTTCCGAATAATTTTTCTCTGTATAAACGTGATACATAATATCCTCCTTGCAATTATTTTAGCACGAAAAAGAGAAGAGTGAAAATTCACAAGATTTAATGCCCAACCGCAAAAATATAAACCATTAACCTCTTTTTGCGTCTCACTAATTACCGTTCACTTTCCCGGCCTGCCATTGACAGAATTGTAAAAATATATTAAGATAAATCTGCAATTAGAAAAATGCCGGCTGGTTCGTGCCGGTTCAAATCTGAATTTAGGAGGATTAAGAAATGTCTGATACATTACAACCTATCAACTGTCCTGCATGCCACAAAGAAATGAAGAAAATATTTATTCCATCAGAAGGAATAAATGTTGACATTTGCCTTGACGGATGCGGCGGAATCTTTTTTGATAACAGAGAGTTCAAAAAGTTTGATGAAAAAGCAGAAAAAATTGACGAGATTTTAGAGGCAATTGAAGGAAAAGACTTTGAAAAAGTTGACGAAAGCCTTCCGAGAACCTGCCCGGTCTGCGGCTCAAAAATGGTTAAGAACTATTCAAGCGCAAACCGCACAATTCAAATAGATGAATGCTACAGCTGCGGCGGAAAATTCCTTGATAACGGTGAGTTGCAGCAAATTCGCGCAGAATTTGACACTGAAGCCGAACGCTCTGAAGCAACAATGCAGGAACTCTATAAAACAGTCGGCGTGAAACTTCATGAAATGGAAGCTGAAAAAAATGCCGCAAATGCAAAACGCTCGCTTGCAAATAAATTATTCAGAAGAATGATTTACGGCAGATAGTTAGAGCTTTATAGTCTAAAGGTTAAAAAGTTTTGGAATCTTTTATTCCAACTTTAATTTCAAAAAAAAGAAAACCGGATGAGATTTTCATTCCGGTTTTTCTTTTTGATTAAAAATTTTTAATTATTTTTCAGATGAATTTGCAAAGTTTTCTAATAAAGTATAAGTTACATCCCATCCGTTCAAGCCGCCTGTTGCTTTGTATTTGGCGATTTGTTTTGTTCTTTCGGCTTTTTTCTTTGCCTGTTCTTTTTCGAATTTCGCAAGAAGTTTTTTGCTTGAAGTTCTTTCCTTCACAATCGGGTCAGCGTATGTAAGGAAAAATCTGTATTCGTTGCAAGCGTAACCTGCTTTAACTTTTGACGGATAATTGTACGTCAGGTAATCATAAGTGTTCATTGCTCTTTTTGAATTTGCCGGCTGGCTTTTGAGGGTTTCCATAACGCTTGCAGGCATTTTTGTAACCCAGACAACCATAGCAAGCGGATTGTAACCAGCGGTAATCATCAAATCCACACCAGTAATGTCAGCGTCCATGTTGTCGCGTTCGGTTACTTTGTTTTGAGCGTAAGTGCTGTTGGCTGCAGTGTTTAGAATGTTGTCGCTGCTGAGGTTTTCGGCAAGTGCCGCTTTTGCAAGCGTGCGCCATTTTTCTTTTGACACCTGAGCATTCATAATTCTGCCGATTTCATTGGAAATAACTGCCGCTACTTCGTTGTCATTTCCTGCATATTGAAGATTTTCTTTGCTCACCTGAATTTCTTTTGTTGTTGTTGCGTTTGAATTGTCAGCCGCCTTTTCAACTATTTTGAAAGTCAGGCTTGACGGAAGCCCGTTTTTGGTGACAATCTGTTTTCCTACAACCGGAACTCTTGCATTTGTGTCGTATGCGGCCTGCGCCGGAAGTACGAAAACAAGAGAGGCTAAAATACTTAATAAAACTTTTTTCATCCGTTCCCTCCTTCTTTTTATAAAATACACTTTTTGTACCTGTTTTTTGATTGTATTCTAATACAAAATATTGTATAATAAAAAATATAATGTGTAAAAGGGTGGTTATGAACAAGTTGGAAGATAAGGATTACAAAAAAATCGGGGACGGAAAATTATTAATCGGCCATGCGCTCGCATCTCTTAACAGAGAAAATTTGGTGCAGGCTAAAGAAGATTTTACAAATGCTTTGAATATTTTCAAAAATAATAATTCAGTTCCTTATATTTCAGTCTGTTTAAGTTTTCTGGGCCTTACAGACTACATTATCGACAACAACAATTACGGAAATTCGCTTGCACTGGTTCATGACGGAGCTTATATGGCAGATTATTCAAATTCGCTGAGTGCAAAACTCGTGAACGAATTTGTCGCAGGAAGCATTTGCTTTGCCGAAAAAAATGACAAAGTTGCCCTTCTGCATTATGAAAACGCCAAAAATCTCGCGCTTGAAGAAGATGAATTTAAGCTTCTGGAATTTATCATAAGCCGCATAAAACAAATCAAATCCGGCAGCAGTTTCACAATCCCCGTTCAGAACGATCCGCTTGTGTCTTTGGTGAAAATCGGCCGCTCAATTACGGCACTCACAGACATTAATGTTCTGTTGAAAGTAATAGCCGAAGAGACAAAAAACGCAATGCAGGCTGACAGATGCACCGTATTTATTTATGACAGAGAGCGAAATGAAATCTGGTCAAAAGTTGCGCTTGGAATGGACAGTCAGGAAATCCGTTTCCCGGCAGACAAAGGGCTTGCCGGATATGTTGTAAAGACCGGCGAAACGCTTAATATTGCGGATGCTTACAACGATTCAAGATTTAACAAGGATGTTGATTCAAAAACCGGCTACAGAACAAAAACAATTCTTTGTATGCCGATAAAAAATAACAATCAGGAAATAATCGGCGCATTTCAGGTTTTGAATAAAGCGGACGGACCGTTTACTAAAAACGACGAGGATTTGCTTGTTGCAATCGGCGGCAGTGCAAGTATTGCGCTTGAAAATGCACAGCTTTTTGAACAGCAGAAAGAACTTTACAAAGAGCAAAAACGACTTTTCGAAAGTTTTATCAACACTCTTGCCTCCTCAATCGATGCGCGCGACAAGATTACAGCAGGTCATTCTTCACGTGTGAAGCTATATTCAATGCTGATAGCAGAAGAACTTCATCTGGATGAAAACACAAAAGAACTTATCGAAAAAGCCGCAATCCTTCATGATATCGGCAAAATCGGCATTCGCGACAGCGTTCTTCAAAAAGAAGGCAAATTGACTCCGGAAGAATACAGCCATATTCAGGAACATGTGAAAATTACGCACAATATTCTCGACAACATCAGCATGTCAAGCGATTTCAGAATAATCACGGAAATCGCCTGCTCGCACCATGAAAAATACGACGGCTCCGGATATTACAGGCATCTGAAAGGTGAGGATATCCCCTTTGGCGGAAGAATTCTTGCGGTTGCGGATGTTTTTGATGCAATCACTTCGCGCCGCCACTACCGCGACAAAATGCCTATCAAAAACGTAATTGATATCTTAATTAAAGATTCCGGAACTCATTTTGATAAAAATCTTGTCGATGTCTTCATGAAAATTTCGTGCGATAAGATTATCAAAGTGTTTCTGACCGAAAATCACAACAGTTTCAAATCTGAAGATCGTGAAACTTTGAGCAATTACAATCTTCGCGATATTTTCGAATTCATCGTAAACGAAAATGTAAATTCTGAACAAAAAGCTATTGTGGAATTGTTTAATTACTATTATTCTGGTAATATACAGAGTTAGGGGAGAAATTTTTGACAAAAAACAGAGTAAAATTTTTATTATTGACGTTACTTCTGTGCAACTGTACAGCGGTTTGGGCTGAAAATCCTTATGCAAAAATCCAGCCGGCAAACCCGATTTCCGCATCTCCGTCTGTTGACTTTACATTTTTGCAACCTAAAAAAGCAACGCTTACCAAAAACGATTTATACAACCAGTATGCAATCGGTCTGAACAGGTTTATGCAGAGCAATGTGAAATCAGCCTATGCCGATTTTAATGTCCTGATTGAAACTATGAATCAAAGTGACTATGCGTATTTGCAGTTTGCAACCAAAATGGCGGATATCGGCTTTTTCAACCTCGCTGAGCGTTCGCTCGAAAAAGTCCGCGACAAAGATATATCAAATCTTTTGAACGATGAAATAAAAAGGTTCTATTTCCCCTCCGCGAAACTTTCAAAAGCCGACGAAGTTTATCTTGGAGAAGTTTTTTCTAACATAATCTACAATGACCAGAGCCGCGAAGCAACAGCGGAATTGGTTAAAAATACGATTCTTATGCAGGGAAGCGATTATGCAAATTATCTGGCGTCTCTCGGCTCTTTAAAATCCGGAAATCAGGATGCGGCACTAAAATATATTGATTCGGCTTTATTAAAAAATCCGCAGAATATAAATTACAACAAGCTTAAAGCAGAAGTGCTCGCTCAGGGGAAAAAGCCGCAAAATGCTTTGAAAATAGTCAGTTCAATCAAGCAGCAGCCGCTTATTACAGCTGAATACGCCAACAAAATAAACTCGCTTGAACAATACATTCTTTTCAAAACCGGCAAAAATGAAACGGTTAAAAATTATCATCTCGGATATTATTATTACTACGAAAAAGAATTGAACAAGGCTCAAAGAACTCTTCAGGGCGCTGTTTCTGCAAAGAAAAAGACAAATAAAGATGTTTATGCGCTTCTTTCTCGTGTTTATTTTGATATGAAAGAATTTGAAAAAGCGCAGGATATTGCCCTGAAGGCTTACAAGATTGATAAAAACAATGTCACGGCACTTCTCGTTCTCGGTGATATAAGCTTCAGAAACAAAGATTACAAAACAGCATTGAAATACTACGAAGATGCGGCTTCAAACGAAAAAGAATCTCCTCTTCCGCTTGTAAGGCTTGCCGAAACATATCAAAAACTGGAAAAAGATAAAAAAGCAAAAGATATTTTTGCAAAAATTCTGAAAACCCGCTCTGACTGCTGTCAGGCATATTATCACATGGCGCTTTACGACAAAGACAGAGAACTTCCGTATCTAAAAAAATCACTTGCGCTGGATATTACATACAAAGACGCATGGATTGATTTGGCGCGTATAGAAATTGAGAAACAAAACATCCATCATGCAAAGACATATCTTGCAATTGCGGGGTATATTGACGAAAATGATTTTAGATATTATTATTATCAAGGGTTGATTGCAAAAGCTGAAGGCTTGAGTAAAGATGCAAACGATAATTTCCAAAAAAGCCTGAAACTCAATCCGGATTACAGTCCTGCCAAAGAGGAACTCAGTATATGAAAATAAATATCCTTATTGTAGAAGACCATGAACTAACAAGATTCGGACTCAAAACAACTTTTGAGGGCGTTGATTACATCGAAAATATTTACGAGGCGGAATCTGCTGAGCGCGCGCTTGAAATATTTAATGACAATCAGATTGATGTTGTAATTATGGATTTGGGGCTTCCCGGCATGAACGGCATTGAGGCAACCCGAAAACTTCGCGATACAAATAAGGATGTGAAAGTTATTATTCTGACGTCCCACAACGACGAAAAAGAAGTTCTTAACAGCCTGAAAGCCGGCGCAAACGCTTATTGTTCAAAAGAAATTAACCCCCAAAGGCTTGTCACGGTTGTCCAGTCAGTTGCTGACGGCGCTGCATGGTTTGATCCGAGTATAGCGCATATTGTTTTGAAAGCGTCTACAAGTTCGCGCCGTTTTGATACTGATGCAAGCGGTAAAGATTACGATTTGACAACCCGCGAAAAACAAATCCTCAAACTTATGACAGAAGGGTATTCAAACATGGAAATCGCACAGCTTCTTGTAATAAGCATTAATACAACAAAAGCCCATGTTGCAAGTATTCTTCAAAAACTTGAAGTTGATGACAGATTGCAGGCAGCCCTGAAGGCTCTGAAAAATAATATCGTATAAAGGAATTAAAATGTGTGCTTGTGCAAATGTTTTATTAGTTGACGATAACCCTAAATATTTGAAAGATGCCCTGCCATATTACGGCTACAATGTCCGAACAGCTTTGGACGGAATACAGGCGCTGGAAATCCTTACAACCGAAAAAGAAAAATTCGATATAGTGCTTCTGGATGTTATGATGCCGAATTTCGACGGCTGGCAGACCCTGAAAGCTATCCGAAAGCATGAAAAAACAAAATACCTTCCTGTTATAATGATAACAGCGGTTTCAGAAGAGCAAAAAGTTATCGCAGGCCTCAAAAACGGTGCTGATGATTACATTACAAAACCCTTTGTCCTTCCAAATCTCTTAGCCCGCATGGAAGCTGTTCTGCGCCGTGCAGAATGGGTTAAGCAGGAAAAAGGTCCGCAGCTGTCGTTCAAATCGAACGAAACCCTGCAAGCCCTTTCCCCGCGCGAGCGCGAAGTCTTGACATTGGCCGCAAAAGGTGCAAATAATAAAGATATAGCCGAAAAATTAGTGTTGTCAGAGGTTACAATTAAGAGCCACCTTAACAGTATCTTTAAGAAACTGAAGGTGACAAGCCGTACACAGGCAGTATTGCTGGCTATGCAGATGGATTTGATAAAAAATTAATTTAAAATATACATAAAAGGAGAATAAAATGATTGATTATACTAAAGAAGAATTAGTCGAATTATTACAAAAATATCCCGAAAAATTTAACGAATGGAAACATGAGCAGGAAGAAGTTGACCTTAGCGAAGTCGACTTTTCAGGCATAAACCTTGCTGAAATAGATTTTACAGACGTTGATTTGAATTCAAGTTCATTTGCGGATTGCGTATTGTCTTTCATAAAATTTAATAATACAGATTTAACTTCAGTTGATTTCACCCGTGCGCGGGTTGTTGAATGCGACTTTACAGATGCCCTGATGAACGGTGCGGATTGCAGTTATGCAGAAATGACCTACTGCAACTTTACAGACACTGATATGGCCGGATGTATTTTTTCCGAAAGCGATTTGAGCAATTCTGATTTGACCGCTTCCATCAACCTTCACGCCTGCCGTTTTGATGAGGATACAATCTGGCCGGATAATGAATTTATGCCGGAAGGGTTTGACGCTCAATACAGCGACGATTTGTCTTCTTTGAAAGATGATGAAGACGCTGTTGTCGGTGATTACTAGAATTTTGACCCTAAATAAAATATTAAAAAAGCCGGTTTTAAAACCGGCTTTTTTGTTCTCTTAATTTACATTAGCGCTCAGACAATTCTGTTCGTAGTGAAGGCTTTCGCTGAATTTGTTCAACCGTGCCATAACCTCTTTAAACATCGGTATCGGAAGGCTCTGTTTGCCGTCAGAAAGCGCGTTTTCAGGATCATGGTGAACTTCAATCATAATTCCGTCAGCGCCAACTACAAGCCCCGCTTTTGCTAACGGTTCAATCAAATATCTTTGCCCTGTTCCATGGCTCGGGTCAACGATAATCGGAAGATGCGAATATTTTTTGATGACAGGAATTGATGCGATATCCATGACGTTTCTGGTGAATGCGCTGTCAAAGCTTCTGATTCCGCGCTCGCATAGTATTACATTGCGGTTGCCCTGATACATAATATGTTCTGCTGCAAGCAAAAATTCTCTAATAGTACTTGCAAGCCCGCGTTTTAGAATAACCGGTTTGTTTGAGCGTCCGACTGCCTGCAGCAGTTTGAAGTTTTGAACGTTTCTTGCGCCAATCTGCAATACATCAACGTATTCGCACATCATATCCAAATCACATGCGTCCATAACCTCAGATACTGTCAAAAGTCCGGTTTCTTCGCTTGCTCGTTTTAGATATTGAAGCGCCTTTTCTCCAAACCCTTGAAAATCATAGGGAGAAGTTCTCGGCTTGAACGCGCCGCCTCGTAAAAATTGACAGCCCATTTCTTTTGCCGCAAGCGCAACCTTCAAAAGTCCTTCGTAATCCTCTTCAACCGAACACGGACCAACCATCGAAACCGGTTTGTTGTTTCCGCCGATTTTTACCCCGTTGGAAAATTCTATCACAGTGTCTTCTTTTTGGCTGTCGCGCGATGCAAGCCTGTAGGGTTCTCGTATTACTTTTACTTCTTTTACGCCTTCAAAAGCCGCAATTCTGCCGGGCGTAATTGACGTTTTATCACCCAGCGCGTCGATTACAGTGTGAACTTCGCCTTCGTTGCAGCGTACTTTAAATCCGTTTTCTTTTAATAAATCCAAAACTCTCTGGATATTAACTTTAGTCGCGGTGCGCTCCATTATAATAATCATCTTTTTTCTCCTCGGGGTTGGGTAAAAACTTCTGCGCTACCAGTGTAGCATAAAGTTTTTTTCGAATCAATTTTTAGTTAATTTTCTTTTCAAAACTTTGGCAGGATAATATTCGGGTAAAATTCTCAAGCAGTTTTCAATAGAATTCAGCGCCCTTTCGGTTTTTCCTTCTGCCTCATAAACATATCCAAGCATCACATGAAGTTCGGGGTCATGATAAAAGTAAGTTTTGGCGCGTTCAAGGTAAAATTTTCCGTACGAATGAAGATTGTTGTTCAGAAATACGCGGCCGATGTATTTGTAAGTTTCGGGGTTGACGGATGAAAACATGTCTGCGTATTTGATAATTTCTTCGACATATTCACCTTTTTCGTAATTTATTAAAAGGTTCAAATCTATTTCTAAAAAATTCCTCAAATCAAAATAAGTCGGATAGGGAGCCTGTTTTTCAAGAAGAATTTTTGTGACCATATTTCCCCATCTGGCGCGTGTTTCAAGGTCTTGAAGGTCGGAAAAAAGATTTTCCGCCTCTTTTAATTCATCGTTTAAAAGTTTGCAATATGCAAGTTCAAGCCTGTAATTATTTTTTTCAAAAAAACTTTGACATTCACTATCAAGAGCGAATGTCAAAAGTTTATTTTTTGCTTTTTCTAAATCGTAAAATGCCATTATCTTCTGTCAGATGAATTAAAATCCAAATTGCCCATCATAGAACTCATCATCATTGCCTGCATTACTTGCGGGTCAATGTTCTGGGCCCCTTCTTTTGTGCTTGCCTGCATCATGTAAGGAAGCATTTGAGCCATCGGGTCATTATAGTTATTGTTATTGTTTCCTAGCATCATGCTCATTTCAGCCATTTGCGGATTGTGATACGCCGATGGTGCCGAAGGCTGGATTGAAACCTGCATTCCGGCTTGTCTGAGGGTGTTTATTGCAGAAACAATTTCGTCGTTAGAAACAGCACCGTCTGCCATTGCAATTTTTTCTGTAGTCAATTCATAGCCTGAATGCTCTTCGTCGAAATCTTTAATCTGCTGAACATCTTCCGCCGGAAGTTCGGGTTTTCTGTTGATATTTTTCTGAATATTTTCTAACTCTTTAAGCTTCATTTGATCTTTCAACTCCGGAGAGAACCCGTCGCCGTACGGTGCATTGATAAATTCATCAAGCGGATCCGGATCTTCTGACTGCATGATGGCGGATGTTGCCGTGCAGAGGGGGCCTCCTGTGATACAGTCTCTGCCTTTTGCCGCAAGAGTCATAAGGCCTTCGCCGGGGTTAAGAGTCATAACTTTTTCATACGCCGCAATTGCAGCATCGGAATCTCCAAGGTTAGCCAGAGTCATCGCAAGATAATACAGGGCTTTGGCATCATCGGGTTGTTTTTCCAGATATGCGAAAAGTTCCTGCGCGGCACCTGTGTAGTTTTCGTTTTTGTAACTTTGTACGGCATGGTTTAAACTCGGTTTCGGGTACAATTTAGGGTTGTACTCAATGGCTGATGTTTCCACCGGAGGGGTCAGTTCTTCCTGAGTTTGAATTGTTTCCTGCGTGATTACGTTTGCCGCAAAGCAAGATGTAGACGCTGCAAAAACTACCATTGCCGAAAGTAATAAAGCTAATTTCTTATTCATCTTAATCATCCTTTTTCTTAATTTTAATGAATTTTATACGAAAATCAATTGGTTTTTGAAAACTGATTTCTTTTATTATATATCTTTTTCCCAAATTATACACTAATATAAATATATGAAATTATTTGTTACTATTTTTTAAAATATGTCTTTTTTTGTAAAGGATTACAAAAAAGATTATAATTAAAAGGCTAACGCCAAGAATAACCCATTCAATATATTCCTTTATTGTGTCGCCGAAAAGCATCAGAACAATGCTTACGATAAAAAATCTCAAACCCCGTCCAAGAAAACTTGCGATTAAGAATTTCCAGAAATTCATGTTCAAAATTCCGCTTGCAATAGTGAAGATTTTGTATGGAATCGGAGTGAACGCAGAAAAGAAAACTGCCATAGAGCCGTATTGTTCGTACAATTTTTCAACGCGGTCGAATTGTTCATGTTTGTTTTTGAAAAGAACATTAAACACAGGTCTTCCGCCGAATTTGCCTATAAAATACCCGACGGCTCCGCCGAAGGCTGAGGCTATTGTGCAAACCGTTGCATAATAGAGTGATTTCTCAGGCTTTGCAAGGTCCATGGAAATCAAAAGAATATCCGGCGGCGGCACAAGAAAAAAGCTTTCTATAAATGAATTGAGCGCAAGCCCGGGGACACCCAGACTCTGAAATAAATCGTTTATTTTTATAAGAATTTCATGCATATTCTCTTCTCCCAGGGTATTATATCATGAAAATTCTACGCCGGCTCGAATTTCCGCCAAAAGCAAATCTTTTGTATCCGGCTTATCTCATGCTGAATTTGCACCCGCAATAATTCTGGCGGTAAAGAGAAAGCGAGTTTGCGATTTTGTTCGTTTTCAAAAATCCGTCTTTTTTCTTGAAATCAATTGCTTCAAAATTCAGGCCGTATTGGTTTGCAATGTTTTCGCCGATGGAAGAAAGTTTTTTGAAATTTTTGTGCGGGCTTATTACAATTGAAGTTGTGAAGTTTTTAATCCCCAAATCTTTTGCCTTCTGCGCCGTTTTTTCAAGCCTAAGAAAAAAACATTTGTCACAGCGCAAACCCTTTTCCGGCTCGTTTTCAAACCCTTTCACATGTTCGAAAAATTTATCAGGCTCATAACTTTCTTCAATAAGTTCAACCCCAAAATGACGGCACAGAGTCCTTTGCGCTTCAAGGCGTCTGTAGTATTCTTCTTCGGGGTGGATGTTCGGGTTGTAAAAATACACAACAACCTGATATCCCGCCTCTTTTAAAAATGAGACGGGATATGCAGAACATATTGCGCAGCAAGCATGAAGAAGGATTTTAGAATCCGCGTTTTTCGGCTCCTGCTTCGATAAGTATTCGTTTGAGTTCACTGTAAGATTTCATTCCCATGTGTACTGTGCTTCCGATAACCGTTGCCGGCGTGCCGTTTATGCCTTTTGCGGCAGCCATGTCGATATCGTATTCAAGCTGTTTTTTGACTTCAGGACCATTCGCGTCTTTTTTTAATTTTTCAGTATCAAGTCCGATGGATTCTGCTATTTTCAGAATTTCTTCTTCAGTGTTTGGCTGTTTTTCAAATAACAGAGTGTTGATATCCCAGAATTTGCCCTGATTTTCAGCCGCAATTGCATATCTTGCCATCAGGCATGACCCTTCATGGAACGGTTGTTTCATGTATTTGTTGCATTCCATATCAAGAGGGTTGTTTTTGTGGATAATTTTTATGTTTTTTAATTCTTTTGCGGCTTTGTGAATCATCATATCATAAGGTTTGCAAATCGGGCAGCGGTAATCCGTATATGTATAAACGATTACTTTTGCATCTTTGTCGCCGAGAACATTGCCTGAGACTGCGTATTTGTTGTGTTTAGCGTTGACAAATTCGCCGAACTCTTTGTTTGCCTTAACTTGCGGCGCAAATTTGTTTGAAAGCGTTGTCCAGGTTAAAAATCCTGCGGCGCCGAGTGCAACAACCAAAAATGCTATTAGATATTTTTTGATTTTTAATGCGTCAAAGAAATCCGTAACGCTGTTTTTGAACGCTTTGATAAATCCGCCGTTTTTCCAGTCTGCCGCAATGAGTGCGATTAGAAGATTCAGGATATATGTGAACGCGCAAAGTATGCAAAGTTTTTTGATTTCGAAAAGGCTTAAGCCCAGAAGAATCATGCTTATCGCAAACGAAATCAATCCCAGAGCCGCGATATAATCAAGCGGATTTTTGAAAACTTCCATAAATTTGAAAAGTTTCAGATTTTTAAGCTTGTCTGCAAAAAGCAAAAGCGTAACAAATGAATACAGGAACAATCCCCAGTATGCAAGCGGCACGCCGAAGAACTGTGATTCTGTAGTCTTTGCAATCCCGTCGCAGTCGATGAAGTTGCTGATTGAACAGAAACTCGGAAGTGCATAGGGGTTAAAGTTTGCGTTGTAATAAATAATTGCCAGTTTAATTGTAGTTATAAATCCTATTATTGTCAGGATTAGTATAACAATCTTTTTTGTAAAAAATGCTTTAATCTTTTCCATAACTATTTCTCCTATCCGCTAAACCTATTTTACAATTATTCAAAAGTTAAATCAATAGGAAGAAAAGGGGATTTTTTTCATTCTTCGTGCCTTGGGTTTGCGTGTTGTTTTGCTTTAAATATCTTAACAGCGTGGAATTTAGAGAATGTGTGTGATATTATTGTGTTGCCTGAATATAAAGTATTGTTTAAGAAGCAAGAGATGAAAAAAAATATTTTTGATTTATATCTGAATAAATTGCTGGACTTGCCGCTGTGGGTGAAGCAGGTTATTTATGTTAAGTTGAAAGCCGATATGGAAAAACACAATTGCGCAAAAATTCTTGACACGCAGGAAGATGATATGTTTGCGCTTTTCAAACCCGTCTTGACATATTCCGGTAAGACCGAGTTGATGAAGAAAAATGGCGGATTGGATGCGAATATCTACAATTTTTTGAAACTTTGCAATGAGGATTATTCGATTCTCGAAATCGCGCTTTGCATGTTTTTGACAATGGAAGAAGCCGCAAAATACTTTATGTTTTGCGTGGAACAAAAATATCTTGAGCGTCCGGATTCGGATAAGGCTTTTGCAATGGCAGGATTTATTTCCGGCAAATTCAAAACAGGAGAATATCTTGTTCAAAATAAAATGCTCAGCTTTAATCAGGTTCAGGATGCGCTGAACAAACAGGCAAGCGTCAATTCTGAAAGCGAGACGCATCTTAAATATGCAGAAATATTGGATTCCATGAATCTTGTCAAAAAAGACGATTTGAAAATGATTTTTGTCCTTCAGGAAGAATCAAAGAAAAGATTTGTTCTTGATTACAACTCGGTTCCGAATTCTGAAAGAGGTTTTATCAACGATGATGAAAAAACTTCTGCACAAATCGAAACTTTAAAATGTGAAAATAAAAAATTAAGAGAAAAGCTCATGCAGCTTTTGAAATTGGTGAAGAAAAATGTTTAACCCCAGACCTGAAATTTTAGTCAAATACCTTCGCGGCACACTTGTAGAAGAAGAGCATTTCGGATTTCGAATGCTTGCAAACAAAGAGCGCGTTTTAGATTATACTGGAGAAACCGGACATTATCCTTTTTACCTGCGCTCATGTGCAAAACCTTTGCAGGCAAGTCTTTTAATTGATTACGGAATGGATATCAAATACGATATGACAGGAGAGGAAATTGCAATCTGCTGTGCATCTCATGCGGGCGAAGAAGTTCATCTTGCGGCAGAAAAAAGATTGCTTGAAAAAATCGGTTTGGATGAAAGTTTTCTAAAATGCGGAGTGCACAAGCCGCTTTCTAAATCCATGCAGGATAAAATGCTCCTTAACGGGGAAGACGCCGGCGTTCTTCACAACAATTGCGCCGGAAAACATATAATGATGCTCGGGCTTTGCAAAATGAACGGCTGGGATTTAGAGACATATTATGAGCCGGAACATCCTCTGCAGGTTAAAATCAAAGAAAAAATAACAGAATTGTGTGCTCTCAAACACCGTTTCCCGATGACAAAAGACGGCTGCGGGGTTCCGATTATGTCAATGCCGCTTGAAGATATGCTGAGAGGCTATCTTAACCTATTCACAAACCCGCGTTATCAAAAAATAACAAATGCATTTTTAAATCATCCCTACATAATCGGCGGTGAAAACAGGCTCGACACGCATATTATGGAAAATTCCGATAAATTAATCGCAAAAGTCGGCGCAGGCGGCCTTTGCATTGTTGTTAACCTTGAAAAAGAAGAGGCGTTTGTCGTCAAAATCAGCGACTGCGATATGAAAGCGCGCGAACTTGTTGTGATTAAGTCTTTGAAAAATCTTCACTGGTCAGACGTTCCGGCAGATTTTATGATTAAAACGCTCTCAGGCGATATAGTCGGCGAAGTTGTTGTTGCCTAACCTTTTTTGAGAATTGTGTCAACGATTCCAGTTTTCTTATTTGTAATCCATGTGGTCGGCTTGTGGAGCGCGATTGCTTCAATATGACCTTTTGGCGTTTTTATAAGCTTTGTGCCCATAAGTTCATTTGTTGTTCTAAAAAATTCAGTTCTGTTTCTTGACGCAAAAAGGCCTTTTGCATAAGTTTCATACAATTTTTCAAGAACTTTTCGCGGCATCTGTGAAGGCTTGTGGTTTGTGAAAAGAATCATATCGTTAATTCTTCTTTTGCAAAGACCCGGCAGAATACGTCCGCCTGCTGATCTCTGGTCGAATTCCGTTGCCGCATTATAAAAACATGCCGCGGCTTTTTTGGGGTTTTTGCCTAAGTGGCTGCAACCGTCTTCAATGTGTTTTATTAGTTTTTTGCTTTTTCTGAAACTGGTTATCCCGAGGTTGAATACTAAATCTATCAAAGCTTCGCGCTGAGATCTTGTAAGCTTGGAGTAATTCGCACCGAGTGTCCTTTTCAGTCCGCTTTGCGCTTCGAGAATATCCTTTGTCAAAAGTTGGTAAATCTCTTTGTCTGATAATTTGTGACCCTGCGCTTTGAGCTTTCTGTATTTTGCAAGTTCTGCTTTCGGCCGGCAGGCTAAATCATGCCCTATCCCGACAATCGGCCTGTCTATAGGATCTTCGGAAAGCTGTCTTTTGACGCCTTCAAATTCAATTAATCTGTCAATAAAATCTGCGCTTATGCCTGTTGCCTTACTTACATCAGCTTTGGTCGAAATTGATTTTATTTTTTCTTCATCTGATATTTCTGTGATTAAAATATTTTTTCTGCTTGCGGCACCGGTCGAAATGTCTGTCAGATTAGCGCTGTTTTTCGGGATTAGCGCAGCTAATGGCGGTTTTACCTCAATCGGTCCGGGCACAAGCTCGGGTGAGGCGGCAGATTTTTTGTAAGCCTCAGATGGCTCGGCGTATACAAAATAAACTCTGTCTTTTACAACCGTTGAGGCTTTATTTGTCAGGTTGTTCAAATCAAGAAATTCTTTCAGCATCATACCGTATCTTCGTGCAATCGATGATGCAGTGTCGCCTTTTTGGGCTTTATGACCAGGAACATTGAAGTTGGTGCCGGCCGGAATTGCGAGTTTTTCATTGTTAAAATATTTTGCCAGTTGGGGATTGTTTTTAATAAAATCCTTTTTGGAAATAATGAATTTTGATGCGACGCTTTTCCAGCCCTTTCCTTTCGGCAGAGGGAATTTGGCGATGTAATCCGGATTTTCTACACGTATCAGCATATACGGATGCAGAAAATAAAATCTTTAAAAATTTTCGGTTTTTGTAAAGAAATTTTAAGTATTAAAAATCCTGTCGCCGGCATCGCCCATTCCGGGGATGATGTAACCCTTTTCATTAAGCCCTTCATCAACTGCGGCTGTAATAATTTCAATATCAGGATAATGTTTTTGGATATTTTTAATTCCCTCGGGTGCCGCAATTATGCAGATGCATTTGATGTTTTTGATAGGAATTCCTTTATCCGCATAGAGTTTAATAGCTTCAAGAAGAGAATTTCCTGTCGCAAGCATGGGATCTGTAATGTATATGTAAAATTTTTCCGGATTTGGCGCATCCATCGGAACTTTGTTGTAATACCATACGGGCTTTAAGGTTTTTTCATCCCTGTACATACCGATATGCCTGATGCAGGCCTGCGGAAGGATATCAATTGCTTCGTCCGTAAAAATAAGACCGGCGCGCAAAATCGGAGAAATAATCAAATTTATTTCAGGGTCAATTGTTTTTGCATTGAACGTTGCAACAGGCGTTTTAACCTCTTTTTCCACAAGCGGAAGATTTTTTGACGCTTCATACAAAAGGCATCTGGTAATCTTTCTTGTCGCAATCCTAACACCCTGACTGTCGGTTTTTTCATCGCGCATTGTGCAAAGATTCAAAAGCACAACAGGGTTTGAGATGATTTTTACGTTCTTTAAATTCATTTATCCCACTCCTTGATTCTTCTGTTAAAATCCTGATGATTTTTCTCTAAATTATCAAGCAAAATATTCGCTTTTATAAGATTGTCGCCTATTCCGGCAGGATTTACGACTGTCGGGCTGCCTGCCGGTACCGTAAACTGGTTTACAAAATATGAGCCTCTTGCCGCCATTGAATCAATCTTATCAAACATTTCATTCAAAAGCGTCAATGAATCATGAATTCTTTTCGGCTGGTTGATTACAATGAACTGTTTTGAAGCAAGAGTTTCTTTTGTGGGCGGGGTTATCTCTAAAGATTTTGAGCCGCCAAGGCCGTTGAATTCAACAGTTGCGACCGAACCTTGCGGGATTTCTGTGTTTTTCGTTGTCAGTACAAATTTTACATAGACATTGTTGTTGACGATTTGAATCTTCTGAACATAACCGATTTGTACGCCCATAAATTTAACCGGCGAACCCACTATCATTCCGTCAACATCCGGCATGAAAATCTGGTAGGTCTTTAATTCTTTTGCCTTGTTATGCTGGTAAAGCTTCACTCCTCCAAGCGCAAAAGAGATAATAAGAAGCCATATTAAAAGCTCTATCCACGCGTAAAAATGCAGTTTGAAATCATGTCCCATGCCTCTATTATACACAAAACATGGTTTTTGCCACTTGCCAAAAAGTTTTTTGTATTATATTATGGAGTTATTCATTAAAGATGTGAGGTTTACAAATGGAACAGATTATAAAAGTAGCGTGGGATTTGAACGAAAATACCGAAAACAGATATCAGCTTGTTTACGAAATTGCTGAACTGGCTAAAAAACTTGTTGATGAAAATCAGGCTAAAAAAGCCCATGACGATTTCGGTTTCGAAGAAAACTACGACAACGGCTACACTAAAGAAAACCCTGTTGAACATGCAATAATGGTAAAAGCGTCAGAAGCTGACGACAACAGACTTGTAGGTTAGCAAAAAATTTTTAAAAAGCACAAAGGCATGAAGCTTTTGTGCTTTTTTGTTTCAAAAATCTTAAGGTTAGGGCGTTTTTATATGGAAAATACTTTAAATTATATAAAAGAAAAAACAAACGGGTTTACGCCTGAAATCGGAATCATTTTAGGCTCAGGACTCGGTGAATTCGCTGATGAACATTGCGAATTTGCGCTTTCTTATTCCGAAATCCCCGACTTTTTGAAATCAACCGTGAAAGGCCACAAGGGACGTCTTGTTTTTGCCGAAATCAGCGGGAAAAAAGTTGTTATGATGCAAGGCAGAAATCATTTCTATGAAGGCCATTCGATGGCTGAAATTACATATCCTGTGAAGGTTATGAGAAAACTCGGCGTGAATGTGCTTATTCTTACAAACGCCGCAGGCGGTGTCAACGAAAACTTTAAACCCTCAGATTTGATGATTATTACAGACCACATAAATTTCATGGGCAAAAACCCGCTAATCGGCCCAAATGACGACACTCTCGGCGAAAGATTTCCCGATATGAGCGAAATTTACAAAAAAGAACTTATCAAAATCGCGGATGAATGCGCTGAAAAACTTGGCTTGAAACTTCAGCATGGCGTCTATTTTGCCTCCTCCGGCCCGAGTTATGAAACGCCTGCAGAAATTAAGATGATGAGAATTTTAGGGGCAGATGCGGCAGGAATGTCGACCGTACCGGAGGCAATTGTCGCAAATTACTGCGGGATGAAGGTTTTAGGCATAAGCTGTATTTCAAACCTTGCTGCAGGCGTGAAAGGTGCGCAGAAACTTTCTCATGCGGAAGTTATTGAGACAACAAATGCCGCAAAAGCCGGATTTAAGGGGCTTTTGAAAGAAATTATTTCAAATATATAAGTTTTTAGCAATTTTGTTTTGTAAAAAATTGTAAAGTTTGTTTTAATCCGCTGAAACCCTGTTATACTGCCTCATGGGCTGGGCTGGGCTGGGCTGGGCTGGGCTGGGCTGGGCTGGGCTGGGCTGGGCTGGGCTGGGCTGGGCTGGGCTGGGCTGGGCTGGGCGATTATTGCGCAATTTTTTAGGACAAAAATACTTTATATACATATACAAAGATTTGAATAATTCGAGTGAGGTATAAAAAGCATATTTTGTGTGCTTAATATGAAAGGATTTATTATGAGTATGAATGTCGATCCGAATTTGTCGCAGATTAAAAATCCGACAAGCCCCCCAGACGCCTTCAACATCTGGCGCGGGCAATTCTGCACCGGCAAATGTAGATGTAACACAAAAAAATTCTGCGCCCGCACAAGACAATTACCCCGGGCTCGGGATTGAGCGAAATGCAGACAATCCTGCAGAATTCAGGGTTATAAAAGAATCAACCGGGACATTTGAGGCAACAACACCAAATCCTGATGAGCCGCATGTATGCCCGGGAGATATTGAAAAAATGAGGAATGAGCATGCGAGTGTGAAAGAACAGCTTCGCGCCATAGATTCTGAAATCTTAAAAAAAGAAGCCGCATTTGCAAAGCTGGATAGAGCGCATGAGCGCGGCTCATCAAGAGTTTCTGAATACGCTTATCGTAAAGCAAAAGAAGAATTAGGCGCACTTTATGAGAAACGTGATGAACTGCGCGGCCGCTTTGAGGCCTTATCCAACAATCTCAACTTCGGTGTTAATGTTGAAACATCGGATAATAAAACAAATTCGGCTAATAACAAATCCGGTGCAAACATCTCAGCGAAAGAATTGGCAAAGAAAAAAGAAGTTCGCGAAATTTGTGACGATATGTACAAGGCCATTGACGGGTTTGGAACAGACGACAAATTGTTTGAAAAAACGCTTTCACGCTTAAACAAGGACAATATTATTGAAGTAATGGAGCACTGGCAGGAAAGTTACGGCAAAAAATATAAAGAAACATTTTTCGAATCTTTCCTTGGTGACGCTGATTCGAAGCAGAAAAAAGAATTCGGAACAAAAATCATCCAGCTTCTGGAAGAGCGCGCGGATGCGTTAGGTTTGGATTTCACTGACAAAACAACTAAAATGAAAGCTAAGCTGAATGGCGGTTCTAATGCACTGCATATTATGGCAAAAATAGTTCCCGCAGCAGCTGCAATTGAGTCCGGAACCAGATTTAGCGGATATTCAAAAAAAGATATGCTTGCAGACCTTGCAGAAATTCTCAAAACAATCAAAACAAAAGAATAAGCAATAAAAATCAAAATAAAAAAGACGGGCTTGAATTAAAGTCCGTCTTTTTTTTACTATTACACTTGAGAAACCGAAATGCTTGTGATGCCGGAATTTCTGGCGCTGTCCATCAGTTTCACCACAGCCCCGTGCGTGGCATCACCGTCGGATTCTATCATCATGCCGTCCGGAAAGTCTTTTGCCATCTGCGCAATAGTCTTTTCTAAATCGGCCGCTTGAATTTCTTCGCCGTTTATAAAATATTTGTCATCAGCGCTTACATTGACAGTTAGGATTTTGGAATCATGCTTAACCTGTTCTTGTGCAACGTTTTCCGGCACAGAAAGGTTCAACCCCTGCTGGTCCAGCAATGGCGCGATTACCATCATGATAATCAACAGTACCAGAAAAATATCTGTTAACGGCGTTATGTTTATTTCGTTAAATTCTCCGCGATCACGGCTCATTTTAGACTCCTTGTTTGTTTTCTTCTTTCAGGTCTTTTTGTTCTTTTTTGGATAAAGGCTCGCCCGCTACGATAAGTTTTTTGTACTCAGCGTCCTGCGCCGCGTTCATAACTTTCATAATCTCCGAACTTTTAACCTTTTCATCAGCTTTAACAACGACTTCGGGTTTTTCGATATTGTCTTTCAACGCAATCAATTCTTCTGTAATTTGCTCTTCTGTTATCGGCGTGCCGTTCAAATACATCTGGCCGTCCTGCGTAATTGAAATAGTTACGTTTTTCTGTTCTATCGAAACCCCGCTGTTAATTTCAGGAACCGAAATTGCGTTGTCCATAGATTGAAACGTCGGCGCAACAACCATCATGATAATTAACAGTACCAGAAAGATATCTGTCAGCGGTGTTATATTTATTTCGGTAAACATTTTACCTTTTTTGTTTGTGCTCATTGCCATTTGTAAAAATCCTCCGCCATCCGGCGTTTTGTTCTCCCCTTAAAGTCCGGAAGCCGTTTTTATAATGAAATGTTAGATGTTGTCTGGTTTGATTCGTCTTCTGAATCTACAAAGCTTAAGAACAGAAGTTTAATCAATTGGAAATCGTCTTCATAACGTTTTACGATAGACTGGAAAGAGTTGTAGAATACAACGGCTACAATCGCAACGCCAAGACCGAATGCGGTTGCTATCAAAGCTGAACCGATACCCATTGCAACTGCGGCTGACTGGTTTCCCTGAGTCGCCAAATCCTGGAATGTATAAAGGATTCTGACAACTGTTCCGAACAAACCCAAAAACGGTGCAACACCGCCGATTGTACCCAAAATGGTTAAATGGCTTTCCAATTTTCTTGTTGCAAGCGCTGCAGCGATGTCAAATGAACGTGAAAAGCCTTTTCTCTGGTCTGAAAAAATTCTGACAGCTTCTTCTGTGACATCCCCGATGATTCCTCCGCATTTTTCAGCCATGCGTTGTGCGCCTTGAAGATTGCCTTTTTCAAGTTCCATCTGTAATTCCGGAATAAAGCTTATAATGTCGCGCTTATTCTTTTTGTAGAACTGAAATCTGTTGATAACAACAGCAAGAACCAGAATTGAGCAGGCAAATATCGGTAACAATACAGGCCAGTCCAGTTTGATTGAGTGTAATAGTAATTCCATGTTTTTCTCCTTTTTAACGCGGTTTGTGATGTTTTTACCGCCTTATGTCGATTGCTTTGTAGTTTTTCCTTGCGCTTTTCCGGTGAGGTGAGGCACCTTTGAGCGTTGTTATTGGGTGTTTGTTAGATTTTATTAATATGTTTATTGCTCCGCGCTCCTTCGAGTTTCGCTCGCTCACGCTTGCTTCACTCTACGCAAAATCCGCTCTTGGATTATTCGGCCGTCCCGCACCTTGCGCTCGCTTCAAATTCCTTACGGAATTTTGCCGTTCACTACGGTGCTTTGGATGTGACGGGTTTCAGTCGCTTACGCTCCTTTCACCCTACCGAAAATCCGCTACTGATATCCTGCCGCTCCGAATACGTTGTAATCGAAGGTGAACTGAATATCTATGCTTTGTCCTTTGTACTCTGCAGGCAATGGTTTGAACGGTGCTGTGAGTTTTACCGCGTTCAATGCCGCATTGTCTGCGTTTGGCAAACCTGATGACTTATATACACTGCAGGACAACAGTCTTCCGTCTTTCGCAATTTTGAATAACAAAACTACGCGTTTGCTTTCGTTGCCTTTCGGCGGGTCCCAATTCATTTTGATTCTTCTCTGAAGTTCTCTCATGTATGGGCCAAAATCAGGTTCTCTGATTGTATCTATGCCCGGGCGTCCGTTCGGGTTGCCGGGTCCCGGATTTCCGGGGCCGCCTGTTCCTCCGCCTCCGCCTTTGGCAAGTTTCTGTCCTGAAGGACTTCCGCCGCCTGTCGGTGCGAGTGACGGGCCGGGTGTGTATTTGCCTGCGCCGCTTCCGCCTGCAGGACCTCCTGTTCCGCCTCCCTTAGTTGCGTTTCCGGAGCCGCTTATCGGGCCGGTTGCGTAAGTGCCCGATTTTGTTCCGCCTGAAGGTACCGGTACCTGAAATGCCGAACTGGGTTTTGCTGTCGGTTTTGGCGTCAGAGGCGGTTTAATCGACGGACGCGCTGTGGGCGGTGCCGGTTTTGCCTGCTGAGGCGCTTTTGGTGCCGGTGTTTCCTGTGGTTTTGGTGTTTGAACAGGCTGATGTGTTTGTTGTTTTGGCTGTTTTGCCGGCTGTTTTTGTGCCGGTTTTGGTGAAGGTGCCGGAGCTTTTGGAGCCGGCTGTTTAGTTTGTGCCTTGGGTTGAGGCGCAGGTGATGGCTTTTGGGCCGCAGAAGGTGCCGGTGACGGCATTGAAACCTTCTTGGTCGGGTCATGATGCCCGCCTGCACGTGAATTTCTGTCTGCGCGGTAAGGCGTTCTTTTGTTTATAGGCGTACCTTCGTTTTCTACCAGTACAAACTCGATATCTTTAACTTTCGGTTTTGGTCTTTCAAATACGTTGAATGTTATTCCGAAAAACAGTAATATCACTGATATAAGGTAAATTGCACCAAGGAATGCAGGGTGAAGTATGGCAGAAACAGCCATTGCTTTTTTAAAGCCGTCATCTTCCTCGTTTTTAATAACTGCGGGAAGCGTGTAACCTTCTGTCCTGTATTTTTTATTATCTGCTGTATTGTCAGTATATTTTCCTAAAATTGACATATCCCTTGATAAACCTTTCCTTGGGTCTCTTTTGAAGAGGTTTGCTTTCAGAGCCGCTCTTCTTTATCTCTTCTGGTGTAATTTTAATTTAATTAAAAAATAAAATTATCACCTGATTTACTAATAATTGGAATTATAAATTGCGGGGTTCACTGTTATCGCCTGGGTAAGAGTGATTTCGATTCCTGCGTTTGCGGGAATTTCGACGTCATTACCTTTATCCCAGAGAGATTTTACAAGCCCTCCGCCAGCACCGACTGCTGTTCCAAGCGCCGTGCCTTTTCCGAGTTTGCCGTCAGAAAGTGCGCTCATTACAAGTCCTGTGGTTGCGCCGGCCGCTGAACCTATTGCGATATCTTTGCCGTAATCCTTTGCAACATCCATTTTTGTACCGCCAACCAAAACTCCTGTGTTGTCGTCGGTTTTAATAACTGCAGATATCGGAATTTGACCGCCGTAAGGCGTGATTATCTGCGTAAATCTTACCATAAGCCTGCCGTTCATACTTCCGTGTTTTGCTTTTGAGACTTCAAGAACCTGACCGGTAACAGAGCTTCCGGCCGGAGCAATCAGACTTCCGTTGTAGTAAAAATCAGAACTTAAAGCGATTGAGACATTTTGCCCCAGAGTTAGATTTTCTGAACTCAGCGCCATTGTTGTGACTGCCGGAATATTTTGCCCTGCGGGAACTGTTACAACATGTCCTTTAAGAGTTTGGCTGGTGTTTGCAACAGGTTGCATGTTTTGATTGTAGTATTGTCTTTGATAATCGTTTGGTTGAGAGCCGAATGACGGCTGCGGCATCTGGTTTCCGTACGGATAACCGAAAGACTGCTGGCCGTAAGTCGGGGTTGTTTGCGTGTAATTGAAGTTGCTTGCTGCAAAAGAAGCGTTTGCACTCAATAAAACTGCAGCCAGTATTAAATTAAAATGCTTGTTCATTAGTTATCCTTCCCTTCTGTCTAGCATAAATAGCTTTATAATATTTTATTTTAGTTGGTAAAAATTGTCAATTTGTTAATATATGTGTAATTTCCATAGGTTCGGTCAAGATTATGATTAAATCAAGTCCGGCTTGAAGAGTTGTATGTTCGCCCATTTTTCGTTTTTCACCGGGCTGAATTCTTAGTGCGGCTGTACCCTTCAGTCTTTGTGAATAATATGGCATTTTGACCCATTCAGCCGGTTCTGATTGCCCGCCGCCGATAAGATTATTATTTGATGTATAAATATATCCCTTCATCGGCTGTTCATACTTGTCGGGCAGTATCATTTTGGAAATCCGGATAATCATAGAGGCGTTCGTGCCGACAACAGGGTCGTGCATTTGTTCAATATAACCTTCAAAGATTGCGTTTTCGGGGATTATCACGGAATCATACATGAAAAGGTCGTTAACAGCGATGAATTTAACCTTGTGGCCTTCTGACATGTATTGGGTGGAGATTTCCTGCGCGCTGATGACCGGAATGAAGGTTCCGGCGCGCAGTTCAATCGGGTCAAAGTCGCGCATTTCAAGCTGGATATTTTCCAGAGCCGGTGCGCAAATGGCTTTTAGACCAAACAAACTGCACAAGATTAAAATTAAACCTATACTTAAACCTCTCTTCATACGCATATTATAACAGTTTTTCGAGGAAAATCAAGGGCGTGTGAAAATGGTTTTATTACAAATGTAAAATATGTTTTGTCTGCGCGCAATTTTGGTTTGAAAAAATACTTTATATAAGTGTAGTGAAGTGTGTAAAAGGTTAAATATGTTCAGTCCTGTTGCATCAACAATATTTGCATATAGAAACGCTGAGAAGACGAAAAACGGTGATATCGGAAGAAGCGTTGTAACTGTCGGCCAATGCACCGGCGTTATGCAGGAAATTTCAAAATACGATAACGCATTTTCTTCAACCGCAAGAAGTGCTGTGAGTGTTTTTGAAAATCTTGCGAAGAACAGCAGGGCGCTCGGATTTGCCGGAAAATGTCTCCAGTTTACGGCAGATCATGTTAACCCCCTGATTTGTGCATCAGGTGCATTGAAGGTTGCAATGTCAGAAGATAAGGTTCATACAGGAATTGTTGAGGCGGCGGCTCTTGCGGGTATGTTTGCGGGAGAAGCTTTCATGAAAGATAATTTCAACGGAGTTTTCAGCGAAGAAAGTTTTAAAGCGATTGCAAAAAAAGCTTCCTCAAAACATATTCTAAAACCGTTTGCCGACG
Source organism: uncultured Candidatus Melainabacteria bacterium (assembly GCA_949927415.1). Taxonomy (GTDB): domain Bacteria; phylum Cyanobacteriota; class Vampirovibrionia; order Gastranaerophilales; family Gastranaerophilaceae; genus Scatenecus. Next base: position 451,910 of record CATLFB010000002.1, read on the forward strand.
CTGTTCAGAATTCAAAATACACAGGAAAAGCCGCCTCAATATTAAAAGGAATCTTTTTTGTCTGCGGCTCAATTGCCTCATACGCGGCAGCCCAAAAGCTTGGTAATCATTATGCAGACGGGATTATGGAAACGCTCGGGATTGAGAAGAAATCAAAAATCAATCAGATGACTTAAGCCGCTTTTCTATTAATATGTTATAATATGGCTATGAAGAGGAAATTTTTCACAGCGTTTACAATGTTTTTGCTTTTCACGGCGTCCGTAAACCCTTGTTATGCCATAAAAATAGGGCTTCAAACAGGAGTTGACCGCGTCGGTATAGGCTCATCCGTTGAAACCTCTTTGATAGATGCAAACACCAACAAAACAGTCACCAAGCTTGATGCAATGAAAGGATATGAAATTATTCCTTACAAAAACACGATGGCGATTGCAATTAACGGAAAATTTTATCAGATTTATTCCGATTACGTTGTTCTGAAGGCTCCGGCAGGCGCTTTTGTCAGTGCGAAAAATAAGTGGTACCGCGGAATTATCATTGTTCAGAACAAAAATAAAAAGCTTACTGTTATAAATCAGGTTGAACTGGAAGATTATCTAAAAGGCGTTGTGCCATCAGAAATGCCCTCGGGGTGGGAGTTAGAAGCCTTAAAAGCGCAGGCAATTGCGGCCAGAAGTTATGCGCTGGCAAATCTCGGCAAACGCGCCTCTCTTGGCTATGACTTGAAGGATACTCCTGAAGATCAGGCCTATGGCGGAGCGTCAGCCGAAACCGTAAAAACCAACGAAGCTGTTGACAGTACATCCGGCCTTGTTCTGACCTATAACATGAAAGTTGTTCCTGCATACTATTCAGCCTCCGCAGGAGGCCAGACTATAAATGCCTCAGCCGCATGGGGAAATGATTTGCCTTTTATCCGCTCGGTTCCTTCTTACGATGAAAATGTCAAAAAAAACGGGCATGGTGTCGGGATGTCCCAGCATGGCGCGAACAATTTGGCAAAACAAGGCTACAACGCTTATCAAATCTTAAGTTATTTTTTTCAAAATGTGAAATTTGCAAGAGTTAACGAGAATTCTATGAATTAGTTAAAACTCTTTTATAATGCCGGTTTTGTCTGTATTGAACACCGAAGAGTCAATGTATATTTAAAATTTCAGGGAAAATTTTTCCAAAACCCCTTGCCAAAAACGCATAACGTGTTATAATAACTTTGTCGAATATATTATGCATGCGGAAGCGAGAGAGAATGGTTTCGGTTTACCGTAGGCGAAAGGTAAGAAGGAGGTTCTTAATGAACAAAGAAGAATTGGTAAAAGAAGTATCAAAAAAAGCAAAAGTTTCTCAAAAAGCAACAGGTGACGTTGTTGCAGCTATTTTAGATACAATTGAAACAACTGTAGCAAAAGGCAAAAAAGTTACTTTGGTTGGTTTCGGAACATTCGAACCGAGAAAAAGAGCTGCAAGAGCAGGCAGAAATCCGCAAACTGGCGCAGTTTTGAAAATTGCTGCTAAAACAGTTCCGGCTTTCACTGCTGGTAAAAAATTCAGAGAAAGTGTTGCAAAATAACTTTTTCTAAAAACCAAAGTCAGATAAAATATTAAACGTATAGAGAGCCTGGCACGAATGTGCGCAGGCTTTTTATTTTTCGTCAATTACAAAGTTTTGCACCTTTTTAGCATCTGCAACTTTTCGGCCTCGGCTGAAAGCGGCCTGCAAAGGTGAATAAAAATTCGCAAACATATTAAAGCGCGAAAGACTGACTTTTGTCCGGCCGGCTTCCGCCCTTAAAGCTGAATTGTCCGGAAAATCGTATAATACCGGTAATTCCCGAAATAAATCACCAGCGAAAGATAATTTCTCTCCAGATCAGTTGCCTCAAGATAGGCTTGCGGTGCAGGTTTTCGCTTTGAACTCGGGAAAACCTTTCCAATCGTATCAAGCGCTTTTATGTGTAGACTCTGTGAAATCGAAAGTTTTGGCTTTGGAATGTGATCGTCGTAAAAAGTTAAAGGTACGACTTCCCTTTCATAAGCCGGAATTATGTATTTAATTTTTCCGCCGTCTTTGAAGAGAATATACCAATTCCCCTTGTATTCGCGCGGTGTCAGCGCATAATATCCAGGTTCAATTGCAATGGTTTTGAAAAAAATCGGGCTCGCAAGCCGGAAAAGCGGATATGGCGACCAAGTGGTGTTTTGTTTGTCGTAATATTCACCGGGGTCAATATTATGAACGTATCTGTGCGTCGGAACTTCAAGCGTACGGTAAACCTCTTCAAAATCAACGTTTTTAGCGGACGCATTAAGTCCTGTTAACAATATTAAACTCAATAATAAAAACTTTTTCATAGAATTATTTTAACGTTTTTTATTTAAAAATCAATCATTTGTATAGATTATAACTTTTCTGATATAATTAAATAGAAAAGAGATAAATCAGGAGGATAAAAATGCTAAGCGGACCTTTTTTAGACAGAACATGGATGGGGCAAAACCCTGATTACGATTCATCTGACGTCATAATGCTCGGACTGCCGTTTGACGGTACGGTTTCATATAGACCGGGTTCAAGATTTGCACCCGAACAAATACGTCTGGCAAGCTGGGGTTTGGAAGAATATTCTCCATATTTTGACAAACATCTTGAGGATGTTAATTTCCATGACGCGGGTGATTTGGAATTCCCGCTCGGAAACACTTACAAATCGCTGGATTTAATCGAAAAAAATGTCGAAGAAATTTACACAGACGGCAAAAAGGTTTTCGGAATCGGCGGCGAGCATCTCGTGACATTGCCTGAAATAAAAGCTGTTTCAAAGTTTTATAAAGATTTGGCAATTGTTCATTTTGACGCCCACACGGATTTGAGAGAAGAATACCTTGGCGAAGAAATGTCGCATTCTGCAGTAATCCGCCACGCATCAAAAATCACCGGCCCCGAAAACCTTCGCCAAATCGGAATCCGTTCCGGTATGAAAGAAGAATTTGAATTTATGAAAAAACATAACACTTTAGCGCATAAATTCTCTGATTTGGATGCTCTAAAAGGTAAAAAAATCTTTGTAACAGTGGACTTGGACGTCCTTGACCCGTCGATTATGCCCGGAACCGGCACGCCTGAATCCGGCGGGTTGACCTTTAAAGAACTTGTTGAATGGTTTAATTATCTGAAAAACTTTGATATAATCGGTGCAGATGTGGTTGAACTTGCACCCGATTATGACGCGTCAGGTGTCTCAACCGCCGTTGCAACAAAGGTTATCAGAGAACTGTTGATGATTTTGTAGAAGATTTTAAGGGAGCAAACACTGCTATGATAGACAGAATTAATTTTTTGAAAAATGAAATTAATAAACATAATTATCGTTACTACGTGGAAGATAATCCGTCTATAAGCGACTTTGAATACGACAAACTTTTTGCCGAACTTCAAAAACTCGAAGCTGAATATCCGGAACTCAAAACGCCCGACAGCCCGACTCAACGTGTCGGGTCAGTCAGCGAAAAATTCCTGCCCTATAAACACAAGCACCGCCTCTACAGCCTTGATAATACCTACAACTACGAGGATTTGGTCACGTGGTATGAAAAATTGTCGAAAAACTTTAAAGACAACGTTGAACTTGTCTGTGAACTTAAAATCGACGGACTTGCAATTGCGCTCACTTATGAAAACGGCATTTTCACAACCGGCGTCACCCGCGGCGACGGCATTACCGGCGAAAACATTACAACAAATCTCAAAACGGTAAAAGCAATCCCTCTGAGAATTTTCGAAGATGTGGATGTGGAAGTTCGCGGCGAAATTTATATGCCGAAAACTTCGTTTGAAAAACTAAACGAAGAAAGCCGCGAGCGCGGTGAAAAACTTTTTGCCAACCCCAGAAATGCCGCTGCAGGTTCAATCAGGCAGCTTGACAGTTCGATTACGGCGCAGAGAGATTTGTCAATTTTTATATACAATTCAACATTTGAAAATCTTGAAAACCCGCCCAAAACCCACTATGACAGCATGATGTATCTGAAAAAACTCGGCTTTCGCATAAATCCGAATATAAAACTCTGCAAAAATATTGAAGAGGCAATTGAATACTGCAAAGAATGGGATACAAAACGTTTTGAACTGAATTACGCAACAGACGGCGTTGTAATCAAGGTCAACAAACTTGCATATCAGGAAGAACTCGGATTCACCGCACGCGCGCCGAAATGGGCAACAGCCTATAAATTTCCGCCGGAAGAAGCCACCACAAAACTTCTTGATATAGAACTGAATGTCGGAAAAACCGGCGCAATAACTCCTGTTGCGATTTTGAGCGCCGTAAACCTTGCAGGAAGCAAGGTTGCACGTGCAAGCCTTCACAATTTCGAAGAAATCAAGCGGCTTGATATCAGAATCGGCGATGAAGTTGTGATTAAAAAAGCCGCGGAAATTATCCCGAAAGTAATAAGGGTTGTCAAAAATGAAGAACATTTCAAACTTCCGGTCTATGAAATCCCGAAAACCTGCCCCGATTGCGGCGCAAAACTTGAAACGCGGCCGGATGAAATTAACCTTTACTGCTCAAATCCCGAGTGTTCGGAGTTGTTGAAAGCAAAGTTGGAATTCTGGGTTTCAAATGATGCCATGGATATCGACAAAATCGGGCCCGGTGTGATTGAACAGCTTTTTGAAAAAGGTCTTGTCAGAACCCCGGTTGATTTGTACAAGCTTACAAAACAAGATTTTCTGACGCTTGACGGCTGCAAAGAAAAATCCGCAAGCAATATGTACACCTCGATTCAAAATAGCAAAACCCAGCCCCTGAGCCGTTTTCTGACTGCCCTTACCATAAAACATGTCGGAAAAGAAACCGCTGAAATCCTTGCAAATGAATTCAAAACGCTTGACCGTTTTTATCATATAGATTCTTATGATGTAATCGACATCCCCGGAATCGGCCAGAAGACAGGGATGGAGGTCAGGGATTACTTTAATGACGAAAAAAATCTTCGCTTGATGGACGAATTCAAATCGCTCGGATTGAATCCTGTGCAAGACGTAGAAAGAATCAGCGATGTTTTAAAGGGCAAAAAGCTTGTTCTGACCGGAACATTAACAAATATGACAAGAGATGAAGCGGAAGATTTGATAAAATCAATGGGCGGAAAACCCGCGTCCTCTGTATCAAAGAACACTTCTTTCGTCATTGCGGGCGAAAATCCCGGTTCTAAATTGGACAAAGCGCGCGATTTAGGTGTTACAATATTGACAGAAAAAGAATTTCTTGAAATGATTAAGTCAAATTCTCCGAGTTAAAAAGGACGTGGATAATGAGAAAAAGTTCAAAAATAGTTCAAATATCAGGTATTAAAGGCATGTTGTTTGTCGCATTTTTTACTGCCTGTCTTTTTGCGGGTTTTGTGGTATTCCCGGGGATGGTCGCGATGTATTTGTGGAATTTAGCGGCATCGGCACTTTCTTTCAACGAAATCAATATTTTTCAGGGAACTTTGCTCTGGGGAATTTTTGCGCTTTCCTTCTATCTTGCAGGCGGAAGCCGCAGTGTAATAGAGTTGAAACGTCCTTCAAAATTGACGGATGCCGAAGTAGATGACCTTCTGGCGCAAATAAAAAAGCAGGGGGAAACAAAAAATGTCGGCCGCAAGATATTTACCTGTGAGAATTTTCAAAAATTAGATAAAGCTGATAATAAAGTCGGGCAAGTTCCCGAACAGGAAAAAGATAAGGAGAATCTATGAAAAAATTAATGATTTTGGCCGCATCTGCCGCATTGATAGCCTCAATTGCAGTCGGCGTAAATTGCATTACATCAAATTCGGTTACAGCAGCGGCCGCAAATGTTGAAGAACGCGGCTATGTTTCAGTCAGCGCATCTTCAAATAAAGAATTAACGCCTGACACTGCTGAAATTTCTATTTCCGTAGTAACAACTGACACGCGTTCTATGCAGAATGCAACTTCTAAAAATAAAGAAATATCAGAAAAAGTTTACAATGCAATGAAATCAATGATTAACACTAATGATAAAGATTATGTTAAAACCACAAATTTCAATGCAAATCCGCGTTACACATATTCAAGCAACAAAAGAATCTTTGACAGATACGAAGTTTCAAACACAATCGTTATCCACACAAAATCAATCAGCAAAATCGGCGATATGATTGACAAAGCAATTTCTCTTGGCGCAACTGAAGTCAGCAATATGAGTTTTTCACTTTCAAGCTATGAAAACGAATGCGATGCCCTTTTGAGTTCAGCAACAAAAAAAGCCCGCGCTCAGGCTGATACGTTAGTAAAAGCTGCGGGTTCTGTTATAACAGGCGTAAAATCAATCGACGGCAATTGCAGTCCTAATGCTCATACAAGAGTAATGTACAGCATGAAAGCTAATATGTATGCAAATACACTTGAAGCAGATTCTGCCGCAGGCCCTTCAACTCCGATTGAAGTAGGCGTTGTTAAAATTTACGCAAATGTAAATACAAGCTTTTTTGTTAAATAGTTAAATAATGTAAATTTTTGAAACTTTTTAGCAAAAAAATATTTTCAGGAATTTTAAACTCACAGGGGCTAAAAAGTTAATCATGAATGTATCAAAAATAAACATTATTAATTCGAATAAATCAGGAGCATCACTGTTTCGCGGTGAGGCTCCTTTTTCCGACAAAAACAGAAAAGAAACGCAAAAAAAGAGCGATGCGACAAAATTTTTGTATGGCGCCGGAATAGTTTCAGCCGGAATTCTGGCTGCCGCCTGCGCCGGACGCGCCGGATTGTTTTCAAAATCGCTTAAAGCTGCATCTAAGGAAGCCTCTGATGTTGTAAAATCTAAAAAAGTGCCTGCAGAGTTAGTGGACAAAAGAATTCCGACGCCAGCAGAAGAAAAAATTATCCCGATGGATTTGCCCCGCGAAGAGAGAATGAAGCCGCGCCGGATTAATCCTGATGATTACAAATATTCAATCAGTTATTCAAAATATGATGATTCCGCTATAGATGTGGAAAAAGCGGCTTATTTTACTAATATCATGACGCGAATTCAGCGTATGAGTTATGAAAATCAGTTCCATGAATTCAAAGGATATTTGAACTTTATCAAAACACTTGATGCTGAATCTCTTAATCGCTCTATTTTGTTCACATTAGGCTCATTCAAACGCGACAATAATATCCGTTTTGCAAAGGAAGCACTCAATTTTGCAAAGGAAAATCCTGCTTATAAAAATGTTATTTTAAGCAATCTTGTTTCATATTCGCCTGATTGGAATTTTTCAAGAGAACTTTCAGACTCAAAATTTGCGCGTACGGAAAATCTCGCCAAACGTTACGACAGGCATATTGAAAATATTATAACTATCAGAAAACTAATGACGGAATCAGGTCTAAAATGCGATGAACATGCGAAGTTAAAGAATCGTCAGGACTGGATAGATATCGGCGGATACGGCGGCAACCGTTATATGCTGGGATTTCAATACAGCGAACGCCTGCCGGAGGTTCGAAAAGCTGCATTTGAATATGACATTATGAACGGCCTTTCAAAAAAAGAAGCAGAGAATTTAATAAAACAACTGAAAGCTTCAGATTCCGTAATTGTTCATAAAAGTGTTGAAGAACTCGCAGAAGATTTAAAGAAAAGCGGCATTCCGGCTGAAAGAGCACAATCTCTTGTAACCCAATTGTCAGAAGAGACAGCTCAGCTTCGCAAAAAGCATTCTGAATATTTTGAAGAATTCCAACGCGATAGCAGAATTCCGGAAGAAAAGTTGAACGCCTATGAAGAGAAAGTAAAAGCGCTTTATTCTAAGGAGGCTCTTCCTGCATCGTACAAAGAACTTGCAAAATACGGAATTTCGCGCAAATCTGCCGAAATGATGGTAAATCAGCTGAATTCAAAGCATAAATTATCAAAAACACAGCAAAATTACGGCATGACTTTGGATGAGATGATTAAAAAAATAGCTAACGCGATTTTGCCTGCGAAGTCATAAGATTGTCAAAAAGTCTCAAATTTGTTATAATAAAATAGTTAAACAAGTTGAACTTTGAAGAGGTTGAAGTATGAAAAAACAGGCTATTATTGAATTTCCGGGGGGGGGGGGTGCCCGAAAATAACGCTCCTTCAAGGGTTTGGGCAAATTTAGGTCTTAATATTTCAGGCCTTTGGGTTTTTGCTCGAGAGTTTAGATTTCTGCGGGATTTTATAACGATTTTTGGTGGCGAAGAGGAAGATTTCAGCTTTGGAATTTAGTTAGTGATTGCGGTGTCTTCTCCAATCACGTGCAGAGTCATTGCGAGCGGCAGGTAAGCAATCCCGCCTTTTGGTTGTTTCAAGAATTGCGCACGTTGACGGGTTTTCATTTTTGTAATTATAAACATAAACTGGATTGTTTGCCTGTGCCGTTGGTGAGGTTTCCGAACCATACGGAACAGGATGCTCGAGAGTACGCTCGCTACGACGGTACGGTTATAAGCAGAAGTGACAGAAATAATATAAATAATAATAACTTTTTTACCTCCCCTAAAAAATCATCATTCACACCCCAAAAAGCCTTTACCCTGGCTGAAGTTCTGGTGACCCTCGGCATTATCGGAATCGTTGCTGCCATGACACTGCCGGCTGTCGTAGGAAATTATCAGAAGAAAGTGACAGTTGAAAGGTTGAAAAAAGTTTATTCGGAACTTTCGCAAGCCGTGTTGTACTCTGTAAAAGACAATGATGAAATAGAATATTGGGATTTTGACGGGGTTGACGCGCAGGAATTTATGGAAAGATATCTTTTGTCGTATCTCAAAAAAATTTCAGTAGCGAATCTTCATATCGGAAGCACAAAATCAAAATCATATAGGTTTGCCAACGGAACAGTGATTCAAGGCTGGCTATGGCACAATCCGCTTGTAAAAGGCTTTTTACAGATAGAAGTAGACATAAATGGCGATAAGAAACCGAATGTTTACGGGCGTGACAAATTTATTTTCCATATATTTTCGCAAAAAGCCGAATGGTACAACGGCGGCGACGGTCACGTTTCCGTTAATATTCCAAAAGGCGGATTTTATCCGGACGGCTTTGGCTATTCTCGGGAAACTTTACTTAACGACAGTTGGCGAGGATGCCATAAAATTAATGACGAAACTCCTAAGTCTGCCAATTATTTAGGCGCGTTTTGCACTGCTTTAATCATGCTTGACGGATGGGAGATTAAAAAAGATTATAACTGGTAAGTTTAACGGCCTGCATTGGTTTTAAACGCTGATTGCATTAATAACTTTTGCTAAAAATTCTTGCCGCAATTTTAATAACATAAACCGTCTGGCCTAAAAAACCTGCATGAATGATTTCAAGCTTCTGCCGGCGCCGTCGCCTTTTGTGGAAATTACTTCAATCTCGTCTTTGTAATTCATGGACGTCGAGCTTCCGCCGTCAAAGGTCATTGCGCGCTCAAGCCCGAGTTTCTTGCAATATTCCTGAACTTCATACAAATCCATCGGATGTTCGTCTGTGATAATCAAAATGTGTGCCTCGCCATCTTTTAACCCGATTACCGTCCGCGCGGTTTTGTGAAGCACCGAACAGGATTCCCGAACAACTTCGCCGTCTTTTTTTACAACAAAAAATTCTTCCTCCAATCGCAAATTAGGCAAAATCAAAGGCCCGCCCTGTGCTGAAGTTTTGATTGAACAGTTGAAATCAACAGCCGCATTATGAGGAACGATTTCATAGCGAAGTTTGTTGCTGTCGTAACATTCAACAACCCTGAATTCTGTGCGGTTTAAGATTTTATCAATATTTTTTCTCAAAATCGGATTTTTGTGCAGATTTTCGTTGAACCGCGGATCGTCCGATGTTATCCCGTCTGTTACGATGTAAGAAATCGTTTTTTCATTTTGCGGGTCAAAATATCCGGCGTTAACAGTAAGTTTTGCATTCGTTTTTTTGTGCGCCTCTGTGTTTGTGATAAGCCCTTCGCTTGAAATGAATTTGATTTTCTTTTTTATTTTTTCACCATGCAGAATTATGTGATAAATCCCGTCGCTATGCTTGATTTCAATGGGTTCTGCCGCAAATGCGCAGTTTCCCAACATTAAAAAAGAAAGAATCAGAATAAGTTTTTTCATATTATAAATCCTTAGATTTGTAAAATCCTACAATGCCCGCAAAGAAAGCCAGAGGCGGGAACAGTGCCGTAATAAACGGGTGCAGAATACCTTTTTCCGCAAGCAAATCGAAAAACGGCAGAGTTATATAATATAAGAATATGCAGCCAATCGCAATTGTGAATCCGACTAATCTCTGTTCGCGCGGTTTGCTGAATCCCAATAAAGTCCCCATTATTGCCAGCAATACGCAAACAAACGGATGGAAAAATCTCTGCAGGTATTTGTTCAGCATAAACCGGTATTCTTCTGTCAAATTTTTCTGTTTCAAAAGCGAAATGTAATTTTTTAAATCATGATTAGTAATGTCGCGGTCGCGTTTAATGCTGTAAGTCATCAGTGTATAAGCGTTTTGAGCGTCTTTACCGTCAAGAACTGTCATATTATCAAGTTTTATTGTGTTCTGGAAAATCCCGTCTGAATTGATTTTATATTTTGTTATATCGAACAAAACCCATTTATCTTTATAGCATTTTCCAAGTGATGCAACATTGATTTCATTAAGCTGATGAACATCGTTGTACTGTTTTTTTGAAAAATCAAGCACAATTACATTCGTCATCTCATCCATCGAAAATCTTGATACAACAATGGCTTTTGTCGGATGGCCGCTTTCGTCTTTTTGCGTGTAAATATACTGTGTGGCAGGTCTGACGCCTTTAATTGCATCTAATTTCGCGCAAGAATAGGGAATAAGTTTGTCATAAGTTACAAAACAAAGCCCTGTCACAATTAAACTCAACACAAAAACAGGTGCAAGAATTCTGAAAAATGACATTCCGACAGCCCGAAAAATCGTGAGTTCAGAGTCTTTGCTAAGTTTGTCAAACGTGAACAAAGTTCCCAAAAGCAGGCCGACCGGAAAAGCTTTCCCTAAAATTTTCGGCAACTCGTACAAAAGCACCAAAACGGCCGTCTTTGCACTGTAATAGCCCTCAAGCGTCTTTTTGATAGTGTTCAAAAGCATCTCAGGCGCAATCCAGACAACAGAAAACAAAAGTATCGCCGCAAATGTCGCGAAAAATACCTGCGAAAATATGTATTTATCATAAATCGTAATTTTTGGGAATTTGAATTTCTTCTGCGTCGCAGCCGTTTCAAATTCTGGTGTAATTATCTGTTCTTCTTCCTGCGGTCTGGTTTTGGTGCAATTCATTAGAGCGCAAAGTCCTTTCCTAAATAGAATTCTTTTGCAACAGGGTCATTCGCAACATCGCGGCTTCTTCCCTGAATTTTTATTTTTCCGTCGAATATTACATACGCGCGGTCTGTGATTGATAAAGTTGCCTTCGGATTATGGTCCGTAATCAAAACGCCCAATCCTTTGTCTTTCGAAATCTTTCTTATGTTGTCTTTGATTTCGCCGATTGCAATCGGGTCGATGCCCGCAAAAGGTTCGTCCAAAAGCATAAAATCAGGACTTGCCGCAAGCGCTCTTGCAATTTCAACACGTCGTCTTTCACCGCCCGACAATGACACGGCAGAATAATTCCGAAGTTTCAAAACCCCGAATTCAGTCAAAAGTTCTTCAAGCTTTCTTCTCTTTTCGTTGACGGTAAGCTTTTCATTCATTTCCAAAACAAGCTTGATGTTGTCTTCAACCGTGAGCTTTCTGAAAATAGATGCTTCCTGCGGAAGATATCCGATACCGGCTTTTGCACGAATATTCATCGGCCAGTTTGAAATATCCTTGCCGTCAAGCAAAATCTGCCCGCGATTGGGTTTCACAAGCCCGACCACCATATAAAATGTCGTGGTTTTTCCGGCTCCGTTAGGCCCCAAAAGACAAACAACTTCGCCTTTGTTCATATTAAATGAAATATCGTTTACAACGCTTCTGTCGCCGTATATTTTAACTAAATTCTTAGCTGTAATCTCCATAATCTTACCCCGTTGTCTAATAACAGTATTTTACTTGAAAGAATTTCTCATTGCAATTTTTTATTAAGCTTTGAAACGAAATTTGTTGCATCTCTTTTCAAGGTTCGGCGCGGATTTTCGATTTGCAGACTAATGTATCTTTAAGATATGTTAAAGATATAATAAATATATGTTATATATTTATTCGAATCGGGTATTACATGAGTATAAAACCATTTTCTTTTTCTTTATTTTCTCCTACACACTAACCTTTTACAATGAGATAAAGCCGCGAAAGCGGCTATTATTTTGCGTAATTGAAAAAATCTAATCTTTTGATATAATAAACATGTACATAAGAATACAAAACGAGGAGCAACGTATGAAAAAGCAAGCTATTATTGAATTTCCGGGGGGGGGGGGCACCCGCAAGTAACGCTCCTGCAGGGTTTTGGCGGAATCTGTTAAAGGATTTTAAAGGCTTCCCTTCATTTAATTATTTGCGTCAATTAATCTCAGTGACCAAAAAACGTCGCAGTCATTGTGGGGGCCTTGCCCAAAACAATCCGGACGGCAATAGTTTTCTATTTCGAAATCCGTTATCGAAATTCCCATTTGACTTAAATCTTATCCCTGAACGTTCGGGCTTTACTATGGCCGAAGTTTTGATAACTCTGGGCATAATCGGGATAGTAGCAGCAATGACCTTGCCATCTTTAATTCAGCGCAACAACAACAAAGTAGTCGAAACTCGTCTGAAGAAGTTTTATTCAGCGATGAATCAGGCGATTCTGATGTCAGAAAATGTCAACGGCGATAAGAAAGACTGGTTTTCAGATGTCACGAACACCACCCAAAAAGATGAAGAAGGGAATTTTATAAAAGGTTCAAATCCGGCCGAGGTGTGGTTTAATTATTATTTGGCGCCCTATCTGAATATAATAGACAAAGAAACCCTTCCCGATGGCAGCTACATAGTTTACTTCGCCGATGGCGGGGCCTTGGAGGCCGCAAGTCATACAACACGCGACTGGTATTTTTACCCAGGTAAACCCAAAAAATGTATTGAAAAATATGGTGCTGCATTAGGTGCCGGAGTTGGTATTTGTGTTTTTGTATTTAATTTTTACCCAAATAATAACGCTAATAAATGGACGCATCATTATAACAAAGGTATGGAGCCATATAAGTATAATTGGGACGGCAATATTCAATCTTTATACAACGGAATGGAATATTCATGTAATTCCACAAACTCAAGAAAAGATTACTGCACGGCTATTATTCAAATGAACAACTGGACTATTCCCACAGATTACCCGTTCAAGGTTAGCTATTGACGGCCAATTCATAGTATCGTGATGTTTTGTAAAATTAAAACCGCCCTTGTGAGGCGGTTTTGTTTTTAGTACATATTAACAAATTTTCTGACTTCTTTCAGAACCTTTTGCGCTTCTATGCGGGCTTTTTCAGAACCCTCTTTTATAATTTCGTGAACGACTTCCGGATGAGCCTCGTAGTAGGCGCGTTTTTCTCTTATCGGCGCAAGTTTTTCGTTAATCACAGCGCCAAGCTGACGTTTGCAGTCCGCACATCCGCGCAAGCCTTTTTCGCATTCGCATTTGACCGTGTCGACCTGCTCGGGTGAGCCGAAAATCTCCCAATATTTGAAGGCAACTTCGCAATCCGCGGGATGTCCTGGGTCGTCGCGTCTCATGCGGCTTCTGTCCGTAATCGCAGACATGATTTTTTTCGCCGTGACTTCTGCGGTGTCAGAAATTTTGATGTCATTTTCGAAAGATTTACCCATCTTGTTGCCGTCAAGTCCGCAAATTAATGAACAATCGTTTAATAACGGCTTTGGCTCGTTGAAGAATTCGCATTTGTAAATGTTGTTAAATCTTCTGGCAATGTCACGCGTGATTTCGATGTGCGCAACCTGATCGATTCCGACAGGAATGAATGATGCATTAAACATCATAATATCCGCACTCATCAAAACCGGATAGCCCATTAACCCGTAACTAATCTGCGAATTGGTGCCTTCTTTTGTTCTGAGAATTTTAGCCATATCTTTAAGACAAGGATCGCGCTCAACCCAGTTTTGCGGGGTTATCATCCCTAAATATATATTTAATTCAGCGATTTCCGGAACTAGCGACTGCACATAAATTGTCGAAATGTTCGGATCTATCCCGCAGCTTAACCAGTCGGCAACAACGTCAAAAACATCCTGTTTTAAATTTTCTGTCTTGTCATATTTTGTAGTCAGGGCGTGCCAGTCTGCAACAAAGAAAAAGCTTTCGTACTGTTGCTGCAGTTTAACCCAGTTTTGAATCACTCCGAGGTAATGTCCGAGGTGAAGTTTGCCGGTGGATCTCATTCCTGATACTATTCTTTTGTTCATATTCCCTGTCCTTTCTTCTCAAGAGATTGTAGCACAAAAAAGAAATAGTTGAAATTGACGCACCCATCCTCTTCTCTTCTCTTCTCTTCTCTTCTCTTCTCTTCCCCTGCGACTCTTAATGTTCACGTTTAGAACCTTTCACCTCTCACTTTTCACCTTTCACTTCATCCTCCCGTCGTTTCGCCGCTAAAAAACTTTATATTAACTTTTGTTCATAATTGATGTAAATTTCTTGTATTTTTTTTCTATTCAAAATAGTATGTTATTATATAGTTGGGGAGTCCGTAATCAGTTAATCGGACAGGATGAACCGAAATTATGTAATTATTTAATATAAGAGGTAACAAAGTGGAAAATTTCGTATCAGATATTTTTGCAAAGAAAGAAGAACCGGCAGGCGCTCAGGCACCAACAAACCGCAGTGCTATCAACCCTACCAATATTAAGGTTATCGGTGTTGGCGGCGGCGGCGGAAACGCGGTTAACCGAATGATTAAAGCGGGCTTGTCAGGCGTTGAATTCTGGCTTATGAATACAGATTTACAGGTTCTTGAATTTGCACAAACTCCCAACAAAATTCAATTAGGAACTAAATCAACAGCTGGCCTTGGTGCAGGCGGAGATCCGTCAGTTGGCGAAAGAGCCGCTGAAGAAGCACAGCAGGAAATTACTCAGGCACTTGACGGCGCTGATATGGTATTTATCACAGCCGGAATGGGCGGCGGAACAGGTACCGGTGCGGCTCCTGTCGTTGCTAAAATTGCTAAAGAACTTGGTATTTTAACAATTGCTGTTGTTACAAAACCGTTCTCTTGGGAAGGCAGAAAACGCCAGAATCAGGCAGTTCAAGGTCTTGAAAAACTTAGAGAAGCAGTTGACGCGGTTATTGTTGTTCCGAACGATAAGTTATTGCAGGTAGTTGACCGTCAGGTTTCATTAACGGAATCATTCATTATTGTAGATGAAGTTCTGTTGAGAGGTGTTCAGGGTATTTCCGACATCATCACGGTTCCCGGAACTATCAACGTTGACTTTGCCGATGTTAAAAATGTTATGCAGGCTTCAGGTTCTGCTCTTATGGGTATCGGCCGCGGTCAGGGCGAAGGCAGAGCTATCAAGGCTGCTGAAATCGCTATCAATTCACAGCTGCTAGAAACTTCAATTAACGGCGCATCCGGCGTAATCGTTAACATCACAGGCGGACCTGATATGACACTTCATGAAATCACTGACGCTGCAAATATTATTCATGACGCTGTTCTTGATGATGCTACTGTTATTATCGGTACTGCTGTTAATGAAAATATTCAGGGTGAAATTCAGGTTACAGTTATTGCTACCGGATTTGAACTTAAAAACCAGCCGGCTGAAGCTCCAAAAACTGATGTTAAGCAGTTAAGCGCATCAGACTTTTTCTCAGGAGCCTTCAATAATAACAGCAATGTTTCAGCTGCACAACCCAGAAGAACTTCAATGCCTCAAATGGGTTCAGGCTTCACAAACATTGAAATCCCTGACTTTTTGAAGAAATAAGTATAGCAAAATAACGGTTTTTAAATAAATTTAAAGAATATTAGTCACAATACAAAAACTGGAAGTATGAATAAGCGGCCGCCACGACGGCCGTTTTTATTTAGCTGTTCAGTTGAAAAAAACTCGAAAATTTGCTATAATAATCATGTAGAAAAACGTAAAACGAGGAGCAACGTATGAAAAAGCAAGCTATTATTGAATTTCCGGGGGGGGGGGGCACCCGCAAGTAACGCTCCTGCAGGGTTTTGGCGGAATCTGTTAAAGGATTTTAAAGGCTTCCCTTCAT